>LXQD01000359.1 GCA_003326215.1 Nostoc minutum NIES-26 | reverse complement strand
TCCCTCTAAGCCAAGATGCTCCCATCTATGCAATACTTCTCGTACTGTTTGTGCAGTCCAATGAAAATGAGCCGCTATTTTCTCTACATACCATCCATGTGCGCTCAATCTAATGACTTCTGCTCGATCTTTCACTTTCTGGGGTACATCTGCCGTTCTTAGGTGAAACAATGTTTTATCTTGTTCAGGAGTCAGAAATACCCTTAAACGGCTGCCCATATCCCTGTTACCTTGGTATACACATTCTACGTATTTACTTATCTTTACACAGTTTTGTTTTTTCGCCTTGTTCTACTTATACCGATGTAATGTAAGTACGTTTGCCCACCAATGTAGCTAGCCACTAAAGCAAGTGCAAGTGCGTTTAATAAAGCAGGAGAATGATAGCCAAACAACTGGCCAAGCCATGCTCCTATCAGTATGATTGTGGCAATGAAGCCAGCCCAAGAGGAGAGCTTACTAACCAGAACTTCAAGATTGCTTTGAGAAGAATTTAAGTTATCTTGTCTAGATTCCTGCTCCTGTGTATTGAGGACAGTTTCACTATTAATGGACTGAGCAAAACTTGATGAGAGCTTTTGTAACCACAATAAATAACCTGCTGCTAAAACACTTAAAATTCCAAATCCTACCAAAATTAGTTTGTAGCTGACAGGCAAACCGAATGCTTCAGCCAGTAAAGTCGCGATTGATGTGGCTAAACCCAACAGAACCAGTCCTGACCCAGATAGAAATGCTAAGGAACTGTTTATGTTAAATGACTGCCCAAATAACTTGACCCAAGCAACTGCACTAAACATAAAAGGGAACCAGAAAATGACTAGATGCCAGTCTTTTGATAAGTCAATTAAGCTTAGTTCCATAAGTTATTAATAAACCGAGTGAGTACTTATATGTATGATACCCAACACCTTCAGAAATACCTCATAAATCAACTCCAAGAACTGTGTAACTTTAAAGATGATTACAAGATTGAAGGTAAAGGGTGCTTCAGGAACAACTAGTAATCCGCTATTTGTCGTGAAATTCGGGTTAATCGACATTTTCCCTAACCGGGGAGAGCATCGATAACGCCGCCGCTGCACTGAATAGGCACACACCAAATAAATTTCTGTCGCGGTCGTTGTCTAAGTCATGACTGAAGATTAGCTGTATCTCTGACTGCGTTAGAACTTTGGCGCGTCCGTGCCGATTGATTTTCATCTAGGGCAATATTTCACGCGATCAAAAAGTAAGAAAAGTAAGAAAAGTACGATGTTTTTGTTTTTACATTGATAGTTTTGCTATCAATTGTTATATTCAATATGCAGTTAATAGCGCATTAAATGCAGCTTAATTATGCTTATGAATATCAATAAACTCAAATCAAAAACCCTCGACATCGAAAATATACAAGCTCCAGAAATTGAAGAACTTTCAGATGAGGAATCAATGGCAGTGACAGGCGGAGTAACAGTACAGGCAAGTGTACCAGACGAATCTTTAACGCCAATATACGCTCCCTTTTTTGGCGTAATGGGTTCAGCCTCAGCAATGGTATTTTCAGCACTTGGAGCAGCTTATGGTACTGTAAAATCTTGAGTTTTAGACTAGTTTTACATAATCTTTCAGTGGGCAAGCGATCGCTTACTCAGGTTATAGCTGAATAATAATGATAATCAAACAGGGAAGAGGGAGACGAGCGTCGCTCGTCTCCCTCTTCCCATCCCTGACTTTTCACGGGATGTGGAAAGTCAGTTCAACCTATTGATAAGATTCTTTCTCTTTAAAAGCTCTATTTTTTGCAATTAAACGTTCTTGCTTTAATAGCTTTTTTTGCCGTTCGCAAAACTTTTCGGTCTACTGTCGGATCTAAATTTAAATATATGTTATAACCCATAATTAAACTCTTATTATTTAGAAATAAATATAGATTGATATCTATCTCAAGCGATCGCTAATAACATTGCGAAGCTAATAAAATTAATCAAGATTAAATAAAAATAATAGCCACTGTTATATCTTCCCAAGGCAGTCTGTTGGGGAGATAGTGCTTAGTTTTAATGACGTAGGAGAGTTGACACCACCGTTTTGGGGAGCCACTGTGGTGTTAGGTGGTATTAGCAATGTAGTGGCTCCTCATTACTCTTCAAGCCAAACAATCTTTCAGTGCATAAATCACTTGGTCTTGCTGTGGAGTTGTCAGTTCTGGGAACATAGGCAAGGATAAAACTTCACGGCAGGCTTGCTCTGCTACTGGCAATTGTCCTGGCTGATAGCCGAGATGTTGATAAACTGGCTGCAAATGTAGAGGGTGGGGGTAGTAAACCATTGTACTCACCCCCCGTTCTTGTAGTTGACTACGCACAGTATCTCGGTATGTATTACTAGAACCATTGCGCCCCTCGCTGGAAATACGAATGGTATATTGATTCCAGACGCTAAGACCTCCAGCTAATTCTTGGGGTGCGATAATTCCAGGAACTTGACTTAAAAATTGCTGGTAATAAGTAGCGATCGCTCGCCGTTGACTATTCCAAGTATCGAGATGACGCAGCTTAATTTGCAGAATAGCCGCTTGTAGAGCATCCAAGCGACTATTTACACCAATTTCCTCGTAGTAGTAGCGATTTTTTTGTCCATGCTCTTTTAGTACTCGCAACTTGGCAGCGATCGCCGGATCGTTAGTTGTAATTGCCCCTCCATCACCGCAACCACCCAAATTCTTAGTAGGGTAGAAACTAAAGCAACCAATATGTCCAATGCTGCCAACTTTTCCATCGTCCCAAGTTGCACCTGTGGATTGAGCGCAATCTTCAATTACTGCTAAATTGTGAGATTGAGCGATCGTCATGAGTGCTGTCATATCCACAGGTTGTCCAAAAAGATGCACCGGGATAATCGCTTTGGTGTTGGGTGTAATGGCTGCGGTGACTTGCTGCAAATCAAGATTAAAAGTAGTAGTCTCTATATCAACAAAAATCGGCTTTGCACCTACAGCGCTGATTACCTCAGCCGTTGCTACAAAAGTAAAAGGTGTGGTAATTACTTCATCACCTACACCAACTTCTAAAGCTCGTAGCGCCAAGTAAAGCGCATCTGTACCAGAGTTACAAGCTATACAATTAGTTACGCCATGATAGGCAGCAAACTGTTGCTCAAAGCTTTCAACTAAAGGGCCACCAATATAACGTCCAGAAGCCAAAACCTCTAAAACGGCTGCACTCACTTCTGCTTCGATAATTTCGTATTGTTGCTTGATATCAAAGGCTGGAACGGAATTTACGCTTTGGATCATGTGTTTTGCTTTTATCTGAAGATACAAAGGATGCCCTTCGACAATCGATTTTTGCTGATTTGAAGTATTCATCAAAAAACATCTAAATCACTGTCGCCCTGGATACGCATCAAAGAGGGTTATTACTGAGATTATTTTATGCTTAAGGATAGCATTGGTTGGTAAAAAAGGTGGACATATCAACCAAGATCCAACACTTTGAATTAAAGTTCCAAATGTGTAAGCTGTTCTACCTTGAAGATGGGGAGTAGGGAAGAGATATTTTCATTCTTTGTTGAATACCAAGTACATGGGGAACTGATAAGAAAATTCCAGGAGGTAGAGAACTCATGCAAGATTTAATCAAACTGGATTTAGTTGATTTGGCTATTGCTGTGGGATTGATGGCGATCGCCATTGGTTTATCAGCTTGGGAAAAATTAGGGCTAGAGTTCAACTTAGCGATCGCTACTGGGAGAACTATTTTACAACTACTCGTATTAGGATACGTTTTAGACTTCATCTTTGCTTTGGACAATCCTTGGGCGGTTTGGGCGATTTTAGCAGTCATGCTGACAATTACGGCGATTGTCGCACGAAATCGGATCGGCCAAAAAATTCCCCATGTATTGCCTTTGGTATGGGGTGCAATTTTGGTGAGTACGACCTTGACGGTGCTTTATACCAACTTGTTAATTATTCAACCAGATAGATGGTACGAACCGCGATATGTGATTCCCTTAGCAGCAATAGTCTTAGGTAATGCAATGAATGCAGCTGCGATCGCCGGAGAACGTCTCGTTAGCACCATTAACGCCCAGACTATAGAAATAGAAACTCACTTGAGCTTAGGCGCAACTCCCCAGCAAGCAGTTAGCCAGTACCGCAAAGAAGCCATTAGAGCAGCATTGCTTCCTACTTTAAATCAAATGATGCTTATAGGTATGGTAGCGATACCAGCAATCACCAGCGGACAGTTACTAGCAGGAGTCAAACCTCTTGATGCTGTCTCCTATGAGATTTTGATTGTCTTCATGGTGGCTTTTGCCAACTTGCTGACAACAGTTTTAGTTACTAAAGGATTGTGTCGTCAGTTTTTTAATTCTGCCGCGCAGTTAGTGAGGTGAAAATTGGCTTACTCATGGACTTTTGCTCGTAAAGTGGGGACATCTTGAAAAAGTTCCTACCTTTGATGAGAATAAAGCACAATTACTATGAGTATAGTTAAAATAAAGTTTTGTGAAGCGAGGACTAGGAATGTACATTGTACAGATTGCCTCGGAATGCGCTCCTGTAATTAAAGCAGGAGGTTTAGGGGATGTCGTTTACGGATTGAGTCGAGAATTAGAGATTCGGGGAAATTGTGTAGAGCTGATTCTACCCAAGTATGATTGTATGCGCTATGACCATATTTGGGGGCTGCATGATGCCTACACCAACTTGTCGGTACCCTGGTATGGCGCGGCGATTAACTGTTCTGTTTACTGCGGTTGGGTACATGGACGAGTGTGTTTCTTCATTGAAGCCCACTCTCAGGATAATTTCTTTAATCGCGGCTGCTATTACGGTTGTGATGATGACAATATGCGCTTTGCGTTCTTCAGCAAAGCTGCTTTGGAATTTCTACTTCAAAGCAATAAGCGACCTGATATCATCCATTGTCATGACTGGCAGACAGGCTTAGTTCCAGTCATGCTCAATGAGATTTACAAGTATCATGGCATGGAGCATCAACGGGTTTGCTACACCATTCACAACTTTAAGCATCAAGGAATAGGTGGTGTCAATACTCTTAGGGCAACAGGTTTAAATCAAGAAGCCTATTACTTCCAATACGATAAGCTGCGTGACAACTTTAACCCCTTTGCCTTGAACTTCATGAAAGGGGGTATTGTTTACTCCAATGCAGTGACTACGGTTTCACCAAACCACGCTTGGGAAGCTCGTACTACAGATGTTGGTAGTGGGTTGGGGCATACTTTGCATTTGCACCAAGATAAATTCAGTGGGGTTCTCAACGGTATTGATTACGATTTTTGGAATCCAGAAATCGATCGCTATATACCCTATAACTACACCCACGACGATTTTGAACAAAAACTATATAACAAAAAAGCTTTGCGAGAGCGGCTCTTGCTCCGCTCTGATGATAAACCAATCATTGCTTACATTGGTCGGTTAGATAATCAAAAGGGCGTGCATCTCGTTCATCACGCCATTTATCACGCACTAAACAAAGGAGCGCAATTTGTATTACTAGGTTCGGCAACAGAACCGGGAATCAACGCTCATTTCCAGCACGAAAAACAATTTTTAAATAGCAATCCTGACGTGCATTTAGAATTGGGTTTTAACGAAGAATTATCCCACTTAATTTATGCGGGGGCAGATATGATTATTGTCCCTAGTAATTACGAGCCTTGTGGGTTAACTCAAATGATCGGCTTGAAGTACGGCACTGTACCTGTTGTTCGGGGTGTCGGTGGACTAGTGAATACGGTATTTGACCGAGATTATGACCAGAATGTACCACCAGAACAACGCAACGGTTATGTGTTTTATGACACGGATTATCTTGCTCTTGAATCAGCAATGGATCGGGCAATTGATTTGTGGTATCAGCATCCTGAAGAGTTCCGCAATCTAGCTATTGGGGGTATGAAGTACGACTACTCGTGGAATGCTCCCGGAACTGAATATCTCAAGATTTACGACTGGATCAAACATCAGTGGTAAATCAAAAGTCAATCCCTTGTGGTTTGGAAAAAGGTTAAAAAGAGGGGTAAAGGGCAAAGATTAAAGAGAAAGGAGGAGAACTTTGTTTAATTCTTTTTCCGGCGTTGCATAGTTGCGGGATGATTTAGCAACTTCTAAAATTCTCCCCCTGCTTCCCCTGCATCCCCTGCCTCCCCTGCTTACCTCAATTCATCCCACTGTTATGCAACGCCCTTTTTCCCTTTTCCCAAATACCAATCCCTAATCCTATCCTTACTCACCAGGTTCTACTCCTTCTTGTGCCAGTACCAGCTGCCCTTGTTTGTAAGCCTGTCGTAGAGCAATGGCCTCTGCCACAATATGCTGGGCAGTTAATCCTTCCTCATCCATCATTCTTTGCAGAGTAGTACCAGTTTGCTCTGAAGCTTCGTGAATCGGTGGAATCTGGCAATACCGCCTACCATTCTTTATCCGCCGCCAAATACTAGGTTTTTCAGGTTTTGCTTCTCTAGGAGTTTGTTGCTTTTTAATTAGGGAGCGTACACCCTCTTGAGTTATTTCGCTTAAGTCCAGTAGCCTATCTATTACTTGCTGGTACTTTTTGCTGTTCTCCGCTAGCTGATATATAGTTCTTGGCTCAACTTGTGCAAAATCTTGAGGGGAAAACTTACCAAATGCTGCTGCAATCTTGAGATACTTCTTTTCTTCTCCTTTCCAACCTCGATCGAAAAGTAGTTTTTTGTAGTCTTTCAAAGAGAGATTCTGTTTTTGCTCAGATAACCAAAAGGCATGAAACAAAATTGTCTTAGTGACATCAGCAAGCGTTTGAAAGGAAAAATTTTCTAGGCTAACGCTTTTGGTTACATCAGCTTTTTGTTCAACATAGTGCTTCAAGTTGGATTGAGAGTCAACTTTGGCTGCAATTACACCCTGTACATGCGTCATCATAGTATTTATCTCATTTAGGGTCTTTCTAAAAGGCGATGTCTCTAGACTTGCTGCTTTTAAAGTCTGAGTGTGAGAAGGCGCTACTCAGAACTCTTTCCGCTTCTAGGCACTCTTGTTATCGGAGGTTGGAACATCAGGTTTTGTTTGTAGGTCTTGCCTTGTTGAAGGGCGATCGCTTGGATTAAAAAGTTTTGTTAGTACAATTGTACTAAATATTATTCAAGAAAAAACCCCAAACATACCCAAATTTGGGGTAATGCCATGAAAGCTTTATACATCAGAGCGTTTGCTCTAGCAGTAGCGACGTACTCCTAGGTCGAAGCAAGCTACGCGTAGTGTCTCCGTCAGGAGGAGAGTTACCTGAAGGGCTTCCCACAGGGTAGCAAGTGGTGTACGACTGGCGTTGTCGAGTATAAGGGTTTTACTCACCTACACCCCTTGTCTAAATCCTTGGTTTTTCGTATCACTAATTAAATTGTTTGCAGATATCCAGGTGGTACTAGCTCTACTAACCAAACACCATTATCAGAACAGTAGAAGCTATAACCTGCCTGATGCATTGCTGCCGCATCCACAGCAAAAACTACTGCTTTTCCATGTCTTGCCCCTACAATTTGGGCTGTGGCAATATCCTGTGATAAATGAACGTGGTGTCGGGACATTTTCTGAAGTCCTGTTTGCATAATTGACTCGACAGCTTTGCTTCCTGTACCGTGATAAAGCACATCTGGGGGAACCACAGGCTGCAATTGCAAATCAACTTCTACGCTATGTCCTTGGTTAGCACGAATCAGAGTGCCTGTAGCGTCAAACGAAAAGCGTTTTTTATCGCTAGTAGCAACTACTTGCTGTAATTCCCCATGGCTGATAGGAAACTGATGATTAGCACAGGCAATCAGAAGTTCATCGACAACAACCCAACCGCCAGGAGCTAGTTTAATACCAATGCGATCTGGTTGGTGGCGCAGATGTTTACTCAGGAATTTACTGATTTTGACTAGGCGCAAAGTATCCATTGATGACTGATGAGTGCTGTCAATAACTTTGAGTAGGATAATTTATGTATTGGAGTTCTCCGATGGTTTTACTGTCTACTGATTGACAGAATTTGTTTCATGACGATCGCTAATGCAACTGCAATCATTACCACTAATGTCACTTTACCACCAGGGACAAGTGGTTGACTCATACTATTTAAGTGTTGGCGTTGCCTCCAAGTCATCAGTGCTGGAATTATACCTCCTAAAACTGAAATACTGAAGGTGCCAACGTAATCTAGAGCAGTTAAGAATATGTTGGGATTGATTATGCCCACACTTACGGAAGGTAACAGAACTAGTGAATAAAGCGGCAAGCGACTGGAAGATTCATCCTTTGTAACTAAGGAAATATCTTTGAAGAAATCTAGCAACCCATACACAAATCCGATGAATGATGTGGCGATCGCAAACTCGGAGAAGATGGATACTAGCACTCCTAACCATTCTCCTGCACCACCTGCTCGCAAAACTTGCAACGGGTCAAAAACAGTTTTGCTATCAGCTACTTGTATTACATCAGGACTAATACTTCCCAAAACTACAGCATTCCACGCCAAGAACATGATCAGGGGAATCAGCGAACCAATAACGATAGACTGACGAATTTTGCGCCTATCTCCTTCGAGTTGAGTCACAACCACCGGCACAACATTATGGTAAAACAGCGCTACAAACATAACTGATGCAGCACCTCCTAGCGCACTCCAATCCTGAAACGAAAGTTGCACGCTCTTCACCTGCCCTACTCCCAGCAACAATAGTCCTAAGAACGAGGCGATGACAATTGCCACAAAGGCGCTATTTAATTTCTCAACAAATTTTTCGCGCCCCAGATACATCATGCCGCCAAATAGCAACGTGAAAGTCATTGTCCCTACCCATGTAGGCAGAACGTTCTGGATACCCCATTTGACTAATACAGATACTAAAATCTCACCACCTTGGGTAATGTAAGCTACAAGCAAAGCGTAGTGCAAAAACAAATAAGCGCCACCAGCAATTCGCGATCCTACAAACCCAAGTGTATTTTCCACCATTGCTAACAAGCCTACACTCGCACGTCCCTCTAGACGCATTGCGTTCAAACTCGCTTCAGCAATTAACAAAGCTGAGACTAAAGCGTAGCTCCAAACAGCAATCAACAGCACTGTGGATGGCAGAACACCAGATGGTAAGGTAACGGCAGGTAATGCCAGAATCCCTGCACCCACTGTCGTGCCTACAACCAACGCGGTACTTCCCAAGACGCTACCTGGTTGATGGCTGAGTTTATTGCCATCAAGTTCAAGGTGAGAAAATAATCGAGTAACTTCTTGTTTACGCGGTTTAAAAACAGTATTTATATGGGTCATGTTGAGATATGTATCACACCACAAAACAAAATGTTAATTTATGTAACTAAATCCTAGCAAAAACTCTTAATCTATTGAATTTTCTCCCCTCTGCTCTCCCACTCTTGGTTTTAGTCCCTATTAATTCGCCAACAACATCATTTATTTCTTGAAGTTCCTTTAAGTTTGATTGCACCAATCTGTTTGCGCTCCTAATAGCTTGGGCTTAAAATCTTAAACTAAACTGTTTTTTTTGGGAATATTTAAGCATTACGCAGCTTAGACTGATAAAATGCTGATTGTAGTTTGTATTTACGCTGAAAAGCGTATACACATTCATGTTATTGAAGCGATCGCTTGCTTGTGGTTAGGTCGAGCGATCGCCTTTTCGGGCTTTAGAGTTGATGGTATGAGGGGGTTGCCACCACAACCCCTTTTGCATTTCTAGAAATACAATTTTCATAATTGATTCCTGTGGCTAGGGGTTAATTGGGGCGATCGCTTATACGGAACTGCGATCGCTTCTTCTATTTCAGAGAGTGGGGATTAGGGTTAGGTATTAGGAAAATGAAAAAGCGTAAGGGGAAAAAGAATTAAGCAAAGTTCTTCCCCCTTGCTCCTTTTTCACTCTTACCTAGTCATCAGTCAACATTATTACTAGATTCTTTTTTTACCTTCCACCCTGTAGGAATGCTAGAATCCTCAGGTAGACAGTTAGGATACCTCGATGCCAGTTGTAGCTAACTCAATCAAATTTGGTACAGACGGCTGGCGGGGCGTTATTGGTGATGAGTTCACCTTTGAACGCCTAGCCTTGGTTGCGCCAGTCGCAGCGAAAGTATTATATGATACATATTTTTCTACTGTTGGTAGCCGGACAATTGTTGTCGGTTACGATCGCCGATTTATGGCGGAAGACTTTGCTCGTGCTGTCGCTGATGCTGTCACCGCTGTCGGATTTGACGTTTTACTTAGTGAAACTTATGCTCCAACACCTGCTTTTAGTTGGGCGGCAAAACAACTCAATGCTTTGGGAGCGCTGGTAATCACAGCAAGTCATAATCCCGGGGCATATTTAGGATTAAAAGTCAAAGGATATTTTGGTGGTTCGGTATCGCCAGAAGTCACAAAAGAGATAGAAGCGCTGTTGTTGGATGGAGTACCACCAGCGGCTACCCCAGGCAAACAAGAGAAGTTCGATCCTTGGCCTAGTTACACTCAAGCACTGGAAGGAAAAGTTAATATTACCAAGATTCGTGAGGCGATCGCATCTGGCAAACTAACAGTATTCGCCGATGTCATGCATGGTGCCGCGGCTGGCGGATTGGCGAAACTATTAGGAAATCGCATTCATGAAATCAACAGCGATCGCGATCCTCTATTTGAGGGTGGCGCGCCAGAACCACTGCCAAAATACCTTTCTCGACTATTCAACGTGATTCGGACTCACCGAGAAACCGATAAATCAGGTTTAGCGGTAGGGTTAGTGTTCGATGGAGACTGCGATCGCATCGCCGCAGTAGATGGAGAAGCCAATTTTTTGAGTTCTCAAGTTTTAATCCCGATATTAATCGACCACTTAACCCTACGGCGCGGCTTTAAGGGTGAGATAGTTAAAACTGTTAGTGGTTCTGATTTAATTCCCCGTGTGGCAAAACTACATAACCTGTCTATTTTTGAAACACCTGTTGGTTATAAATACATCGCTGACAGAATGCTAGCAGCAGAAGTATTGCTGGGTGGTGAAGAGTCGGGAGGGATTGGTTATGGCAGCCATATTCCCGAACGCGATGCACTTTTGTCAGCGCTGTATGTGTTAGAGGCAATCGTAGAATCTGGTTTGGATTTAGGTGAGTATTATCGCCACTTGCAAGAACAAACAGGGTTTAACTCAGCATACGATCGCATTGATTTACCCTTGGCTAGTATGGAAGTGCGATCGCGTCTTTTGCAACAATTGCAAACCCAACTCTTAACAGAAATTGCTGGTAAAACAGTTATTGATTGCCAAACCATCGATGGTTACAAGTTCCGCCTAGCCGACAACAGCTGGCTGATGATTCGGTTTAGCGGTACAGAACCAGTTTTACGCCTTTATTGCGAAGCCCCTACGCTCGAGCAAGTGCATCAAACTCTTGCTTGGGCGAAACAGTGGGCAGAGTAAAATTATCAGTAGTCAAGAGTCAGTGGTCAGTAGCAACTAACAACTGACTCTTGACTAGTGACTAATGACAACTGTACAGACGCGATTAATCGCGTCTCTACTAATGACTAAAATACTCGTAGTAGCAACAAGCAATCCAGGTAAATTGCGGGAAATGCAAGCTTACCTGGAAAATTCTGGTTGGGAATTGACTCTCAAACCTGAAGAATTGGAGATTGAAGAAACAGGCGATACCTTTGCTGCAAATGCTTGTCTCAAAGCGTCTCAAATTGCTCAAGTAACAGGCAACTGGGCAATTGCTGATGATTCTGGCTTGCAAGTGGATGCCTTGAATGGCGTGCCAGGGGTATATTCGGCACGTTATGGCAAAACTGACTCAGAACGCATTGCCAGGCTTTTAAAGGAATTAGGCAATGCAGACAATCGGCAAGCACAATTTGTCTGTGTAGTAGCGATCGCCCGTCCTGATGGTACAATTGCCCTACAATCAGAAGGTATTTGTCGTGGCGAAATCCTCCATGAACCACGCGGTAATGGTGGTTTTGGTTATGACCCAATTTTTTATGTGCCAGAGAAGCAATTGACCTTCGCTGAGATGACACCACAGTTGAAAAGGTCAATTAGTCATCGAGGTCAGGCTTTTACAGCTTTACTTCCGCAACTAAATAAAGTTTCGTAATTCTTAGGGGCGCAGATCCTTGTGCCCCTACTCAGATTTCATCTGGGTTTTCAATTTAGTATCTGTCACATTCTTTTTTTAATTGTTATAAAATCAAAAATCTTTATGACACCTGAAGAAATTGCCGCTACGCTGACAGAATTATTCAGTGCAGCCTCTGTTCAAACAATGGCCCCTGGTTCGTGGCAAGTAGATACTTCTAGTTTTCGACTGTTGGTATTACTTTCCGATGATGATGCTTGGCTGCGAGTGTTGCTACCGATTATGCCAATCCAAGAAGCCCAAGAGTTCTTAGCACAGTTTTTGGAAGCCAACTTTGATGAGACTCAGGAACTACGCTACGCTTTGTATGAAAACGTAATTTGGGGGGTATTTCAGCACAATAGTAGCACTTTGGTAAATGCAGATTTTGTCAGTGCGATCGCTCGACTTGTGTCTTTACATGAGGCTGGTTTAAATAACGTCTTCAATCGACTGATTGAAAGCCGCATTAGGCAAATTGTCCAGGCTGCAAAACAGCAAGGACAATCTCTTCAGGCTACTATGCAAAGCTTAGAACGCTATTATGCAGAAGGATTGATGGGAGAAATAAACCAAACCTCAGAGGCTAGGGAAGAAGTGCTAGCAGCTTGGCGACGACAGTTAGAACGTTTATGGAATGAAGTAGATTTCAATCGCCAATAGGAATTTGTATCCGCGATCGCTTATAAGATGACACCAATTTTCAGATATATTTATGCATTATGGATATCATTGAAATCCTCAAAGAAGACTATCAAAGATTTCCAGTCGATCAAACGTACGGTATTTATGCGCCAGACGTTTATTTTCAAGACCCATTAAATAAGTTTCGCGGCGTTGAACGTTACAAGCAGATGATTAATTTCATCCAAACTTGGTTTGTAAATCCCAAAATGGATTTGCACGACATTCAACGCTTAGGAGACACAATTAAAACCGAGTGGACACTCAGCTGGAATACACCGCTGCCTTGGAAACCACGTATCTTTATTCCTGGCTGGAGTGAATTAGGTCTTAACTCTGATGGTTTAATTGTCTCCCATATCGATTATTGGAACTGTTCGCGTTTGGACGTAGTTAAACAGCATTTATTTTCTTCAGCCATTGGATCGCAGCCTTAGGTGAATTGACGCTGTGCAAAGGAACAGAACCACTTATGACTTACACCGTGAAACAAAAAATCAATGGTTTTAGCAAGGGGTTTAGAGGTATAAGGGTGTATGAGTGTAGGTGTTCAAAAGCTTTAAAGACCATTTATAAAGTAAATCTTAAGTAGTGGCGTGACACAGTTAAATTGATGCATTAGCAAAATCTTGTCGGATAGACTTTTAGCCAGTTCTATGCGGGCAAGATACCCACACCACAAGAAAATTTATTGCACTATTTTAACCTTGACACGCTAGTAGGGTGTGTTAACGCGACAGCGTAACGCACCATTTAGATAGCGGTGCGTTAGGCGCTTTTCAAGTATTTTTCATTACAAATCATATTAAAGTTTGCGCCTAACACACCCTACAAAAATTTTGTTTTGAGACTGCCTCACCGCCAAAACAGTAAGTGCTTCACCGCACTGGCTCCTCTTAAATTCTTCTTTAAGCGCTGTCCTAAAGTTGTCGCAAATATTTAACGTAGTACAAATCACTTCACTTTTGGTAACCCTCTTTGGTTATAACGAATCATGCTTTGTGCTAAAGACGACTTCATCCTGCGGATAGGTATTTTTCGAGAAAATTTTTTTTACTATTCGATTTGCACTTGAAAATTTAAAAATATAGATATGAGGCTGAGGTTTAAACGCCGACGGTTTGGTCTGCTGGCGATCGCAAGCAGTATGGGACCTATGCTGGAAAGTCTCGTAAGAAAGACCTTGGCTCAATCAAAGCCTCAGTCCAATCTTCAGTCAGCAAAATCCCCCGATCCCAATAGTGTTGTTGATATCAAACTGCGGATTAATGGAGTAGAACACGCAGTTAAAATTGAACCCCGTGTAACGCTACTTGACGTGCTGCGCGAACGTCTAAATCTGACTGGTTCTAAAAAAGGCTGCGACCACGGTCAGTGTGGTGCTTGTACGGTGCTGATTGATGGGCGACGCGTTAACTCGTGCCTGACTTTTGCAATTATGCACACCGATGCAAAAATCACAACTATCGAAGGTTTGGCGCAAGGAGATAATCTGCACCCAATGCAAGCCGCGTTTGTTGCCCGCGATGCGTTTCAGTGCGGTTACTGCACACCGGGACAAATTTGTTCGGCTGTAGGTTTAGTCAACGAAGGACACGCCAAATCAGATGCTGATATTCGGGAACTGATGAGCGGCAATATCTGTCGTTGCGGTGCTTATCCAAATATCGTGGATGCTGTCCGCGATGTCTTAGAGGGGAAAAAAGATGCAGCCGTTTAGCTATAAAAAAGCGGGACAAGCGGACAATGCCGTGGCGTTGGTGGCTCCAGATGCCGAAGCCTCGTATCTTGCTGGTGGCACTAGTTTAATTGATTTGATGAAGCTGAATGTCCAAACACCAAGAGAGTTGGTTGACATTAACCCACTGCCGCTCACCAAGATAGAAATGCAGGACAACGGTGTGCGGATTGGCGCAATGGCACGCAATAGCGACGTTGCGTATGATGCAATGATTCAAAAGCGTTATCCTGTACTGTCGGAGGCGTTGCTATCTGGGGCATCACCGCAACTGCGAAACATGGCAACGGTGGGCGGAAATTTGCTGCAACGTACCCGCTGTTACTACTTCCGCGACACCGCTTTTCCTTGTAACAAGCGCGTTCCCGGTTCCGGCTGTCCGGCAATTGAGGGCTACAACCGCATCCACGCAATTCTTGGGGGGAGCGATCGCTGTATTGCCACCCATCCTTCTGATATGGCTGTGGCAATGGTAGCACTTGATGCGGTTGTGCAGACACGCGGGCCGAACGGAGAGCGCAGTATTCCACTCGTCGATTTTCATCTCGTACCAGGCAATACACCAGAAAAGGAGACGGTTTTACAACACGGAGAGTTAATCGTTGCCGTTGACTTACCTGCTTCCCCGTTTGCGGCGCGATCGCATTATTTAAAAGTCCGCGATCGCGCTTCTTATGCTTTTGCAATGACATCGGTGGCTGCTGCATTAGACATGCAAAATGGTATCATTCGCGCCGCACGTATTGCCTTGGGTGGTGTAGGCACAAAGCCTTGGCGGGCCTACGAAGCGGAAAAATTACTCGTTAACAAACCAGCAAATCAAGCAACATTTCAGGCGGCGGCAAACGCTGCTGTAGCCACAGCCAAACCTCAAAAATATAACGGATTTAAAGTCGAATTGGCTAAACGCACAATTGTTCGGGCGCTCTTCACGGTGGGAGGTATGGCGTGAATACTGGGGATAAAAATGGAGTTGTCGGCAAACCCCTTAACCGAGTTGATGGACACCTGAAGGTAACGGGTGGCGCGCGCTATTCGGCAGAGTTTCCCATAGCAAAAATGACTTATGGGGTGACAATTCAAAGCGCGATCGCCAAAGGTAAGATTGCCCAAATCGATACAAAAGCGGCGGAGCAAGTACCGGGTGTATTAGCAGTTATTACCCACCTCAACGCGCCCAAAGCTTCTGGAGAAAAGGGCGGCGGTCGCAAGCTGCAAGTGCTGCAAGATAACATTGTGCTTTATAGCGGTCAGCACATCGGTGTCGTCGTTGCCGATACCTTTGAACGAGCTATGTACGCTGCTTCCCTCGTCAAAGTTCGTTATGACGAAGAAAAGCCGAACATCAATATGCGAGATAACCTCGCTAAAGCATACTTGCCTAAAGGTAAAATTCCTAGAGAAGAACCGCCTGATTCAGCGCATGGCAACGTCAATCAGGGACTAAAGGCTGCTGCTGTCCGCGTCGAGCAAACCTATACCACCCCGGTTGAAAATCACAATCCGATGGAGCCTCATGCCACAACAGCAGCTTGGCAAGGCGATCGCCTGCTGCTGTATGATGCAACTCAAGGAATCTTTCAGGCTCAAAAAAAAGTTGCTGGCGTATTGGGGATTGAGCCAGAGAAAGTCCGCATTATGTCTTACTTTGTTGGTGGCGGCTTTGGTTGCAAAGGGTCGGCTTGGTCGCATGTACCTCTAGCAGCAATGGCAGCACGGCAAGTTAATCGCCCAGTGAAATTAGTTCTGGGTCGGATACAGATGTATGGGCCTGTCGGTTTCCGACCAGAAACGATTCAACAGGTTTCTTTAGGTGCAACCCGCGATGGCAAATTGACCGCTCTGCGACACGCTGGCATTTCCCAGACTTCAGCTTTTGATGAGTTTATCGAACCTGTCGGTAAAAGCGCACGCATGATTTATGCTTGCCCAAATATCGAAACTAGCCATCGTCTGGTGCAGCTCGATGAGGGTACACCAACCTTCATGCGGGCCCCAGGAGAAGCTTCTGGGTCGTTTGCCTTAGAATCGGCAATGGACGAACTGGCTTACGCGCTCAACATCGATCCCATCGAGCTGCGTCTGCGTAACCATGCTGATGTCGATCCTAGTAAAGGACTGCCTTGGTCGAGCAAGTCACTCATCCAGTGCTACAAGCTAGGAGCAGAAAAGTTTGGCTGGCAAAAGCGCAATCCTAAACCCCGTTCGATGCGAGACGGCAATTATTTGATTGGCTGGGGTATGGCGACAGCAACTTATCCTACCAACCGTTCTCCAGCATCGGCGATCGCTCGAATTATGGCAGATGGTACAGCCGTTGTGCAAAGCGGTTCGCAAGATATTGGTACGGGAACTTATACTGTCATGACTCAAGTCGCAGCTGAGGCTCTCGGTCTACCAGTTGAGAAAGTCCGCTTTGAACTAGGCGATACTGAGATGCCAGAAACCCCCATTTCCGGTGGTTCGCAAACTGCCGCCAGTGTTAGCTCGTCCGTGCATTTAGCGGGAAATCAAGCTCGCAATCAGCTTTTGCAACTAGCACTTGCCGATCGCAAATCGCCGCTTTACAATTCAAACGCTGAGGATGTGATTGCCGAAAATGGCAGCTTTTTCTTAAAGAATAAATCGTCTGCAACCGAAACATATCAGGCAATTTTGGCACGGCATGGAATGAAAATGCTCGAAGCGCGTGCAGATGCCAAGCTTGGAGAGGAACAAAAGAAGTTCTCAATGCACTCATTTGGCTCGCAATTTGCCGAAGTCCGCGTTAATCCCGATTCCGGTGAAGTGCGAGTAACGCGCTGGGTGGGAACTTTTGGCGTTGGACGAATACTCAACGCTAAAACAGCCAACAGTCAACTCATTGGTGGGATTGTCTATGGTATTGGTATGGCACTGATGGAACACACGGTAACAGACCCCAACCGAGGACGCGTTGTCAACCATGATTTAGCTGAGTATCACGTACCAGTGAATGCAGATATTCCTGATATTGAAGTGTTGTTTGTCAATGAACGCGATCCACATATCAACCCGCTTGGTGTCAAGGGAATTGGTGAAATTGGGATTACCGGCACTGCCGCTGCGATCGCAAACGCTGTCTATCATGCCACAGGCAAGCGCGTCCGCGATCTGCCAATCACACTAGACAAGCTGCTGTAGGTTGATTAACTTGCGATCGCCGAAACGATGAAAGCTGAATCAAACGATTAGCAATCGCCAATTTCCAAACTCAATTAAGTTGATTAACTTGCGATCGCCCGTATACTGCCAAGCCTGTTCTGGAAGAACAGGCTTCCCTGTTCCTCTGGAACGGGGCAAAGTTGCAGAGCGACTTTGGGCAGTAGGGCGCGCTCAGGCGATCGCAACTGGTTTTTTGCGGGAAGGACGCTTGCGGTCTGATTTTTTCTTTAGTCCCACTGCTTGAGCTTGATCGCTATCTGAGCCATATTGCCCGCGCACGACTTCTTTCATAGCTAATACAGCATTATGAAATTCCCATTCTGCTAATCGCGCAGTATCAGAAGCAGCACGGTATAAAGCTAGTTTCTCGGTTTCAGTTTGTTGAGAAATCAACATCGCTTGATAAACTTCGTGTAACTTTGCAGCCGAGGCATCAGCACGAGTTGTATTGTAGGTACTGACGGTTTGCAAACCGTGGAATGAGTTAATATCTTGACTAATGGTTTGAGGGCGTAAACGGCGTGTCGTATCTTGGATAGTCATAGATGTATACAGTAGTATAGTGTACATCTAATGTACCCATCGCAACTCAAAAAATATCAGTAAGGTAAAGTTTTTAAACCGGGCAAGCTTACGAAAAAGGTAAGTATTAAAAATGCATCGACTTGCATTGTGAATGCATCAACTTGCATTGTGAATGCATCAACTTGCATTGTGAATGCATCAACTTGCATTGTGAATGCATCAACTTGCATTGTGAATGCATCAACTTGCATTGCGAATGCATCGACTTACATTGCGAATGCATCGACTTGCACTGTGAATGCATCGACTTGCACTCACAGTTGAATCAGTTTTAAACCACAAAGAGCATTAAAATTTCTAACACCCAAAGCTGAAGTGTCATTAATGGGAATACAATCACAGAATTATACAGTTTTGTTTGTAGAGACTGCACTGAAAAATTGCGGAGGTTAAAACAATGGATGGGCGCGATCGGTACTTAAGAATCGCTCTTGTTATTGTTGGAATAGCTTTTCTACTTATCTATCCGCTAACTCAAATCTGGGCATCAGGCTGGTTATGGCAACCAGGTCAGCACGAATACGAACAGATGATTATTGGTGTTTATGCGACGCTTGGTGTCTTTTTACTGTTAGCTTCAAGGCAACCAGAAGCTCACCTCAGTTTAATCTGGTTCACCGTCTGGTCAAGTTTAGTCCACGGGCTGATCATGGCGGTACATGCAGTAATTGACCCTGTTGAACGTGGACACCTCTTTGGCGATGTTCCAGCATTGTTCTTGGTGGCAATTGTCCTTGGCTTTTTAGCGCAGCACAAAGTGGTGTCAAATACATAAACGAGCGCAGAATGTCTGTGTATCTCCCGCAATTGAAGAGATAAGCAGCTGCCGATCTATCTAATAAGAGTTACAGCGTTGTTGAAGCGTGAGTAGAAAGCGGCATCAATTCGCTCTAATTCTTGCTGTAAGACAACTTGGTAGAGAAATACAAAGCGCGATCGCATCTCTTATAAACTGCAACACCGAATAATACAGAACGCATCAATCGATTTGATCGATAAATGACTGAAGCAGCCGAAATAGCGATCGCAATTTTGCAGGTGTGAGTTACATCAAGTTGATGCGTTACGCACATCCTCTCAAAATTAATTCTTGTGGCACTTGACTTGATGCATTTTTACAAAAAGCCAGGATATTCACTCCTATCTCGGTATTTATTGCTGCTGAGTCTATCGATTGGAAGATGTATTTATCCTCAAAGCTTTGAGATGTTATGTGAAAGTACGAACAGGTTGACTTTGACACACTTGGTGTTTCATATCAATTAATCGATTCTATTTGTAGTTCATAATTTAAACTCGTCATCTTCAGCATTCGCGATCGTACTCAACTATGCGATCGCACTCGTTTTTCATTCGACGTTGCAAAATACAGCTTTATCTAAGGAGAACATTGATTATGCCTAACTTCAAAATACTTTCTACTGGTCTAGTAGCGATCGCCTTATCTTTGGCGACTGGTTGCACGCCAACTGCTCAGCAAGACCAGAATACATCTGAAACTCCATCTGCCCAACCCGTGCAAACGACTGAAAGTCCATCACCAACCCCATCACCAACTGTATCACCGACTGCATCAGGGCAAAATACCCTCAGTTCTTCAGACAGACAGTTTATGAATGAAGCAGCTCAAGGTGGTTTAGCAGAAGTCCAACTCGGACAACTGGCATCACAACGTGGAGCTAGCAATGCGGTAAAACAGTTTGCACAGCGTATGGTTCAAGATCACACCCAGGTAAACAATCAACTTAAACAGTTGGCGACTCAAAAAGGTGTCACACTGCCAACAAGTATTGACAGCACACATCAGCAAGTCCAACAACGCTTATCCAAACTTTCTGGTACTAACTTCGATCGCGAATATATGAATGAGATGCTTAAAGATCATGAAAAGGATGTCTCGGCATTTCAAACTGAAGCTCAACAAGGACAAGATCCAGACGTGAAAGCATTGGCGGCTCAAGCACTACCAACCCTCCAAGAACACCTGCAACAAGCTCGTTCCATTGTTAATCCTGGAAGTTCAACTAGCACCCCAGCTCCAACCAGTACCCCATAATACCGTTTCACCATCGTCTATTTTTACAAACTCTTTGTGCTTGGGCGGACTCACGTAAAATCAAAGGTTTGAAACCCACCTAGGTGGGTTTTTGCCTGTATAGCAAGCCACTGTGTTGGGCTGTTCTCCCAACTTTTAGCATTTACAATCCGCTAAACATTTTTAAAATATTGCAGAATACTATGTTGTCATTTGTACTGCAGGAGATGAAAGACCCTGCTCTTTAGGTATGATGGGATGTTGATTTACATTCACCCTTGACTTATATCCATTGGATGTTGTTTTGAACAACGAATAAAATCACTATCTATATGGACGTCGAGACACTGCTGCTTGTTGTCTCAGTCTGTTGCAGCGAAAGGAGATTGCCAATGGCCTTGAACATCAAAGATCTGCGGATTGTCAGTCCTGCATTTACTACCCTCGAAAGGATTCCCAAACGCTTCACCAGTGAAGGCGAAAATATCTCACCCCCACTAGAGTGGAGCGGAGTGCCATCGGGAACTCAACAACTGGCATTGATTTGCCACGATCCAGACGCACCGCTGACTCGCGGGTTCACTCATTGGACAATCTACGGCATTTCGCCAACCGTTAGTCAGCTTACTGAAGCAGACGGCAGCAAATTCACTGAAGGTATAAACAGTACCAATCAGTCGGGATACACTGGGCCTGCTCCACCAGTAGGGCATGGGCCTCATCATTACTATTTCTGGCTATACGCCTTAGACAAGGAACTCGACCTTAAACCAGGCTTGAACCGAGAGCAACTCCTCGATGCGATCGCCGATTATGTCATCGAGCAAGCACGGCTCGTTGGCATTTATGAGCGCTGATATCAATTAATCATAATCAGCAGTGAAAATCGACGTTTTTAATGCTATTCTTCCGCAATCTTACTTTAAGCCTGTTAAACTATTGCCTTAACAACTAAACCCTACTTCTCCCTATCCTCATCTAGTGCTTTTTGAATAGCACGAAGGCAAAATTCTGGAGGGTCATCCTTAGCCTTTACCTCTTGCTTCATAAATTCGTTAACACGAAAGCTGAGAGTAGTTGTTAACTGTTCTTCCATATCAGATTTAATTGGCTTTAAATTTTCTGGAGTTTCCTTGGGATTAGGTATTGTAAATAAAAATTAATCTAACTTGTCGTAAACTCAAAGCATGAACGCAATGAGTAGTTCCCATCTAGTTGGAGATTTTTGGCTTTGACATCACCACCTCCTAAAGCTCAACGGACACTATTATGCCCTCGATAAATCCACAATCTAAAATAGCCAAAAGCCTTATTTTTACTCAGCTGTATTGATATAAGCTAAATTGTAAATAAATATAAATAATTCTCAGACAGGACAGAACTATCCATGCGTGTAATTTTGATGACGGGCAAAGGTGGTGTGGGGAAAACATCAGTTGCTGCTGCAACTGGACTGCGCTGTGCGGAACTAGGCTATCGCACACTGGTTTTAAGTACAGACCCTGCTCACTCCCTAGCAGATAGTTTTGACCTGGAGATGGGACATGCACCTAAAGAGATTCGCCCCAATTTGTGGGGTGCAGAACTAGACGCGCTGCAAGAACTAGAAGGAAACTGGGGCGCTGTGAAGCGCTACATTACCCAAGTTTTACAAGCAAGGGGTTTAGAGGGAATACAGGCGGAAGAATTAGCAATTTTACCAGGCATGGATGAGATTTTTGGCTTGGTAAGGATGAAACGCCACTACGATGAAGGAGAATTTGATGTCTTGATCGTAGACTCAGCTCCCACCGGCACAGCACTACGTCTGCTGAGTTTACCTGAAGTTGGAGGCTGGTATATGCGCCGTTTTTACAAACCATTTCAAAATATTTCGGTAGCACTTAGACCTCTGGTTGAACCTATTTTTAGACCAATTGCCGGTTTTTCTTTACCAGACAAAGAGGTGATGGATGCACCTTACGAGTTTTATGAACAAATTGAAGCTCTAGAAAAGGTATTAACCGATAATACTCAAACTTCGGTACGCCTCGTCACAAATCCAGAAAAGATGGTGATTAAAGAGTCACTTCGCGCTCATGCTTATCTAAGTTTGTATAATGTTGCCACTGATTTAGTAGTAGCTAATCGGATCATTCCTAGCGAAGTACAAGACCCATTTTTCCAACGTTGGAAGGAAAGTCAGCAGCAATATCGCCAGGATATTCATGATAATTTTCATCCTCTACCTGTAAAGGAAGTTCCACTTTTCTCGGAAGAAATGTGCGGTTTAGCAGCTTTAGAAAGACTGAAGGAAACCCTCTACAAAGATGAAGACCCAACCCAGGTTTACTATAAGGAAACGACTATTAGAGTTGTACAAGATAACAATGAATACTGTTTAGAACTTTACTTACCTGGTATTCCTAAAAACCAGATTCAATTGAATAAGACTGGCGATGAATTGAACATTACTATTGGAAATCACCGCCGTAATTTAGTATTGCCACAAGCATTGGCGGCACTACAACCCTCTGGGGCGAAAATGGAAGAAGATTTTTTGAAAATCCGCTTTTCTGAAAATCAAAAATTAGGGTCGCGGTAGAAACTGACTTCGTAGTGGGCATTCGGATCGAAGTCAGGACCTGGACGAATTTTCAACGAGCTAACTGTGTCATTCATCTGATAGGGAGTTGCCAGGTCGGGGGTATCCTGACTCAGCAGCAACCGCCGCCCGGGGTCTCCCATCCATGCCGAGTTTTTCGTAAAGTGGTGGTCGTATAACTCTACGATTAGCGGAATCCGCCCATAGGGGCCAGGTGGTGGGGGCGGGACTGGAATAACAAGAGCAGGAACTGTAATAGTGACGGTTTTGCCGCCGATGACTTCACCATCAGCCACCACGTCGAGCGATCCGTGGAAAACCTGAGCCTCGCTTGTGGCTGCCACAGCGCCAACCCAGGAAACGTCAAAGGCAATCTCATGGTCTTGGTCTCTGCTAAGGGGACCGTAACCGACCACAGGTGAGATCGCTCTCACAAACTTTGCTGTAGCACCACTCGCTACAAGGCTCACGTTCGCGATCGCTGTCACCTGTGCTGCCAATTCAGAGGTAATGGTCTCGACAATCATCTTCGCACTGACACCTTGAACAAGTTTGCCACCAGTGGCCTTGGCGATCCTTGTTCCTTGTCCGAGAGTTCCGCCCGGTTCTCCGCACTTGGACTTATACCCAGTTGCTGCCGTTTTAGGATCGTCGTCCAGCCCAGCTGGAGCGCGATAGTTGGTGTTCATACTGAGTGCCAGCACGGCGATCTTCTCGGCTACTAACTTAGCGGTGAGGAATTCTTCGCTGATATGGTAGGACAGTTTCGAGATTTCTTTGCAGACTGGATCGTGACCAGCTGCGTCACCAAACCAGACGACGATCCGCTTGGCATCGGCACGCCAACCAATCTTGCCACTAGGAGGTTCAGCAACCCGATCAAGTGCATAGAACTGCGCCTCTGGAGTGTCTCTACCTGAGGTGGTTGTCCAAGTATCGATCGCCGTTTTGATCTCTGCAAAATTGGCACTCAGGCTATGTTGGTGGGCGAAGGCGTAAGGATGTTCGCTGGCAACAGGTGCAGGAAAGTCCTTGTAGTCACCAACCCCAAACTGTACATCCGCCCCTAGAGAGGCGATTTGAGTCATGACAGCCAAGATACCACCCTTGACGGCGGCGATCGCTGTATTCATGCTACCGGTGGTGTCGGCGAGAAAATAGACATCGACTTTGGGAACTACCCCAGACTTCGGAATGGTGGCTTTTACCACTTCATCGAAAGTCTGATTCACAGACAGGGTGAGATCGTTTGTTGCTGGTGAAACCTGGATGAGAATACTCATGAGCAATAACTCCTTCTTGGAACTTCTCCGTGAATGCCATTGATCTGATGGAATTAAGCGATCGCTACGTCAAGAGACATATCCAAATGTGCAAGCTTTAATTGTGAATTCTATGGTTGCCATTGTTTTCTCGGCGTTGCATAAATGTGGGATGAATTGGCGGTTGAAATCATTGAAAATTCGTTCATAATTGGGCTAAATAAGTCGATGCGAAAAACCAAATTATGTAAAGATAAGTAAATACACACAGCGTGTTAAATTTAACTTCAATCGTGCTATTCAATGTTGCGTTACATACTTATAAATTTTCCCACCGACTTACTTAATTAAGGTCAGTAGACCGAAAAATTTTGCGATCGCCACAAGACATTAGTCCGGTGCGGAATACTATTGCCGTAGCATAAATAGTCGCTTGCTTAAAGCCTGGACGTTAGACTAAGCATGAAAAAAACCCCCAGCAGGACTGAGTTAATGTAAGACAAGTTGAAAAGAGAAAAGAGTTAGATATTATGCAGATTTTGGTTGTTCTTTCCGGGCTTTAGTTGTAGTTTTTTTGACCACAGGATAGCGAATTCTACGTTGTCGAGGTTGTCCGGTCTTCCAGCCTGGGGACTTTCCGCGGGGTTTGGGTGGACGGGCAGGAGTACCAATAGTCGTTAAAATGCTCTCCATCGCCTGAGCAACCCTTCCTGGAGTCAAATTGTCTAATAACTTTTGCCAAG
>LXQD01000358.1 GCA_003326215.1 Nostoc minutum NIES-26 | reverse complement strand
TGATTTTATTAATTGCTATTGCCTATACTTGTGCTATTTTAGCTGGTCGTAACTCTTGCAAAATGGGATTACAAAAATATGTTGGTCGTCTCAAAGAACTCAAGCGATTGCACCGTCGGCATAGTGCCTTTTGGGTTGGTTTATATGGCCATTTATGGGTAGGTGCAATGGAATTTTGGGCTGATTTAGCCTATGAATTCATGCGTTTAAAGCCTGGTAAATTACCTTATTTTCATAAAGGTTTACGTGCTATGGCTCTTATCCAGTCTGCTCTATAGCCTTTGTGTCACCCCTTCAGCCTATGCACTTCTGCTTAAGAGGCAGCTGCTCTACCAACTGAGCTAACAGCCCGTTTTTACTTGATGGGTCGCCCAGGGGTTGAACCTGGATAAGTCCGCTTAAAAGGCGGCTGCATATCCGCTCTGCCAACGACCCAATTTAGTACCCTTGGTGGGAGTCGAACCCACAAAATCTGGTTTCTAAGATCAGCACGTTTGCCAGTTTCGTCACAAGGGCAAATGGTCGGAATGGTAGGATTTGAACCTACGGGGCACATAGGCATCCGTTTTACAGACGGCTTCCTTCAACCGGACTTGGATACCGACCCATGAGGCAGTGCAGACGGGACTTGAACCCGTTAATTACACGCTTGAAAGACGTGCCGCTCGACCACTTCGCTTCTGCACCATCAACGCACAGACAAGGATTTGAACCCTGACCAAAGGTTTTGGAGACCCTGGTGCTGCCGTTACACCATCTGTGCATTTGGTAGCAGCGACGGGAGTTGAACCCGTATATGCTCGGTTATGAGCCGAGTACCTTGCCGTTAGGTGACGCTGCAATGCTTCAAGTCCGAGGTGGGGATTGTAGACGCAAAGCGGCTTCCCGCAGGGTACCCACGATGATTAGTTTTGCTTTCCTTAGCCTTCCCACTTCGCTACTCGGACACATTTGGGAGCCTTGACGGGAGTTGCACCCGCTCCTCCGTGCTTGAGAGGCACAGCGACTTGTCTATTTGTCCACAAGGCTGCTAGGCGGGGATGACGAGACTTGAACTCGCGACTTCCTGTTCGACAGACAGGCACTCTCAACCAACTGAGTTACACCCCCAAATGTGGCAATCTATGAAGTTTTCAGGTTCAGAAGTGTTTGCGCTATGCCTTTTGCAGAGGCCGTAGTCTTTCACTACATATATACTACATAATGTAATATATAGTGTCAAGAGCGTACTACAAACTTTTTTGAGAAGTGAGAGAGCAAGGGTTGCTTAATAGCTGTATTGCCCTCTCTGATTAATGCAGCAAGGCTAGGTGCTTAATCGAACTTTGTCATACATATGACAAGACTACAAGTTTCGGTTTCATTCTTACTATCAATCACAGTTAATCGTGAATCATTAAGAGAATATCCAGCGAGACTCTGAAGCGATCGCTTATGGTTGGTTGAGCGCTGAACCTTTACCTTACTATATTGATAAAGAAAAAGGATTTTACGAAAAACAAAATATGTTGAACTGCGGGTCTGAAGAAGAATATGATAATTTAGTTTATTTTGAGTATGGTGTAATGAGACGAAGATAAGGGCTGATAAAGTAAAAATTTATGAACCACCAACAGCAAAATAATAATTCTGAGGTAAACGAGTCAATAACAACCCAAGAGGCTGTAGATTTACTTTTTGGTGAAGGATGGCTCGATGAGGCTGTTTCTATCGAAGATGAAGCAAATTGCACTATTGGTGCTGGTTTGGATTGGGGTAGTGCGTTAGCACCTTTAATGCTCAATCTTCCTTTATTTGGTCGCCTATCAACGCTGCGTGTATCTCTCAACCGCGAAGTCAGGCTAATAATTGAAACATGGAATTTAGGTATAGGTACAACTTCTGCGACAGAGACTGCAAGGGCACGCATTAAAGAGCGGTTACTATCTCCTTCGCCTGAACTAATACCTCACTTGGAAGCTACTTTGTTGCAAGATGATTTATACGGTGAAGAGTTTATATCTAACCGCGAAGCTCTCAAATCGCTACTTGCAGTACTTCTTACTGATTCTGATAGAGAAGAAATTGCCGAGAAGGCTGCTAATTCAATACGGACACAAGTTATGTCGCAGATGAATTTTTCTGAAAAACTTTCTGCGTAAATAGTAAATATAAGAACAAGAATAAAGTGCAAACGCAGGATTAGCGGTTATTTTACGTCGCTCTTAGTACTTTATTGCAGCAAGTACAGAAATATTTTTTAGGCAAACTTGAATGACCATCGAGTTAAAAATTTAATTGCCTCAACTTTTTCAAGCATAACCTTCGTTGCGGCAAACTCAAAGTTGAAATTATAAAGTATCAATCTTCAATTTCTTAACAAGAACAAGCACTAACGTGCAACTTCAGTAGATGAATTGAAGTTGTATAGACATGAAAACTGTTACTAATTCTAAATTGAAAACCGACCAAAAATCACCAAAGCCCACATTACAAGTGCAGCAAGTCAGCACCTTCCTATACGAGACAGATTACTACGACTACGAAGCAGAATTGGCACAAGAAAAGTCAGACTATTATCACTTGCAGTACGGGTACTAAATTCAATCTCCCTTCAAGCATCAACTCTCTTTAGTCAACAACTAGTAGCAAGTAACTGCTACTAGTTTTTCATATAAAAAGTAAATTATGACTCAAGCAATTGAATGCGAAATCAATCAACTCAGTCTCAAAGAGTTAAGCCTAGATGCTGCTAAACACTCAGCACTTCTCACTCACCCCAGCGATGCCATTGGCGAAAATTAGCTCCAGCACTCACAGCCAAACCAATCTGATGCTGTGACGAAAGCTCATCATGTCCGCCTTCGTTAGCGCCAATGTAGTACATACGGAAACTACCATCGTCCATTGGCACTACACAAGGCGTGCCTATTGCCCGTGCATCCCAACGCCCAGAACCCTTTTGGGCATGGGAAAACACAGCGCCTCCGGGTTGCTCGCCTTTATCTTTTTGCCAATGAATACCGTCGTCAGAAATGGCTAGACCAATGGAGTGATAACCACTGGTGTTAACACCTTCGTAAAACATTACGTACTGTCCATTTATTTTGAGGACAGTGCGAGTACCAATGCCTCTCTCATCAAAACTGCCAGATTCACCTGGCCCCAAAATCTGACCGACTTTCTCCCAATGCAAACCATCGGGGGATAAGGCTAAGCCAACTAAGAATCCTTTATCCGGGTTTAAGGTGTGGTAGTACAATTTCCAAGTTCCATCATCATCAGGTAGCACTTGGGGCCACGCGCAGAACAGTGCATCAAACTCCCCCGGCTTACCCAAATCGAGAAAAGCTCCCTGATAAATGCTTTCTAGCCGTACCCAATTCACGCCATCACGCGAGATAGCACACCCAGGGCGCATATTTAATCCTTTAGCTTTAAACTTTCCCAAATCAACAACCGTGCGATCGCCACCAAAGTACCACATCCAATAAAGATTATTGTGGAAGTGTACATTGCTCACACCGACATGGGCTGAGTCAAACCGATTAGGATCGGGGTGAGGCTCAAACACAGCGCCCATCGTTAATGGTCCTTGTACGCGTTGCCAGTGAATTCCATCTGCGGAAATTGCTAAACCACAGCGACCAGTTGGCAAATTAATCTGTCTATCAAACGAGGCATCCCGACCGTAATACCACATCTTCCAAGTTCCATCGGGACAGTGCAATACATGTGGTGAAGAAACTCGTTCGGAGTCCCACCAGCCTTCTGGTCCTGGTGCCAAGACAAGTCCAGGTTGATTCATGTGTTCGTGACTCATAATCTACAATTTAGCTTTATGTATAAGCTGCCACAGATGGTTTGTAGTTATAAAGCCATTCCTCAAATTCGCGATCGCTTACTTGCGCTTTCTCCAACATACCGCGAAGATATGTCTCACTATCAGCTTTATAAGAGCGGTTTGCCTGTACTGCGTTGCGAATCTGAATGATTTGTGTACGCGGTTTGCGACTATTTTCGTAGCTAACAAGAGCGTCGGTAATACTGGGGGCATGGCAAAGGTGCTGAGAAAGTTCCCAGGCATCTTCAAACGCTGTATTTGCTCCTTGCCCTAATAATGGCACCATTGGATGGGCGGCATCACCCAAAAGCGTTACCCTGCCTTGGCTCCAGTTTTGCAATGGCGGTCTGTCGCATATTGGTCGTTCTACAATGTCCTCAGCATTTGTTGCTTTAAGAATCGCTTGCACTGGTTCTGCCCAATTCAAGAACTTTTCTTGAACGCGGGACTTAGCATCGCCAGTATGGATAATAGATTCGTCTGGCCATAGCGACGTAGCAGCCCAAAACATGTATCCGCTACCCAAATCAAAGAACCCAAAAATTTTGCCATCGGGTGCTGTCATTGACATGACTTCGTTGGCAGGTAGCATTTCGTGGCTGTATTTAAGAACAGCACGCCAAGACATACGACCAGCATAGCAAGGCTCTCCATCACCAATCATTGTCTGTCTGACTGCTGAGTTTAAGCCATCAGCACCGATTAATAAGTCTGCCTGTACTTTATCTCTGCCATCAAAGTAGACTTCGACACCTTTATCATTTTGCTCAAAGCCAATGCATCGACGATCGAGATGGATAGTTTCAGGTGGCAGTGCAGAGGCGAGAATCTCTTGCAGACGCGACCACCGAATCAACAACATTGGCTGCCCATATTTCTCCATGAGGGTGACAGCTTTTTGAGCGATCATCTCGCCAGTGCTTTTTTTCAAGGTCAGCATCTGAGTTGGGCTACCTGCGCCCTTTAGTGACTCGGTGATGCCAGGAGCAATTGCTTCGAGACTATTCAAGCCGTTTGGTACAATACTTAGACCAGCACCAACTGAGTGTAAAAAGCGTGCTTTTTCGTAGACTTGGGCGTTGATGCCTTGCTTATGAAGTGCGATCGCTACTGCTAAACCACCAAGTCCACCACCGATAATAGCTACTTTTTTCAGCATGATTTAGAACTACTCCTGTTCCGCTGCAAGAATACTTGATTTTTTGACTTTGGATACCCAACCTTTGTATGAGTTCAAAATTTCTGAATAGGGAACTGTAGTTTCAAATATCAAATCGATTAGTGAAGGTGGGAAAAATTTGGGAAATAGTCGGTGCAAAGTTTTGGCAAGGAACTCTCTTAAAATAAACTCAACAAATAATTTGGTAGATGAGGGAAAAGCATAGTCTCCTAGTTCTACTAAGGCGTAACCATCTGGCTGACGGCGAACAGTAAATTGTTCGAGAGCATCAGCTAAATCGTCGTTATACTCGTTTAAAAGATTGTCAAAAACAACAACATCTTCAAGTGCGGCATTGCAACCTTGACCAATCGAGGACGATACAGCATGAGCAGCATCTCCCATAAGCAGCACGCTGTCACTTTGATGATAACGGTTACAGCGAATTGTTAAAATTCTAGATATTGGTCTATTTAAAAAAGCTTCTGCTTCCTCTTCAGTCATCACCTGACCAATTACAGGGAAATGATCTTGAAAGAATTTAAGTACTTCTTTTGCACTAGAAAGACCAGCCACCTGATTTTTTTCACGGGGAAAGTTGATTGCTCCACTCATTGTTCCATCTACTTGATTTAGTGCCACCATGAGTGTGCCGTCATCTAGTCTCCAAGTGTGAATATTGTCTGATTTCAGATGAATATTTGAGTTATTGGCATTATCCAGAAAAATTGATTTGTAATCAGTAGGGTAGTATTTAGCTTCACACTCAAAAAGTTTTGTGGAAAAAAAACCTTCTCTGACTACAGAACGAGAACCGTCCGCACCAACTAACAGATCGTAATCAATAGTGAATTCTTTTTTAGTGGGAATTTCTATAGATGACTCTGCCAAAACGCTTTGAAATGTTACATTCTTAGCTACAAAATCTACAGTAGTACATGGGCAGTCGAAATGGATTTGTAATCGGTTATTGTCGTACTTTTGGCTCAATTGTTTTAATAGCACAATTACTAAGTTAGTGCGGTCAAGAGTAACTAAAGGTTTTTTTCTAGGCGTAAATCTTGTCTTGCCATTTGTTTGGTGAAAAACCGTTCCAGTCATCTCCACACTTACTGCCTTGATTGGTTCCTCTAAACCTTCAATTTGTCTCAAGGCGCTCATTCCCCTTTCGTTAAGAGAGATAGGGTAGGTTCTGGATTTGGAGAATGAGATAGTCTGGGGATCGCTGCGACGTTCATAAATGTCGATTTGATATCGATCGCCACGACGCAACAAATAATGAGCAAGCAGAAGTCCGCTAGGCCCAGCACCAACAATAACTACTTTTTTAATCATTTCTTCTACCTAAAGACTCTGACAGTCTGTGATTCCGCAACTCATGATTACACAATCTTTCAAACATTTACATCAATCGTCAGGTTGACAGATATAAGAAAGGAGCGATCGCTGACAACTTCAAACAAGTTTATTTTATTTCTTCGAGTTCCTGAAATCTTTTAGTAAATCTCGGATTTTTTTTACGAGAAAACACTGATTTTTATAGTTGTTTTAAGTACTAATTAAAATTTTCAGCATATTTAAGTTATTCCAGTAATACTACAGTAGAAATTCTTGTGTTTTTTGCATAAATTTGTACCGAGTAATCATAGTATTTTTTCTGTTTTACCTCAATAAAAAGAGGTTATAAATTACCAATTCAATTTAGGTACGAAAGCGTATGTCTAAGCATTCGCTTTCCATTTAGTGCTGTGAGATTGAAATCATTAGTTTCGAGTTGCCAACAATAATCATCGTGCAACAACGAAAACACAAAACTTCTAAAATCCAAACAAATTTTGAACAGGAATTACAAATGCCAAATCTCAATATTATTTTTATCGATCGAGCAGTTGTAGGCTACGAAAGTTTGATTGCTGGCATACAACCTGGCACTAGTGTAGTAATACTTGACTCCACCAGAGATGGAGTAGAACAAATCACTCAAGCTTTGCAGGGTGGTGAATACCAATCAGTTCAAATTATCTCCCATGGCAGCGAAGGTAGTTTGCAAATAGGAGCAACCCAACTCAATGCCAACAATTTAAACTCCTACACTAATCAGTTGCAACAGTGGAGAAATTATTTAACAGATAATGCCGATATTCTGCTTTACGCTTGCAACGTGGCAGCTTTTGATCGAGCTTTTGTACAGCGTCTAAGCCAAATTACTGGCGCAGATGTGGCAGCTTCTGATGACATCACAGGTAATGCCGAGTTGGGGGGTGACTGGGATTTAGAAGTGAAGATTGGCGAGATTGAGTCAGATTTAGCCTTAATACCAGAGGTAACGAAGACTTACCGCTCAATTTTACCCTCTTTATTTGCACCTGCTACTAACGTTAGCGTAGTAGGCAATCTCCGTTCCGTGGCAGTGGGTGACTTCAACAATGACGGGTACTCTGACTTTGCCGTAACTAACTATGACATCGGCAAAGTTTCAGTATTTTTGGCCAAAAGCACTGGTGGTTTTGGGGCTGCTACCAACTTTGACGTAAGAAACAGTCCCTTTTTCGTGACAGTGGGAGACTTGAACAATGACGGCAAATCTGACTTAGTGGTGGCTAACTATGACTCCAACAACGTTTCAGTGCTTTTGGGCAATGGCAGTGGTAGTTTTGGATCTGCCACTCAGTTTAACGTGGGAACCAATCCTACCTCTGTGGCAATAGCAGACTTCAACAATGACGGTAAATCTGACTTAGTAGTGGCTAACTATGGCTCCAACAATATTTCAGTACTGTTGGGCAATGGCATTGGTGGTTTTGGAACTGCCACTCCGTTTAACGTGGGAAGCGCTCCCATTTATGTAACAGTGGCAGACTTCAACAATGACGGCAAATCTGACTTAGTGTTGGTGAATCCAGACTCCAGCAACGTTTCAGTGCTGTTGGGCAATGGCAATGGTACTTTTGGGGCTGCCACTAATTTTAGCGTCGGAAGCGCTCCCAATTCTGCGGTGGTGGGGGACTTCAACAAAGACGGCAAATCTGATTTAGCCGTAGTGAATACAGAATCTAAAAACGTTTCAATACTGTTAGGCAATGGCAGTGGTGGTTTTGGAACTGCCACTAACTTTGAGGTGGGAAGCAGTCCCATTTCTGCGACACTGGGGGACTTCAACAGAGACGGCAACTCCGACTTAGCGGTGGCTAATTTTGAATCCAACAACGTTTCAGTGCTTTTGGGCAATGGCAGTGGTGGTTTTGGAACTGCTACTAACTTTAACGTGGGAACCAATCCTACTTCCGTGGCAATGGGAGACTTCGACAAAGACAGCAACTTTGACTTAGCGGTGGCTAACTATGAATCCAAAGACGTTTCAGTGCTACTCAATGCTAGTAATTTAGACCCTGTGTTACCAAAAGTCAGCTTTGGTAAAGCTGCCTATTACACCGCAGAAGGTAGTACTGGTAATAAGATATCTATTTCTGTTACCTTAGATAGCACTCCCGATACTGACGTCACAATCCCCATTGTCATCAATGGCAGTAGCACTGCTACTAATGGCAGCGATTACACTATTTCCTCTACAAGCCTTACTTTTCTTGCTGGGGCAACAGGCTCAAATTTAACCCAACAAATCACTTTCACCATTAAATCAGATACTAATGAATTTGAGAATAACGAAACAGTTGTACTCAACTTCGGCACATTAACGGGGGTTACTGAAGGAGCAAATACTAAAACTACTCTGAATATTGCTGATTACGTCAGTGGTAAACCGATATTCATCAATGAAATTCTGTTCGATCCCCCAAGTACAGATACTTCAAAAGAATACATCGAACTGCGTGGCACTCCCGATACGACTATAGCACCTGGAACTTATTTAGTTGGGATTGAGGGTGACTATAGTACTAACCCTGGTGCTGTTCAAGATATTTTTGATTTATCTGGTAAGCAGTTTGGTAGTAATGGATTGCTGGTTCTTCTGCAAAAAGGTAGTACTTATACAGCTAACCCTGGTGCCAATGTAATAACTAATACTGGAACTGGAGCGGGATGGGGAAGCGGAACCTTAAGTTCACTCAATCATACAGGTGCAGCCGACATCGAAAATGGGTCTGTTAGCTTTTTCTTGATTCAAACTGCCACTGCACCCACCCTGAGCAGTGATATTGACTTAAATAACGATGGCACTGCTGATGGTGCTGTCTACTCAAGTTGGAATTTGCTGGATTCAGTTGCGGTTTTAGATGGGGGAGCTACAGACAAAGCTTATAGCAATATTGTATTCAGAAAAGATTCTGCCGGCTTAGTTCCAATGAATGCCACAGTTGTTGACACTTCATTTATTGCTGGATATGTAGGACGCTCGGGTAACACTACAGGTTCAGCAGCCTCAGATTGGGTAGCGAGTTTACCTAGTGGAACAGCACCGAATTTGATATTAGGTACTGATACGGACACATCACTGGCAGACTTGGCTGGTCAACCTTTAAATCACATTGGGAATACTAACTTTGCTCCTGTTAATGTCAATTACGCTATTTCAACTAATACCCCAACTGTGACTGAAGGTAATAGTGGTACGCAACCTGTCAGTTTCACCGTTACTCGCAGTGGCGATACTAGCGTTGCGACCAGCGTAAATTATGTTTTGGATGGCACGGCGATTTTTAACAGTGATTACAATACTCTTAAAATTGAAGGCGTAACAAGTGGTGTATCTGGATCTATAGTTTTTGCCCCTGGGGAAATAACAAAGAATATTACATTAAATGTTGTAGGCGATAAGGTCACCGAACTTGATGAAACCATTAATCTGAATCTGAGTTACCCTAAGCAAACAGTTGCGATCGCTCCTGGTACAATCACCATAAATAATGATGATAACCCACCTACTATCTCCTTTGTACCAATAAGTATCAATGGCAAGGAAGACAGCGGGAATCTTGTTTTTGCCGTCAAACTCTCTAACGCCAGTAGCCAAACAATCACAGTCGATTACACCACAAGTAATGATACTGCGATCGCAGGCGATGATTACACCCCAGTCACAGGTACCCTCACTTTCAACCCTGGAGATCTCACTCAAACAATCACCGTACCGATTCTTGACGATTTAGTAGCTGAATCCAGCGAGCGCTTTTTCATCAATCTCAAAAACCCCACTAATGCCACTATTGGTGACAACCCAGCTATTGGTACGATTACTGACGACGATCCCACTATTTCCATTGCATCAATAAGTGGCAGCGAAAATAGCGGCAATATGGTTTTTAGCGTCAAACTCTCTAAAGCCAGTACCCAAACAATCAAAGTCAATTACAACACAACTGATGATACTGCGATCGCAGGCGTTGATTACACCCCAATCACAGGTACTCTCACTTTCAACCCTGGAGATCTCACTCAAACAATCACCGTACCGATTCTTGACGATTTAGTAGCTGAATCTAGCGAGCGCTTTTTTGTCAATCTTAGCAATTCCAATGTCATCATTACTAATAACCAAGCTATTGGTACAATTACTGACGACGATCCCACTATTTCCATTGCAGCAATAAGTGGCAGCGAAAATAGCGGCAATATGGTTTTTAGCGTCAAACTCTCTAAAGCCAGTAGCCAAACAATCAAAGTCAATTACAACACAACTGATGATACTGCGAGCGCAGGCGTTGATTACACCCCAGTCACAGGTACCCTCACTTTCAACCCTGGAGATCTCACTCAAACAATCACCGTACCGATTCTTGACGATTTAGCAGCTGAATCTAGCGAGCGCTTTTTTGTCAATCTTAGCAATTCCAATGTCATCATTACTAATAACCAAGCTATTGGTACAATTACTGACGACGATCCCACTATTTCCATTGCAGCAATAAGTGGCAGCGAAAATAGCGGCAATATGGTTTTTAGCGTCAAACTCTCTAAAGCCAGTACCCAAGCAATCAAAGTCAATTACAACACAACTGATGATACTGCGATCGCAGGCGTTGATTACACCCCAGTCACAGGTACCCTCACTTTCAACCCTGGAGATCTCACTCAAACAATCACCGTACCGATTCTTGACGATTTAGCAGCTGAATCTAGCGAGCGCTTTTTCATCAATCTCACCAATCCCAATGTTACCTTTACTAATAACCAAGCTATTGGTACGATTACTGACGACGATCCCACTATCTCCTTTGTAGCGGATAGAAGTGGCAGCGAAAATAGCGGCAATATGGTTTTTAGCGTCAAACTCTCTAAAGCCAGTACCCAAACAATCAAAGTCAATTACAACACAACTGATGATACTGCGAGCGCAGGCGTTGATTACACCCCAGTCACAGGTACCCTCACTTTCAACCCTGGAGATCTCACTCAAACAATCACCGTACCGATTCTTGACGATTTAGTAGCTGAATCCAGCGAGCGCTTTTTTGTCAATCTCACCAATCCCAATGTTACCTTTACTGATAACCAAGCTATTGGTACGATTACTGACGACGATCCCACTATCTCCTTTGTAGCGGATAGAAGTGGCAGCGAAAATAGCGGCAATATGGTTTTTAGCGTCAAACTCTCTAAAGCCAGTACCCAAACAATCAAAGTCAATTACAACACAACTGATGATACTGCGATCGCAGGCGTTGATTACACCGCAGTCACAGGCACTCTCACTTTCAACCCTGGAGATCCTCTCACTCAAACAATCACCGTACCGATTCTCGATGATATCTTTGTTGAATCCGGCGAACAGTTTTTTGTCAATCTTAGCAATCCCAATGTTACCTTTACTGATAACCAAGCTATTGGTAGTATTACTGACAACGATACAACGCGTATCGTTGTATCCCCTCCAACTGGATTAGTAACTACCGAAGCTGGTGGCACCGCTAACTTCAGCATCCAACTCACTAACCAACCCACTGCTGATGTCACCATAAATTTGAGTAGTTCCAAGTCGAGTGAAGGTACTATTTCAGCTTCTAGTGTTACCTTTACCGCTGCTAACTGGAATACACCCCAAATCGTCAAGGTTACAGGCGTTAATGATGGCATTGCAGATGACAATATTGCCTACAAAATCATTACTAGCAATGCAGTGAGTAGTGATACCAAATATAGTAATTTCAACGTTAACGATGTTGAGGTCGTTAACATTAAAAGTGGCAACCAAATTAATAGCATCATCACAGGTTCAGCCAATAATGATAACCCATTGTCGGGAACTAATTCAGACGATTTGATTTTTGGCTTTGCTGGTAATGACACGATTGTTGGCGGATTTGGAAACGATCAGCTTTACGGCGGTGTAGGTAGTGATAATCTCACAGGGGGTGCAGGTCATGATATATTTGTGCTTGCCAAAAGTGAAGGTAAAGATACTATCAATGACTTCAACATCAGTGAAGATTTGATTGCTCTATCAGGTGGTTTGACTTATTCAGGTTTGTCTATTACTCAAAGCATGAATGATACCTTGATTAGTATTACTGCTAACAGCGAAAGTCTTGCTCTGTTAACTGGAATTCAGGCATCAACTTTAAATGCTAGCCATTTCGTAACTTATTAGTAAAGTACGGCATCAATAGCGTAAACACACCCGGTTGATTAGCTCAACCGGGTTTCTCATTCTTCTACTCCAAGAAAATTGTCAAACTTATCAAAACAAGAAAATTACATAATATTTAATGGGTCTACGTCTATTGTCAAACTAACAGATGGGGGACAAAGCGATCGCACTTCCTCCCAATCTGGTAATTGCGGCAGTGCATCAGGGACGAACTTCAGTAAAATTTGCCAGCGATAACGGTTAGCCACCCGCACAATACTAGCTGGTGCAGGGCCTAATATCTCAAATCCTTCGTTTGTACTCAAAGCTGTGGCAATTGTTTGCGCTGTATTCTGCACTTGAATGGGATCGAGACTACTCAAGCGCAACAAAATTAACCGTCCGTATGGCGGATAATTGAGTGCTTGCCGTTGTTCTAATTCAGCTTGAGAGAAAGATTGATAATCGTGACCTTGCACCGCTTCAATTACCGGATGCTCTGGCGTATAAGTTTGCACAATCACCCTACCCGCATCATCCCCTCTACCTGCACGTCCAGCCACTTGAGTTAAAGTTTGAAATGCTCGTTCGCTGGCGCGATAGTCTGATAGATGCAATAGTCCATCAGCAGCGACAACGGCTACAAGTGTTACCTGGGGTAAATCTAAACCTTTAGTAAGCATTTGCGTACCTACTAATAATTCAGCTTCGCCGTTGGCAAACTGAGTGAGTAAAGTGCGGTGTGCGCCTTTGTTGCGGGTGGTATCGCTATCAAAGCGGATGAAACGCAACTGCGGGAACTGCCGTGCTAATTCCTGTGCGACTCGCTGAGTGCCGCTACCAAAGAATTTCAGGTAAGGAGAACTGCATTCAGGACAGTGTTGCGGATGCGATCGCCCATAGTTACAGTAATGACAGCGCAATAATTGCGGCGCTCCTTCTTCGGTATGGTGATACGATAGCGAGACATCACAGTGAGGACATTCCAATACATATCCACAACTGCGGCAAGAGACAAAGGTACTGTGTCCCCGCCGATGGATAAATAAAATCCCCTGTTGTCGTCTTTCTTGCAGTTGTTGTAAAGCTGCTTGTAGCGACTTACTAAATATAGAACGATTTCCCTCCTGCAACTCCTGCCGCATATCCACCACTTCCACCGGTGGTAAAGGGCGCGAGTTGATGCGTTCGGGAAGGGAGAGATAGTGAGCAGGGGAGGCAGGGGAGGCAGGGGAGGCAGGGGGAGATAAAACTTCTGACTTCCGACTTCCGACTTCCGACTTCCGACTTCTGCCTCCTGCCTCCTGCCTCTTCACGCTCACCCAACTCTCCAATGAAGGCGTAGCAGAACCTAACACCAGGGGACAATTTTCTAATTCTGCTCGCCATTGGGCGACGGTGCGGGCATGATAGGTGGGAATCGGCGAATCTTGCTTAAAGCTGCTGTCATGTTCTTCATCTAATATTATTAAGCCCAAGTTGGGTAATGGGGCGAAAATGGCGCTGCGAGTCCCAATGACAACTTGAGGTTCTCCTGTAAGCATTTGTCGCCAAGTGTCGTAACGTTCGCCTTCGGAAAGGGCGCTGTGATAAACGCTGACTTTATTACCAAATCGGGCGCGGAAACGGTCTGTTAGTTGGGGTGTGAGTCCAATTTCTGGCACTAATACTAAGGCAGATTTACCTTCCTTGAGTAAAGGCGCGATCGCTTGCAGATATACTTCTGTCTTCCCGGAACCTGTGATCCCATGCAACAAAACTTGAGCAAATCCATCTAATGCTTGTATACTTGCTAAGGCGTTAGCTTGCGCTGCATTTAGAGACTTTGGATAGTCTTGAGCTAATGCTGGACTCTGTTCGGTTCGTAATACTTCTCTCTCCTCGATAACAATGTAGCCCTTTTCGGCCATCGTCTTCAGGATAGAGGAACTAGCGTTACAAATTTGCAATAATTCTTTTTGCCACACCTCACCACCACGTCGTCGCAAGACTTCCAAAATTTCTCTTTGGCGAATAGTTAAATCTGGGTCAATCGTGCCGATGAAGGTCACTGCTTTTTGTAGTTTTGGCCGAGTTGCTCGCGGCGGTTCTAAGTAGCTTTCTACTAAACCCAATCGCAACAACTCCCTGACTCCTCGATAGGCAGATTTGACTTTTTGTTGCAGGTAGGCAAAACTGTAGTCTCCTGCCGATTGGGCTTGCAAAAGTCCCAATATTTGCTGTGCAGTTGGACTGACAAAAGGTAAGGAAGATAGAAGTTGAGGAGGGGATAATTTATCTTTTTGTGTTTTTGTTTCTTGGTCTTGTACTGTACGCGACAAACGAATGCGACGCTGCGATCGCCCTAGCAATCCTGGTGGTAATGCTACCCGGATTACTTGAATTAAAGGTGTATAGTAATATGCGGCAACTCGATTTAATAATTCCCAATAAGCGCTCTTGAAAAAACCTTTGCTGACGATATCTTCCACTTCTCGAATTTTTTCTGGCGGTAGATCGACATTTAGTTCTGACAACAAACGAATGGCGATCGCTCCTAACTGCTGCGCGCCAAATGGCACACTTAAAATATCTCCAGGTTTTATTTCTAGGTGTATCGGTAATCTGTATGTAAATAATCCTGAGTTGCCTGGGCAGTCCACCAGCACTTCTACCCAGCGATTTCCATTTTCATTAGACTGATAAGATTCCCCTGGCTCAGCAACCATAAAATTTGGTAAATTTATGCCATTAATATACATAGTTTCTAAATTTTATGATGGATGTTTCTCGTCTCTTGATTTTGCTTGCACAAATCTAACTTTTTTCTTTATGAGATGTAAACTGTATTTAACAATACTTTTATTCTTCATAATACTTGATAATTTTCCTGTTATGTAATCTACTAGACAAATTTCAATTACCTAGACGTGCAATAAATATTTGAAGTCCGCGATAAAACATAAAACTTTCTCCTCGGCTATTTCTGAAATAGTGTGTCTATCTACTAACTATGGCATAGCCTTTTTCCGCCTATCGATAGATATTCAATGCTTTGTGTATATGAGATGCTTTTATACAAACAAAATATTTCAGAAATTAAATTGCTCAATTAGTATCATGTAGGAAAAGTTAGGAGAAACATAGAACCCCAAAAATAAAATCGCGATCGCTGCAACAACTCCCAACATATAAAGCTTAGAAAATTTATAAAACTACATGATTTTTTAAGATGTAAGGGAGATTTACCTGAGTTCTTTATGTTTGTTAAGGTTGAGCAAGATTGAAGGGGTTTGACAGATTTTAGGTATTAATAAAAAAATAAGGAAAATATCTGTTGGAACCTGAGAAGATAGTTTTTGGGTGCAAAGACCAGTATTTGTTAGAGGTTCTATCTAGCAGAACCAAAAAATGACAGCTAGAAACTGATTTTTACTTCTGCGAAGCAATTAGCAGAAATCTATAGTTTGCAGCGGAAAGGGTGCATTTGTTTCTTAGGGAAAACTACCAAGCTTAAGCAAGTAGCTGTCACTAAAATTATGTACCAAACAAAGCAACAATCCCTAAAGGAAACTATGAACATTGCTGAATTGGGAACAATGGAAATACTGGAGAATACTGCCGAAAATGAAGAACAATTACTCGATATTCTAGAACCAGTAATAGAGGAAGAACCCCCAATTGTAGAAAATCTGGAATCAGAGGAACGCGATGGGGATGAAATGGCAGCAGCCAGACCTTCTGGATACAATAAAACTGAGCATGATGATGCTGTAGGCGCGTTTTTTAAAGAAATGGCGCGTTATCCGCTGCTAAAACCAGATGAGGAAGTGGAATTAGCGCGGCGAGTGCGGTTTTTAGAAGAAGTCAGAGACACACAAGCTGCTTTGCAGTCACAACTGGGACAGCAACCTACGAAGCTACAAGTAGCTTCCCAGCTAGACATGACAGAGAAACAACTAGAAAGTCGCTTATATCAAGGTCGAGTAGCGAAACGCAAAATGATTCGCTCGAACTTGAGATTGGTAGTATCAATTGCCAAGCGATATCTTAATCGCGGAGTACCTTTTCTGGATTTAATTCAGGAAGGAGCAATGGGTTTAAACCGTGCCACAGAAAAATTCGATCCCGATAAAGGATACAAGTTTTCTACCTACGCCTACTGGTGGATTAGACAAGCAATTACCAGAGCGATCGCTAATGATGCACGGACAATTCGCTTACCAATTCACATTGTAGAAAAACTTAACAAACTCAAAAAAGCACAGCGAGAACTCAAACAAAAACTCTGTCGTAATCCCTCCGAAGCGGAAATGGCAGAAGCTTTGGAAATTAATGTCCAACAACTGCGCCAACTACAACAACTACGGCGGCAAGCACTGTCCCTCAACCACCGTGTCGGTAAAGAAGAAGACACAGAACTGATGGATTTGCTAGAAGATGAAGATAACCTATCTCCAGAAGCAAAAATGAACGAAAACATGATGCGTCAGGAGATTTGGGAAGTCTTAGGCGACGTACTAACTCCAAGAGAGAAAGACGTGATTTCTCTACGTTATGGCTTGACCACTAGCGAACCTTGTACTTTGGAAGAAGTCGGCAACATGTTCAATTTGTCGCGCGAACGAGTGCGACAAATTCAAAGCAAAGCTATGCGAAAATTACGCCGTCCTCACATAGCCAAACGCTTAAAGGGTTGGTTGATTTAAAAGTCACAACAGCCGATACCAATTTAAAAAAAGAATGCGACAGACACAAAAGGTGTAAACCAACAGAGAGCCTGACTTTCTTGATTACCCTACCCTGCGGGTTCTGCTTTAGCAGTACGGGTGATGCTCGCAAGCTCGCTAACGCTGTGCTAACAGCACTTTGCTATCGACGGAAACCGCCTTCGCGCTAGCGTCTCCCCTTTGGGAGAAGACAGCAAGTACTTCACCGTATTACCTCACGAGTTACGAATTGGTATAAATTATTTGGCTTGAAATAACAACCCCGATACGTTTGGCTCCCTTAATGAATTAGGGGGCTAGTATTTGTATATACTTTAATCCTAACCACCAGCAAGCCACCATCTGGGCATTAAGTAGAAAGCAGTCCTAAATGATAATGAAAAAATTTTACTGTCAAGCATCAAAATAGGACTTTCCTCTACATCTCTACACCCCTTTTTAAGACAGTCATTAGTCAAAAAATTTACAAAATTAGCTATAGACTATGGACTATGGACTTTCGACGATGTACTAATGACTTCAAGTAGCGATTTGATTTTACGTTTTGCTGAACCAGCTGATAGCAACGTACTGTTTGAATTAATTAAGGGGCTTGCAGAGTACGAAAAATTATCTCATGCCGTAACAGGAAATGTTCTAGCACTCAAGGAACATTTATTTGGCTCTCCTAGGTATATTGAGGCAATATTAGCAGAATATGCAGGGCAAGCTGTTGGTTTTGCCCTCTTCTTCCACAACTATTCCACATTTTTGACCAAGCCAGGAATTTATCTAGAAGATGTGTTTGTTTTACCAGAATATCGACGAAAAGGTATTGGAAAAGCTCTGCTCAAAAAAGTAGCCCAGATAGCTGTAGAGAGGAATTGTGGGCGCTTAGAATGGACTGTGTTGGATTGGAATGAATCAGCCCAAGCATTCTACCGCAGCATGGGAGCATCCATATTAGATGATTGGCGAATCTGTCGCGTTACGGAAAAGGCGCTCACCCAATTAGTGGCTAAAAAATGAAGAATGTAGACGCGTAGCGGCTTGCCGCAGGCTAGGATGAAGTTTGGAATTAAACAGAAAATATTTTGCAGTTAGTTAGTGTTTTAGTGCTAAAGCGCTCACTAATAACTTTAATTTATTTGATGTCTACTACTTATAAAGTGGTAAAACATTCATTCTCAATTTTTTATTCTTTATTCATCTTTAGGGTGAAGTTTGACAGATTGTCTTTTGACTATGGCTGTGGCTCAACGCAAAATTATAGTGGCTATTCTACCGAATATGCCTTTATTGCAGAGGGAACACTAAATGAAAAAGATTCTTTCGGTATTACTGTTGGGCATCGCAATTTTTACATTTGCCTTCAGTAGTCCGGCTTTAGCAAATACCGCCAACGGAGCCAAACTCTTTAGTGCTAATTGTGCTTCTTGTCATGCAGGTGGTAAAAATTTGGTTCAAGCTCAGAAGACTTTGAAGAAGGATGCTTTGGAAAAGTACGGCATTAACTCAGCAGAAGCAATTATCGCCCAAGTTACAAACGGTAAAAATGCCATGCCTGCCTTCAAAGGTCGTCTAAAACCGAACCAGATTGAAGATATCGCTGCCTACGTACTCGAACAAGCAGATAAAGACTGGAAGTAAGGGAACTCCAAGTAATATATCCTGCTTGAAGTTGTTGATAGTTAACAATCAACTATCAGCAATCAAAATTAACAATGCGCGGGGCTTTTTGTCCCGCTAATTTTATATCTGCTGAAATTGTCAAATACGATGCATATACCAATTTTGGATTTTAGGTCGCACCTTTGGTGCGCTGGAAACGCAACTTAGATTTTGGATTTTTGATTAAGAGTCTTTACTTCGAGGCGATTTTGGGAATCCTAAACAACATTACCTATCCCCTTTGGTATTATGACTGATTTGTGGCAATTTTTTCTAAGTGTATTTATTGCTTTGCTGTTTATTTTAACTCCAAGCGCACAGGCATCATCTCTAGTCATTACCCAAACTACATCAAGAGATTTCTTATATTTGGGTGTAGAGCAGATGCAGCGCGGTAATTATCAACAAGCAATAGAGAATTTTAACCAAGCGATTGAAATCCAAAGAGATTTCACTGGAGCTTATAGCGATCGCTGTCTTGCTTACCTGCAATTACAAGATTACCCTCAAGCGATCGCAGATTGTACTCAAGCGATAAATCTTACACCAAATAACGTTGAAGCATATCTGAGCCGGGGAATCGCACACTATAGACAAAGGAATTATCTAGCAGCTATTGCCGATAATAATCAAGCGATCGCACTTAAACCCTTTGATTTTCGAGCATACTATAACCTAGGGGTAGCCCATGCAGGGCTGGGTAATTATTTAGAGGCGATCGTTGACTATAATCGAGCATTAACTCAAATTTCCCAAACACCCAATTTAGTTCTGACAGATATTTACAACGACCGAGGCTTAGCTCATTTAAAGTTGCACAACTTAGAAACAGCAATGCTCGATTTTAATCGGGCAATTCGTTTCAATTCTCAAGATTACAGAGCTTATTTTAACCGAGCTTGTGCTTACGGTAGAAACGGTGATGATTTTGGTGCAGTGCGCGATTTTTCAGAAGTCATCAAGCTGAGCTCCAAGAATGCCCTAGCTTATCTCAACCGGGGATTAGCTCAATACCGCTTAGGCTATTATCAAAGTGCGATCGCTGATTTACACAAAGCATCTGAATACTTTGGAAACCAAGGTCAGCAGCTTGCCTACGAAAAAACTTTAGATTTACTTAAAAGTGTGCAACAACAACTACAGTTTGTCACTGAAATCGCTCTTCTCTAATACCTTGTATCCTCTACAATACTCAGTTAAAAGTAAACTGTTATCATCATATAACGTATGCCATATCGAGTTGTTACTCCTTATGGCTTTTACTACTATAGACAGATTCAAATCACTGAAAATATTTGCTAAAAATTCTCCCGGTATCAGATAGGTGTTGAGCGAGCATATTGTTTAGTCAGTTTGGAGAATCATTCTTGAGCTAGCTAAAGCTAGCCGAACTGCATTCAAGGAGAAGCGAAATTGAAAAGAACACGCCAACGCCTCGCACCCTATACCCTGGCATTTTTGACTGTTACTATCTCATTACTACTATCGGTGCTGCTACGACCACTGCTGACACCAACCATGTTTATGCTATTTTTTACCGCTGTAGCGGTTAGTGCCTGGTATGGTGGCATGGAAGCAGGGTTATTAGCTACAGCTTTATCTACTGTCGCGCTCGACTACTTTTTTATAGAACCACTGTTCACGTTTTATGTTTATCGCATAGACAGTATCGTGCATTTATGCGTGTTTCTGCTGGTGGTAATTCTCATGAGTTGGTTTAATAGGCAATTACGCAGTATTAAACAGCGCTTGGATACAAAAGAGCAACAGTTACAGGTAAGCGAAGCCAAGTTTAAACGGTTGGTAGATTCCAACATCATTGGGGTAATTGTAGCTAATGTCAACGGTGAGATTGTTAAAGCGAATGATGCCTTTCTCAAATTAGTGGGTTATACACAAGAAGAACTGCTGAAAAGGCAAGTGCGATGGCAAAACATAACATCACCAGAATATCTTGAGGTAAATGAGCAATCTATTGCAGAACTGAGAAACACAGGGGTATTTCAGCCTTTGGAAACAGAATACATCCACAAAAATGGTAGCTGTGTCTCCGTTCTGATGGGTGGTGCTTTGTTACAGGAATCTGAAGATAGTCAAGAAGAGATAATTTCATTTTGTCTAGACTTAACCGAACGCAAGCAGGCAAAAAAAGAACGGGAAAAATTACTAGCTTGCGAACAAGCTGCACGCGCTGAGGCAGAAGCCGCAAACCGGATGAAGGACGAATTTTTAGCCACACTCTCCCACGAACTCCGCACTCCCTTAAACGCAATGCTAGGTTGGACGCAGTTACTCAAGCGTCGCAAGTTTGATGAGACTACCAATACTCAGGCGCTAGAAATCATCGATCGCAATACTCAGTCCCTGGCACAACTGATCGAAGATGTCCTAGATGTCTCACAGATTATTCGGGGTAAACTCTGCTTAAATACTTATCCGGTAAACTTTGCCCAAGTTGTATCAGCAGCAATTGATACTGTGCGTCTAGCCGCTGAGGCTAGGGAAATTCGCATCGAATGCAGATTTTCTCCTTTAGTAGGAGTAGTTATGGGTGATGCCAACCGCTTACAACAGGTTGTCTGGAATTTACTCACTAATGCTATCAAGTTCACACCTAACGGAGGTAGAGTAACTGTGCAATTGGAGCAGATTAATTCCAACATCCAATTGCAGGTGAGTGATACAGGAAGGGGAATTGCGCCTGAATTTCTACCCTACGTGTTTGAGCGCTTTCGTCAAGGCGATAATTCAATTACGCGATCGCATAAAGGACTCGGATTAGGATTAGCACTTGTCCGCCACTTAGTGGAATTACACGGCGGTACAGTCTGTACCGCAAGTCCAGGAATCGAACAAGGGGCAACTTTCATTGTGAATCTGCCGCTCAAAGTTACTGCTGTAGATACCAGTCAGCTTTCACCTTTGATTGGTGATGAAGATTGCGAGCGATACCTGCCAACACTTAATGGCTTGCGAGTGCTTGTTGTTGATGATGAGCCGGATGCCCTCCAGTTGCTGACTACAATTCTGGGACAGTATGGCGCACAAGTTATGGCGGTTGCATCTGCACTTGAAGCACTTGTTGCTTTGCAACAATTCCATCCTGATATACTCGTGAGTGATATTGGTATGCCACAAGAAGATGGCTACACACTGATTCGTAAACTCAGAGCGCTTTCCCAAGAGGAAGGAGGGCGGATTCCAGCAATCGCACTGACAGCTTATGCTAAGGCAGAAGACCGCACGCAAGCTCTAATGGCAGGCTTTCAGCTTCATGTCCCCAAGCCAGTCAATCCCACCGAGTTAGTAACTGTAGTTGCTAACCTAACTGGATGTACCTAATACATACACCAGTTTGCAACTGAGTGAACTATAGAATATGGCACTCCCAGCTAGATATTGAGCGTATTTTACTTCTGAATTCTGAATTCTGCTGTAATTTTGGGAATTTGAGAGATACTCTCGTTACTTCATTTATCGGTTAGCACTTGGTAGAAATATGACAGCATGTCTTTTGACATTATTTTGCTGTTACAGCAACAATATCGCCTAGTGACTGTTTTTACTAGGTGTGAGAGAATCCGTGAAAAGGTATTTTTTGTTGCTGTCAGTTGCTTTACCAAGTTTACTAATATTGTTGCCTGCCTTTGCTGCCGATACTGAGATTGAGCAGAAAAATCCTGACAAATTACCCAAAGCAAGTTCAGATATTCCTACTTTGAGTGAAATCCTGCAACCTATCACTAGTGCTGAATTATTAACTCAAGAATCTGTACCGATTGAAGTTGACCCAGCAGGAAGTCAACCAGATGCACAGCCGGAAACAGAGCCAACTTCCACTGATGATGCTGATATTAATATAGAAGCGATCGGAGAAAAAGATCCCGTACCAGATTCTACTCCGATTTATGTAATTGAAAAAGAAGAAATTCAAAAACAGGGTGCTAGCAGCATAGCTGATGTTTTAAAAAAAATGCCTGGTTTTGCTATCAATGACGTAGGTCATGGTGCAGATATTCACACAGGTACATACTATCGAGGAGCCTCAATTAATCAGTCTGTATTTCTGATTAATGGTAGACAAATTAACACCAATATCAACACTTATCATGGTGGAACCGACTTAAATAGTATTCCCGTAGAGTCCATTGAACGAGTGGAATTATATAGTGGTGTCTCCTCTGCTTTATATGGTTCCTCAGCTTTTGGGGGGGTAGTCAATATCATCACTAAAGAAGGTTATGGGCAACCTAAATTAACTGGGAGCTTGGAATTCGGCTCATTGAGCTTAAATAATCAACAAGTTAGCTATGGTGGTTCATCTGGTTCTGTCAAATACAATTTCAGCTTTGAAAGGTACTTTACAGATAACCGTTACCGCGTTCCAGTAGGTGCAGCCAATCGTGATTCCCAAGGATTTTTATCCAATGCAGATACAGCAACAAGTACTTACTTTGGTAGCATTGGCTTAGATTTAGATGATAAAAACTCTTTGAATTTAGATATTAGTAAACTTAGCAGTCGTAGAGGCTTAATTTATTTCGGCTTCCCTCTCCAGCAAGACAGACTAGACCACGATGGCCTCAACGTTGGCTTGTCTTGGAAAACTCGATTGGGTAATGGCGAAAACTCGAATCTGACAACCTCAATTGGTTATAACCAAGATTACTTCAGCACCTATGGCCCTTCAGGCGGATTTTCCCGTACAGGTGTTTTAGATACACAACAATTTACAGCTAGGATAGACCATGACTGGCAATTGAGCCAGAATAATAAATTGCGCTGGGGAATAGATTTAAAAAACACTGACTTAAATGGTGACGTTTTAAGTACTAATCCAAGTAGAATCGCTAATAATGAAACTGAAAACAGAAATGTTTTTAATACAGCATTATTTGCCGTCAATACATGGAATATTAGTAACAATTTTCAGTTAGATTTAGGGTTAAGACAGAGCTTTGATGGGCAGTTTGGTAATTATCTCAACCCTAGTGTTGGTTTACGTTATGCCGTGACTCCAAAAGTTGCTGTGCGGGGAAGTTGGGCAGGAGGACAGCGCAATCCTGGGTTGGATCAGTTATACGTTTATGATACGGTTCATGGTTGGGAACCAAACCCCGATTTAGACCCAGAAACTGGCTCCTCTTGGACTGCGGGAGTGGATGTCAAGTTTTCAGATAATTTGACTGGGCAGTTTACATATTTTGGCAGCAGTATAGACAATCGTCTGGGAGTCATAGCAGGAAAGTGGGCAAACATTGGATTAGTAGATACCAATGGTTTAGAGGCGGCATTACAACTAAAAGTTGCTTCTGGCTGGTCAACTTTTCTCAACTACACATATACAGATGCCCAAATCCAAACAGGTTCAGAGAAAGGTTTGCAGTTGGGTTTAATTCCCTACTCTTTACTCCAAGCAGGTGTAGGCTATCAAAATTCAGGTTGGCAGGCTAACTTGTATGTTACTTATAACAGTGGCGCTCGCAGATCGATTTTTAACAGAACTGGTGATAAGCCTACAGATTTTGCACCGTCTTTCTTTAATTTAGATTTCAGCGGTCGCATACCTATCACTAGCACTTTAGGACTGACAGTTTACTTAGAAAATTTACTAGATGAGCAGTACGAGCGAGTTAATCGTATCTATAGTCCTGGGTTTACTTTCCGTCTGGGTTTAACTTCAAGTTTGTAGGTAGAAGTCAGGAGGCAGAGAGAGGGACAGAGGAGAGAATTCTTAAATAATTTCTCTGTGTCCTCCGAAGTTTGCTCAACGGGACAGCAGTCGCTACTACGGGGAGGCAGCCGCGTGGACGGGTTTCCCGACTTGAGCGGACTGCCGTGGGAACCCTTAGCTCGTGCCGACGCTCGTTCGCTCTTAGCGTCTCCCCTTGGGAGAGCAGGGCTGTTTCATTCTAAAAAGGAAAAAAGTAATTTAATATCATGGGCGCAATGTCGTATTGCTCTTGTTAGGGAATCAAAACCATTGTGAGGCAAGAGATTAATCACAAAACTACGAATAATCGAGAAATTAGCAGCAGCATAGCCATCAACCATTTGGGCAGAGTCTTCATCAAACACAACATGTTTTACCCAATGAAGACGATTTTCCACACCCCAGTGACCACGAATGCCTTGAGCAAAATCCGATGCTGGAATGGTGAGTGAACTAATATAGTATGCG
>LXQD01000357.1 GCA_003326215.1 Nostoc minutum NIES-26 | reverse complement strand
GCAATCTTCCGCTTTTTGCTATTCCTGCAAGGGTTCCACAACTGGACACTCAACCCCTTCCACATGATGGGTGTTGCTGGGGTATTAGGCGGTGCATTGCTATGCGCGATTCACGGCGCGACGGTAGAAAATACTCTGTTTGAAGACGGCGAAGGTTCCAACACCTTCCGCGCTTTCAATCCTACCCAGTCGGAAGAAACCTACTCCATGGTGACAGCTAACCGTTTCTGGTCACAGATTTTCGGGATTGCTTTCTCCAACAAGCGCTGGCTGCACTTCTTCATGTTGTTTGTACCAGTCACAGGCTTGTGGATGGCTTCGGTAGGAATTGTGGGTTTGGCTCTCAACTTGCGGGCTTATGACTTCGTGTCCCAAGAATTGCGGGCAGCAGAAGACCCAGAATTTGAAACCTTCTATACCAAAAACATTTTGCTGAACGAGGGTATCCGCGCTTGGATGGCTCCTCAAGACCAGCCTCACGAACAATTTGTATTCCCTGAAGAGGTACTACCACGTGGTAACGCTCTCTAAGTTTAATGACTTTGAAAAGATAATACCGTGTAGTAAAGCCCTCTAAGGCATGATGGATGTTAATTCATCATCTACTATTCTCCAGTTATCCTCCGCGTTTTGGCGGAGGATTTTCTATTTTTAGTTAATAACTCTAAATCCTAAATAAAGTTGTGTTATATTGGTTAAAGGTGAAAAACCCAGAGCATTTTGCTCTGCCCTTTTGAGACTAAGACCGCTTAGGCAATAAGGAGGTGATGCCCATGATTGAAAGTAGTAAATGCGTGGGTCATCAGGTTGTAGTTAGCCGGCTGTGTGCCGGGGCTGTTCTCTAAAAGTTAGCCTTAGTTATCGTTGAGATACTGAGTTAGCTCAAATATCTAGGCTGAACATCGGAGTTCCTTCCGGCAGTCTGGTTACAACCTGAAGACCCAACTAGACCGCTCTAGTTTTGATCGACCGATCAAAACTAGAGCGGATAGTTTTTATGGGTAACTTTTGAACAAAGCAGGGGAAAAGCTTCGCTTTGCTCTATAAGGATAAGGATAAAAGGAATTAAGCAAAGTTCTTTCCCAGTCCTCACTTTCCAAGGATTTTTTAATATGGCGCAACGATTGACTGATGCGGAAATTCAAGAACAGGCAGGTGGTCTTTCAGATTGGACAGTTGAAGAATCTAAGTTGCAGACTACTCGCACATTTAAAGACTTTATTGCAGCAATTGAATTTGTCAATAAATTGGTAGAACCTGCTGAGTCAGCAGGACATCATCCAGATATAGAGATTTCTTATAACAAAGTGAAAATTTCACTTACTACCCATGACGCAGGTGGGTTGACACAAAAGGATTTTGATGTCGCAGCAGTGCTTTCCCAAATCAACTAAACGATATTACTGTACCAAACCCTAGGAACTACGTTTCGGAGCCTGGGAAATGGGGACTAATGAGTATGTGAAACCTTACTAGCGCCTCATATATATTAGGCGATTAGATGTGACAGTTAATTAGGCGATCGCTTTGATGTTGCCATCTGGTTTAAATGCTTTATAATGATATGCTATAAAGCTATGTTTTTGCATAAGATAATCCCATCAATTTTTAACATTAAGTTAATCGGTTATTAGCTTTGCAAAAACTAAAATTGTAATAGTGGCAACTATGCCTCATCAATAGATTTCATTCAGATGTCATATTTTTGAGAGTAGTGCAGCGAAAACAATTATCTATACAAGGTGTGAGGAGAAAAGGAAAAATGTCTAATCTATTGTGGAAAGCCCTAGTGGTTAGCCCAGCAGTTTTGGGAGCAACGTTGTTAGTTTCGACAACAGCAATTGCCGCTCCAAATGCCACTACAGAAGTATCAACCGTAGTGCCAACTGTTGAAAATCCGGCTGTAACAGAAGTTGCTCAAACACCAGAAATCTTAGCTCAAGCAACTCCAACAGCTAACGATACCAAAGTCCTAGATCAAGTCAACCGCTACAGCAACGAAGGCAACCAAAATACTTCCATATCCCAAGTAACATCGGTTTCCCAGTTTTCCGATGTTCAACCAACCGATTGGGCATTCCAAGCATTGCAGTCCTTGGTTGAACGTTATGGTTGTATTGCTGGTTATCCGAATGGTACTTATCGCGGTAACCGTGCTTTGACCCGTTACGAATTTGCTGCTGGTTTAAACGCCTGTTTGGATCGGGTTAACGAATTGATTGCCACAGCAACAGCTGACTTGGTAACCAAGCAAGATTTAGCAACTTTACAACGGTTGCAAGAAGAATTTTCCGCAGAACTGGCAACCCTACGCGGTCGCGTAGATTCCTTAGAAGCTCGCACTGCTGAATTGGAAGCAAATCAATTCTCCACAACTACCAAACTAGTTGGTGAAGCTGTTTTTGCAGTCACTGATGCTTTTGGCGATAACACAGGTGATGCCAACAATACAGTCTTCCAAGACAGAGTTCGCCTAGGTTTGCAAACCAGTTTCACTGGTAGAGACGTGTTGACCACTCGGTTGTCAGCGGGTAATGCAACACCGTTTGATATCAGAGATGCCGCCAATGGTACTATCCCAAGCTCTGAAGGTTTTCAAACTTTTCAAGTCGATAGTACTGGTAATAACAGCGTCGAGATAGACAAATTGACCTATGAAGCACCCATAGGCCCAGCCCAAGTTTACCTTGCTGCTGCTGGCGGACGGCACAGTCATTATGCTGCTGTGAACAACCCTTACTTCTTTGACAAAACTGACGGTGGTAATGGTGCTTTGTCCAGCTTTTCTTCTGAGAACCCCATCTATCGGATTGGTGGTGGCGCAGGTCTAGCGCTGAATATACCCTTTGGTCAAGGTGGCGGTATCCTGAGACCAAGTTCAATCACTGTTGGTTACTTGGCATCAGAAGCGAACGATCCTGGCATAAGTACAGGACTGTTCAACGGTGACTATGCTGCCCTCGGTCAGTTGAACTTTAGTGTTGGCGATCGCGTAGCTTTAGCTGCAACCTACGTCCACGGATATAATGGTGCAGGTAGTGCTTTGTTCGGTTCAGGTCTGGGTCTAACCAGTGTTGATGAAGGTACCGGTGTCGCCACTCCACTCGGAGTAGTAGGTACCGCACAAGCTAACGTTCTAGATGCTCCAGCTTCCAGCAACTCTTACGGTCTATCAGCAGCATTCAGATTCAGCGAAAAAATTTCACTCAGCGGCTTCGTATCTTACCACGATGTCACCCAATCTGGTGTAGGTAATGATTTTGAAGCTTGGTCTTACGGTGCTGGTGTAGCCTTAGCTGATATTGGTAAACAAGGTAACGTATTGGGTGTCTTCGCTGGTGCAGTACCTTATGCTTTGAACCGCCCAGGTTTTGGCGGTGGCGATGTACCTTACCAAATTGAAGGCTTTTACAAATATCGGGTGTCTGATAATGTTTCCATCACCCCTGGTGTTATCTACTTGACTTCTCCTGGTCAAAGCAGCGACAACGATGATGCAATTATTGGTACGCTCAGAACAACTTTTACCTTCTAAAGCGTTGCAAAAGCGTTAAAAATTAACTGATAATTTTCAGCTTTATTTCACCCCGCCATCAGGCGGGGTTTTTTAATTTGGATAGAGGCAATGAATAAACCCCAGTCGTGAACCGGAGTATAATAGAAAAAGTTAGGAGTTAGAAGTTAAGAGTTAGGAGGGGCACAACACCTTGCGCCCGTACAGCAGTTAGGAGTGATGAGTTAAGAATTAAAAGCTTCTAACTTTTAGGATGAGTAACTTTTTCTCAACGAGTTTTTTCATAGAGTTTACAGTATAAAATTGCACACATCTTAAAATCCTAATTTTTAACTTCTAACTTTTAAACGGCAATTGCTATCCTGCGGGTACTCCTTTGGAGAACTCGTTCGGCAAGCCGTTCTCGTACCCCTGCGGGGAAGCAAGCTAGCAAGAGCGGCGACCGAGAAGAGTAAAGTAGCCGCGCAAAGCGCTTCTCCAAGTCGGCATAGCCGACGACAGTCGCTACCCTACGGGAACGCTAAGAGCGAACAAGTCGGGAAACCCTTGACGCTCGTTCGCGTAGCGTCTCCCCTTGGGAGAAGACTCGCTAACGCTGCGCTAACGGCAGTTCCTCATGGGGAAAACCCCCAAGACCGGACTGCCTCACCACAGCACTGCGTCCTCTTAACTCATAAGTTTTAACTTATTACTGCCTATGGAAATATCATGTAAATCTGAATACGCCATTCTTGCCTTACTAGAGATGGCAACTCATTATGAAAGCGGCGAACCGATGCAAATTCGACAAATTGCCGCACAACAAAATATACCCGATCGCTATCTAGAACAGCTACTAGCGACATTGAGGCGCGGGGGTATACTAAAAAGTCAACGTGGATCGAAAGGTGGTTATTTTTTGGCGCGGGAACCTAGGAAAATCAACCTCTTACAAGTTTTAGAATGTTTGGAAGGATCAGATGTGCGGACATGTGAAGAAGAAGTCGATCGCAAAACTTTAGATAGTTCTGTTGTAGATGAAATCTGGCAAGAAGCTTGTCAAACAGCTAATTCAGTGTTACAAAAATACACGCTTCAGGATCTGTGTGAAAAACGAGATTCCCGCCAACAGTTAGATATCATGTACTACATTTAGTCCCAAGTCCAGGCTCAATAGTCAACAGTATGGAGTTTTTGACCATCGATCGTTGGCTCTTAGATTCTTGACTAAATAACTCTAATAACTAAGGAATAATTATGCGGATTGCTCGTAACATTACAGAACTTATTGGTCGTACTCCCCTAGTGCAGCTGAACCGCATCCCCCAAGAGGAAGGGTGTGTGGCTCAGATTGTCGTGAAACTGGAAAGTATGAACCCATCGGCATCAGTTAAGGATCGGATTGGGATGAGTATGATTAATGCCGCAGAAGAAGAGGGGCTAATTTCTCCTAAAAAAACAGTATTAGTAGAACCTACCTCTGGTAATACGGGAATTGCCCTAGCAATGGCAGCAGCCGCTAAGGGCTATCGTTTAATTTTGACAATGCCAGAGACAATGAGTGGGGAACGACGGGCGATGTTGCGAGCCTATGGAGCTGAACTAGAACTCACACCGGGAATTGAAGGTATGAGTGGGGCAATTCGACGGGCGCAAGAGATAGTGGACAGTACGCCAGGAGCCTATATGTTGCAGCAGTTTCGCAATCCAGCTAATGCTAAAGTCCATCGGGAAACAACGGCAGAAGAAATTTGGGAAGATACTGATGGGCAGGTTGATATAATTGTGGCAGGGGTCGGTACAGGTGGTACGATCACAGGTGTAGCAGAAGTAATCAAAGCACGCAAGCCGAGCTTTCAGGCGATCGCGGTTGAACCGGCCAATAGCCCAGTTTTATCTGGGGGACGACCAGGACCGCACAAAATCCAGGGAATTGGCGCTGGATTTATTCCTCAAGTGCTAAAGGTAAAATTGATAGATGAAGTGATAAGCGTCACCGATGAAGAAGCGATCGCTTACGGTCGGCGTTTGGCAAGAGAAGAAGGGCTGCTATCTGGTATTTCTAGTGGAGCAGCTTTATGTGCCGCCATTCGTGTTGCCCAACGCAAAGAAAACGAGGGACGCTTAATTGTAATGATTCAACCCAGTTTTGGAGAGAGGTATTTGAGTACACCATTGTTCCAAGACTTGGAAACAAAGGTAGCCGCTAGCATCAGCTAACGATAAATTTGGATGAATGGTCGATTCTAAGCAAAATTTTAATCACTACGACACACTCAAAGTCAGTCCCCATGCTAGCCAAGCGGAGATCAAACAAGCTTATCGCCGCTTGGTGAAGTTATTTCACCCTGACAGCAATCAGGATACAGCGGATAAAGAGCAGATTATCCAGATTAATGCAGCATACGAGGTTTTGGGCGACAGTCAAAATCGGCTCAATTACGATCGACAACGGCGGGATGACTCTCGAAAATTAAATAGCGATCGCCGTCAACAGCGTACGGCATCTGCTCAAAAGCGTTACCAAACAACACGGCAAACAGGACGGGATGCAGATGAGCAAATTGAGGAATGGCTGCGCCAAGTTTATCAACCAGTCAATCGCTTGCTTTGTGGCATTCTCTATTCCCTAGAGGAACAAATAGAGCAATTGGCTGCCGATCCCTTTGACGATGAATTATTAGAAGAATTTCAGGAATACTTACAAGCTTGTCGAGATGACCTCAAACAGGCACAAGTTACTTTTCGTTCTCTGCCAAATCCTCCCAGTCTCGCTAGAACAGCAGCTCATCTCTACTACAGCCTCAGTCAAGTAGGAGATGGATTAGAAGAGTTAGCTTACTTCCCCTTGAACTACGATGAACGTTATTTGCATACAGGGCAAGAAATGTTCCGCATAGCTACAAGATTACACTGCGAGGCGCAAGCTTCGGTTAAGAATTAGTTGTCAGAAGTTATTTTCCTTGTCTTCAAGTCCCCGCGTCCCCCTTCGGATGACGCTCCTAACGTCACTAACGCTGCGCTAACGGCAGATCGCAACCGACGGAAACCGCGCTTGTCTTGCGACTGCCTCACCGCGTCCTCATCGTCCCCTGCTCTCCTTTCAGATGAGCAGAACCGCTACAATAGTACCCTAAAGAAGGATTATGCGAAAATAGAGATATTATGACTGCTACTACCGTAAAAACTGAGTATGAAGCGATTATTGGTCTAGAAACCCATTGTCAGCTGAGTACCAATACTAAGATTTTCTCTACCAGTTCTACAGCATTTGGTGCTGACCCCAATACTAATATTGACCCAGTGTGTATGGGTTTACCTGGGGTTCTACCTGTACTTAACCAAAAAGTGCTGGAATATGCCGTCAAAGCTGGTTTGGCGCTTAATTGCCAAATCGCTAAGTATAGCAAATTTGACCGTAAACAGTATTTCTATCCTGACTTACCCAAAAATTACCAAATATCTCAATATGACTTGCCGATCGCTGAACATGGCTGGTTAGAAATTGAGTTAGTAGATGCTGAAGGTAATCCCATTCGCAAACGCATTGGCATCACCCGTTTGCACATGGAAGAGGATGCAGGCAAACTCGTACACGCAGGCAGCGATCGCTTATCTGGTTCTACCTATTCTCTGGTAGACTACAACCGCGCAGGTGTGCCGTTGGTGGAAATTGTTTCAGAACCAGATTTGCGTTCTGGACAAGAAGCTGCAGAATATGCCGAAGAATTACGCCGCATTGTCCGGTATCTCGGTGTGAGTGATGGCAATATGCAAGAAGGGTCTTTACGTTGTGATGTCAACATCTCTGTGCGTCCGGTAGGACAAAAGGAGTTTGGCACCAAGGTAGAAATTAAAAACATGAACTCGTTTAGTGCCATTCAACGGGCGATTGAGTATGAAATTGAACGGCAAATCGCAGCAGTAGAAGCAGGCGATCGCATTATACAAGAAACTCGTCTGTGGGAAGAAGCCGCTCAACGCACAAGTAGTATGCGGGTTAAGGAAGGTTCTAGCGATTACCGCTACTTCCCGGAACCAGATTTAGCACCAATTGAGGTGTCAAATGAACAATTAGAACAGTGGCGTAGCGAACTACCAGAACTGCCAGCACAAAAACGCCATCATTATGAAAGCGAGTTAGGGCTTTCGGCTTACGATGCGCGAGTGTTGACAGAAGACCGTCCAGTAGCAGAGTATTTTGAAGGAGCGATCGCAGCAGGAGCCAATCCAAAAGCAGCTGCCAACTGGATTACTCAAGATATTGCAGCATACCTCAACAAGCAAAAACTCAGTATCACTGAAATTGCTCTGACTCCCACCAATTTAGCTGATATCATTACTCGGATTGAAAAGGGCAAAATTAGTAACGCCCAAGCTAAAGAAAAGCTGCCAGATTTACTGACAGGTATTTCTCCTGAGAAAGCTTTTGCTGGCCAGGAGTTAATTAGCGATCCCAGTGTACTGGAACCGATTATTGATGAAGCGATCGCTGCCAACCCCAAAGAACTAGAAAAATATCGCAATGGCAACACTAACCTTAAAGGTTTCTTTGTGGGACAGGTTTTGAAAAAGACTAACAAACGTGCCGATCCTAAACTGACCAATGAATTGGTAGAGAAGAAACTGAATGCTTAGTTGTGGTTGGAGCATTTGCAGTTGCTTCATCGTCATTAGATAAGTCTTATTAGGATGTCAAAAAGTGAAAGGCAAAAGACAGAATCTTTTGCCTTTTTATTTTTTGTTTTTGACTTATGAATTCTAAAATTCTTAATTTGACCAAAATGCGTGAATACTGTATTTAGAACTGTGTCATTAGGTAAATTATCTATCCTAGTGATACCAGTATTACGCAGCGATAAAGTCAACTATCAAACCATAGTCCTTGTTTCAATAGTATATAGCCGAATAGGAAGATTTAGAGATTGACAAAAGCTTTGTTTTGAAAATGCGATCGCACTATGTTTATTCTGCTTCTCATCTTGGGAGAAGACTGGCTAACGCTTCGCAATCGTGCCTGCTCTCTGAATCCTGCCATAAATAAGTAGAGTAAAACATGTTTACTGTACATTTTTGCAGTCTCCGGATAACCAAACAAATAAATAATTATAATAAATTTATGAAATACAAAATAATTATTTTTATATTTCCTTTACCTATGCGTGATGAATTTCGGATATTTTTTCCGGCTTTTTATGAGAAATTCTAGTAATCTGAATATATGTGAGTAAATTAGTTGCTATCTATCATTTAGTTGAAGATAGCTATTTTCTGACCCATACTATACTTCTTGAATTTTACGGTAAATTCTTGGATGTGGTACTCAAAATAGTGCAGGGTGATTAGTTCTCACCACACAACACCAAAACCATTTTTCAGTGCTTATGAAGAATTTCTTGCTGCTGAGTTGGTCGTTATTGCATTTCACTACACACCTTCTTGGTTTAAATTATCAGCTGACTCACCCTTAGTAAAAATTAGCCATTGTGAGTTCGTAAACAATAATTTCACCCAAGTCTGACACAGAAAATCTCTACAATCTTCCACTTAGACAAAACCTGAAAGCTGATAATTCCTTAGTTTAAAAATATACAAATTTATTCAAATGAGGCTTCACTCAACAAGGTGTATGCAGAGCTTACATTCTAAATCCTCATTGGCTATAATTTCAGGTTGCAAAACACGGATACTAGCTCTACTTTTGCTACTGATGGGCTAGAGCCAATGGTCTGGTTGTAAAACTTGAGTTACGGTTAGATTAGCCAGATTAGCGAAAGATACAGAAAATCCAGCTGAATTTTGAAATGCTATTTTCTGACAATCAGTTGGGCTATTTTGCTATTGGCAAGGGTATGGCGGGGTCTACCACAGCAAATTGTAGTTCGATGAACAATAGCTTAGCAGATATTGGGAAATTAGGAGTTAGGGGTGAAGAATCTCTGTACTAACTCAAATGTGACAGCTATATTTATCTGAACACTACTTTTTAAGATATCGCAAGTGAATTCCACAAAGGTATTCACCAATTTAGGTTGCGAATATTAATTTTATCTGAAATTTATCCCAATGAAGACACTTCCTATTAGTAGATATAGATTTTTCCAAAAACTCCAGCCTTTATCCCTGTTAAAAAAAATCACTGGTAAATCTGTTACTGGTTGTTTGCAAGTATTTAGCACTTCAGGTTCTTGGTCAATATATATAGAAGAGGGTAAGCTGATTTATGCCTGCTACTCAGAAAAAATGTTTGAGCCGCTTTACAGAAACTTGCAACGCTTGAGTCAGCAAATTTCTACTCTTCCTTGCGAAATTCACAAGCAGTTGCAGGCGATATTTGAAACTGGTATTGAGAATCAGGCAATACCTAACCCAGATTATCTAGCTATTTGCTGGTTAGTTAGTCAAAAATATATTAGTCCTTTGCAAGCAGCGATGCTGATTGAGCAGTTAGCACTAGAAGTCTTGGAGTCTTTTCTAGACTTGGAAGAGGGGAGTTATGAATTTATTGGGGAAAGCTTTCTGGATGATATGCCAAAGTTCTGTCATCTAAATCTGCGCTTACTAGTCGAACAGTGCCAAAAAGGCTCGCCGTATCCAGAAGATTTTCAGTCATCAGTTCATCGAGAACAACGCTCGCAATTTTCCCACCAAATTCAGCCCAAAACTGAGCCACCACAGTCGAGAAGAAATAGTAATCAAGCAGCAGGATACTCTAATCACTTTGTGTCCCAGCAAATTAAAACTGCTGACAGTAGCTATCAGCAAACTTCTCGACCTTCTATTGATAAAAAAACTTATACAATATTCTGTATTAATGACAGCCCAGCTATATTGAATGTCATCAAGAATTTTTTAGACGAGCAGATATTTTTAGCGATCGGAGTGACAGATTCCTTGACAGCGTTAATGGAAATTCTCCGTACCAAACCAGACATCATTTTATTAGACGTGGATATGCCTAATTTAAATGGGTATGAGTTATGCTCTTTGTTGCGTAAACATTCATATTTTAAAAACACACCTGTGATTATGGTGGCGAGAAAAACTAGTCTGATAGATAGAGCTAGAGGTAAATTCGTTAGAGCTTCTGGCTATTTGAACAAGCCTTTTACACAAGGAGATTTACTAAAAATTATCTTTCAGCACATTGTGTAATTTCCTGATAGCTAGAATAAATATATCACAACGAATTATTTCGGAGATTCAGGATTGAGTATTACATGGGTGGGCACAATTCTGATTATAGAAACTCCTTTTAATAAATTAGAATTAATCAGTAATTACCTAGGAGATAGGGTTTACAAGATTATTACAGCCACTACTGCTAGAGAGTCTCTAGAAATTGCTTTAGAAGAAAAACCAAATGCGATCGTCATTGATGTAGTAATGCCAGGAATGAGTGGCTTTGAGTTGTGTCACTTTCTCAAAAATTATCCAATTTATCAAAAAGTACCAATAGTGATTTGTAGCATTAAAAATCAGGAAAATCACTATTTCTGGGCAAGGAAACAAGGTGCTGATGCCTGTATAAATAAGCCATATACTCCTGAAGAGCTACTAAGTGCTATTCAATCGGTTGAGGTATTCAAGCACCTTTGACTGAACCTCATTGAGGAATCCTTCTTGAGTCTTTTGAGTATCAAGTTCTTTAACAAACTCAATTTCTGAAAGAATCTCCTGGCATTGGTCTATGGTTGCTCCATTTATCCCATACAAAATTCCGATTGGATATTCATGAATGCAATACTGAAGCCATCGAATTTGAATACTCAGTAAGACTTTATGCAATCCAGCATTACTTGGATCGAGCAAGTAGCATTCTTTGAGTAGTTCATAGTCAGTTTTAAAGTTAATTTGCTCGTGGAGATGCTTCACTTTATAGAAATTTTGGGCTGTGCGAGCAAGCCATAGAACTGACCAAGGATCGTGCTTCTCATAACCACTGAGAAGAGCAGGAAACACAACTCCTTCGTAAAGTTCGTAGCGAATTTTATAGCTATATTCGTATTCTTTAGCTTCTAGAAATTCACGAGTCCATTTTTCTTTTTCTGCAATGGAAGCAAACGAAGCAATAAACTGCTGAAGAGGTTGTTTTGCCTTAGAGTGAAGACCAACTGTTTTGAAATGTAAGTCCTGTTTATAGTATTCAAGTTCCATATTCTTGAGTTTGTAAGAATAACGAAACTACTTGATATAGCTTAGTTTACTTGGACAAGTTTGACACCAGTTATGGAACTGGACAACACCCAGACAAAATGCTGTACATATTCACTACTTGTCCAATTACTGCGATCGCAGTTATGCCAAATTCAGTAAATATCTTACACAGTTAACTGGACTTTTGTTATGCCTTGGCGCATTTCATGTTGTCGTTTTAACCAAGAGCGTCGAATTTGCTTACGGAGCAAAGGAGCAAGTTGAGCCAAAAGCGATCGCAGCAGTGGATTTTTTCGTAGTTGTTCGCCTTGTGCGGCTTCTGCTAACTGGAGTTTTTGGGCGCGGATAATTTCTGGTTCGCGTTCCGCTTGAATTTGCGCTAATGCCATGTCAATTTGCTGGTGTTCAGCTGATGCTTGTAACAACGGTACTAGATGATTAGCAGCAACGATCGCATCGCGCAATGCTACATTGATTCCTTGGGCGCGGACGGGAGACATTGGGTGTGCAGCGTCACCCAGAAGCATTACCCCTGGTGCATGCCAGTGTGGACAACAACCAACTACAACAGAAAGCCGAATGGGAGACTCGATGGTGTTTGCATAATTACGGAAATGCTCTGCAAGCCAAGAGGGCGAGTGTGATGCCAAAATTTCTCCCCAGTCTGCTTGCTTGGAGTCAGTTTTTTCGTTTGCGGACATTACCCAAGCTAGATGCAGTTTTCCTTCTTCTACTCCATGAAAGACGCTAAAGACGCGATCGCCATGCAAAATAGTACGAAACACATTATCTGCTGCAAATTTGGGGCTGGCGGCAAGCTTAAACCAGAGAATATCTATATCTTTGGGCTGACGTACCAATTCTAATTTTGCACGTTGTCGCACAACTGAGTTGCGACCATCTGCCCCAATCGTGAGGTTAGCAGAAAGTTTTTGCCCATCGCTTAGTACTACACCAGTCACACGTTGGTTACTCCAACATAAATCTTTGATAGGAACGCCTTGGATGAATTCAAACCCATCATTGGTTTGAGCTTGCGAAATCAGTGCTTTGAGTAGCGGTGGTTGTGAAACTAGCGTACAGGGTCGCTTTGACCCCATTGGCTCCTCAACGCGAAACAATTGCTTTTCTCCTAGAATGAATTCCCACGCGTTCAGTTGTCGATGGGGAATATGCTCCAACAATGCAGATAATCCCATTTGTTCCAGGGCATCTAACCCACTAGGCATTAATCCTTCACCGCGAAATACACGATGAAAGTCTTTTGCTGCTTCAATTAACGTCACAGCAATACCGCGTTGTACAAGTAGTAGGGCAAGTGCAGCACCTGTTGGGCCTGCGCCTACAATTACAATCTGCATTACCCCATACCTCCTAAGTTGGACATCACAATCGTCTGAAAGGATCGGTAGATAGTAGCTTCAATCCTCATGCTGGCTTGCGTTGTGAGACGGTTTAACCCCTGCGATCGCTTAAAATGAAACATAGACAGCAGCAGACTAAATGACTCAGACACCTCAACCGCCCGAACCTCTGGAAAATAGAGTAGCAAATCTGGAGCGTAATATGACTGACCTCCGAGCAGCAGCAGAAGCGCTTTTGCAAACTGCTCAAATTCATCAGCGAAATTTTGAGACAGTAAGTACTGAACTACAATCGCTTCGCCAGCGTCAACTTGAAAGCGATCGACGGTTTGAAATCATGCTAGCCGAACTGAGACAAATAAAAATTGAGAGTGATGCTCGCTTTAACAGCTTGCAAAGCGAGATCCAGGGTTTACAAACTGAGAACCAGCGCATCCTCGATCGCCTTTTTAATCAGCAAAATGGTGAGTAAGCTAACTACTAAAGACAGTCATTTTTAACTTTAGTTTTGCTATTGGACAAGCTTGGCATCAATCATTAAACTGGACGACACTCAGACAAAATACTGTGCATATTCACCACTTGCCCAATGACTGCGATCGCAGGTGCGCCAAATCCCGTCTTTTCTACTTGCTCGACGATTGTCCCTAATTCACCAATCAATTCTTCTTGGTCGGGTCTCGTACCCCAACGCACCAGAGCAATCGGTGTCTCTAAGCTCAACCCAGCCGCACCTAACTGTTCGACAATGTAAGGTAGGTTGTGAATTCCCATATATATCACAATCGTTTCCGAACCGTGGGCGATCGCTTGCCAATTCACTGTCGGTCTATATTTACCTGCTGCCTCATGCCCTGTGACAAAAGTGACAGATGAACTATACAATCGATGCGTTAAGGGAATACCCGCATAGGCTGCCGCCGCAATTCCCGATGTAATCCCAGGCACGACTTCTACAGCTACCCCAGCTTCTACTAATTCTGCCATCTCTTCGCCACCGCGACCAAAGATAAACGGGTCACCACCTTTAAGTCGCACAACTATGGCATTATCTTGAGCTTTTTCCATCAGCAGAGAAGTTGTTTCTTCCTGCAATAGCGAGTGCCTCCCCATCCGCTTACCAGCGTTAATTTTTTCTGCTTGGGGATTAATCATCGCTAGAATTGCCGGACTGACTAAGGCATCATAAATTACGACATCTGCACATTCCAACAAGCTTTTGCCCTTGAGAGTCATTAGCCCTGGATCTCCTGGTCCCGCACCTACCAAATAAACCTTGCCCAAATACTTTTGCCCCTCTTTTTCTGTGCAGTTCATTTATACATTAAATCCCCAATCAAATCCGCTAATTCTGCACTTGCTCCCAAAGGTTGAGCCATTTGGAAAGTTACAGCAGGGAATTGTAATTTTAGCTTTTCTATTGCCTGTGCGATCGCATCGGTTATGCCACCTGCGAATAAAAAGTATGGCAAAATTGCAATTTCTCTATTGCCAGCAGTAACTAACTGTTCTACCTGCGATTCTAAACTCGGTGATACAGACCAATAAGCAGCCACTGCTCGCAGATTTGCTGCTATTGTTTCTATTGGTTGTTGTGAGCCAGGGCGACGACTACCATGAGTTAATACAATCCATGCTTGTGGTTTGCTGGCAGCTATTTGCTTTGCCAGCAATGTCTCTAAACCGGGGTGACTGCCTAAGTATGGTTGTAAGTCAATTATGACATCTTGACCAAGAATCTTTTGTGCCAGGGCGATTTCAGCAGGAATGTCTGTCATCACATGCACTCCCGGTAGCAGAAACAGTGGCAGTATCTTCAGGCGGTCGCAGCCTGATGCAAAAGCACTCTGAGCGAATTGTCTAATCTGCTCGTGCAAAGGCTCAGGACGGATTTCTAGAAAAGCTATACCTACCATTTCGTGCTTTGGAGAGGATACAACACCAATGGCAGGTGTGGGTTTTTGTAAGTTTTTTTGCAGTTTGTTTTGTACTAGCCCCGCCAATTGCTGCATAGCAATTTCTGGGCGTGGGTCACGACTTCCGTGGGATACTAGCAAATACGCAGATGACATGAGCAAAAGTGTAACCTTCGGTTACTATTTTGCAGCGTCTAGGCTAGATCGACAACAAAATTGTAGCGACATTATCAGTTTGTCAGGAGGCGATCGCTTCATTAAAAGAAACGCAAAGACTAGGTGACACAAAGAGGTTTTACTATGGTCAATATTCAGCTTGGAGTACCTAAAGATGTTTCCGACACACAATCCAGAGTAAGCACACCCTTAAAAAAGGGTAAAATGCCCCTGCCATAAGTATTATTCAGCCTTCTTACCTTATTGCTGTTCGGCAGTGTAAGTATAAAAGTTATTAAATGCACCCACCGTTTCAAATCTATAGGAAGGTAACCAGGAACTCAGTTCTAAATCTGTGCGGTAAACACTAAAAACAATGAAGTCTTGCCTTTGCGTAGTTGCTGCTAGAATGTCCTTGATTTCTGGGTTGGCCGAATCTACGAGTTTGTCACACTTGGAATTAAGTAAATTTTCTATGAATCTTGATGTTTTTTTACAAACATCCTGTTTTAAGTATTGTGTCAGCCTCTGCACTGCGTACTCTTCATAGTCAGTCTGACTAGGATTAGTCTTCGCCATTGTCACACTAAATACAGCTACTCCTGCTGCTCCCACATATGTCATAATAGTCAAGGCTTTCATATTTCCTAACTGTGATATGCTATGGTTGTTCGGACTGCAAAGACTCTAAATTAACTGAGTCCGTTCCTTGAACAAAAACTCTTGATTGCCACCCCGAAAAATTGTATAATCAAGATATTAAATGGCGAGCGTAGCCAAGTGGTTAAGGCAGTGGTTTGTGGTACCACCATTCGTGGGTTCGAGTCCCATCGTTCGCCCTGTTAAATCTACAGCAATATATTATATTTTCTAGGGGACAAGTTGTTTCCTAAAACACCAGCAAATCAAGTTTAGTAGAATTTGCTGTCCATATCTCATTCTAATAAGCAGACATTCTATAAGATTAGATTATCAAAATATAGATGCATATAAGCAAATTTACCTGAAAAATTTAGCCACCAAAACAAAGTTGATATTCCTCTGGAGTGATATTAGGGTTGGTTGTTAAATAATCATGCAGGCGATCGCAGGCTTGGGTCAACAATTGATCCAGATCCAATGTTTGCAGTTCAATTTTTTCCAGGTTCCACAGTTTGACTGTGGCATCCTGACCACCCGAAGCCAATATTTTGCCGTTGGGACTAAAACTAACGCTTTTCACACCGCCGTTATGTCCTTGGAAGGTTTTAAGCAAGACACCATTGGCAACACTCCAGAGTTTGATGGTATCGTCATCGCTGGCTGAGGCAAGCATTTTGTTGTCAGGTGAGAAACTCACGTTGGCAACTAAATCGCTATGGCCTTGTAGGGTTTTGAGCAGAGAACCGTCGAGACTCCAGAGTTTAAGAGTTTTATCCTGACTGGCTGAAGCTATAGTTTTGCCGTCGGCAGCGAAGCTAATATCCCAGACACTAGCGCTATGACCTTGCAAGGTTTTGAGCAGGCGACCGTCGAGACTCCAGAGTTTAATGGTTTTATCTGCACTGGCAGAAGCAATCGTTTTGCCATCTGGGCTAAATTTGACCTTAGTTACCCAACCGCTATGTCCTTGCAGGGTTTTGAGCAAGCGACCGTCGAGACTCCAGAGTTTGATGGTTTTGTCTGCACTGCCAGAGGCGAGAATCTGGTTATTAGGACTGAAACTCATACTCATTACCCAATTGCTACGATCTGCAAAGGTGTGGAGCAAATTACCTTCTAGTTTACGAATCTGGATAGTTTGGTCTGCACTTGCCAAGGCAACTGTTTTGCCATCGGCAGCAAAGCTGATGCTAGTGACATCATTAATCGGGGAAGGTAATGTTTTGAGCAACTGACCGTCCAAGCTCCAGAATTTCATAGTGTTATCGGTACTGAGTGAGGCAACAGCATTGCCATTAGAGATGAAGCTGACATGATTCACACTACCTTTGTGCCCATAAAAAGTTTTTGGCAGCGTTCTGTCTAGATTCCAAAGTCTGATGGTGTTGTCATCACTAGCTGAGGCGATTATTTTACCATCTGGACTAAAACTGACACTATTTACTTCATGGTTATGCCCTTGGAGTGTACCCAGCAAGTTACCCGCACGAGTCCAGAGTTTAATAGTTTTATCAGCGCTAGCAGTAGCAATTGTATTACCGTCATTGGAGAAAACTACTTTCCAAATGCGATCTTTATGTTCTTCGAGAGTTCTCAGCAAAGTACCGCTACGACTCCATAGTTTAACAGTGCAATCGGCACTAGCGGAGGCTATTGTTTGTCCATCTGGGCTAAAACTTACACCCAAGACCTCTTTATCATGAGCTGGTATGCTTGTAAGCAGGCGACCATCCAAACTCCAGAGTTTAACTTTACCGTCATCACTGCCGGAGGCAATGAGATCGCCTTGGGGTGAGAAACTCACACTGTTTACACCTCGGCTGTGTCCGCTGAGAATTGCGAGTAACTTGCCGTTACGACTCCAAAGTCTAATTGTATTGTCATTACTACCAGAGGCAATTATCTTACCGTTAGGTGAGAAAGCGACGCTATTTACCCCATCAATATGTCCTGTAAAAATATTGAGTAGCTTGCCATCACGACTCCAGAGTTTGATGGTATTGTCAGTACTGGCAGAGGCAAGAATCTGACTATCTGGTGAGAAACTCACACTATTGACTGCATCGCTATGTCCTGTGAGAGTGGTGAGTAACTTGCCATCAGGACTCCAGAGTTTGATAGTATTGTCAGTGCCAGCAGAAGCAAGTATTTCTCCATCAGGTGAGAAACTGACGCTAGTAACCCAAGAATTATGCAGCAACCGATTGCGTTCTTGAGTTCCATAAACTGCCTCTTGGAGGATAGTTGTTGCTTGAGTTTGGATATTGACTGGAATCCCAGGAGTTATCTTCTGTAATTCCCTACCTGCTTGGACGCTGGTTAGTAATGCTTCTAGCTGTTTATTGGAGAGAAGAAAGTTTTCCGATAGAGAATTTAGCGCCTGTAACTCTTGCAGTTGGGCTTTTTGGGTTTGCTGGTAAGCCAAAACAGCTAAACCAAAAGCAGTCAGTCCCAGAATACTAATAATTGCTACAGTTCTTTGAGCTTGTCTGAGTCTACTTTCTTCTTTTTGTTTTTGTTGTCGTCTTTCTTGTAAACAAGCTTCAATAAAATTTTGGACATCAACAGATAATTCATCAACGTAATTAATATAAATTTCTTCCGCTGCTGCCAGCCGAACGCCGCGCAATAAGAAATCAGGTTCTTCATCGCTTTGTTTCCACAAAGCTGCTGCTTGCTCAATTTGACGATGCGATCGCAATCTGGCACGATTTTCTTCTAGCCACCAGCGTAATGTTGACCAGTGTCGAATTAGTATTTCGTGGGCTACTTCTATAGTTACCGCCTGAGATGGGTAGAAAGATTTGCTCTCCTGCTCCTCTGCTCCTCTGCTCCCCTGCTCCCCTGCTCCTCTGCTCCCCTGCATCCCGTACTCTTCGAGATTGACAACAACAAGCTTGGCAGCAATTAACGCTTGTAATGTGCTTTCTACCAATTCCGCTGGATATTTTTTGACGATTAACTCAGATTTCAGTACTCTGCGTCGCGTATCTTCTGTACCTTCACCCAACTGCGTCAGTGATAAGAAAATCCAGCGGGCACACTCTTGAGCTTCTGGATCTAAACTATCGTAAACTTCTTGTGCCTTAAGTTCCAGCGCTCTTTTAATTCCACCTAAGTGCTGTTGGTACGCTTGTAATGTGATTTCACCATTTTCGCGGTATTCCCACAACTGCTCTAAGACAAATTCCAACAATGGCAAATCACCAGGGGAGTAGTGTAATTCCTGTACCAATACTTCCACCAGTTCAGCATCTACTGTTAAGCCAACTTGTTCGGCGGGTTTAATAATGATGCGACGATATTCTTCTTCTGTTAAGCAGGGAGGTAGCAGTACACTCGATTGCTGCAACAGATTCGCTAATGTTGGTACTTCCAAACAAGGGGCGATAAAGTCTGCCCGCAAAGTAATAATTAATTTAAATTTGTCTGGTGCATACTCCAGCGCCCCCAAGACAATTTCTAAAAAAAGCTGTCTATCTTCACTAGCTGCCAGGGTGAATAATTCCTCAAACTGGTCTACTACCAAAACTACCATTGGTTCTGGTCGCTTCAGCACCCAGCGAGCAAATCCTTCTACACCCTGGTACAACATCCCTTCTAGTTGCATTTGGTGGTAAGCTTTTTCTCGCTCAGTACCGCTATCTACTAAGCGACGTGATAAAGATTCCAAAGGATTTACACCAGGGCGAAAGCTTCTCATCCACCATTCTTGGCTACCGGGTAGCTGTTTCCCATGTCGGAGTTGGGACATTAAACCCGCCTGGACTACCGAAGATTTCCCACTGCCAGAAGCTCCCACCACAGCAATAAATGACTTTACAGCCAAGTTGTAAATCAGTTGTTGAGTTATAGTTTCTCTACCGTAGAAATACTGAGCGTCTTCTTCGCCAAAAGCTCGCAATCCCTGGTAAGGGCAAATTCCTAAATCAATTGCTGCTGTGTGTGGAATGCGTCTATTGCCAGTGCTGGCAGGTATCACTTCAATTACACCTTGTGTGCCAGATAACCATATGTGCATTGGAAAGGCATTTGCACAAAACAATTGCAATTGTGTAATCCAAGCTGCTGCTGACAAACTAGATTGTTCTTGGGCTGCTTGCAAGGTAGAATATAAAGCTTGGGCGAATTGTTCGGGGTTTTCTTGAGGGGAAGTCGCAGCAATTATACATTGTCCTTGGTCTGAGCCAAGTTGCAAATCTTCTACCCAATCTTTTAGGGATGCAAGGTTTTGCGTCCCGACGATGCAATCTAAGATGATGATTTGTTGTGTGTAAGAAGAATGTCGTAGCTGTCGTCTTAACCAAGAACGACTTAACTGAATATCTTCTGTTAGTACTAACGCAGCTTCTTCTGCTTCAACTTCAAGTCGCCCGCGCAGATATAAAAGTACTGTGGCGAAATCGTGCTGTTGAATGGGGGTGCAAGGACTTGGGCTTTGAGTGTTTAGACACTGTTGAATTACTGTACGTAAATCTTTGGCAGTGTTATTGTGCCTAGGCCAATACTCTAACTCAAAACCACCAATAGCGCTTAATAGTTTGCTAAAAGCCAAGATAGTCTGATTGGTAGCCAGTCCCTCAATAATTAGTGCTTGTCGCGGGTGGGTTGATTCCACAACCTCTGGTTTGAATCCGAGAATAACTTCTCCCACACCTTCTACAATTCTTTTGGGAGTTTGTTGCGGATATTCTGAATAAAGCTTGGTGTCGCCTCTTGTTTTGTTTTGCTGATTAATCAGCCGTAATTGTTGGTTAGTCTGCTCGATATATTGCCGCGTCTGATGATAAACATAACGGTAAAGCCTATCAGCATCAATCATGCCTTGTGCATCAGCTGCTTCACCCCGCAACCCGCGCATCAAATAATAAGTAAATACTCCATGTCCCAGTTCGGGAAATTCCCAAGATTGTTGATTTGTATCACAAGAAAGTAAGGCATAAAATCCTTTGCTTTGTTTTGCCCGTTGGCGGAATAATTCCACTATCTGAGGTGTGGGGTTGGGCAAAGATTTTATTGTTGTGTCACTTCTGGCTCCTCGGAATGTCATGTCACCGCTATGACAAGCATCCAACCAGACTAATTGCGTTTGTGCTTCACTATTTCCTAAAAGCTGCAAAAGCTCTTGTAACCTTAAACTTGTATTCAGTAAGTTATCTGTTTGAGTATCTGCCAGACATAAAACTGCTTGCTGTGAATTTGGCTCCAGCATCCCGTGTCCGGAGAAATAAAATAAAATCGTGTCCTGTGGTTGAGCAGTAGCAGCAATTCGGTGGAGACTTGCAAGCACATTGGAGAGTGTTGGCAGATGAGAGGCAAAATCGTGGTGAACCCATTTTTGGATTTGGGGAAATCTTTGAGTAGCATCTGCTAGAGCTGCTGCTAAACCCTGACAATCAACAGCTGAGTATAAGAGCGAAGGTAGTCTCGCATCTTGGTATTGGTTAACACCTACCAGCAACAGCCAAAGTTTTGTTTCTCCTATTTCTAGGACATGAGTTGAGTTACTGGTAGCAACACCGAGTGGAGACATACCGATTTTGGATTAGGAATTGGTAAGAGAATAATACTGAGATTTCTGGCACTATAACTTGCTTCTGTTTTCTGAATTCTTTAACACGGGATGAAATTAACGTAAATTCAACACATTTAGTATTCACTTGTTCCCTAGCACTTCTGTTTGTAGAGAAGAGGGGACTAAAAGCTTGATTTTGACCTCATTCTCTTTCTGCCTTCAGTGTATTTAACAGTATTTCGTTCATATCGATACTTTATATTATAGTAATTTCAATGTTACTTTTCATTTACACCAGGTAGACACCCACGGGCAAAAGCCCACAATGAGGAAATAAAAGTTTCTTTCCCCTAGACCCCTATATCCCTTTTTCTCCACTCCCCACTCCCTATTCTATTGTGAGGATTATGGCATTTTTATAAACTCATATAAAAAACAGCCAATTTGGCTACATCCATTGGATTGTCTCTGCTAAAGTGTTAACAGTAAATGAATTGCGGGCTTGATTGTCCAAGGTTTATTACATTTGTAAGAGCATTTTAAGTGGTTTTCATTTCGTGAGTTCTACTTACTATACTCTGCTAATATATTGCTACTTTTCTTGTGGTAGCAATAGTCATAACTCCTCCTTCCCTCAAAAGTAACGACTAGTATAAGTCCTTGTTGGTTTACTTACTTTATTACCTCGCCTATTCTGATATAGACGAGGTATTTTTTATTTAAAATATTTGAGGCGATCGCTATTCTCAGTCTTCGTCTTATTATTGCTAATAAACCTAGTTTATTCTCCTGAATTTAAACCAATCACCCCTATGATAATTAAAGTAATGGATATAAATTTCATCACTGTCATAGATTCACGAAACCAAATAATACCAATGCTAGCAATTAAAGTAGTTCCTAGTCCTGACCAAACAGAATAAGCAACACTGATTTCAAGTCTTTTGAGAGAAAGAGTTAAGAAACTAAAACAAATTCCATAAAATACAAATATTAATATTGAAGGAATTATTTTAGTGAACCCTTCTGATAATTTCATGCAAGTTGTGCCGGAAACTTCAAAGATGATTGCTAATATGAGATAAATCCAACTGGTTAACATATATGTTATGGATACTTGATGATGAGGTAGTGCCAGCAATGAGATTTAATTATATCTGCTAAGCGAAATATATTACAGCAACTTTCGGGTATTTAGACTACAGCTGAGGCGATGATTAGGGAGTAGTGTAGTTCAAGGACTTGAAAATAACTGTCAATCAAAATCTACTGTTAATAAGGTAACCATTTCTGCTATTTTCACAACAATCTTAGGAATTAGAAGTTAGAAGTATTAAATTCTTTCTCCTTATCTTCTAATTTCTAGTCTTTAATCCCCAGCTCATAATTATTTTCAAGTTGGCTTTTGTCGAGTTTACCGAACCGTAGAGATGTGAGTTACCGTACATCATATTTACTTACATTTTTGTTCGGCAATCATCATAAAACAAGTGAAAAAACCGAATTTACATCACTTTGATTTGTGAATATCATGAAAACAAATCAAAGATTAAAAGTCTGAATCGCTGGAAACAAATACTACTTATACGAGGTAAAGATATGACACTAGTACGTTGGAACCCTTGGCAAGACATTAATACATTACAACGCCAAATTACTCGTTTATTTGATGAAGATATGCTGACACCTACATTTGTTGAAACAAATTTATCCAGAATTCCTGCTGCTGAGTTACAAGAAAGTGAAAATGCAATTCATCTCAAGCTAGAACTTCCAGGAATTGAAGCCAAAGATCTGGATGTACAAGTTACCGAAAAAGCTGTTTACGTTAGTGCTGAACGGAAATCTGAAACTAAAACTGAAGACAAAGGCATTATCAAGAGCGAATTTCAATATGGTAAATTCGAGCGCGTAATTCCTTTACCTACTCGAATTCAAAATACCAACGTTACTGCTGATTACAAAGATGGCATCTTGCATCTGACACTACCTAAAGCCGAAGAAGAAAAGAACAAAGTTGTCAAAGTCAATGTAGCATCAGTTGCCTAACTCTCGCTTTTATCTACCAGTAATCCGTTAAGCTAAATAAAAAGCACTCCCCTTTTATTTGGGGCAGTGCTTTTTATTATTGTCAACAAAAAGGGTTTGGAAAATCAAGGCTTGATGTTGGGTTTCACTTACAGCACTTTGCAAGTAAATGAAGTACACCCCTCCCCAACCCTCCCCTTACCAAGGGGAGGGTGCGCGACAGCACGGGTGGGGTATTTTTGTACCTCACTAACTTGAAATCTGCTGTAGTTCAAACGCCACTTTGCTCAAGTCGAGTTACTGCTTTGCGGAGGACACTGCCTTCCCGTTGTGGCAAGTGGCTCCCCAACCTACCAGTGATTAAATTACATACCCTTTTTGTGGTGAGCTGTACTTAGTTCAGCGCATCCTCCCGATGGGTTTCGATCTCGCAGTCAGAAGTAGCGTAGGCATAGCAGGTTAGAACATTTCCCGCAGCAATTTGGTCGTCGTCTAAAAAGTTCTGGTCTGACTGGTCAACTGTACCTTTTTTGAGTATGCCGTTACAGCTAGAGCAAGAACCAGACCGACAAGAGTAGGGTAAGTCTAAACCAGCTTCTTCAGCAGCATCCAGGATGTACTCATCGTCAGGAACTTCAATTGTTTCATCTATTCCTTCGGCTTCGTTAAATAATCTAACCTTGTAAGTCGCCATTTAACATTCCTTATGTAAACATAAACTCCATATTCGATACTATGGGTTTACGTGCTGCCGATCTAGAGCTGACTACAATAAAACTGGAGTGACAAAGATTTGTGTTGAGATGCATAGCAAGAGATACAAGACATGCTTGCTAGCAGCACCTCAATTGATTTATGGGGTTTCCCTTGTGCTTTCAGAAGGCAACGTGTTGTTTTGGTCAAGAGAATTGTAGCGACCGTCGTTTTCCTGTATTTTGACTTCTTCATCCGTACCAGACTGGTATCTAATCTTTAGCACCAAAATTACAGAGGCCAAAATTAAGGTCACGACGTTAGCAGCAAGGATAGGCAGATCGTGAATAGAAACGCCATAAACTAACCATAAAATAATACCTATACATAGGATAATTAACATACTCCAAGAAAGGTCGTCAGCTGATTTTGACTTCCAAGTTTTGATGAGTTGAGGCAGATATGCAATTGTAGTCAGTACTCCTGCTACAAGCCCTAGAGTAGTTGTAAAGTCAATTTCCATTTTTGTTCGCCACCTCAAATTTTTCAGATCGGTAGTACCGTGTGGGCAGAGACATACAGCAGTTTACGACTGGATGCAATACAACCAGGGCCACATTCGCCACCGTATCTCACTTAGTTGAAAAGTGCTGTATTTGATTGAACGATTGAACATTACCACATTCTCATTACCCGCTAATTCTCTCCAAAGGTGTCTTTTGTTGCACCGTGTGCAGTAATTCTAAAAACTAATTTTTGGAGTTGGCATAAAAAATTTTGGTCTTCCTAGCTACTGGACGTTAGACTAAGCATGAAAAAAACCCCCAGCAGGACTGAGTTAATGTAAGACAAGTTGAAAAGAGAAAAGAGTTAGATATTATGCAGATTTTGGTTGTTCTTTCCGGGCTTTAGTTGTAGTTTTTTTGACCACAGGATAGCGAATTCTACGTTGTCGAGGTTGTCCGGTCTTCCAGCCTGGGGACTTTCCGCGGGGTTTGGGTGGACGGGCAGGAGTACCAATAGTCGTTAAAATGCTCTCCATCGCCTGAGCAACCCTTCCTGGAGTCAAATTGTCTAATAACTTTTGCCA
>LXQD01000356.1 GCA_003326215.1 Nostoc minutum NIES-26 | reverse complement strand
CAGAACCAAGCATCGATAATTTCTTGGTTTGGCTGGGTATTTTGCCAGTGCTTCCAATTCACTGATTTGAAATACCCCTTAGCATCTAGAAAACACGGCTGTTTTGGTTCCTTGCCTTGTTTTGCTGCTTCTATCGGGTTCTCTGGCAGCGGTGGGCGCTCTAATCGCAACAACCACGCGATCGTTTCTCGGACATTACGTGGTGCTAAGTCTTGCGCTTTTAGAGAAGACTGTGCTATCTTACAGGGATCTGAATTATTATTCCGCTGTGCGCCATGATGTGAGAGTCCGGGCGCATTCTGCGTTTCTAGCGTATTCATTTGTGGCTCCTTAATTTTGGGATTGGTCTTGATAAAGATTGAGTAATCCCTTCCGTTTTCGGGCACGCCACTGTTACGCTAGAGTTATAAAAATTTATAAACACGTGCGGTAGGACTGACCGCTTTGGCGACGACTGACAATCGTCTTGGTATGCTTGGCTCTAGCAGTAAAAGAGTGGCTGCCCCAAAGTTAGGTTGGGACTACCCTTTTTTTTGCCTTTTTGGGGCTGTATCTATAAAAACATAAATTTCTAGCCTGTAGGCGGATAACGATCAGATATTGTACGCCTTGCTATGAAAGACAAATGGTTAACTTCACTGGTGCTAATCATTTTTTAGCTTGCCTGCCTTAATTAATTCTTGTTCTATATACTCAGTAATCCTTTTACTCATGTCTGTACCTATTTCTGTGCAATACGCTTTAAAAAGCCGTCGGTAATCCTCTGGCATGATTATGCGAACTTGCACCATTTTCTTCTCTTGATCGCTCATAAAAACCTATGCACAGTATAGCCACTACAGCCACCAAAAAAAAGCAGTAGTGGCTATATAGGATTTTATTGCTGTATAGCCACTCTTGTATAAGTAATGGCTATAGTGACTTTATAGCCACTATAGCCACTTAAATGCTAACTTTATAGATGTGAGCGTAAAACGGACGATAAGGTGCATAAAAAGCCATGCCAAGGGGTAAATAAAATGCTTGAATAAGCTCGTAAAAATAGCTGTAAACGCTTGTAAATCATTTAATTTAACTATAAATCGAACCCATGAAAATTAGGTTGTAACAAATATCTCAGAGGCAATCCCACTCTGGAGCGTGAGTTTAACTCAGACTCCTCCATCTGAAGGGAGTAAGAGAGAAAGAAACAACCAACTTAACTACCTGAAACAGTTAGCAACAGCCACATCTATATATATGGCTGCTACTAGCTTCATAGGAGAATGCAAGTGATCAACATTTACTTTGCAGATATTGGCAACTTCACCAGTATTACTGCCCTCAAAGGTGAAAAGCCTCGCGTGATGCGTTCAGTCTTTCAAGACGTGACCTACACCAGCGCTAGAGATTACGACACCGATGATTCACCCTCAGTCAAACTGGACAACAAAGTATTAGTCTTGGGAGAACGCGCCACCAAACAGAAAAATCCACAAACCGCAGCCGAGCGAGGCAAACAGTTACCAGAATTTGTCAAACCTTTCACCCTGGCAGGACTCAGACAAGATTTTGAGGGTACTGTCCGCTTCTTAGTACCAGAGCGCAATCATTGGGAGGAAGACACAATCCGTCAAACATTGGTTGCAGATCATCAAGTCACAGTTAATGGCAGAAGCTATAAACACCGCATCAAAAATGTTGAGTTTTACCTGGAAACTGATGTGGCAGTGGTCAACGGTTACAAAAAAGGCTTACTCGACATTGAAGGCGACACGCTTGGCATTGACATCGGTGGTGGCACTACTAACTATGTTGTGATGACTCCCGGTGGTGAAGTGCTAACCCGTCGCTCAATCCCCAAGGTGGGTGGTGTCTCCCTGGCTAACGACATCATCAACTCTGACCTAATGCAGAGTTACGCCAAGCGCGATAACGTTGCGTTCAAAGTGGCCAAAATGATGGACGCGATCGCTGATGGTTCTTTCACCTACGGGCGAAAGTATGACTTTTCCTCAGTCTTCCCTGGCTTGTTAGAAAACTGGTTTAACGGGTTAATGGATGGCATTACTACAGCTGCTAATGATTACTTGGCCGATGTCACAAACATCATGCTGATTGGTGGATGCGCCAATTTAGTACGCCATAAATTGAGTGCCAAACCTGGGTTTTATATTCCAGTTGACCCTCATCTATCAAACATTCAAGCATTGTTGGCTATGTGAAGAAATGCAAGTACGTTTAGCGGCTCTCGTAGCTGCAAAAGTAGAGGGAATCAGACAATCACTCGACTATTCAAAGCTGAGTGATACCGTAAATCTGCTGTTGGATGCAATCAAACATAAATGGGACTTGAAACTCTCTGATTTGTCACAGATTGAGATAAGCGAAACGAGAGTGAGACTAGATAAACGCCATCATGATTGGTTGTCACAATATGGTTCACAAAGGGGGATAAATATAGCCTCTGCCACAAATTTATTAATTTCAGAATACTTGGCAGGCAATGTAAGCAGTTTTCAAACACCTCTAACAAAACCTGTTCTTCAACAGCCAGAAATTCCCAAAGAAATCACACCAATTGAACAAACACAAGCAATAGAAAAGCCGAAAGGTCAAGCATTGATGAGGAGTCTTAAATTATGAGTCAAACGCGTGTAGTCCTAGACGAAAAGCACATATCTAAAGCCAAAGAAATCATTGAACAGACAGGAATCAACACTTACTCTCAGCTATTTACCATCCTGTTGGTTAACTATGGCGACACCCTTGTTAAGTCTTTAAGAGGTAGCAATGAACAACTTAAATAGGGTCTACGACTCAACCCTACTAACCAATTCCAAGGTTTACCAGATTGATAGAACACTCTACCAATACCTTTTTAAAACAGGCACAATCCAACATCCAAAGTACCACTTTCGCCCTCTTGCTGGACAACGGAAGAAGGCTGATTTATTGCTGAATCACAAGGCTTTGACTACTCGCTGCTACGAAGTGTCAGGAATGAGTACGAATGCGAGTGTTATCAGCTAGGAATCATTGCAGTTATCGATTTTTTGAGGTGAACTATGAACACTCAACCACTGCCAGAATTGATTGCACAAGCCCAGCAATTACTAACCCAAATTCGGCAGCATCCACAGTTTCAAGCACTCGACTAGGGGTGGTTTTCTAGCCAGCGCATTAGCTAGAGCCGCTTTTTCTGGGAATGAAGAATAGGGGAGGAGCGATCGCAGTGCGTGACAAACATGGCGATCGCCTCTCTTGTACGTATTAAGCACACGTCACAATCAAGATATTAGCAACAATGAGCAAACCCATCGGCTATTTTACTAACACAATGCCTAATGATGGCTCCTACCTGGACGAGCTTCAGCAACAATACGGCAGCACATTTGAGCAACTGGGCAAGATAGAAAAACTGTTGCTCCTACACTCTGTAGTGCAAAATTTGTTGAATGCAGAGGTAAACGTCTCTGGCACAAATGCAGCAGTAGAGGCACTTTCAACAGTCTCTCCGATTGCCCAAGGTCTTCATAAACGAGTGCAGATTGGCGAACATTTGGGATTGGCAGAAGCATTGATTAATCAACTCAAATACCAACGCTAGGAGTGAAATATGGCTCGAAATTATGGAGCAGGCAAGTTAAAAAACCACATTCCAAAGAATGCCCCTGGTACTTTAAGCGCAATGGGCAAGCTGTTTGATGTCTCTGAATCGGACTTTAACAGAGCCGTTTTAGGCGACCAAATGGTAATCACCAAAATTGCAGACATGGCGCGACTGTCTGACACTGCCAAGGCGAATCTACCCAAGGCTTTGGAGGCATACCGAAAGATTATCGAGACAACCGGGGATGTTAACCAAGCCTACGCGGAGTTGGTGCAGCTGACCCAAAAGCACGGAACGCAAACACTTAAAGCTATCAACTTATCTAAACAGAGTGAGCAGCGTTTCAAGAACGAGATGAGTGAGATGCAGGGAGAACACGTTAATGCTACGACTGCCGAGGCAACCCGACACGCTCAACGGTCAAGCCTGATTCAGATAGCGGGGGCCACCGCCGACCTCATGGCGATCGCAAAATATGAGGCTGATTTAATTAAGGCATCCAACAAATTACCAGATGCCCAAGACTCCGCGGATAGAGCTTATGAAGCTGCGGTAACTGGCGCACTGTGGGCGCAGGGTAGTGAAGCCAAGACAGACAGAATACCAAAGCCCAATTACTCGCGCACTGCTGGGATTAGTCGATTAGGCAACTGGTTCAAGAATTTCATGGGCATCTAAGCTCTAGCTAATTCAAAGCCAGGGGAAAGAAGAGAGCAGGGGAGCAGAGGAGCAGAGGAGCAGGGGAGAACTTACGAGCTATCCTCCCCTCTGCCCCCCTGCCCCCCTGCCCCGAAGCCTCGAAGCGCTCTGGCTTTTTCTGTGTCACTCCAGGCGAGGTAAGTATGAACGAAATGGAATCCCTACTAGCTCAATTCCACTCCGGCGAACAGCCCACACCTCTATTTTGGGGTGAAGCTCCAGAACAGAAGCCGACCCCAGAGGATGAAGACAGCGAACGACTAGAGCAATCCATTCGTGATGTCTTCAGTAACAAACAACTCCTCAATAAAGCCCTAGCTACATTCTTGGGAGTGTTCGCCGCCAATGCTGGAGTGAGTTTACTAACGAGTCTTGGGATTGGGGCAATGGCTTCTGGCACACTGGGCAGCATTGTACTGGGGCTATTTTTCGCTGATACCCTGACTAAAATTCACTACGACGGCAGAATTCACATCGGTAAAGACTTCATGGTAGCAAGTGCCTCCACAGTGAGCGTAGGTGTTGCATTGTGGATTGCCTTTGATGAATATAGGGCTGTCTCCAATGCTTCAAAAGTGGGTAAAACACGGTTCTATCAAGAGGTTAAAACCTACGAAGTTAAGCCAACTCTCAAGAGTGAAATACCTTGGGGGTGGATTGGGGTAGGTGCTTTTGTGTTGTTGGCGATCGCAGCAATCGTCAGAGGAACAAACCAATGAAACGCAAACAATTTGAAGAATACTTGCGCTCTGGCACTGCGAACAATATCACTGTGGGAGTGCTGGCGGCCATCGGGTTAATTTGTGGGGCAAAGTCATTTACTGGCACTCAGATTAGTTTGGTTGAGTATTGTTTCATACCTTCTACCCTCACCAATCCGGTTAACCGTTTGCAGTACTGCACTCCTGATAAACGTTACGTGATGCCAGAGAGCGAGTTTAATGCCGAAGTTTACGCCCCAGCTAACCCAGAATTTCAACGTGATAGCTTCCTGCCAACCAAAGCTACCCGCCTAAGAATAATCCCCCCAAGTAACCCGAATAAGCCTTGGTGGGGATTAGCATCAGTTTTCGTTATTGGTGGAGCTTATGGGTTATCCAAAGCTAGGGAATGGCGATTGCTACAACTAATACCAGAGCTTAGAGAGGAAATTCGTAGCAATTGGCTAATTGCCAAGCTTAGGGAAGGGTTAAGGCTCCACAAGGAAAGCTACACCGCACAGCTTGATTACGAATTCCACCAATGGTCTGAGAATCGCCGCTTCAGAGCAGCACAATTGTCAAAAATGTCACCCCAAGAATTAGCCATATTTCAGGAGCAGGTACGTTTGAAGGCAGAGGCAGAAGCACGGGCGCAACTGCAACAGACAACGGGACAGCCAGCCGGAGCTTTGCCAGGGCAGTCAATGCAAGATATAGCCAGGGGCGACGATAAAGTAACCGGGGAAGAACAGCAGGCGTTACAACAAAATACAAATGGTAGCCTTCACCCATCAGAAGCTCTTGCCCTTAATACTTTGCAAGCCCTAGCCAAAGCCGATAGTTCCACTGCTTTAGTCGCTGCACCAGGAAGCGGTAAATCAGTCACCCTCAATTACTTGATTGGAAGAATCCTTGCCGATTGCCCAAGTGCCGATATTTGGGTGATTAGTGCTAAGAATGATAGTTTTTGTGGTTTACGGGAGAAAGAAAGGGTAATTATCTTCGACGGGGAAAACCCAGACCTAGCTAAAGAAGTAATTGACAACTTTTACCAAAGCTACAAACTAAGAAAACAGCTACCAGAGTCAAAGCGCGATTCCCTACCACCATTAATTCTAATTTTGGATGATTGGTTAGTAATTGCTGACTCCTTAAGCAAGCTTTATTCTGATTGGAATTATGGAAGTAAATTACTTGATGTTCTGCTGATTGGTCGAGAGTTTAATACTAAGTTTATTGCCTCCCTACAGTCTTTTAATTTAGCAGCATTGGGCATTGAAAAGATGGATTCTCAAACTCGGATGTGTCTCAATTTATTGCTGTTAGGTAACAAGTACATTAAGAACGGAAGGGAGCAGGAATCTTATGGGGTATTGGAACTAATTTTAAACAGGGGCGACATTATCCCAGGTAAGCAAGAACGGGAGCAAATTAAATCTAAATACTTGGATATTAAAACAGTCTCCTATCAAAACCTACGTCCAGTCATGATTGCTTCCGTTGGGGGTTTTGTCGTGGCATTAATGCCTCTTTTATCTAATCAAGCCAACCCGATTGCTTCGGAGCAGGAATATCTAGATAGAGTATATGAGCTTGAATTTAATTTAAATGCTGCTCACTCTCCCCACACGAAACCATTGTCCGAGGTAGCGAGAAAGATTTATGAATACTTCCAGAATGTCAAGAATAAAACGCCAAAAACATTACGCGATTTGAAGAAGGCTGACAGGTTATCTGGTTATTCAGACCCTGAACTAATGAATGGATTATCTGAATTAGTTGAGAGGGAGAAAATAAATTCAGACGACAATGATAACTACTCCCTGCCTGATTGGTGAAAGTCTTGCCGTGATGCCGTGGTAATAGAAAGGGATGTAAAACGGGCTTTTCTGGGTCGACACGGCATACGGCATAAATCACGGCAATCCATAGCCTGTATAGGCCGTAGCCTACAGCATTGCTACGGCAGCGCAGACAGCCACGGCACAGACACCAATAATAAATCAGCCCTCTAATTAGCCTAAGTTGATTAGAAGATTATCAAAAATCATGCTGAAAATTGTTATCGTTGAACGAGAACTATTTACGCTCTTAGGTATCAACGCCGCTATTTCACAATCTCCTGACATGGAAGTTAGCTGCACCCGACTATGCCCCAGGACTTCTCCGGTCAAAATCTTTGTGGGCGCTCCTTCAAGGGACAAAACCTTGAGGGTGCAAATTTTAGTAGTGCAGATATCAAGAGTGCAGATTTTACAGGGGCGAATCTAAGGAGTGCAAACTTTAGTCATGCTACTGCTGGATTACAAAGGCGTTGGGCTATTTTTTTAGTTTGTGTTTCGTGGTTGCTATCTGGAATTTCAGGATTTTTCTCAGCCTTCACTGGAGTGTTAATAGCTTATATATTTGACAGTTCAAGTCTAGAAAACCATGTTGCGGGCTGGGCTGCCTTAATAGCAGTAATTGTTGTCTTTATAGTCATCCTTCGCCAAGGATTAAACTCAGCCATCGCTATCGTCATCGCCGTTGCCATCGCCGTTGCCATCGCCGGAGCCATCGCCTTTGCTTTCGCCGGAGCCGGAGCCGGAGCCATCGCCATCGCCGTCGCCTTCGCTGGAGCCGGAGCCGTTGCCGGAGCCGGAGCCATCGCCATCGCCTTTGCTTTCGCCTTCGCTGGAGTTGGAGCCGTTGCCATCGCCGGAGCCGTTGCCATTGCCGGAGCCGGAGCCATTGCCGGAGCCGGAGCCATCGCCATCGCCGTTGCCATTGCCGTCGCCATTGCCTTTGCTTTCGCCGGAGCCATTGCCATCGCCATTGCCATCGCTGGAGCCATTGCCATCGCTGGAGCCGGAGTTTTACTTAGTGCTTACATTGCTTGGCAAGCAATCAAAGGAGATGAAAAATACTCTTTAATTCGCAACACCGCTGTTGCTTTTGCAGCCTTTGGCGGTACAAGCTTTCGCAACGCCAACTTAACTAATGCCAATTTCACCGCAGTAGTACTTAAAAGTACAGACTTTAGAAAAGCTAATCTGACTCGCACTTGTTTCAACAAAACTAAGAAGCTTGACCGTGTTCGCCCAGGAACAACTTATCTTCAGAACGCTCAAGTACGTCAAGTGCTAGTTACAGGTCAAGGACAAGACAAGAATTTTGACCGTGACGATTTGCGAGGAGTCAATTTTCAAGGAGCCAATTTGGTAGATGTAAGTTTTATTGGTACAGATTTAAGCAAAGCCAACTTACAAGACGCAGATTTATCTAGAGCGAAATTAGTACAGACACAACTTAACGGAACTGATTTCACAGGGGCTACTCTCACCGGAGCATATATTCAAGATTGGGGCATTACCACTGACACTAAATTTGATGGAGTGCGGTGTGAATATGTTTATATGCGCCTACCAACAAAAGAAAACCCAGACCCCTACCGCAAACCAGATAACAATGAGGAAGTGTTTGGAGATGGGGAGTTTGGAGATTTTATCAAGCCAATCTTTGACACCCTTGACCTCTACCACAACCAAGGTGTTGACCCCCGTGCTGTTGCCGCCGCATTCAAAGAACTAGCTGAAAATAATCCAGAAGCAGAACTTGAGATTGTAGCTATAGAAAGACGAGGAGAAGATAAAATACTGCTTCGTGCTAAAACTGCAACTACAGCTAATAAATCTGAATTAAGCAAAGAATATTTTATCAATTACAATCAACTCAAGGCATTAGCAGAAAAAGATTTTCAAGCATTAATAGCGCAGAAAGATAGCACAATTGCTGACTTAAAAACTATGGTGTTAACAGCATTAAAACGTCCTAGCTTTTATGCCCAAACCTATCAAAATCAGGGAGATACTATAATGCCAGAAAGCTCTAAAAGAGTTGTTAACAATTACTTACAACAAGCTCAAATTGCAGGCGGTCTAGTCAACGCTGAAACCGTCACCGCAAATCAAATAGGTGGCAATATCACCAACTACACACCTGAGCAAAAGCAGAATTTGGCTCAAGCCGCAGCAGACATTCAACAACTCCTGAACCAATTAGGGCAGACTTACCCGACTAATACCCCACTAGAAAAACAGATAGTAGTAACAGAAGCTCTTAAGGAAATTGAGCGCAATCCTACATTGAAAGCACGGGTAATTGGTGCGTTAAAAGCAGGTGGTACGGAAGCTCTCAAGGAGTTACTTGACCACCCAGCAGTTAATATTCTGTTGGCTGCTTTGGAAGGTTGGCAGGATGCAGAGTAATTAGCTTTTAGTGAAGACGAATATATAAATACTGATTTAAAAAACGCCCAATATCAACCCATGCCAGAGTCACAAGACCCGAATCAAGTCACTAATAACGACTTACGTAATGCCCAAATTGGCGGTGGGTTAATTAATGCTGAGACAGTTAATGCTCAGAGAATAGGCGGCGATATTTGGAATTTTTTCTTAGGACAACAGACAACAACACCAGTAGGCAACCCGTCTCGACCAAAGAATGAACGGATACTACTAGCCGCAGTCAAGGAAGAAGTTACTTCCCGGTTAAGGCAATCCCTCCACAATGCCGTGCTAATTAATTTGGGGAAGGAATCACAACCGCAACAAGTCAAGCGACTTTGGGATGCCGAGATAAAAATTGGCTTAAAGCCGGCTGAACCTCTTCCAGATACCACAACAATTTTAGAAGTTTTTGATTCGGAAGAAATTGCAGGTAAACTGTTAATTTTGGGTGCGCCAGGGGCAGGTAAAACAACCACACAATTAGAACTGGCTCAAGCTTTAGTTAGCCGTGCAGAAGAACAGCCTGATTATCCCGTTCCAGTTTTATTCAACTTGTCTTCTTGGAAAGATGACCGACAATCTATAACTGATTGGTTGGTGGCAGAACTTAAATCTAAATATGGTGTTTCAAAAAAGCTTGGTCAAAAGTGGGTAAATAATCACCAATTACTACCATTACTTGATGGCTTGGATGAACTTGAATCCCAACGCCAAGAACTTTGTGTCCAGACAATTAATCAATTTTTAGCAGGGGAAACTAGACCTATTTATCTAGTTGTTTGTAGCCGGGCTGAGGAATATAGTAACTACTCTACTCAATTACAACTTAACGCTGCTATTTACTTACAACCTTTAACCAACATTCAAATTTGTGATTATATAACGTCTATAAATTATATAGAACTGTGGTCAAACATCAGTAACGACTTAGACTTACTAGAGTTGCTTAAAAGTCCCTTTTTACTCAGCATTACTGTTATAGTCTCTCAAGAAATATCTGTTGAAGAATGGCAGTATTTCAATTCTACAGCAGACCGTATTCAGTATTTGCTTGATGCCTATGTAGGACGGATGTTGAACAGAGATATTCGCAATAGAGTATATTTGAAGAATAAAACTCCTAATGCTAAAAAAACGCGGATGTGGCTTGTTTGGTTAGCTCAACAAATGCAACAAGAATCGAAAACGGAGTTTTTGATTGAAGAAATCCAGCCAAATTATTTAATTATTAAATCTCAAAAAAAAAGCTATAAATTGACTTTAATGCTGCTTTTAGGACTATACGGAGTGCTTGTAGGGGTGATTATCGGGCTGATTCAAGGGCTGACTTACGCGTTAACTTTAGGAATGATGGGAGGAATTATTGGAGGGATGCTCGGAGGATTCATTGGAGAAAAAATAGAGTTAAATGAAAAAATAATTTTTAAATTAAACAAACAAAATATAGTTATCGGGCTGATTTTGGGGCTGATTGTAGGACTAATTTCTGGGCAGGTTGGAAGCCAAATTTTAGGGGTGATATATGGAGGAATTTCTGGGCCAATTATTGTAGGACTTTCTGGGCAGCCTGATCCATTTATAGAAAATAAGAAAATAGCTAATCAAGGTATTTGGAAGTCTGCATCTAATGCTGTTTTTTTGGGACTGGCTTATTGGCTAACAGGAGTGCTGATTGGAGTATTCATTTTAGGGCTGCTTTATGGGCCGATTCATGGACTGATTGGAGGGCTAAGTTTTGGGCTAAGTTTTGGGCCGACTTTTGGACTAATGTATGGCGGTATAACTTGTATTCAACACTTCACCCTACGCCTAATCCTCTACCGCAACGGCTACATCCCCTGGAACTACGCCCGTTTCCTCGACTACTGCACCGAGCGATTATTACTCCAGCGTGTAGGTGGTCGCTACCGCTTCATCCACAAACTACTGCAAGACCACTTCGCGCAAATGGAGTTCAGGCGGTATTAGGAAGATATAACTCTCAAAATAAAGACAGTTGCCCCGGCGATACATTCCCCCTGCGTCGCGTATGAAAACTGAGGTGACAAGCCGTACACAACGCACATAAGTTTGACCGACGATTATCCTCTGGCAAGAAATTAGAGTGATGCACTGTTAATGTTAATGCCATTCTTTGGGAACGGGTAAGATTTGAGGTATCATCGCCTGGACGAATGCACTGCACCCCACATTTTGAACATCGCCAGTCCACTCCTTGCTTTACTTCTAGAGCGATATCTGACCAATTTTGGGGATAACGAAATTCTTAAGTCTACCGCTTTTTCAATGTACGTTGGGTTAATAAAAAGTATTATATTTCTTTTGCTAGAACCTCATTAAGTTTGTCTAAAAATTCTTTAGAGTCAGCAAAATAATTTGGATATGCTTTTTTTAAGGTCTTTATTGATTTGGCGTTAACTAATACGATGTCTACCTCTTTTGTGTCTTTATATTTTTTTTCAAAATTAATATAGTCTTCAGTTGCTTTAGAAAGGTATTTTTCTTTGTAAAACCATATCTGTACCTTTTGTTCATCAATATTAAGTAGTATCAGAAAATAACCAGAATAATCTCTACTTACAGCATCGGTGATTAGATTAGTTGAAACTGAAAATGCTTGAAGTTTTTTGAATACTTCTAATTCTATTACTAGTAGATTTACTTCATCTTTGATTTCTTTTAGCCCTTTATTGGTTATATTTTTTGGTAAGCAATTTTCTAGAAAGGCAAAAAGTAAGCTTACTAATTTAAAAAAATGTAGCCATTTCTCAGAACCTTCTCCTGATTTTAGAGATTCTTTTAAGAATGTTCCTGCAACTTCTACTGCTGTAGCCCATGAATGTTGTATTTTTGTTCTTACTTGGATTTCAATTGTATGACCATTATATATATCATTTTTTTTACCCTGATATTTATAAATTAAATGTATCCCTCTATATCCTGAAATTTTAGGATTTTCAATATAATCATTTTCTTTTATTAATTCATTCTTGGTTTTACTATTTAATAGCAAATTTCTGAAAGTATTCACTTTTTTTACATCTGAGAAAACAACTCTGCATCCTCCAATATCCTGCATTCTGTGTAATTTCATATCAGGAAAACGTTTGAGTTTTCCTAGTATTGAGGGAATGCGCTTTAATCGTTGGGTAATTATTGCATTTTTCTCAACAGTTTTTACTTTAGACCTTAATAAACTTGTAATATTATTTAAGGGAAATGTATATGATGACCTCCAATTGCTGACAATATCTAATGCTTCTAAGTATTCTTTTTCAGATGAATTCAAATTTATTAAATTATCACCTGCTCTGCTTACTGCTTTCTTGCTAAATTTAGGTTCAATCCAAGTCATCTCTTTGTTGTATATTTTGTATTCAGGGTAAGCACACAATATACTTTGATATAACTTTCTAGTAAAGAATTTAATGTAATTTTTTATTTTTATCTGAGTTCATCACCTCTTATTTAGGATTCCCAATAAGGGAGTGCCTCTAAAGGTTCTTTGCACCATCAAGGCTGTAGACGTTAATTGCAGCATCATGTCATGGGTCGAAACACCCTAACCTCTACATCTAGACAATGGTCTTCGCTATTAGAAACGCCATATTCTTTGACCGTCAGATCACGTACTTCCTCGTCAACCCTTACACTTTCATCGCAGAAAATTCCTCCCTATCGCTCTCCTTGACTGTCAATCATCTGACAAATACTTCCTAAACCCCTCCCCCCACTGCGTTGAGACATAGTGCGACAATGACATGAATTTTCGCACTATATGCAAGTCTGAACGCATACTGCCTCATAGTCTAGCCGACAATGGGTACTGTCCAGAAAATACCCATTGGTTATCAATTCAGTTGCAAAGGGATAGGCTAGAGCCTCCACAAGCGGAATTATTTCCCCCAAATTCGGGAATTAATAGCTTGTCCGTGTAGTTACAGGTAAGGATTACTTTATATGATACTCAGGTGTCAGCTAGCCGAAGATACAGGAAATTTTCAGGAGCAAATTAAATGTGGTTTAACTTATTTAATATATATTTAGCCTATTACTAGTTTAATTTATCTAAGGTGAAATTTTTCTGACGATTTCTGGAATTTTAAATTAAGGACTCAGTAAAAAATGAGATTTACGGAACTGATTTATAAGTTAAGAAAAAGCTTATTGTTAGCAGTATTATCATTGTTTGTTGGTTTAGTTTTTAGTAGCTTTTTAACTGTTGATTCCGATAATAAAGTTTCTTTTAAAATTCCTTTTACCAAAGTAAATTTACCTTTTGTACAAAATAAAATTTTGTCTGATTTAATTCCAGGAATTGTAGGTTCTATTGCTGTTTACTGGGTTCTTGATGAGACTATTAAACAAGTATTTGGTATATCTGAAATTCCAGACCTGCCCCTTGAGCAATTTATTCAAGATATCAAATCTGCTCAAGGTAGGAATATTTACATTTTGGAAACATTTACAAAGTTAGCAACTGAAGACAAACTTTTTTGGGAATTTTCTGAAGCAATTAAAAAAGCTTTAAAAGATGGGTCAAAGGTGCAGTTACTTTTCATACATCCTGACTCAGATGCTGCTAGACAACGTGCTGAGGAACTTAGTAAAGTAATTCCCCCTGTCAATGTTCCAGAATCGATTGAGAAAACACTAGCTCGTTTTTATCAATTAGAGATAGAAAGTAATAACCCTAATAAATTACAAATTAAGCTATATGATGCTACTCCTACAATAGCGATGCATCGCTGGGGTGAGGAAGCATATGTCAGTTTTTTTCCTGTGAATAAACGTTCTGATGAAGCCCCTAATCTCAAACTCTCTACAGTAACTACATTTGGTAGATACTGTGTAAAAAAATTTGAAGAGTTGTGGACTAAAGATTCAGGAATTTATCTAAATTCATATATGAAGCTAAAAATCAAAGAGCAAGGTAACACTGAAGTAACGTGTTACTACGTATATGAACAAAATAGTAAAAGACAATTTGTATATGCAGTTCCTCAAAAGTCTCAAGCCGGGAGTTTATCTAATCTTTTTACGTTGAGTCAAGACCAACTAATTTCTGTTGAAGTTGAAGAAAACCGTTATGATGCAGTATTTGAATATCAAAAATCTCAAAAATTAAATAATGTTGGAGATGATGAAAGAGGAAAAAAGAAAGATGAGATTATAAAAAGATACTTTTGGAAAGAAGAAGATATTAATAAATATATAACTAGCGAACCTCAAATTCTTGCTATCAAATTTCTGCTGCAAGTTGAAATAGAACTTAGCCAGAATAGACTTACTCAACCTGAAGATAGAGAATTTTATTACGTTTATGAAGACAATAATAGTAGAAACTCTCTATATGCAGTTTGTAATTCTAATAATTTTATTTCTGCTTTGCAGCAACAAGGAGGCCAACTAAAACAAGTGTCAGTTATCTTTGCCAGAAAGATTATTAGTCAAGGCACTTGTAATATCCTGCACGATTTAGACCAAAAAAACAAAGTAATTAAGCTAATTATAAGAAAATATGAGCAGCGAGGTTTAAACCTAAAACCACAAATAATTGACGATAATTCTCAAATTATTTATATTAAGTTATCTACTTAAATTACAAAAAAACAATAATATAAATAATGAGTAGCACAATTCTACATTTACCTACTGTGGATTCAGAAGATACAAAAAATGCAAATATTCAAAGTTTATTTTTAAACTACTGGAAAGCAATAGAGGAATATCCAAGTTGTATTGATCTGGGAATGGGTATGCCTTCTCCTAGTATATTTGGCTCTGAGTTGGAAGCTCAAAATGAATTTGTTGAGGGCAGGCAGTTATGGCAAGCAAATTATCAACAACAGGCAGGAGATAGAAATCTTAGAGAAGCATTCTCTCAGCTTGAAAAACAGCGAACAGGAATTTCTTACACAGCTGAGAATGTTATGATTGTCTCAGGGGCACTTCGTGGTTTTTCATTAGTTTTAGATTGTTTGACAAGAAAAAAAACTCATATTGTTGAAATCGTCCCTACCTATCCTCTTCTGGCGGGTCAAGTACGTAATGTTTTAGAAAGATTAGGAGGTACACTCACTACTATTATCCCTAAAGACACTAAAACTTTTCAAATAACGCTTGATGAAGTTCTACCGCATATTAAATCTGACTCTGTAATCTATTTAACGAACCCTAATAATCCAACTGGAATTTATGTTCCAGATAATGTTTTATCTAAAATAATAGCTACTTGTGAAGAAGTTGGAGCATATATTATTCTTGATGAAGCTTGTGATATTCCTTTAAACTTAAATTATAATCAAAAAAACTACTTAGATAGTCCAGTAGTAATACGTATTTTAAGTTTATCAAAAACATATCTACTAGCAGGCTTTCGGCTTGGATATATAGTTGCCCACCCGCAACTAATCGAAACATTTTCAAACACTTATTCATTTTCTGACGGTAATGCGCCTCTAATTGCGAACAAAGCAATTATGAAATATCTCAATACCCCTCATCTAATGCCATTTATTTCACAGATATTTCGTAATAAGGTTAAACTTGCTTCGTATAGATTTTCAAAATGTTCTTCAATTACCGAATTTATAGAACCAGAGGCTTGTTTTTATATTTTCCTCAAAATAAAATCTTCCAAGAATAGCTGGCTGATTTTTAAAGAATTATTAGCACAGGGAATAAATGTTGTTCCTGGTTGTTTATTCAGTGTTCGTGAAGACCCTTGGATTCGTGTCTGTTGTTGTCATGAAGATGACATATTGATAGACCATTTGGATAAGCTAAGTAAAGCTCTTGATGCTTTATAAATTAATAGGATATCGCTTTTTTTACTTATGTTTAACCTTTGCCTTTGTTGAAGGAATTGTACTAGTCAGGTTTCTTCAACATAAGAGTCAATAATTCCGACATCTCCCACAAATCTTTATTTCTGTTATCGTCATAAATCATCAACGTTCTGGGGTCAGCATGACGGCTCAATTTTTGCACCTTTCTAATATTCCCATCAGTGGCATCAAGCGCCGCCGTAATCGCTGAATGCCTGACCCTGTGCGGTGACATCGGTTTCTTCACCCCCACCGCTTTAAAAGCAGTAGCCACTATTTTATAGATAGCATCCGTAGTCAATCTATGCCCTTCATTATGAAAATCCAATGCCGTAAATATCGGTAAATTGGTATTCAAATCTCCTCGTGCAATCAACCAATCAGCAAGAGCCGCCGCCACATCCTTGGACATATCTAAATATTCTTCATTCGTCCCCTTGCCCTTACCCAAAACTCTTAACTTGCGCCCATAAAAATCAAAGTCGCCTACATTAAGAAGACATATCTCCTGACGACGCAAAGCCAAACCCCACAGCACCAGAAAGATTGCATAGTTGCGTTTACCAATCAAAGTCTCCCGGTCAAATTGCTGTAAAACCAGTGCTATCGCTTTGCTATCAACGCCCCGCGTATCTCGATATGCCTTAACCTTCTCCCCCTCGACATCCTCCAGGGAATAGTTGCATACCCCCAGCTTCCGCCCCATCTTGGCCAATGACTTAATCGCCGCCAACCGCCGATTGATTGTCGCCTCCCGTAACCCCGCCGCTATCAGTTTCGCCTTGTACTTCAGCACCACCATCACCGCTTGCTCTCGCTGCAAATGCAGAAACTCCAACACGCTATCCCCAGTTGGCGGTAAGCCCGTCATCTTCAAAAAAAAATCCCGCAAATCTTTCTCGTAAGCACGTCGAGTATTGGGGTTGCGTTTATCTGCCAACAGCTGCGCCAACACATCTGGGTCGCCCTGAAGCTCTGCGTCAAAATACCTAGTGATTGGCGCATCTAAACACGCCTCCAACTCCGCAAAGACAATTTCTCCTCCCCGTGACTCATTAAGCATAAATACTCACATAGTCGTTATTGATAATGTAAGTTTCCAATAACGACTATCATACAGCCGCAGGAGGGAGCATTAATCCTTACATTCCACGAACAGCTAAATCCTGATTGCGGAAGTGATAGGGTGTCAATTAGTGATGCTAAGTCTGTAATTTCCTACTTTGATATCAAAATTGATAGCTAACATCGGGCATCTAGTGCAGCAGTTTTTGGGCAAGCCAGTTTATAATCACTAGACTGCAAGAGCAAAAGCAATGATCTATGGTCGAGCGTAGGCGTGAGCCGTGGTTCTTACTTGCCTGAATGAGTTTGTATATATGCTTTTCTGTACCAGTCTCTACACAAGTCCTATTAGCGATCGCTAAAGTGCCTTTTAATACTATTTATTAAGCCTTGTTTGGTAATGATGGTGGTACAGGTAATGGCGAATGCGTGATTATGCAATAGTTTCTTGATAAACTACTAGTAGGGACTATTATGTTCCCAAACGAGAGCGAAGATGATCGGGTATATGATGGCGATCGCCTAATATTTCTAACAAAGGGCCATTAACGTCAAATTTAACCATACTTACCGACGCGACTAAAATATTCACCCGATAGCGATAGCGTCCCAAATCAATTCCCAGTAAACTGCAAAGTAGAATCCGAATCGTGGCTTTATGGGAAACTACTAAAACATTACCTTGGGGATGTTTTTCTTGAATTTCAGCAATTACAGGCATAGAACGGTTAGCAATATCTACCGCAGTTTCTCCACCTAGTGGTGCATTCCAAGCGGGTTCTGTCAACCATTTTACATAGTTTTCTGGGTAATTCTCTTGGGCAAACGATTTACTCTTAGTTTCCCAACAGCCGTAACTACCTTCTCTAAGTCCGTCACGCAACTGCATATCTATACCGATAGCATCACAAAATGGCTTAGCAGTTGCAATTGTGCGCTTCATCGGGCTAACATAAACAGCCTCCCACTTCAATTTTTGATAAACATCGGCAAAACTCTCTGCCATCTGCATCCCTTCTGTTGTCAACTCTGCATCAGTTTCACCGCAGAAATTACCACTTTGACTAAAAGTAGTTTCTCCATGTCGCAGTAAATATAAATTGAGTGTCATAGCTCGTATTGCGATTGGGATAAAAAAGGAGAGTGCAAAAATAAAATACCATCAATCTCGCAATCAAATATGTAACATCAGGACAAAGTAATCAACCAAAAAAGTCAATCTACCACAAATTTTTGAATTTGTATCTAGCTTGAATCTTGCTAATGAGCTTAATCTCTCTCAGTACATAAAATTTATAGCCAAGATTCAACAGATAATGTCTCACTTTGGGTATGTCCTCAAATCGGCGTTGATTAAAAACGCGTAACCTATAGCTTTAAAGAATCTTGGCAATTTTTTACCAAATAGTTTTTATAGTGGTTAAAGCTTGAATTCGTAAATCACGAGTAACTAAAGGAATACCCAAAGAAAAAGCTGTAGCTGCAATAATCCTATCAGGCATATCAGGAACAGTTACCCGGTCAATTTGTCGAACTACTCCTGAAACATTCCTATCTAGAGGTACAAGTACAATACCTATATTAGGGTCATCCAAAGCGTTTAAAATTCGTGTTAATACCTCTTCTGCAAAGCGTCCTTTCTCAACTAAATAAGCAATTTCTATGATTGTGATAGCTGATACGTAAATAGGATTGCCTGTATTAACTGCTTGTTCCAACGCTGTTAATGCGGCTGATGACAATCTCTGCAAGTCAAAAACGTACCAAATTAAAGTGTGTGTATCTGCTACTACCGATGTCATTAAACGATATCCCTGGGGAAATTACCCCACATTTCTTGACGTGCTTGAGTAATATCTTCTTCAGTAATATCTACTTTTAAATCAGCGCATAATCCTCTAACAGTCCGTAAAGGAGTCTTCAGAGTAGTTTTTTGATACAAAAATTCCGCAAAATCTAATAGTTGCTGCTGTTTATCCACAGGTAAGTGGCGTAATCTTTCTAACACTGCTTCCTCAAGATTCATCTAACTTTCTCCTGATTTAACTGTTGAGTATGTGAAATTGCTGCTTTGGTATCGAAATTGATAGCAGAGGATATCGAACTCTCAGCCTTTTAATCTTCATCTACTGCGTTACGTTCTGCTCTGAGATTATTAGCAATTTCAGCAAAATCTGCATCGTCTTTAAACACACCCGCAAATTTCAAGTAGGGATTTTATGCTTCGCTTTGAGACAATTGAATTTCTACTGTCATAATTTCTATCTTCTCAAGACGAGTTGACAAAAGTGTTTTCAATTCAAGTAATGCTTGTTCAGTAGTAGGTGCTTTAACCTGAGTGTTGGGAAATTCTAGGACAGAAGCTATTACATTTCCTCCATTATTACGTAACAGTAGGATATGTAACTTCAAGTTTTCAGACTGAGGTAGCGTTACAGAGGAGAAATTGATAACCATATTTTTATTATTAACAAGCTTTTGTCAATAATGTACTCTTCTACATCTAGCATACAGGGCAGGATTAAAACTTTCTAACTTGCCAACAAGTTAGCTGGTTGTAAACCTAACTTGCTATATTTATGACTTGCCAGTAATCTCGTAAGCAAAATGCTTAGTTAAAATTCAATGATTATCGCGTTAGCAAATCAAAAAGGAGGGGTAGCCAAAACTACCTCTACTATCTCTCTAGGAGGACTGTTGGCTCTTAAAGATACTGTCCTTGCTGTTGACCTTGACCCTCAAGGTAATCTCACCACAGGGCTGGGGGTAGAAGTGGCTGATGACCAGATTAGTTGCTACGACGTTATTACAGAAAAAGTGGAAGTCATTGATGGAGTAGTTTCTACTAAATTTGGACTTAGCTTACTGCCTGCTGACATCAACTTAGCTAAGGGAGAAACCGAAATGCTTATGAAGGTAGGTAACTTCTCCATTCTCAAAGAGCGACTGACTCCCGTACTCAAGCAATTCCATCACATCTTAATTGACTGTCCACCTTCTTTGGGATTGTTAACAGTTAATGCCTTGGCAGCTGCGGATGCAGTTCTTATTCCAGTACAGTGTCAATTTTTTGCTTTAAAAGGGCTGGCTGCACTTTTAGAAACAGTTGCAAGTGTTCAGAAACGTCTTAATCCCCAATTAAAAATACTGGGAGTGCTGCCAACAATGGCTGAAAATACCGTCATGACTCAAGATGTCTTAGCCTCCTTAAATAAGAGACTACAAAACATTCGGATATTTGAACCCGTTCCAAAGTCAATCAAGTTTTCTGAGTCAAATCTGGCAGGTGAGCCAATTCACATCTATGCTAAAGACCCCAAACTGGTGCAGCCTTACCAGATAATCGCTAATTTAATTGCTGCAATCTAATTAAGGTGAAAAGACAGATGACAAAACGACGCGCCAGATTAAATGATGATAATGATCCGTTGTCCTCGACCGATAAAGTTTTAGCTGGCTTTGAGCAAATTAGCAAGTCAACAAGTCAGCAAGATAAATTGCCAACCAGCAAGGAAGCTGACAAGTCAACAAGTCAGCAAGATGAATTGTCAGGCAGTCAAGAAGCCGGCAAGTCAACAAGTCAGCAAGATGAATTGCCAACCAGCAAGGAAGCTGACAAGTCAACAAGTCAGCAAGATGAATTGCCAACCAGCAAGGAAGCTGACAAGTCAACAAGTCAGCAAGATGAATTGTCAGGCAGTCAAGAAGCTGGCAAGTTAACAAGCCAACCAGATGAGTTACCAACTAGTCGTAAATCTGGCAAGTCAACAAGTCAACAATCCAAGAGTGAACATACATTTGATGCTGCAACAAGTCAGCCAGATAACACGCCAATTATTCAACCAAACAGCAATTCAACAATCCAGAAAGCTAACTTGTTAACAAGTCAACAAGTCAATGTCGAAAAAATTTCATTGCGTAAATCTACATTTCAAATCAGTGAAGATGTACTGCATCAGCTAGACAAACTGCACCTTACACTTCAGTTAGAGCTAGGAAAAGCCAATGCTCCTTATAAAGAAGTGATTGTAGAAGAAGCTATAGTACAACTTTTAGAGTCGTTTAACTCCTCGCGTACCTCTTTGATAAATGTATTGATGTCAAGACAGAAAAGCCGGGACAAACTTTAAAAGATAAGGAAAGCGATCGCCTGTTTTTATATTTTAGATTGCACAGGCGCTCAGTTCTTAAACAAATCCACCAGGGAGGTACTGCCCCTCCTTTCACTGTGTTATCAGCACAGCGCCTCACTTTTCGGCTTCAGGTGTCAGGCGGAAGATGGAGGAATCGAACCCCTGGGTCTGCGCCCACCCCGGTTTTCAAGACCGGTTGCCGACCATTTAGCGGCATCTTCCTTAAAGGGGTGTCTGACGGGACTTGAACCCGTTATGACTGGTTCCACAAACCAGCGCCGCGACCGCTTTGGCTTCAGACACCATCATGGAATCAAGGGGATTTGAACCCCTAACCTCCCGCTTGCAAGGCGGACGCTCTAGCCAATTAAGCTATGACCCCATACAGCAGGAGTGGTAGGATTTGAACCTACATCGGTCGATTTAGAAGATCGATGCCTTATCCATTAAGCGACACTCCCATAAATTGGTAGTCCTGGCAGGAATTGAACCTGCGGCTTCCTCTTTGTAAGAGAGGCACTCTTCCAACTGAGTTACAGGGCTAAAAGAGCGGACGACGAGAGTTGAACTCGCATCTGAAGCTTGGCATACTCCGGTGTTGCCTTTACACCACATCCGCATTGAAGAACCTATAAGGTTCAGAGCGATCGACGAGACTCGAACTCGTACCGTGAGTTTGGAAGACTCTGATGCTGCCTTTACACCACGACCGCACTAATTAAGCTGGTGACAGGAGTTGAACCTGCAACCTACTGATTACAAGTCAATTGCTCTACCACATTGAGCTACACCAGCATTTGGTAGCGGAGCCGGGATTTGAACCCGATACGTGAAGGCTTATGAGACCCCAGAGCGCACCATAGCTCCATCTCCGCGAGTACCCCTGACTGGATTTGAACCAGCAACTTCCAAATTTTAAGTTTGGCACCTCTTCCAGTTGGGTTACAGGGACAAGTTTTGGTGGGCGCTACAGGAGTTGAACCTGTGTCAACCTGATTAAGAGTCAGGAGCATAACCGTTCTGCCAAACGCCCATGTTTATTTGATATTTGGTGGGCCGCCCAGGGGTTGAACCTGGATAAGTCCGCTTAAAAGGCGGCTGCATACCCGCTCTGCCAACGACCCAAGTTGATACTCCCGACAGGATTTGAAAGAGCAACAATTCCGTCCCTCAAACGGAAGCGTTTACCAATTTCGCCACGAGAGTATCAGTACCCTTGGTGGGAGTCGAACCCACAAAATCTGGTTTCTAAGACCAGCACGTTTGCCAGTTTCGTCACAAGGGCAAATGGTCGGGATGGCAGGATTTGAACCTGCAACCTTCAGCTCCCAAAGCTGCCGCGCTACCAAGTTGCGCCACACCCCGTTGGTACTCCTGATGGGATTTGAACCCACACACAGACTGTTTTTGAGACAGCCGCCTCTTCCAATTGGGCTACAGGAGTATAAGCTGGGAAGGAAGGAATCGAACCCTCAAACTTCGCATTCAAAGTGCGACGGCTTTGCCTGTTTGCCTACTTCCCAATAAATGGCTGCCCCAGTAAGAGTCGAACTTACAACAAAAGCGGTTAACAGCCGCTTGCTCTGCCATTGAGCTATGGGGCAATGTGCCAGCCCCCCAGATCCGGATTGAACGGATGACCTCCTGTTCTTCAGACAGGCGCTACTACCAACTGAGCTACTAGGGGAGAAGGCGAGAACGGAGGGACTTGAACCCCCAACCTTCAGGTTCGTAATCTGAGATGCAATCCAGTTACACCACGTTCTCATAAGGCGGAGAGAGAGGGAGTTGAACCCACAGTGAGATGCTGAATCCCACGACTGTTTAGCAAACAGCTTGCCCTGCCAATAGCAATCTCTCCATAATGGGTCGGGTAGGATTTGAACCTACGAAGCACATAGGCATCCGTTTTACAGACGGCTTCCTTCAACCGGACTTGGATACCGACCCAAATCAACGTTCACTTTGTAGAAATACATCCACAAGAGATGGAGTGAAGGGGAATCGAACTCCTATCCAGCAAGCGTCCGTTTGTTGGTTTCGTTGCTGTCGATCACCATTCGTCACCCCATGAGGCAGTGCAGACGGGACTTGAACCCGCTAATTACACGCTTGAAAGACGTGCCGCTCGGCCACTTCGCTTCTGCACCAAGAGAGGAATTTCTACTACGTGCGAGTTTGAGAAGCTGTTTTTAACAGCCTCCAGGTTTGGCGGAGGCTGTAGGAGTCGAACCTACTTCGGTTTTTTTAGACCGATTAACCAATATGTAAGCTTCTCGTGTTAGGACACGCGGTAGAACGCCAAAGACTTGGATTTGAACCCACGTTCTTTCGCTCGACAGGCGACTGCTTTAAACCAGACTAAGCTACACCCCCACGTTGGGTGGCAATCTATGAAGTTTTCAAGGTTCTGAAGTGTTAACGCTATGCCTTTTTAAGAGGCTCTAGTGCTTCACTACATTCATACTACATAATGTATTATAAAATGTCAAGGGCGTACTACAAACTTTTTTCAGAAATGAGAGGGCAGTGTTATGTAATCGTGGTATTGCCCTCTCTGACTAGGATTGAGTAATTTACTCAGCTTCATTCAGGCGTTGTGCATTCCAGAATTGTTCGGCAAATGCTACTGCTGGGTGAATTGGGGCTTTAGGCTTGGTTTTCAGTACAATTCCTGCTTCATGTGGCAGACGGTCGCTCTTGGTTGAGTTGCATTTTTCGCACGCTGTTACAACGTTGTCCCAAGTATGCTGTCCACCTTTTGAGCGGGGTATTACATGGTCAAGCGTTAGATGCTTGGTGTTACCACAGTATTGGCAGGTGTGGTTGTCTCGTCTCAATACTTCACGACGGTTTACAGGCGGTACTTTCCAATGCCGTTCGGGATTGCCAACAGTCAAGCGGATGTGTTCAGGCACTTGTAGTACGATACTGGGAGAACGAACTTGCCAGAGCTTGGTGCTGTTAAAATCCAACGATTCTGCCTGACCTGTGACTAACAGCACAATTGCTCGTTTGATATTGATGCGTGCTAGTGGTAAGTAGTTCTTGGAGAACACTACAACTGAATTTTGTAGTATTTGTGATTGCCCAAAAGGTGGTTGAGCTTCCATAAGTTGATTTACTCCTCAAAAAATAACCCCCGCCTCTGGTCATCAGGTGCGGGGGTCAGTAGTTGATACTTTTTGCCCTATGTCGGTGCTAGACAACATTTGCACCTCCCGCTCTGGATAAGTTGATCTGGATTTAGCCATCCGGAAATCGCTTTCTGCATACCAGTGTTTACAGATTTAGCACCGATAACCCGATATGTTCTTCCCTCAAATACAAATAGCGCGATTACTCTGCCTAAACCCAAGCTCGGTCGGCAATGTATCGTGCTGCTTAATGTTGAGGAAAATCTGTGGTTCATTGAAGGTTTGTAGTATTTGTAATCAAGGCTAATTTCAATAATACATTTGTAATATAAGTTTGTCCACTGCACGGTTTTGAAGTATGAGGGTGGTGATCGGTGCGGGCGATTCACGCCACGTGAAAAGTAATTGGTGATTTTTTTAAATAAAGTCTTGAGGTGAGGGTTAGGGCGATCGCTACCTAGCTGGAGAGGGAAAAATGCTTTCAAAAACCACAAAGTAAGAAACTCTGGGACTTAATTTCTTACTTTGATTATTACAAGCAAGTAATATCAGTGCTTTTGAGAGCCAATGCTGTTAACTGTTCTTGCGAGGTCGCACCGGGAGCAACGCGATTTTCTGAAGTTAGACTTTAAACGAGCGATCGCTAAACACTAATTTCAGTACATTAGTAAAATAGATACTTATTGACCAGCAAAAATCTCAGCAATACTTAGAGAAATTTATTTTGACGGTGGTGTAATTCTATTAAAGGAACAAAAAAGTGTAGGATGCCCTTTGAGTAATAGTTTTGATGTTTAATATCAAAGCAGGGAATGCCTACACTTCATGAATAAAAATATACATTCAAGTTTAGATTTAAGCAAATCACTGGCAAAGTTTCAAGAAAAAGTTACGAAACTTTTAGAAATAAAAAATATTAGCGAATGGTCAGCGCAAACTTTTAAAAATAGAGAAGAAGAAATTAGAAATACGGCATTAACTTTGGCAGGAGAATGTGTAGCAATTTTACTAA
>LXQD01000355.1 GCA_003326215.1 Nostoc minutum NIES-26 | reverse complement strand
TCGGTGATGTATTACCGAGATGAATGGCTGCTTGAACGTGGTTTTCATCGCTTTAAGAGGGGTTCCTTGCCTGCTCTACCTATTTACTTTCAAAATCAAAATCGAATCATCGGTTTAATGTTTTTGTTAAACATTGCTTTGCGTGTTTTTACCCTGATGGAGTTTGTTGTCAGGCAGGCACTTCAACTAGCTCAAGAATCTTTGCCAGGTCTTTATGATGGCAATCCCAAGCGAAAAACCAATCGCCCTTCTGCCGAGCAAATGCTTAAGGTTTTTTGTAACCTAACTCTTTACTTCCTTCCTGATTCTACGGTCTTCGTTACCCCTCTCAACCACCTCAAAAACAGATTCTTGACTTGATGAAAATGCCTGAATCTCTTTATGCGCTGGAACTTAACCCCTGTAAGACATAATTCACCCTTACAAGCTCAAAATCAGCGAACGGGCAGGGTATGACGGCGATAAGTTTGCGCGCTTCGGTTTGGTTGATGATTCAAGCTCATGTTGAGGTCATGCGCCGTACTGATAAAGAATTTGAAGTTTTACCCAAGCGTTGGGTAGTAGAAAGAACATTCGGTTGGTTTAACCAGTACCATCGTCTCAGTAAGGATTATGAACGTCTGACTGAAATGAGTGAAGCGGCCATATATGCTGTTATGACTCGTATTATGCTACGTCGTCTAGTCGTCTAAAGATTTACTTTATAAATGGTCTCTTAATGATAAGTCTTTAATCAGACACGATATAACCAGTATCTGCTGCTTGTACCGCGATCGCACCATGAAACATATTCATACCACAGCTAAAAGCATATTCACCTGTTTTTTCAGGTGTAAACTCAATAGATGTCAATTTATTGAGTGGTAACTCGGCAGCAATCCCAAAATCAGGGATTAACACTTCTGCAAGACAATTACTGGGATTCTGGCGCAAAAAGTTGAGTTGAACTCTTTGCCCTGCTTTCACAACAACACGATTCGGTGTATAGCCCTTATCCACTTTGATAGTGACTTTCTGAATTCCTTGCTCTACTGTCGATTGCAAAGATGGAAGTTCTACGGTTGCTTTATTTTGATGAATCGAAGTTGAGGATCTAGATTGAGGTTCTGCCATCGTTTCCTGCTTCTTTGAAGCTATAGATTGAGCGACTGAAGCTTCGGCTCGAATTTCACCACGAAACATGTTCATGCCACAGGTAAAAATATAATTTCCGACTTGTTTGGGTGTAAATTCCACAGCGGTCACTTGATTGAGTGGTAAATCTACGACAATATGAAAGTCTGGAATTAGCACCTGCTCCAAGCAACTGCTAGGATCTTTGCGGTCAAACAAAAGCCGCACGGGCTTAAGCGCTTCCACCACAATCCGGCTTGGCTCATATCCACCGTCAACGGTCACGGTTACTTCTTGGATACCCTCGCCTGCTGCAACTGCCTTCTGAGACTTGGGCTTACTGAGCAAGAACCACCAAAGTTCTAAGCCAATTAGCCCTAATCCACCAAGCGTAACTGCAACTTTGTTTCCTAACGGCAGGTCAATGCGTTGAAATTGACTTGTTAGCTCTGTTTGAGATGAGTGGGTTTCATGCGATATTTGTGCGGCTGCTTTACCAGAAGCAAGTCCCAACACAATTCCTAGACTTGCGATACTACCGATGATTGCTGTTTTATTCATTGAAAAACCTCTTATGGGAATGCAACTGTGCGACAAGCTACGCTAAAGCCCCTGCAATTGACCCCGAAATCACCCCCAGCAGAAATCTGAATTCTGCTAAAGTTCCGAAAAATATCACTTTAATTGAGCATCATCATTTCCTCTAGCCAAGTGTTTTAGGTTGAAAGTTCCGTAACCGTAACGCATTGCTGACTACAGAAACCGAGCTAAATGCCATTGCTGCACCCGCGATAATGGGGTTAAGTAACCAACCGAAGATCGGGAAGAGAATACCAGCAGCAATTGGAATGCCAGCAACATTGTATATGAAGGCAAAGAATAGGTTTTGCCGAATGTTGTGAATCGTAGCGCGGCTGAGTTGAATGGCAGTAACGATGCCTTGCAAATCACCAGAGATCAGCGTGATATCACTGGCGGCGATCGCCACATCTGTACCTGTGCCAATTGCTATACCGACATCAGCTTGAGCCAAAGCTGGTGCATCATTAATCCCATCACCGACCATTGCGACAATTTTGCCTTCTGTTTGCAGTGCTTGCACTGTGGCTGCCTTTTGGTCGGGACGGACTTCTGCCAAGACACGTTTGATACCAACCTCACGAGCAATACTTTCTGCGGTACGACTGTTGTCGCCTGTGAGCATCACGACTTCTAAACCAAGTTTTTGCAACGCTCTTACCGCTTGGGTAGAAGTAGGTTTGATAGCATCAGAAATACCCATCAATCCTTTAATTTCTCCGTCTACTGCCAGCCAAACCGCGGTTTTACTTAGGTATTCTAAGCGTTCTTTGTCGTTTTGTAGAGATTGAGTCTCGATGCCCAACTCTTCCATCCAGCGTTGCGTACCAATTTGTACAAGGCGATTGTCAACGATACCTTGAACGCCACTACCAGCCAGGGCTTCAAAATCTTTGACAGACGCGATTAATCGCGTCTCTACTTGAGATTGAGCATATCTGACAACTGCTTCTGCAAGTGGATGTTCGGAATTTCGCTCCACAGATGCAGCTAGTTGTATCAGCTTGATTTCGTTACTATTGCGAGTGCCATTAACTGTGACAAAATCTGTAACTGTTGGTTTACCTTGGGTAATTGTGCCTGTTTTGTCTAGTACTATTGTTTGAATCTTGTGTGCCAGTTCTAAACTTTCGGCTCCCTTAATGAGAATGCCATTTTCTGCACCTTTACCCGTGCCTACCATTACAGAAGTTGGTGTGGCTAAACCCAAAGCACAAGGACAAGCAATAATTAATACCCCAACTGTAGTAATCAGCGCTAGGGTCACGTTGCCCGTGATATTGTACCAAATGATAAAGGTGAGAAGAGCGATCGCAATCACCGCCGGGACAAACCAGCCAGTAACTTGGTCTGCCAACCGTTGAATCGGAGCTTTAGAACCTTGGGCTTGCTGCACTAGTTGGACAATCTGCGCCAGCACTGTATCCTTCCCTACTCGTGTCGCCCGGAACTTGAAGCTCCCAGTTTTGTTGATGGTGGCTCCAATCACTTCATCCCCAGGTTGCTTTTTGACTGCTAGACTTTCACCTGTTACCATCGCTTCATCAACTGTGGATGTCCCCTCAACTACTTCTCCATCAACAGGAATTTTCTCACCAGGACGAACAAGTACCACATCGTCAATCTGCACCTGTTCAATCGGCACATCAACTTCTCGTCCATTACGAATTAAACGTGCTGTTTTCGCTTGCAAACCAACCAGTTTACGAATTGCTTCTGAGGTTTGTCCCTTGGCGCGGTTTTCTAGCCACCGTCCCAAAAGAATTAAAGCAATAATTACAACTGCTGCTTCATAATATACATCTGGCTTTAATCCTTGAGCCACAAAGAAACTGGGGAAAAGTGTGGCAAACAGAGAATATACGTATGCTGCTCCTGTGCCTAGAGCAACTAGAGTATCCATTGTGGCAGCGTGTCGTTTCACAGCTTTCCAGGCATTTTTGAAGAAATCGGCACCGCACCAAAACAGTACTGGGGTTGTCAGCACCAGCTGTACCCAAGAATTATGCAACCATGTCGGAATGAAAGGCAAATTCAATCCGAGCATCATGGGTAACGACCCAATTACCAGTACAGCACCAATGACCCCAGCCACAATCACTTTCCGCAGTAGATAACGAGATTCTCGCAAACGAGCCGTTTTCTCGGCATCATCTTCTCCTGCCATCAGGTTTTGTTCTTGGAGTGGATAGGCAGAGTAACCTGCTGTATCCACTGCATCTTGGATGGCTAGTACATCAGTTGCTCTGGGGTCATACTCAACCGTTGCCTGTTCTGTCCCAAAGTTCACACTACATTCATTCACACCTGGGACAGAACTAATTGCTTCTTCAATACTTCTAGCACAAGAGGCGCAACTCATGCCGCGCAGTTTCAGTGTGGCTTTTTCCATTCTTCTGACTTCTTAGTAAGTACTTGTATTAGTTTTTATGCAATTGAATAGCCCGCTGCTATAATTGCTTCCTTAACTTCGGTTTCAGATGCCTGGGTTTCGACGCTGACTAGCTTCGTTTTCGGATCGGCCTCAACCTTAGCTGTGGTGTCAACTGCTTGGATGGCTTTTGTGATAGTCTCGCCGCAAGCAGAACAAGCCATGTTAGGAACTGTTAACTGAATCATAGTTTTAATCCTTGATTTGCTCAACTAATTACATTGTGAACTCTCCAGTAAACTGGAGAGTCAAGGGGAGGAGAGAAATTTTTTGAAAGGACAGTCGCGATCGCTTTTATCGGGTGAGTAGCGATCGCTCTCGTAGCAACGGTGGTTCTGGTTTGGGATTAGCCATTGTTCAGGCTATTATTCATGCACATCAAGGCAAATTAAACGTACAAAGTGAATTGGGTAAAGGTAGTATTTTTACAGTTCAATTACCTAAGGAAAAATGATCCCATTTCTAAAAATGTTTGCGACAGATAGAGCATTCAAGATAAAGTCATAGCCAGTTAGGAAAGCAGCAATTTCAGGAGTCAATTGAGCAAGAAGTTGAGTAGTCTTAATTGGCAAATTTTCCAGGTTCTCAGCCACTCACCAATTGGCTTAACTCCTTTAAGTGAATGCTATCTCTGTTATATTTACCATCTGTCGCATTCTTTTTTCAAATTGGTATAACTAATGATTAATGACGAACCTTTCGTAGATTTACGCAAGTATGACCAATCCTGGTTTGATCGGGGACGACCTGGTTGGTATATTTTACTTTGGTGGTTGATGCAAGCGATCGCCTTTCCCCTCACTCCTCAACCGCTAAATATTCTGCGTTGTGCTTTGCTGCGGCTGTTTGGCGCTCGTATTGGCAAAGGCGTATTGATTAGACCCACTGCCCGCTTCACGTACCCTTGGAAAGTCACCATTGGCGACTACAGTTGGATTGGCGATGACGTAGTTTTATACAGCCTAGATGAGATTCGCATCGGCGAACAGTGCATAATTTCTCAGAAAAGTTATTTATGTACTGGTAGCCATGATATCCAAGACCCTGCTTTTGGGTTGAAAACAGCTAGTATCACTATAGGTAATGGAGTGTGGGTAGCAGCAGACTGTTTCGTCGGTCCAGGAGTAGAAATTGGGGCTAATGCAGTAATTGGCGCTCGCAGTAGTGTTTTTACTCACATGCCTTCCGGTCAGGTTTGCTTGGGAAGCCCTTGTCGTCCCAAATATTCAAGGCTGGGAAAATAGAAAAAAGATTGACTGATGACTTCAGTCATCAGTCATCAGGAGCCATCGCTGGTCAAAGTCAGCAAATATCGTCAAGCGATCGCACATGAAATTTTAAAAATGCTTCCAGAAACTCCTGAGCCTATTTTATTAACCCAGATTTTTGCCAAGCTTACTTATGCACGGACGTCTTCATGCCGTTTTCACAGGCGTTGAACCCTCGTAAATTGGCGAAGGTATTGTACAAGCTTTTATTTAATTGACTCTTTCTACTTAGTATTAATTCTTTCTAATCCACTGTAGATATTGAACCGTTCGCCACGCAGGAACCCAATTAAAGTAATCCCAAATTCTTGAGCTACAGACACTGCCAAACTGCTAGGGGCAGAAACAGAACAGACAATGGGAATCCCAGCAGCGGTAGATTTTTGCAAAATTTCAAAACTGGAGCGTCCGCTTACCATGAGAATATGATTATTTAAAGGCAATTCTTCACTGAGCAAAGCTGTACCGATCAATTTATCCAAGGCATTATGCCGTCCTACATCCTCTTGCAAGTTCAACAATTGCCCTTGAGTATCGAAGACAGCCGCAGCGTGCAAACCTCCCGTAGCAGTGAAGATACTTTGAGCAGCCCGCAGCCGCTCGGGTAGGCTGTAAATGATTTCAGATGTCACCATTAAGTTAGGGAAAATTTCGGGATATCCCCGCAAACGTAAACCTTCAAGGCTAGCTTTACCACAAACACCGCAGGCGCTATTGGTGTAGAAGTGGCGTTCCAAAGGCTGTAAATCTGGAATCAAACCCTGTCGTAGTTCTACATTTACAATGTTGTATCGCTGCTCACCGTCTACTGACTCATCCACACAGTAGCTGATGTGTTGGATATCTTCCCTACAGTTAATTACTCCTTCGCTGTAAAGAAAACCAGCAGCTAATTCAAAATCTGCTCCTGGTGTTCGCATAGTAACGGCTACTGTGCGAGCTTGGGAGACAAGGCGAATTTCTAAAGGTTCTTCAGTGGTGAGATAGTCTTGTCGAAGACGCTCTTTGCCATTTTCGACTACCCAAACTTGCGCTTTAATTTTGCTTTTAATAGGTATTTTCATTAATTACTATAATAATCACAAACAATTAGTCACAATTGGTCTCTATACCTCTGCGCGATCGCACTTTCTTCAAAACTGTATCTGTTAACCTGACTTTTGGCATTGGTTTGATGTCTTGGGAAGCTGACCCAACAGAATTTCAAACTACTTGATTGCCTTGTTTAGAACAGTACGCGCATAAGTTGGTAATCATTGCAGGCTTAGAGGAGTAAACAATGGAACAGTTTGAGTTCAATGTTTTCCTTTGCCACAATAGTAAGGATAAACCTGCGGTCATAGAAGTTGCTGAACAACTCAAGCAATGTGAAATAAAACCCTGGTTAGATATTTGGGAATCACCCCCTGGTCGTTATTGGCAGGCTTCATTAGAGTTTTTTACACGTTCATTTCTCCTTATATTTTTTGATTTGTCAAGTTCATACTGTACTAACTTAGATGAGCTTACCCTATTCTAAATGTTGACGTGTAGATGCGAAATTTTAGTCATATAGTGCATATTTAAGCGCTATCATCTGATAACATGAAAAGTCCGTTGATGAAGTCAGAAATAATGAGTGTAACAATTGTCTAGAAGATGATTTCAATAACCAAGGTGAGTGTGGATTTTAATTCAATTTGATTGCTTCTGAATTTTTCTAGTTTTCACTCGTTTGACGCGAAGCGATAAAAAGCCCAATTGTGTAACGAGTATTGTGCTTTTACCTATTGATTATTTGTTTGAAACTTAAAGCTGTTATAGAGTATGTAGAAAAAGCATTTGGCTACAAATTTTAGTCAGAACATACTTCACTGTTGTTTTGGCGTAGCCACTTATACAATTTGTTGTTCTAGAAAGGATGTAATTAGTTCTATATAGATACTTGCAACTGCCGTGATAAAAGCTAAGATTCAAATTGGTAGGCAACAGTGTCCAACCAATTCACCCCTATTAATGTAAACAATGCCAAGTAAGGTAATCAACGTCAAAGAATACACTGTCAGAGCGCACAAGCGAGAGATTCACACTCGGATTTTTAACTTTGTCTGTAAGCAGTGCGAGCAACCGACACAACGCGAGACTTTTGGCCCAAGACCACTGTACTGTGAGCAATGCCGTGCGCCACAACCACCGAAGAAGTCTTCAGTACCTCCCAAGAAAAAAGCACTGCCCAGACCCATGACTTATAAGAGTGACGTAGACCTATCTCAATAAGGAAGAACCACAAGTCAGAATACATGAACAAAAAATGGGCATCAAATGGCTCACCAAAATTTGGCATCGAGTAAAGCTATTAAGCTTGAAAAGTATTGCCAGCACCCAGTCACACCAGCAACGAATGTGATTGAAGAACCGATTGGTTCTGTGTCTGTCACAAATGTTAGATAAACATCAAACAAGGTGCTTGTGAATAGTTATTTCAGAAGCATCTTGAGTTGATTTTGAATAATGAGAAAACTTGCACTTATCATAAGTGTTTTCTCTAGTCAGTTGGTACGATTAAAAGCTATTATCGGTGTATTCATTGTCTCATATTGTACATTTTGAGCTAGCAGCAGATTTGATATGTTAGTTTTACTAGTAATCGATAACAAAAATGTAATGCTGCTAAAAGCGATAGCGGTTTTGGTTTAAAAGTTTATGGATAGTCAATCGCAATTACAGTCTCCTCCTGAAACCTTTCTTGCTCCACTGTTAGAATTACGAGATTACTATGCTCCTCTAGTAGAAAATTACGAGAAATTATACACACAAGCTTTAGCAAATCTCAATCATGTAGAAGCATTGCTATCTAATTGGTCTTCTAACTCCCAGGTTAACGGCAACCTGTCAACAGATGAGATGATGAATGAGGTAGTGACCGCTTCTGCCTTTGAAAACTTAAGCATCACTGAGACTCAAGTCAAATTGGGAGAGCCGACTGACTCTGAAATTGAACAGACAAATGATTTAGAGATAGATAATTCATCTAGAACGTCTCAAAACATCGATATACCGTTAGTGGCGGGTGAAGTAGTTACCGCTGCTGAATCAGAAAATTCGTTGTTCGTAAACAGCGATAGCATTACTGAACCCCAAGTGGATTTGGTACAGCCTGTCGGTTCCGAAGTTGGACAAACAAATGATTTAGAAATAAATGAATCATTTTCAGAATCTACGGACACTGACACACCCGAACAAGCTCCAGATAAATCGCTTAAGTGGTCAGAGATTCCAATGAATAGCGAGTATCAATCTCTAAACCGCACCGAAGCAATCCAAAAGGTATTGCAAAAACATGCTGGAACTATGTGTCACATTGATTTTATCGTGCGATCGCTTTATGGGGAGTTGAAACCAGATGTTTTTAAAGTAGTTAAAGGCAGAGTTCATTCAACACTTACTCGTGGCAGAGAAAGTGGTAAGTGGTTTACTATTCCTGGCAAACCTGGATGTTATACGCTGGACTTAAAATTACTTAACTCCAATCGTAATAGTAGTTCTTCTAAGCAAAGCAAAAATCAAAACAAGAAACCTGACCCAGTTGCAAAAACCAATCTTATTCCAATGCTTGGAGAATTTGAAGGGCAATTTTTGATTGATGCGCTCACCTCTTTGTTGCAACAAAACCCAAAAAAAGTTTTCAATGTGGCAGAAATTATCGAAGAATTATATGGAGAACTTGATATATCAGATGTTAGAGAAGTTAAACCCAAAGTGCTGAATGAATTATCGCGGGGACATCGCACAGGGCGATTCTCAAGAGTGCCTGAAGAAAAAGGACTTTATACTTGGGATTCTAAATTGCTAACAAAAGCAAGCGCTAGCTGAAATACTGTGAGCAATGTTGCCTGCTAAGAAGAATTCAGAATAGCTGAATTCTTCTTCAATTACTACTTTTAATCTCAAGAATCAAAGTAAAATTTTACAGATTCTTTAAAAATAGCTAAGTACATGCTTACCTTCCGAAGAAGGATTATAGGCATGTATTGCCCTATACAAAATTCAGTAACAATTGCTCAATAACAGTCACTGTCTATAACTGGAGGTTCAACCCTGCCTAGAAATCTAATGAATTTCTCTGATATGACTGCTTTTCTAAAAGATGTTATTCAATCTCTAGTCCATCGGGAATTGGCATCTCAACAACAAGATTCAACTTAATTTAACAAGTCGAGAATCTGAACTTTCCGGTTTACTCAGCATCCCATACTGAAGACAAAACAACCCGAAAGCCACATACTCTTAGTCCACCATCTGACTCGTTCCAGCTACGACTGGCGCTGCGACAAAGTTCTGCACTAAAACTCCAAGAACCACCGCGTAGTACTCGACGATAAATATCACCGCCAACTTCCCATACTGTTCCATCTGTTGGTGCGCCATAATAATTGTTATGCCAAGGGTCAGCACACCATTCCCAAACTAACCCGTGCATGTCATACAATCCAAAGGTATTCGCGACCTGAAAACTACCGACATCGGTTGTTTCTTTACGATATCTAGTTTTGGCTTCACTAGAGTAAGTATCGCTGTCGCTACAAGTTACTAAATCAGGGGTAACTGTTTCGCCAAAGTGGAAAGATGTAATTGTTCCAGCGCGACAAGCATATTCCCATTCCGCTTCACTGGGTAAACGATATTCGCGTCCGGTTTTTTGTGAAAGTCTCAGGCAAAATTCTACAGCTTCGTGCCAAGACACATTTTCCACTGGTCGATTCTGACCTTTAAATTTGGAGGGGTTGGGATTTAAGGCTTGTTTGACTTTGGGTAAACCTGCTACTGCTCTCCACTGTGCTTGAGTTACGGTAAATTTTCCCATAAAAAAAGGTTTGATTGTAACTTGATGTTGGGGACGTTCGTCAGCATCTCCTTCAGACTCTGGTGAACCCATCATAAATGTACCACCAGGAATAGAGACCATTTCTATCGTGATACCTTTACTCAATTCTTCTATAAAAAATTTAGCACTGGGGCGATCGCGGCTTACCTCTCGACCAGCTGTATCTACTGTAACTACTTCAAATTCAAAGGTTTGTAAGGGAGGTAATGGAAGATTGACTTTTTGTAGTAGCGGTAATTGTATTAATGTATGTTGGGTAGTTTCTATAATTTGTGGTTCGACAGTAGAATTTTTTGACTTCAAGTCATTTAAAACATCTGCTGCTGATTGATATCTTTCGCTAGGCAAATGTTTTAGTAACTTATCCAAAATTTTGCCTAATTCATCACTAATAGTAATAGTTTTTTTCTGTAAATGCTCTTGCCACAACCATTTACCATTCATGGCATCATAAAGACCATCATTAATTTGCCCGTAAGCATCTTGTAAAGGCAAACATTGAGTCAAAAGACGCACGCAAGTTACACCTAAGGCATATAAATCACTGGCATGACAAGCAAATCCAGCCATTTGTTCGGTTGGGGCATAACCGATGGTATAAATAACCGTAGCTTGTCTGGCTAAACTAGTTTGTGTTACCTGTTTTGCACCACCAAAGTCAATTAATACTGGTTTGCCGTCAGTTGCACGGCGGATGATATTTTCTGGTTTGATATCCCGATGGATAACATTACGAGAGTGAACGAATTCGAGAACTGGCAATATATCAATTAAAAGCTGGCGGATTTGTTCTTCGCTAAAAGGTTGTTGTTGAACTTCTTGTAAGAGAGTTAGTCCTTGAATAAATTCTTGGACAAGATACAAACTTAAACCTTGTTCAAAGTAAGCTAGTAATCTAGGTATTTGGGTATGATTTTCTCCCAATTCATACAACCGAAATGCCTCTTCTTTAAAGAATTCTGCTGCTTTGGTGCGTTGTACTGTTCCTTGAACTTGAGGGAAGAATTGCTTAATCACACAAGGAGCATCCAATCTATCTGCGTCTTCGGCTGCATAGGTTCTGCTAAATCCGCCTTCACCTAATAGCCTCAATACGCGGTAACGGTTTCTCAGAAGTTTGCCAAAGCTGCTTTGTCCACAACTGATGCAAAATCTATTGCCGTCGGGGTTGAATGGATTTGAGCAATTGGGATTTTGGCAGATTTGCATAATGAAGAGAAAATAGCATCTTGTCCCAAGTTAGCCCTAATATTGTCAAATTGAAAATAGATATCTAGTGCAAGAAAGCAGTTCTGTTGAATACAGAAGGAATATTGCTTGTATAGTCAACTTAATATCCTTTTTCAACTGATAGTTATTTCACTTATTGCTGCCACGCTGCACTAGATAAATAAATTCGTTATATCTTTCATCTGTGTATATATCTAATATGAGAAACTACAGATGAAGAACTTTTATTTATTTTTAGCTTACTGGTACTTTTTAAGTAATAGTATATTCGATTAAACAGATATCTATTACAACAAGAAATAATAAGACTAAGCTATTGACTTTGTCAAGCGTATCTCCATAGTATTAGTCTTCATAAATTAAGTGAAGACTCTAAACTAGCTGATACAAAAATAACCTGATTACCTCGTTTTGCTATTTATTAGGTATTTTTAAACACCAATCTAGCTAAATAGTATTCAAATTCATCCCTCTCAAGAGATAAATTATATAATTGCTGAATATTAAATTTATAGTTTTAGTTAAGTATAAAAGTTTTCTTCTACTCATCGGAAATTTTGTGTGTATTAAGATGCATAATTCCAAATTGGATGTTCTTAATATTACTACTACTTTATAGGAAGTTCTATGATAAATTCTGTGCCTTTTCCTAATGCAGAAATACAGTTAAGTTTTCCTAAATGCTTTTCTTCTATAATTTGCCGACTAATAGATAATCCCAAGCCCGTTCCTTTACCCACAGCTTTAGTAGTAAAAAATTGTTCAAATATATGTTCTTGTACCTCTGGGTTCATGCCGTTACCATTATCTTTAATTGAAATAATCACACCTTGATTTGCATAATTTAACTGTGTAGAAATGATGATTTCTTTGAAATATTGCTCTGTATCTAGATTTTCAGGAATATTTAGAGATTCATCTAAAGCATCAATAGCATTAGCAATAATATTCATAAATACCTGATTAATTGGACCAGGATAACATTCTACATCAGGTAAATCATTATAGTTTTTAATAATTTTAATAGGCTGACGTGGATTATTTACTTTCAATCGATGCTTGAGAATCATCAACGTGCTTTCAATCCCTTGATGAATGTCAATAGCTACTTTAGTAGAGTTGTCAGAACGAGAAAAAGTTCGCAAACTATGACTAATTTCACAAATACGCTCAACACCTAAACCCATTGATGATAGCACTCTTGGCACATCTTGAATCATTTCATCTAAGTCAATTGTTTGAGCATGGATTTTAATCTCGGATACCGGATTTGAATAGTAGTAGCGATAAAGTTGTAAATGCTGAATCAAGTTAGATGTATATTGAGATATGTAGTTTAAGTTACCCTTGATGAAGCCAACAGGATTATTAATTTCATGAGCTACACCAGCAACTAACTGACCGAGAGCAGACATTTTTTCACTTTGTACTAGTTGGAGTTGAGATTGTTTTAATTCATGTAGTGCTTGAGAAAGTTCTGCTGTACGTTCCTGCACTCGCTGTTCTAGTTCTAGCTTCTGCTGTGCTAATTGTTTGGTCAAAAAACGCAGCTTTAAATGCACGTTAATTCTCGCTAAAAATTCTTCTGTCTGAAAAGGTTTAGTGATGTAATCAACGGCTCCGATAGAAAGACCTTTGACTTTATCAGTTGTGTCAGATAAGGATGTCATAAAAATAATAGGAATATCTTGGGTCAGTTCGTTTGCCTTAAGTCTTTGACAAGTTTCAAACCCATCGATTCCCGGCATCATAACATCTAATAAAATCAGATGAGGTTGTGCATATGCTGCTTGTTCCAGCGCACTTTCGCCATCAGTAGCTACCAAAATTTCCCATCTGGAATTAGCGATCGCTGTAGAGATTAATTGTAAATTTGTCTTATTATCATCTACGATCAAGATGATGGCATTTTCAAAATATGTTTCATTCATTGAGTTCGCCCCTTAAAATATTTGATAAATTCACGAATTTTTTTTGCTTCAAATTCATCAGCTAGTTGTCGAACTTCTGTGATAAATGCAAAAAATCTCTCATCTAGTTGTTCCAATTCATCTAATGCTATTTTTATACCTTTAATATTCCCCCTCATCGCCAAATCTAACAACTTTTCCAGTTCAGTCTCTACTGGTACAACAAAATCAAAATTTGGAATATGAGATGTCGAACAATGCCATTGGTCATCTACAATCAGAATTTTTGGGTCTTTGTCTTTAAGTGGAACAATCTTTGTGCTTTCATATGGTGAAGTTTGTATCCAATTACTAGCGATTTCTAAATCCAGGTCTAGCCAAAATTTACTGCCAAATCCCAAATTGCTTTCGACTTTGATTTCACTTCCCATTAACTCAGCAATTTTGCAGCTAATGGCTAATCCTAGCCCAATTCCTTCTACTTGTTTTTGTTTGTCACATACCTGCTCAAAGGGCAAAAAAATCTTTTCTAATTGTTCGGATGTTATGCCTGCTCCGGTATCTTCAACTTGAAATCTAATTTTGATAATATTTTGTTCGCTCTCTACATCCGAATTTTGAGTTTCCAAAATTTTTACTTTAAAAGCTACTTTGCCGCTATCGGTAAATTTAATTGCATTTCCAAGTAAATGAATTAAAACTTGTCGCAAACGTTTTTCATCTGCATGAATGCCATTAGGAAGCTGGGAATCTGCATGATAAATAAACGAAATATTTTTTTGGGATGTACCAATACGACACATTTCCACTATGCTCCTTAAAAAGGAAGGGAAATGGAAATCGCTCTTGTGCAGTTCCAGTTTCTGAGCTTCAATTGTAGAGAAATCTAAAATATCGTTGATTAAAGTTAATAAGTGGGAACCACATTGATGAATGATGTTAACACCTTCAAGTTCTAATTGAGTTAAAGTTTGGGAATGTTGCAGGATTTGTGCGTAACCCAAAATGCCATTCAAGGGTGTACGCAGTTCATGACTCATGTTTGCTAAAAACGCTCGTTTAGCTTGGTTAGCAATATCAGCAGCTATTTTGACAGCTTCCAGTTCTTGGGTGTGTAGGACATAGTACTGAGTGTAGTTATCGCTAGCTTTTTGCTCTAGAGTTTGAGAATACTCCTGTAGTTGCTGATTAGCTTTTTCTAGTTGCGACTGCTTGTTGCTGGAGTTAATTTGTAGCAGTTGCCAAGTCATACAACTGCTAATCAAAGATCCACAAAAAAACCATAGCCACTCTCCTTGCGAAAACCACCCTTTCGTCAGAGGTTGTCCATCAATTACCGTCATTAAAATTTGGCTGATTAAATTCGCATGAACTACTAATCCAGCCATCTGTTTGCCACGATCCTGCAAAGTGTTATGATAACCAACCTGAAATAAGTCAAGTCATTGATACACTTAACTATTGTGCCAATTAAAAAAGCAGGTCTGTTAATCTAGACCACGTAGAGCTTTTACTAGTAATTAATTAATAACACTATTTTGAATAGCAAGTATTTTATATAAAAATCAATTTTTTTTAATAACTTACTTGCAAGGATGAAAATATAAATTTGTTAGTATTATTTTTAACCCTAAAGCACCATTATTTTACATGGTGTTATTGATTAAGTGACATCAGTGCTATCACGGTAGTCTTTATCAATTAAAATCAATTGACATTGCGGTTTTGATTCTTCGCCTGAAAACCTTATGAGGCTAGACTTTCAATAATAAAATGGCAGCAGAGCTAAAACTGCTTTTAAAGAGAATCTAAATTTGAATACGACCTTTGTATAGTCAGGGTTTTAAAGATTTTATCCAACTCGTTGCAGTGACGGTACTTTTAGTCCCAATAGCGCGGCATGGGTGTGATTTTGATAAAACGAGACTCAAGCGATCGCACTCACAACCCACTTTGTACTGCAAATCGAGATGAAACAGTTAGATATAAAATGTGGTAGCTTAACTGAACTTTTTTCTGAGCCTTAAATGAACTATTCTCTAAGCCAAAACTGGGACTTGGCTTAATATTTACCCTAATGGTAATCCTTAGTTAGCTGTGGATAAAGATATTAAGTTAACACACAGAAGGAGATAAAGTCATGCTACCTAAATATTTGATTGGTTTTGCTGCCGCTTCTTTACTGATGGAACACTCCGATGGAAGTTTGGTAGTTTATTAATTGTTGCTAAATCAGGATTTAATCTTGAACCAAAAATGAACAGCCTAACGAAAATTCTGAAATTGAATTCTTGTTAGGAAGATATTTTACTAAATATCCGGAGTTGCAAGCTGATATTCATCAGTTTGAAAAAGACTGCCAAAACCTCTTTAGTGTTTGTTTGAAACACATTCCAGAATTTAGAGTTCGAGGAGAAGCTGAACGTTTAGAAAAGTAAAAATATATAAATTATATTTTTTGCGATGTCAAGGATATTTCCTCTTGCAAAAAATATTAATTTGAGGTTTCTGCAACAATAATTATTGCCAGGATAAAAATATGTTTAGTTTTCTCAGAGTTTCTCTGGGCTTAGTTCATGCTGTCTTGATTTCGATTTGGGTGCTAACTGCGATCGCCAGCGTCAAGGCTGAAGATGCACTAGGAGTTTCGACACCCATTACTTCAGTTTCTCAGCTTTCTGATGTGCAACCAACTGACTGGGCATTTGGTGCGTTGCAATCTCTAGTTGAGCGTTATGGCTGTATAGCTGGATACCCTGATGGTAATTTCAAAGGCGATGTCTCACGACAAGCCGCTTTGCGTCTACGCGCCATGACTCGTTTTGAGTTTGCTGCTGCATTAAACGCCTGCTTAGACAGAATCAACCAACGAATTACTGCTGATATCACAGACATAGTTGCTAAAGAAGATTTGGCAACTTTGCAAAAACTGCAAGAGGAATTCAAAACAGAACTCGCTAGCTTACGGGGTAGAGTTGATGCTGTAGAAGCACGTACTGACAAGCTAGAAAAACAGCAATTTTCTACAAACATAAAACTCAGTGGTCAGTTAATATTTGCTGCCATAGATGCTTTTGGAGATGCTAGCCGTAGTGGAAATGGGGATGAAAGCAACCTCACATTTTCTACCCGGTTGCGCCTGAACCTCAAAACCAGCTTTACGAAACCGAAAAAACCAAAAGATAAGTTTCCCAAAGATGAGCTACTTGTACGAATTCAGGCGAGTAATGTTATTAATCCGACTGCACCCGGAAATGAGACTCGCTCAAGTTTCGCATCTGGTAGTAATTCAACGAATGAAGCTTTTGTCAGTAAGCTGCAATATACTTATGAACCCAACGATCGAGTAAAAATTCTTGCTGCCACAGGCTTTAATACTTACTTCGATGATTGGGAAGTAGTTAACCCTTTAAAAAGCGATGCAGATGGTACGATTTCTCGTTTTGGTCGATATAGCCCCATCTTCCGTTTGGGTGGAGATACGGGTGTAGGTGTGACTTATAAGCCGAATGAGAATATCAAAGTAGAGATGGCTTATCTAGCAAAAAATAGCAACAACCCTGCTAGCGGCTTGTTTAATGGTAGCTATGGTGCACTGGGGCAGATTGTATTTTATCCCAATAACAAAGATACAACTACCAAAATTGCTTTTACCTACGTCAATGCTTACAACAAGGATGGTTTAGGACATAATACCGGCAGTTTACCATCCAATTTGGAAGGCAGAACAGTTTCTTCTAATTCCTATGGTATTGAAACGAATGTTAGAATTAGCGATCGCTTTCAACTTGGTGGATGGGTAAGCTACACCAATGCGCGGGCGCTGACTGGAGAAGTCAAAGGCAAAGCTGATATCTGGAGTTGGGCTGTCACCCTAGCCTTCCCTGATTTGGGCAAAGAGGGTAACTTGGGAGGGATTATCATCGGAATGCAGCCTAAGTTGACTGGTACTTCAGCACCTCTATCAGGCTTACCTCGTCGTGACCCAGATACAGGATTTCACATTGAAGGGTTTTATCGATTTCAAATTAATGACAAAATCAGCATTACTCCTGGTTTGATTTGGCTGACAGCACCAAATCACGACGCTCAAAACGGTGACATTTTTTTAGGAGTAGTTAGAACTACCTTTCAGATATAAACAACTTGTTTGAGTTTTTAGAATATTTATTGTGGCAGAATCCTGACTTATTGAAGAAGTTGGGGTTCTGAAACCCGCTATTTTCACAAATTAAATAGTCTTTTCGTAGAATATTGCCCATTGCAAAAAAACGTTACTTCCAATATATTGCAAAAATCATGACTATACTTAAGAATAAATACGTAAGTATAACTTCTGAGAGGTTAGCGTAACTTTCTTAGCAACCTGAGTGTTAGCTGGTTGATTTGTGATATGCAACACCACATAGGGCTGAAACGGAATAAGTTTACAGTCATTTTTTAATGTATCTTTATTTAAGCTTATGTTTGATTAAAAAGTGTAGAAGTTTTACATTCAGGTGATGAAAGAACTTAGCTATTTCTAAAGCTCGTATGTGATGAAGAAAAATATATATAGAAAAAGTATAATCTAGCTTTCAAATTTTTGCCATCTACTGTGAAGCTAAAGTAATGCTTAAGGTTAATAAATGAAAGTTTACTGCACTAATCCAAACTGCCCAGATCGTGTAAATGATGCTTCCGATGATTTACTAACTAATTTCAATCGTGAAAGACAACAGTTTTGTAAAAGTTGTGGGATGCGTCTTATTCTTGAAAAGCACTATCTGCCTTTGGAAATATTAGGCTGTGGCGGCTTTGGAATAACGTTTCGTGCAAGAGATTTTCACTTAGAGCGAGATTGTGCTATTAAAATATTACATCCTCAAAGACAGCTGAACTCTTCGCAACTTCAAAGCATAATTACTTCGTTTAGAAGGGGAGCTAAAACTTTAAGCGAACTAAAACACGAACAAATTCCCAGTTTATATGACTTCTTCAATTTGCCAGAACCTAACGGACAAGAACAAATTTTTTATTTAGTACAGGAGTTTATTCCAGGTGAAACGTTAGATCAGGAATTAGCTCGCAATAGACAATTATCGGAATCTGCGGTGACAGATGCGATGAAATCACTCCTAGAGGTAATACGTTATACTCATAATCAAAAAGTTCTTCACCGAGATATCAAACCCTCAAATATAATTCGACATAAGTTAAATCGAAAACTTTATTTAATAGATTTTGATACATCAATCAGAAGGGAATTGGAACCCGGTATTCCTATAGATCAATCACTTGCAATAGGCTCACTTGGATATGCACCATTAGAGCAGTTAGCTGGTAGAAAAATAGATACATCGGCAGATTTATACGCTTTAGCTGCAACTTGTATTCATTTATTGACAAACAGGCATCCAGAAGAAATACGTCTAACTTCTAGTACAAGACTACTTAATGGAGCATGGAAAAAATACACTACCAGTTATGTCAGCCCTAATCTTGAATCTGTTTTAAACCGGATGCTTTTAGTCGAGCCAGTAGACAGGTATCAGTCTGCTGAACAGGTTCTTGCCGCTCTTAATAACAATCAGATATTAACACTGAATAACAATCAACTAGTAACTAATCCCGGAGTGGCAGTCAAATCACCAAAACCGAATAGGCATCAAAAATCTTTCAATAAGCTTAAAGAGATTAGCAGAAATTTGCGTCCTGTACGTCTGGTATTTTTATCTTTCTTGGTTTTGCTGGTATTGGCGATCGCTGTTATTCTAAACTTTATAATTAATCCACCTCTAGCCAAATACTTTAGCAGGGGAGAAGAAGCTTTAATTGCTGAGGCACAAGCAGTTTCTACAATTCCAGAATGCAGAACAGCTTATGACTTAAAGAAACAAGGAATGGAAGCATTTGCAAATTCTAATTCTCCAGCAGATTTTAAAATAGCTGAAGACGCTTTTTTTGAAGCCATACAGGAATTTCAAAAAGCAGCTCTTAAAACATCTTCTACCAATAATCAGTGTGAAGTCGATCCAGAGACCTGGATTTATTATTACAACTCAAAAGCTGCTCAAATTCCATCTGCCCATAATCTTCCAACTGTTGCAGTTGTTATTCCAAATTTAGAAAAAGATCGGGGCAATGCTCTACAAGTATTGCGTGGTATTGCCCAACTTCAAAGTGAACAAGAAAGTGCGCCAATATTGCAAATACTACTAGCAAAATATGATAGTAAACAAAAAGAAGTGGAGTATATTTCTAAGCAGAATATTCCCGGAGAACTCAAATATTTTAGTAATAGTAAAATTTTAGGGGTTGTTGGTCGCTATACCAGCAACAATATTTGGCAAGCAGGAGATGTTTTTGGTGCAAATCAGCTTGTTCTGATTTCACCCACAAGTACCGCTATTAGACAATCTTTGCTTGACTCTGGTCAACAACAGCCTTTGAATAAATACGTTTTCCGCATAGCTTCTAATGATTCTATTGCAGCTGAAGATTTAGCTAACTATATGCAGAAAAACCACCAAGGGAAGAAAGTACTAATTATTTTTGATTCTCAAGATATTTATAGTGAATCGCTAAAAAATAAATTCGTAGACAACCTGAAGAGACTAGGAGCAAAAGAGCAAAATATAATAGGTTGTAATTTAACAAAGTCTACAAATAATCCGCAACTTTGTATAGATAAAGTAAAGCAGGAAAAAGTAGAGATCCTGATGTTAGCTCCCAGCCCTAATACTCTTGAGAAAGTACTAAATATTGCTAAAGAAACTAAATCAAAAAAGCAAAATCTTCAACTCTTAGGAGGAGATGTTCTGTATGACCTACAGACCTTAGACCTTGGAGATGCAGCTGGTGGTATGGTAGTTGCTGTTTCTTCCCATGCAAGCCTTGCTAATAGTAATTTCATGGATACAGCTAAAAAACTTTGGTTAACAAAAGATTTGAGTTGGAGAACACTTACTTCATATGACGCAGGTAAAGCATTTGTAAAAACTTTGATTGATTTAAGAAGTCAGAGAAATAATAATCCAACCAGTCAACAGGTATACGAAAAATTAAAAGCACCGAATTTTTTAGTACCTGGTGCTACGGCAAACATAGAATTTAATAATGAACACGATCGCAAACAATTAACAGGTGTTGGTGTTTTAGTACAAGCTACATATAATCCTCAATCTGATAAATATTACTTTACTCTTCTGCGACCTATACCAAACCGAGAAGAGCAAAATAATCCCTAGTATCAAGTTATGTAGATACTTTTCCTTTACAAAAGTGTATAAATTAGTGGTGCAACAATGTGATTTTATCAAAAACTTGTAATTTATGCATAAAAGACAACGCTTATCTCTTAAAGCTTCTGAACGTGGAAAAAACCTCATAAAGGAAGCCAGGATTAAAAAAATTGAACAAGCCAGAAACGAGAGAATCGAGGTACAAGGAAAGATTGAAAAGGCTTGGGATATAGATGAAATGTTTCTTAGGGAAGCAAGTAAAATTTTAGAACCACATCAAAACTGGGATTGTGTCGAAACATATGCTGTATCACTAATGACTTGGAGACGCTTTCGAGAAGCGAAGCCCATTACTGCTATTAATTTCCAGGCTTTTTGCCAAGTGTTGGTTTTGAACTGGGAAGATGTAGCAGAAAATAAAGCAGATGCTAATAGGGATTTGAGCGAAGCACCTCCTCTTTCTAATTTCTATGGTCGCACACAAGAGTTAACCGAACTTCAGCAATGGCTCATTCAAGAACGCTGTAGGTTAGTTCTTATTCACGGAATGGGAGGAATTGGAAAAAGAGCCTTAGCTCGCTATTTAGTAGACAAAATTGCTAATAAATATGATTGCTTAATTTGGCTTTCTCTAGAATCAGCACCTCAATTTCAACAAATTCTGATTAAACTGGTACAATTTTTATCTAAAAGTGAGAAAGAAGAAGGTGATATTTCTCAATTAATGCAGTATTTACATCATCAAAGATGTTTAATAATACTGGATGCTTGGGAAGAAATAATCGGTAATTCTAAAGAAGATTATACCAACTATAGTGTATTTGTAGAGAGAGTAGCTAAAGAAGTCCACAAAAGCTGTTTATTATTGCTGAGTAGAATAAAACCTCAAAATATTGAAATATTAGAAGGTCAATTAGTTCGCTCAAAAAGATTGGGAGTTCTAACTTATGAAGAAGCAAAAGAAATTTTAATTGCAGAAGGTCTTTCTGGAACATCTAACGAACTAGAAGAATTTAGCAGGCGTTATAGCAACCCGTGGATACTCAAGAAAATTGCACAGAACATTCGTAATGTCTTTAATGGTGATATATCACCATTTATGGATGTATCAATTTTTGTTGGTGATGCAGTAACTGAATTTTTAGATAAGCAATTTCAACCACTTTCAAAAGCAGAAATAAATCTGATTTATTGGGTAGCTCTCAGACGCAATACAGCCTCTTGGAATCAATTATTACAAGATAAAAAAGATTTTTTAACTGATGCTCAGTTACTTCAAACATTAGAGGATTTAATAGCAAAGCATTCTTTACTTGATAAACAAATAGAAGAGCTTCCACTAATTTATATACTAGATCCAGTAATTTTGAAGTATACGAATGAGCGATTTATTAGGGAGAATTACCAAGAAATTAACCAAGTATTTAAAACTGAAAAAATTAACGGTTCCGAACTTTTCATTAGTCATAGTTTCATCACAGAACACCCAAAAGATGAGGAACTTAATCAGGAGCAAATGAGGCGGATTGTTAAACCTATTCAAAAAATGCTATTAGCTGAGTTGCGTAGTCAGCAGCAACTTGAAGATAAGCTGAGGAATATTCTGTCTCTATTGCAAGATCGAGGATTGTCCCAAGGGTACGCAAACCAGAATATCTTGCACCTGATTTCGGCTTGCGAACAAATCTAGTTAGGGCCAAATGTATGCGATCGCCTCTGTCCAGATAAAACAATCTCTAGGAGCGATCGCATATTTATTAATACAAAAATACTATTTCACAGCACCCAATAGAATATTGTTATAAATGCCGCTTTTACCTTTTCTCTCCAAAAGCACGAATTAATTCAGCAACAAAAGCGACGATCGCAGATACTGAAATTAGCAATACGCTGAGAGCATTAATATCAGGCTTGACTCCTGTTCTGATGCGACTAAAAATTTCCATTGGCAGGGTATTATAACCGCTACCTGCCGTAAAACTGGCGATGAGAAAGTCGTCTAAACTGAGGACAAAAGCCAAAAGACAGCCAGCTATAATCCCAGGCATCAACTGTGGCAGCAACACTTTAGTGAAGGCTTGCACTGGTGTAGCTCCTAAATCTAGTGCTGCTTCTTCTAGGTGAGGATCTAAGTTAGTCAGGCGTGAGGAAACTACGAGTCCTACGTAAGCCAGACAAAATACTACATGAGCCGCAACAATTGTCCATAAACTCAGGGGGATGGCAAAGGCTGCTAAAAAAACTAGGGTAGCTACGGCGATCGCAATATCAGGAATAATTAACGGTAGGTAAGAAATACCGCGATACAATTTCTTACCTAGAAATTGATAACGTGCTAATCCCACCGCCATTAAGGTTCCTAGCACAGCTGAAATGCCCACTGCACAAAAGGCAACTATCAAACTGTTTTTTAAGGCTGATAAAATGCGATCGTCACTGAATAATCTGTAATACCAATCGAGCGTGAATCCTTTCCAAGTTGCACTGTAGGGTGACTTATTGAAGCTATAAAAGCCAAGTACCAGTATAGGCAGGTACATGAACACAAATATGAGTATGGAGAAAACCGCCTGCCATGCGACACGCGGTTTTTTTTGAGATGGAGAAATATTCACACTTCTATTGGTTACTTCCTATGGACTGCATTTATACCTTATTTAATGCCAAAAGTCAATATATAACTCTACTGATTGCGACAAGGTGGGATTAGGGAGACACGGAGAGAAGTTGCGTGCAAAGAGAAGTCGCCATAGCGTAGCGAAGCGCGAGTCTTCTCCCAAGGGGAGCCACTGCGGTCTTGGGGTTTCACGCCACTCCCTTCAAGTCGGCGAAGCCGCCCAACGGGGTGGCTTCCCAAGTGGAGTAAGTGGCGTGAGACGCTACGCTTTCCGAGCGTCGGAGGGTTTCCCTCCAAGCGAACTTCTCCTATGGTCGACGCTACGCAAACGGAGGACGCAGGGACACAAAGACAAAAACAATAATTCCTAACTCAGCACTCATAACTCCTTGGATAGTCTGCATGATATGGGCATTAAAAATGCAAAAGCCACTATAAAAAGACTTATACCTAGGCATTATCTCCTGTGGCAAAATTAATGAATTATGCAGATATTTGGTGTAAAAATCGCAAAAAATATATTTATAACTATTTGATTTTGAGAGTTAATTCTACTCTGAGGAATAAACAAATTTATTTACTAAGGTAGACAAATAATTTGTAAGTAAAAGCATAAAATTTTGAGGGAATTATTTATAGAGTAGGTGTTCAATGCGAGTTTCTGGTACCAAGTAAATTATTTATCAGTACTTTTGAAACAAATAACAGACACCGCTAATTCAAATCTTATTTTGTTAGGAGGTTTATGATGCGAATTGCTCAAGTGGCTCCTCTATTTGAGAGAGTACCCCCTCCAGCTTATGGAGGTATAGAGTTAATAGTGGCGTTATTAACTGATGAATTAGTCCGACGCGGACACGAAGTCACGCTATTTGCATCGGGTGATTCTATCAGTTTGGCAGAGCTAGTATCAGTTCATCCCCGTGCCCTGAGACTGGATTCCAATGTTAAGGAATACAGTATGTATGAAATGCTGGAATTAGGTTCGGTATACCAAAAGGCAGAAAATTTTGATATTATTCACTCCCATGTAGGCTGTGCAGCATTACCTTACGCGAATCTCGTAAAAACACCCACAGTTCATACCTTACACGGCGTTTTTACCCCTGATAATGAGAAAGTGTTTCAATATGCTAAACATCAACCTTTTGTCAGTATTTCAGATACGCAGCGGGAACTGAGATTAGGGCTAAACTATGTAGCAACGGTTTACAACGGAATTGATGTTAGTAGTTACAAATTTCATGCCCAACCGAACGATTCCCCATATCTAGCATTTTTGGGTAGAATATCTCCAGAGAAAGGAACACACCTAGCGATCGCCATTGCAAAACAAGCCGGTTGGCATTTAAAAATGGCTGGAAAGGTAGATGCCGTTGATGTGGAATACTTTGAGCAGGAAATCAAACCACAAATTGACGGTAAGCAAATTGAGTACCTTGGTGAAGCTAACCACGAACAAAAAAATGCCCTGATGGGAGGTGCAGTAGCAACTCTTTTCCCCATCACTTGGCGAGAGCCATTTGGGTTGGTAATGGTGGAATCAATGGCATCGGGTACGCCAGTTATTGCCATGAAACTAGGGTCTACTACCGAGGTAATTGCACATGGCAAAACGGGTTTTCTATGTAACAGCATTGAAGATTTTGTCAAGGCCATTGACAAGGTGGCAGAATTAGACCGCCATACCTGCCGAAAATATGTTGAAAACCGTTTTAGTTTACAACGAATGACCGATGGTTATGAGGCAGTTTATCAGCAAATTATCCAAGAGCGATTTGCTAATAATGGGCGTGCCCGCAGTGTTTTTGGTTTAAGTAGTAGCCGCATTTAAGTGAAAAGTTTTGATTCACTTTTGTAATGGTTCTGGCTAAACTATCCACCCAACTCAAGGATAAATTTTTCACCAGACTAATAAAATGATTCCGGAAATTAATCATGGGTAATTAGCAAAATTGATTACAGAATAGGACAGGAAGTTGCAAAGCCCACTAGTAATACTTAGAAGTTATACAGACTTTCTAGGTATTACATTTTTGAAGGTAATTATTCAATCTCACACTTCAAAATACTGAGCTTTTTTATTGAAACTTTATCCTTAAAACATCAAAAAATCAAAGCGATCGCTATTATTCTAGTACAGCAAAGCAGTAGCTACTTTCGCCCCAATGTCGATTTATTTGAACTTGGCTCTGATTGTCTCTATTCGTTTACGATTGACTCCCAAATCACTCTGACCTAAGCGTGAGGCTGAGCGAACTTGAATAACATTAGCATTACGGTCTAAGAGGATGTTTGAAAAGTCGGTCAGGTTGTAAAAAAGCTCTCTCGGTATAAGCTGTGAATAGATAGTAGACAGCACCAAAAGAGCAACATGAGTAAAGCATACCCCAGCAATCTGACCTATGCACAATATGAATTTCTGAGTGACATGCTTCCAGAAGCAAAACCCGGTGGTCGCAAGCGCTCTGTCGATATGTGGGAAGTTCTAAACGCGATCTTCTATGTCCTGCTAGAAGGAGTGAGATGGCGAGGGTTGCCTGGGGATTTTCCGCCGTGGCAGACAGTTTACACGTATTT
>LXQD01000354.1 GCA_003326215.1 Nostoc minutum NIES-26 | reverse complement strand
CATTTGGGTGGATGGCGGCTTTGATGGCGAGGCGTTCATGCAGTGGGTTATGGACTTTTGCCGTTTGATTGTCCTTATGGTTCTGCGACCACAGCAAACCAAGGGCTTTATATTACTCAAAAAACGTTGGGTTGTCGAGCGTACTTTTGGTTGGCTTATGGGGTGTCGGCGATTAGTCCGAGATTATGAGTTATTACCAGAAACATCCGAGACGTTTATCTACCTTGCCATGATCCGAATTATGGTTAGGCGATTAGCATAAAATTTAACCCCTCAAAACTTTTCAAACATCCTCTTACCAGCATTATCAACATTGCCTGAAGAACAAGCAGCGATCGCTACACTTAAAATTACTCCAACTAAAAATAGAGATATAAACCATCGCTGTCTTATAGCTTGTAAAGCTTGAACAATATAAGTGCCAACTTGTTTAGTTATGTATTTTTTGAATGCATATTCATACTGCCGCTTGTTTGTCAAAATTTCCTCCTTAAAATGCGGTAAAACGAGCAAGTTACTGTAGTTTAAAGATATTATAAGGTAGTAGCTAAAAATACTTAATTTTTTATTAACCTAAATTTAAACAAGTTTTAGACATTGCATGTGTATCTGGGCTTGAGACTTTTTTTGGCACAGAGAAAACAAATTCTTCCCTTCTGCCCTCTGCCCCTCTGCGTTTGTGAGGTCAGTTCTCAATGCGATAACGTATTAACTGCTTAACTGCTGTTACTGGTAATCCTAAAGCTTGAGCGATCGCAGCATCAACTTGAGCAAATTCAGTCACAGGGAACTGAGGTATCGTGGAGTTACATATCGTGTAAATCCCTGTGCAAAATCAGCTAAATTTCCTGTGTCACCAGTAGCCTATAAATTGATTTACAGGGGAATAATCTATTTTGTGAATAGAACTGCACAAGAAGAAGTTACGATAGTTACTCAACTAGCCAGCACTTCAAAAGCTTGAATCTTACTACACTTTAGAGTGAAGTGGTTTGAGGAGAAACGCCACTGCAACAACTATAGGTAGCTTGAAATACTTAACTGCGTGGAATGTCGGCTAAAAATTAACATTAGTCAGCCTTACAAATGGCACAATTAGAGCCAAAATATACTTTAATCTAACCATGATTTTAAGTATATACTTACGCTCTGCGGCTTATGTCATCGCCACTTGACCGTCCTTTAAAAATTGAACTCAAGCTGCCATCCTCCCATCCTCAGTTATTGGAAGGATTGGACATATGGCTGCGCTTAGGTTTGGTATCCGATGCCCAAGTTAGGCAGCTATGCCGCGAGTACCTTGTCTGTGCGGTGGTATTGCAAGTTCAGACTGAACCCGAACAACAGGTAGCGTTCGCCACTTCTAATTCCGTTCAACAGTTGCCTGTAGCGATGTTGCGTGGAACGTCTATAGGCAAACCACCAAAACCAGCTAAACCTAACTTTGTAGCCACAATGTTGCAGTCATTGGGTGCAGAATTGAGTGTCCGCTGGCTGCTATTTTTAGGAGTATTTCTGGTAGTTGTGTCTTCTGGGGTACTGGCTGCTAGTCAGTGGGAGAAATTTCCTGCCTCTGGACAATATGGCGTTTTATTCACTTATACCTTAAGTTTTTGGGGGTTAAGCTTCTGGGCAGGTAGGCAAAACAACTTAAGATTGACAGCTCAGACATTATTGATTGTCGCTCTATTGTTAGTGCCAGTGAACTTTTGGGCAATGGATAGCTTTCGTTTGTGGCAAAATCCTCTGGATTGGTTGACAGTAGCGATCGCATCCCCAATTCTGACATTTATTACAGTTTTACTGTGCAACAATCGCACATTTACCCATTTACCAACAGGGAAATTGCCTCTTGTAAATATTCTGGGGCTGAGTTATCTACACTGGGGCTGGAAATTACCAGGATTTCCCTTGATTGCCGTTTATCTGGCAATGATTGGCACTACCATCATTACCGTTTATCTGAATCGGTTGATGCAGAGACGCAGAGATAGGGAGACGCGGGGAGACTTTGATGAGAATGAATTAAATGAAAATCAAAGCGAGCAGCGTTTTGGATTGGGTATAAGTTTGTACGCTGTTGTAATTATTTATGGGCTTTTAGTTCTATTAGTACGGGCGATTTTTGTTGCTGGGGTAGATGTCACTCAGTTGGGGTTAGCTATTGGTATTTGCGGCTGGCTCATAACTTGGTTAGCACAGCGAGGAAGAGGGCAGGGGAGGCAGGGGAGGCAAGGGAGGCAGGGGGAGCAAGAGAACAACTACTATTCTCCCTCATCTCTTTCATCCCCTACTCCCCAATTACCTTGGGAACTCTTCGGGGGTATTTTACTCTTCCTCGGTTGGTTGGTGGCGGTAATAGATTATCCTGGGCAAGCAATAGCTGTGAGTGGATTGAGTTTGTGGTTTGTGGGCAACCGCTTGCAGAGGCATAGTTTAAAGACTGACTTGGCAGCTGTTTTTGCCATAGGCTTACAAACGATTTGGCTGGGTTGGCGGTTAGTGCCATCTGGGGTGCAAGCAGGGGCGATCGCAATTGCAACAAAACTCACAAACGCTCAAAATGAACCTTGGGCATTACTGGGTGTCGCCTTGTTTCCCTACGTAATTGTGATGGCGGCACTCACAGATCGTCTTTATCGCGCTCAAAAGCAAGAATTAGCTAAGTTTGGCGATTTGCTCATTCTGCTATTTGGCACTTTTTTAACAACACTTGCTTTAGTAAATCCCACATTGCGATCGCTCAATCTCCTATTTTCTACAATTACTCTTGCAGTCATCACTCAACGCCGTTCCTCATCCCCCCCTGCTTCCCCTGCCCTCCCTGCCTCCCCTGCTTCCCCTGCCCCCCCTGCCTCCCCTGCTTCCCCTGCCTCCCCTGCCCCCCCTGCCCTCTTCTCCCCTCCCCTGATATACCTAACTCACATCATGGGAGTGCTGACGTTTTGCTCTACGATTGATTGGCTATTGCCAACTCTGACTCTGCCAATCTGGGCAAGCATTTTATTAGCCCTAATGGTAGCGGAATGGATATTTAGCCTTGGCAATGGCATATGGCAACGTAGCGCATGGCACATAGGGCTAGGGCTTGCTGCAATGAGTTTTGTCCTATTGTGGCTAAATGTCGAATCCTCATGGACTGGGATTACTCGTAGTCAAACTCATTGGGGAGCGATTTGGCTAATTACGCCTTTAACTCTCACAGCTTTAGCCAGTCGCACAACAGCACAGCGCCGCAGTATCAGCAGTTACTTGAGTATCTTGGCTGTTACTATGGCACAGGCACTAACTTTATTTTTACCAGGAATTAGATTAATTAGTTTGGCTGTGGCTGCGGCTGTGATGTTCGTCAATACACGGTACTTGCGAAACCAAGCAACTGCGGTGATTACGGTAGGTTTCGGGTTGAGTTTCATAGTTGCGTTGCTTTGGGAAGGTGTTCCAGGTTTACCACGCCTGACAGTAGCAGGCTGGTTTATTGTAGGGGCGATCGCTATTTTCAGTTTATGGTTAGCACGTACAGCCTTGATGCGGCGTAATAACGAATTAGCAGCTATCTATACAGTAGCAGTTGATAAATGGGCGATCGCATTGTGTAGCATTGAGTTGTTAGTCATGACGCTGCACTCAGTATTGGTTTACCAAGGAGTTATTGCACCAGGATTATTTTACTTAACAGCTACTACCATAACCTTGGGGGCAATTGCCTACCGTAGTTGGCAACAACCCACAGATTGGGCATTTTATGGCATCGGTTGGTGTTTGGAACTCTTGATTGCCCAAGTTTTGGGATTTGGGGAGCGTTCAACTATTAGAATTGCGATCGCAAATATCGCTTTGGGTTTAATAACTCAGTTAGCGGGAGAGTGGTGGCGACGGCGTTACCAATTAGAAAGGCTACCCAATAGCTTGCACATTCTGCCATTAATCTATGCTGCATTCAGTGTCATATTGCGGTTGAACACCTTTACCGATTGGACGGGTTTGTGTTCTCTAGGTGTAGCTTTAATTATCATTGGTGTGGGGCGACGCAGAGATACCTTCAAACCGCTGCTGTACTTAGGAATCATTGGCGTATCAATTTCTGCTTACGAACTTTTGTTTTATCAAATGTCACAAGCATCGGGAGGAGGATTAGGTGATGGCTTAATTGCCATGTCAGCCCTTGGTACAAGCATTATGTATGCCTATCGCATTCTTTCCCCTTGGCTTGTAGGCTATTTACGCCTTACCCCGCAAGAATTGCAAGGCATCGCCCATCTTCACTGGGCTTGGAGTAGCTGCTTATTAATGACTGCTATTGCCTTTCCCATTCAGGTTAATCGTCTGGTGGGATTAGGAACTGGGGTATTTTTGATTAGATATGCGATTTTTCAAGGACGGCATTCACCTGCTTCTCCTGTTCCCGAAGCTTCTTCACGCATCTTCGAGAGGATAACTATCGAGGAAATGTGGGTTTACCTTGGCTTATTAGAGGTAGCTGGCATGAGAATTTATTGGCGCGAAACAGCAGTAGGAAAATTTTTACTTGGCCCTTTGGTTCCTTGGAATGGTGCGATCGCTTGCGTAGTGGCCTATTTTTTATATATCCTACCTTGGGAAAGTTGGGGTTGGTCTAAAAGACCTTGGCAAATAGCCGCATACATCATACCACTAATAATTTTATGGGAAACTAAACTGCAAATTTATCCCATCACGTTGGTATTGGTAGCAGGATACTACATCTTCTTGGCAGTTAGTAAAAACATTCGTTTTACCTATATCAGTGTAGTATTAATTGATTGGGCTTTATTTCGCTGGTTTTCTGACTACTTACACCTAACAGATGCTTTGTGGTATGTATCACTAATTGGGTTATCACTGCTGTATATTGCCCAAGTAGATCCTCAACTGAAGATGCCAGAATATAAAGCAGCTCGCCACGGTTTAAGAATGTTAGGTAGCGGTATAATTTGTGGATGGGCAATTTTATTTCATCAAAACGCAGCCGTAATACCAGGAATCTTTAGCCTCATCGCAATTTTTACAGGATTAGCTTTACGAATCCGGGCTTTTCTCTATATTGGCACAGCCACTTTTTTCATTACTAGTGTCTATCAATTAGTAATTTTTAGCTTGCGCTATCCCTTTTTAAAATGGGTGGTTGGCTTATTAGTTGGGATCGCACTAATTTACGTTGCCGCCAATTTTGAAACTCGCCGCACACAACTAAATTCTCTACTTCGCAACACTAGCGATGAATTTCAAGGATGGGAATAATGCTAATTCGTAATTCGTAATTGAGAGTTTTTAATATAGCGAGGCATTCAAAGGAATTTCCAGATAAAAAAATATCTCAAACCTGACGCAGAAATCGTCTCAATCTTTCCTCTCTCTGTGTTCTCTGCGTCCACCGAAGTTTGCTCAACGGGGGGAACCCCCGCACGCAACTTCTCTCTGTGGTTCGTTTATTTGGGATCGTTCATTTCTTGGAAATCCCTAAACTCTTATCGTTCAGGGTTCACTTGTGTTGAATTCGTGGAATTAGGACTTGGTAAGATGGGAACGATTACAGGCTTTGAATTTTCGCTCTGTAGTTGAAGTTGGGCTTCGTTGCGAGCATTTATTGCTTGTTGGTAATCTGGTTTATATTTAAGTGCTTTGTCATAAGATGCGATCGCATCCTTATATCGTTTCAAATTTAAGAAAGCATTACCTCTGCTATACCAAGTTTCGTAAGAGTCTGGTTGATAACGAACTGCCTTATTATACGATGCGATCGCTGCTTCGTATTTCTGTAAATTAAATTGGGAATTTCCCATATTATACCAAACTTGATAATCTTTCGGTTCTATCGCTGACGCTTTACTATAAGATTGCACCGCTTCTTCATAGCGTTGAGTTTGATGCAACGCCCAGCCCCGATTATACCAAGCTTGATAGTTGTTTGGATTGTATTTAATGACTTGGTTAAATGATTCAATTGCTTCTGGATAGCGTCGTAATGTAACGAGAACATTACCTCTAGACAACCAACCTAGATAATATTGTGGCTCATATTGCACCGCTTTATCATAAGCTACGAAAGCATCTTCGTAGCGGTTTAAATTTACTAAAGCATTACCCCGATTATACCAAGCTTGCTCAAAATCTGGTTTAATTCCCAGAGCTTTATCATATGCTGCGATCGCTTCTTCATATTGTTTGATATTATGCAACGCTAAACCTTTGCGATACCAAGAGTCGTAATAATCGGGTTTAAATTCTATCGCTTTATCATAAGACTTAATTGCGTTGTCATATTGCTTTAAACTACTATAAACTTCGCCTTTAGCATTCCAGACTTCCGGATAATCATTATGTAATTTTAAAGCTTTATCAAAAGAGGCGATCGCTTCTGGATATCGCTGTAAACTTTGCAAAGCAAAACCTCTGCCACTCCACGCTTCTACATACTCAGGCTGAATTTGTATTGCTTTATCGTATGCTGATAATGCTTCTTTATATCGTTTTAATGCTGATAGGGTTTTCGCTTGACCATTCCATCCTTGAGCATAATCTGGTCTAACATCAACTGCTTTTTGATAAGCTGTTAGTGCATCTTGATAGCGTTGTAGTTCAAAAAGTGTATTGCCTTGTTTAGATAACTCTGTAGCATTTTTAGCATTGATACTGTTAACAACAAATATAGACGCTACCCCACTGGCTCCAATTAAAAATATTGCTAATAATAACTTGATTAATAATCCCTTTTTGTGTTTACTGCCTTGATAATTTTTTACCGGCAAAGAAGGAGACAAGGCGATAGTACCAGATGCTGGCTGCGTTAACTCTTTCAGCGCTTGTAGGGCAGCGGTTGCTGAAAGATAACGTTCCCGAAAATCATAACACACCATTTTGTCTAAAAATCGAGCAAATTCTGGCGATATTGTAGTATGATTTTGCCAGATAATTTCATTAGTCTCAGCATCTTTTTCTAATTGTTCGGGGGATAATCCAGTTAATGCTTGAATAGCAATTATACCCAGAGCATAGATATCACTGCTGTATTTTGGTGTACCATGAGCCTGTTCTCCTGGAATATATCCAGGAGTGCCTATAGCAACAGTAGATTTGGTTTGACCTTCAGGAGTAATCACCTGGGTAGTAATTTGTTTAACTGCCCCAAAATCAATTAAAAATAACTTGCCATCTTCCTGTCGTCTGAGTAAATTTCGCGGGTTAATATCGCGGTGAATTACTTTTTGTTGATGGACAAATTCTAAAATTTCTAATATTTCTTGTAACAGCAAAATCACCTGAATTTGACTGAAGGTTTTTCCTGGAACTAATTCTTTACTCAAGTCATACCCTTCGATGAATTCCTGTACAAGATAAAATTCGGCGTTTTCCTCAAAGTAAGCTAAAAGTTGTGGGATGCGATCGTGAGTACCTAATCTATAAAGTACTTGTGCTTCTGTATCAAATAACCGTCTAGCTGTTTCTAAAGTTACCGGATCGCTTGCTTGAGGCTTGAGTTTCTTGACAACACATTGAGGAACTCCGGGTAAGTGAGTATCAGAAGCGACAAAAGTTTCACCAAATCCCCCACCTCCCAAGTGGCTAATAATTTGGTATCTTCCAACAAGTGTGTTTCCTAACATCTCGTTTACCCAGTTGAGTTCATTGCGATCTGTTTCCAATCTTGCCACAGGTTTGGGGGGAGATGGGGGGATGGGAGAGATGGGGAGGCTGGGGAGGAAAGTAAAGATAAAACTTCTAACTCTTGTACAGACGCGATTAATCGCGTCTCTCTTGTACAGACGCGATTAATCGCGTCTCTACTCAGCACTCTTTAACAACTGACAATTAACTTTCATGATTCCTATTAGTGATAACATTCGCACTCGTAGTAAGCCAATTATTAATTATTGGTTGATTGGCATTAATATTGCCGTATTCTTATGGGAACTCAAACTAGAACTGAGTGGGGAATTAGGTTATTTTGTTAGTAGTTGGGGTATAATTCCCGCTCAGATTAATGGGGCAATTACAAATGCATTATTTAATCCAGCAGCTTGGATAGTTGTTTTCTGGCGTTTATTTTCACTGCTGTTTGGGATGTTTCTCCATAGCAGTTTTAGTCAAATTTTGGGAAATCTGCTATTTTTATGGGTCTTTGGCAAAACTGTAGAAAATTTTCTAGGCACTAGACAATATCTAACATTATACTTGGCTGCTGGTATCTTGACAGGTATAGCACAAATTCTAGTTGAACCAAATTTGACAGTACCAATAATTGGAGCGAATGGGGCGATCGCAGCTATTATAGGTGCATACGTCATGAAGTTTCCCCAGACTAAAATTGATACTATTTTACCCCTGATAATCGTTTATATCCCTATTGAGTTGCCAGCTTTTTTCTATGCATTTTGGTGGTTCATCCAACAGCTGTTTTACGGGATCGGCAGTTTAAATATTCCTCCTGCTGGTGTAAATGCACCTAGTATTGCCTACTGGACTCAGCTTGCCGGATTATTTTTTGGTATGGCTTTCATGCGTCTCAAAAGATAATGACGCGTTCTTTGCATCTGGTTCTTGACAGTCAACAATTGATTAGTTACTGATACATTTAAAAAGCGTAAATTCACGAAATATCATCCTAAGATATAGATAGAATTGAAAATATTATGCCTTTTGGATGAGATTTTTGTATATCTCGCGAGAGATTGAATTTTTTATTTAAAAACTTCATACTCAATCAGACATATGGAGCGCATACCACTTAAGATGGTATTGTTTACTATGGGTTAATTGCAGATGCCAGACGTTGATAAAACTATCTGTGAACTTACTAATGAGTTAGCAACTCTACGACAGCGTGTTGCCGAGTTAGAGCAATCAGAAATACAGTATCAGCGAAGGCAAGCAATCCTAGAACAGCAAATTACTGAATTAAATGCGAAACTAGTAACCAAAGACGAAAATCTTCGTCTTCAAGTTGCTGGATGTGATGCAGAGCGACAACAGGTAAAGGTAGCTCTACGGGAAAGCGAAGAACAGCTGAGGCTAGCGCTAGATGCTGCCCACATGGGTCTTTGGGACTGGAATATCATTACCAATAAAGTGATTTGGTCGGAAAATCATGAACTGCTCTTTGGCTTAGTACCAGGAAGTTTTGTAGGTACTTTTGGGGCGTTTCTCAGTTGCGTTCATCCAGAAGACAGGCAATCTGTAATCCAAGTTATCACCCATGCTTTAGAAGAAAAAACTGACTACAGCGATGAATTTCGTGTTGTATGGTCAGATGAAAGTGTACATTGGATTTTCGCCAAGGGACAATTTTTCTATGATGAGCAAAGACAGGCGGTGCGGATGATTGGGGTTTGTATGGAGATTACAGACCGTAAGCAGGCAACAGAAAGTACGCGCCAATTGACGACTAAGGTTCAAGAACAGGCATATATTTTAAATGCTATCCTCGCCGCATCTGTCGATCGTATTTTTATTTTTAATCACCTAGGTTGCTATCAGTATGTTAGTCATGGTGGAGCCGCCATGCTAGGCTGCAAACACGAGGATGTTATTGGTAAGACTGTGCGAGAACTGGATTTACCCCCAGACTTTATAGATCGAGTAGAAAATCAACGCCAAGCTGTGATGGCAACTGGGGAGCCAATCAGGGATGAGTGGGAATGTATCTTAGCAGATGAGACGCATCACTATGAATATATCCTTACCCCATTGCGAAATTTTGACCGAATTGATGGTGTGATTACTATCTCTCGCGATATTACAGAACACAAACGGGTAGAACAGTCATTACGCGAGAGCGAAGCTAAATTTCGTCGCTTGTTTGAGTCCAATTTGGTCGGAGTGGCTTTTTGGTCTGTGGATGGCTTCATTACCGATGCCAATGATGCTTACTTACAACTAGCAGGCTACACTCGTGATGAGTTTGCCGCCTTGGGGAAAATAAATTGGAGACAACTTACCCCTTGCGAGTATGAGCATTTGGACGATCGCGCACTCGCAGAAGTGAAAGCAACAGGTGTTTCCCGGATTTATGAAAAAGAGTACGTCCACCGCAACGGTAAGCGAGTGCCGATTGTGCTGGGGGTAGCACTACTCAATGATTCCCAAGAAAATGGAGTTGCCATTGTACTGGACATTTCTGAACGCAAACGAGCTGAACAAGAACGCAATCGCTTGCTTCAAGCAGAACGTTCAGCACGAAAAGAAGCAGAAAGTGCCAACCGAATTAAAGATGAGTTTCTAGCCGTTCTCTCCCACGAACTGCGAACCCCACTCAACCCGATTATGGGTTGGTCGAAATTACTACGCTCTCGTAAATTTGATGCCCCAACTACTAATCGCGCCCTGGAAACTATAGAACGTAACGCCAAATTACAAACTCAATTAATCGAAGATTTATTGGATGTATCTCGCATCCTCCAAGGAAAATTGAGCCTAAACATTTGTCCCGTCAGCTTAGTAATGGTGCTAGAAGCAGCAATCGAGACAGTGCGACTAGCAGCAGAAGCCAAGTCGATTAAAATTAAAACCATAATTGACCCTTCTTTGGGGCAAGTTATGGGCGACCCGAATCGGCTTCAGCAAGTCATTTGGAATCTACTATCCAATGCAGTCAAGTTCACACCAACAGGGGGACAAGTAGAAATTCGAGTAGCAGAAGTTGATTACCAAGCTCAAATTCAGGTCAACGATACAGGTAAAGGAATTACACCAGACTTTCTACCTTATGTATTTGATTATTTTCGTCAGGCTGATGGCACAACTACTCGCAAATTTGGTGGACTAGGTTTAGGACTAGCGATTGTGCGTCAGGTTGTGGAACTGCATGGGGGAACAGTTCAAGCAGAAAGTCTAGGAGAAGGATTAGGTGCAACCTTCACTGTCAGGCTACCACTGTTGCTCAGAAGCGAACAGGTCAGAGGTGAGGAGAAAGAACCTGTACCTTTTACACCTCAACCCCGACTGCTGGCAGATATGCAAATTCTCATAGTGGACGATGAACCAGATATCCGAGACTTAGTATCCTTTATTCTGCAAGAGTATGGCGTGCAAGTCACTGCCGTAGCATCAGCAAAAGAGGCACTGCAATCGCTGTCTGAGTCGATACCAGATGTTTTAATCAGTGATATTGGGATGCCAGAAATAGACGGTTATATGCTGATGCGGCAAGTGAGACAGCGATCGCCCCAACAAGGAGGACAAATACCAGCGATCGCCCTGACAGCTTACGCCGGAGAAATTAATCAGCAGCAAGCACTGGCATCAGGATTTCACTTACATGTATCCAAACCAGTAGATCCAGAGGTGTTGGTGAAAGCGATCGCTAGTTTGACTAACGCAGAGCAATCAACCAAGTAGCCCGATCGAGGGAGCAGGGGGGGCAGGGGGAGCAGGGGAAGCAAGAAAAGCGATTTGTATTAGGAATTTCGTGAAATAGTAAGTAGCTGGACAAAAATATTTACTGTCATTGCGAACAAAGTGAAGCAATCCCAAACCCTTGCGATTGCTTCGTTTCACTTCGTTGCACTCGCAATGACATTGTGTAATTAATTCTGTCCGATTACTTATTACTTTGAGAGGTAGGAGGAGATGAGGGGATTAGGGAACAACGGGACACAGAGAAATTATTTAAGAATTCTCTCCTCCGCCCCTCCGCCCCTCTGCCCCTCCGCCCCTCCGCCCCTCTGCCTTCTGCCCTCTGCCTTCTTCACGATGAACCTTCAACACGCAGCACATCAAATTTTATTAGATATATAAGAGTGCGAAGTAAAAGTGTGGGGGAGACATCTGGATGTTGTCTGAGAATTGTTTCAATTGAAATTGAACCGTGTTGTGCGATCGCAGCTAAGACCGCATCTATAGTAGAATTTGTGCTTCTTATGTCTGCACCAAAATTCGTAATCCAATTTTGCCGGAGTTGTTGCAAATGCTCTGGTGTACTCATAGTACTAAGTGTTAGCACTAGGTTTTGAGCGGGTATTGTACTGGTGTAATGGGCAAACAACCTAAAAGGATCGTCACACAAAGGTGCAGGTGGTCTACTTGGTAGAACTGGTGTAGAAATTGATGCAGTAGCCCGGATTTCTGCTAATTCCTGCCAGAGATTTTCGTAACTTGCAATTACAACTTTCCAATCGTAAGTTTGCCTCGCCCGCTGTCGTCCGTTCTCTCCTAAGCGCTTTCTCAGTTCGGGATTAACAATCAACTCTACTAATGCTCTTGATGCCGCATCAATATCGACAGCAATTGCCATTGATGAATGAGCAATATAGGCACTATAATTCAAGCGATCGCTAAGATATCCAGAGGCTAAATCTAGCCCCAACCCTGGTGCAGGCATCAGCGTGGGAACTCGCAAACCATCAATTTCATGACGCACAGACTCTTGATAACCATTCCAATCTGAGACAATTACAGGTAAACCAGCTGCCATCGCTTCAATTGGTGTCAGTCCAAAGGTTTCTTGAATGTTATCTACTAAAGAAATAAAAATATCTGCGGCAGACCAGATTCCCAAACGAATTTCTGGTTTACGTCCATCGACAAAAATACAATTGACTGATGGACAAAACATCTGAGCGCTCGCTTTAAAGCTTACTTCCTCTCTTTCATCTTCAAACCAACCAGCCTGCACAAAATGTATTTTGGCTTTGGTCGCTTGTGCTGCCTTTTCCAAAGCTAAATACATCGGTACAGGGTGTGCCTTAGCATAAAAACACAATCTGCCGACAAACAGCACAACAATCTCATCTTGGGGAATGCCGAGTACTTGACGCAGACTTCTTTTGATGTTCGTACTGCGATCGCCGTGGTCAACAGCATCACAATCAATACCCAGAGGGATAATTGGCAGTTGGATATCAATATTAGGTTTGCCACCTGTACGTTGAGCTAAATATTCAGCCCAAGTATTGAGAAGACGTTCAATAGCAGTCTTCACTGCAACAGAGGTACAAATGAGAGCATCCCAAGACTGAAGAGGTGCAATCAGCAAATCACCAATGCCTTCCATGACCCCTGTACTTGCAATAGTATGAGTCACTCCACAGATACTATATCCTTGTTGCTCGCCAAATCTTCTAATCCAGGCAACTTTAGATAATAGGGGATCGGGGTGATAAATTGTCCCTGCTTGTGCAAGTAACTGATGATTGCTAGTAGGTAACCATTGCACTTGACGAGAACGTTTCATCCAAGGTTGAATGCGGTGGCAAAATTCAGCGAATTCTGTCTGGCTATCTGCGTAACAATACAGATAATCAGCCGTTCCATGTTGGACTAAAGCTCTGAGAAACCCTTCACCCGCAGCTTGACGACCTAGGAGTCTTTTCCCAGAAGTATCATAACCATCTCTTTTGTATAAAATTGCGGCAGTGTTATTCATATTAAGATTGTTGGATTGAATCAACCAAGCTACTTATCAATTGCTGCTGATAACTGTGTATTTTTACACAAAATTATGGTGCTAAAAATTAAGCTTCGGAATGTGAGTTGCAACAGATGAAGCGTCCAAAAGCTGATACCAATCTAGTATTCAAGTGACATCTCTGGTAATCTTCAACATTTGATTGCCACCAAGTTGTAATTCGTATTCAACTTTTTCAATGCTTACTCTGTAACCTTTTGCTTTGTAATATTCTATAATTCCATCTAAATGTGGAGAAGGTTTCAACATTAAAGTTAGAAGCGGAAATATTCTAACTTCTTGAGCAATACGCAGCATTTCATTTATAGATTTTAAGTGAAAATCATAATTCAACTGGTCAGAATATAAAAATAATAAATGCGAACAAAGAGCTATTTCAAATTCTTTGGTTTGGTATTCTAAATTTGGTAATTCGCCAATTACATATCTATTGCTATTTTTGCCATTCTCGTAATCAAGCAGAAATTCTTGAATAACTTTTACTCGATTTCGTCGCAAGTCATCTGGAGATTTATGGTAGCTCCACACCCAATTATTGGGTGTAGTTTTCACCTGATTTATAATATTATCAACTACTTCATTAAATCTTTGTAATATTTCAGCACTATAAAATTGGTACAGTGGATCGACAGAAACTACACTTTTACCTTGACGCGTCATTTCTGCATTAAAGCTTGCAGGGCCATCCCCAATACCAATAATTTTTTTATTTAAATCTGCGTCTGTTAAATTGAATATTTTGACATATTCATCCATTGACCTGCCAAAAGGGACTACTTTATTTAAAACCATTGCCATAATAATTTACCTCAATATATGCCAAAAATACTACATAAGTAGATCGGCGCAAATAAATATAATATGTTCTGTCATTGCGACCTCGCAATGACATCTTAAATTTAATTATCAATTGTCAATTGTTGCACGTAAAAAACGATAACCTACATCAATCTCTGTTATTTTGCGGATATCTCCATACTTTGCTTCCCATTCACCATTACTTAAATCTGCGGCGAGTGACTTCACTCCTGGTTCAACTAAACTCGCATTAGCTAAAGCAAAAGAAGATATTCCCGTACGCACCTCTGGCTGGAGATACAATTCAGGTCGTCTCCAAGCTGCTGCGGCAAACAAATCAGATAAATCGTAGGGCAACATCAAAGGAAATGCTTCAACACGTCTTTGGGTATTTGATTGAATCATTTCTATCTGTTCATTGAGTGAAAGGAATCGTAGTGCATCTTCCCAAAGCCAAGGAAAGTAATCGTAGAGCCAGATTTTTTGAGCCAATCTAATATCAAAAGTTAACAAAACGATCGCACCTGATTTAATCACTCGATGCATTTCCTGAAAGGCTGTTTCTAAGTTAGAAAAATGATGAATTGCCAGGATACTTATGACTGCATCAACAGACTTATCTGGTAAAGGGAGAGCCTCTGCATAGCCAGCGAACCATTGGACTTGAGGATGTTCTATTGCTTGTGTTTGCATAACTGATGAAGGTTCTATAGCGTAAATAGAATATCCTTGGTTGGCGATCGCTCGACTGTAACCACCAGTACCAGCACCAATATCAGCGATAATACTATTTTGGGGCTGATTGAGCAGGTCGATTAACTTATTGACAATCCGCATGTCAGGAACACGAGTTTTTGTATATTGTTGACCAATGGAATCATAGATAGGCATTTTCAAAACTTTCAATCAACTACTTTGCTGGAGCCTTCAGGCGATAAAATACATGGGGTAAATCTGCATGGACAATATCGCGTTCGTATTGAAAACCCAGTTTTTGCATAACCCGTTGTGATGCAAAATTGGTTGTCATGGTAAAGCAAACTATCTCTGGTAAGCCTATTTGCTGAAAACCTACTTTTAAGATTGCCTTACCCATCTCTGTTGCCAATCCTTTGCCCCAAAATTCTGCCATCAGAGAGTAAGCTAACTCTACCTCATCATTACCAGCTATGTGAATATTCCGAAGGCCGCCACGACCAACAAAACGATTATCGATTTTGTCTCTAAACATCCATAAACCAAATCGGTAACGCTCCCAATGAGTCAGATTTTCTTGAAGAAATAACTTTGTTTGCTCATTGGAACGAACACCAGCCAAAGTTGCCATAACTTTAGGGTCTTGATGCATAATGCAAAGCCAATCGAGATGTTCGGTTCGCAAGCGATCGCCAATCAGACGAGGCGTAGATAATTCTATTGCTGGCATAATAAAAGCAAAATTCCTTAGAATTTTTTATTTAATTTAGAAGACTTTCTACCACCGATTAATGAGTTTAATAACACTACATCTTTACGGTATTTGAGATTTTGAATGCGGCTATCTTCTGCGGATGGCACATCCTTTTGAGCAAATGGAACCTCTTTAAAGTTAGTAGCTAGATATTCTGCTAGTGCATCTTGTTCAGAACCATCTGGGGCAAAGGTGGCTAAACCTGTGCGCTTGCTGGGAACGGTATCTTTTAATGTCAAATCAACTCGTTCTTTGGGGAAGGGATAGCCATCTCCACCACCTGCTAAGAAGGTGAGGGTAACAGTGCGGAAGGTACGAGTTGAATCACCCACTAACTGGCCATTCTTAACTACTACATCGATGATTTTGCCTTTGCTGTCTTTGATAGCCAACGATCTAACACGTTTACCTGCTGGTAAATCTGGGTCAAAGCTAAAGGCTAATCCCGCTATTTGGGGAAAACTACCAGGTGTAGCACCAGGCACTACGGCTGATACACCGTGTTCAATTACTGCCAATAATTCTGCGGCAGTCAAGGTAACAAGTGTTAAGCCATTATTAAACCGCAGTGCATTGGCAATATCAAGTTGGGAAATTTCTTTCTCTTTCTTACCTGCTACGGGATTGGCTTGGGGTGGCAATTTGAGTACATCTTCTGGATGAGTGGAACCTGCTGGAAAGGTATATACGCCGATGTTGTCACGCATACCACCGCCATTTTTGATGGAGATGACTGTCTGAGGATCGTAACGCTTGGCGATCGCTAAATTAGCTTCGGCTGTCAGGTTGCCTAAATTAGTTTCTTGTGTGCGGACATCACCTCGCCAACCGTTGAGGAAGACGTTAGTTTTCCCAAAAATCTTACCGTCTTGGGCAATAATCACTTTTTTTAGTGCTGCTGTAATGGCGACAATTTTGGGGTCTGGTTTGCCCCTGACAGCTGCTACACCTTGGGAATCAGTAACGTAAGCACCGCTAATTTTAGAGTTAATACTTTTGGGAATAATCACTCCATTACTATCGAAGTCCACAACCAGACGACCGACATAGCGATAGTTTCCATCAGTATTAACTACGGCTATGGGATTACCATCTGCTGCTTTTTTGAGGATGGGATAAGTCCCAGCAGGTTTATCGCCTACTCGCAGACGGTCTGTCTTATCTGCTAGCAAGGTATTGGAACCACCAGCGACGATAATATCTACGTTCTTGAGTAACTCAGCCAGCTTTAGCTCAATAGCAATTTGCTGCATATGTGCTAGCAAAATGACTTTGTTAATTTTTGGGTTCTTTGTCAGCAAAGTATCAACAGAAGTTTGAATTTCCGCAGCTAAAGCGGCAATATCTGCGGCATCTTTGTCATTAAATTTTTTAGGTAACACAGTCACGCTACCAGTAGAGGAAATAGTCGGTAGTGTGGGAGTTGTCGCCCCAACTATACCAATTTTTTCTCCATTGACAGTGATAATAGTGCTACGGGCAATCTTATTAGGAATTTTACTTGCTTCTTGCCCATCTTGTGTAACTAATTTGGCAAGGTCTTTATCAGTGCTGAAGTCTAAGTTTGTGCTGAGATAAGGGAATTTTGTACCTGGGTAATTTTCTTTGACTTGGATTAAATCTGCAACAACAGTTGTACCGAGATCGAATTCATGATTACCAAAAGCGATCGCACTAAAACCAAGAGCATTTTGAATTAATATATCGCCTCTTCCCTGACTACCAAATACTGTGTCGCTAGCAAATAAGAAGGGGCTAGGAATATAGGCATCTCCAGATGAGAGAATTAAGGTATTCGGATAATCGGGTTTCCCATCACGATTAGCATCCTGATTTTTCAGGGCATTCAGCACCGCAGAAAAGTTTGGTGCATCCTCCAAAGCCGGAACGCCAGCTTCTTGATCGGAAGCGTGTAATAGTTGCAGTGTGATGGGCTTAGGTGCGGTTCTGACTTGCGCCAGACTAGCAGTAGTTCCTGGTAAGAAAAAAATACCAAATATAATTAGCAAACGTATGTGTGCAACACTTAAATCAAGAGTATTAAGCTTACTCAACCAACGAACTCTGAAATTTAAAGTAGACATGCTTGCTTCTAGAATTCATGTAGTGGCGAACAATTTTTGTTCGCGCAATGTTGTGATTGTACAGCTGATCGATTAACGCATATAGCATCGGGTTCTTGCCCCATTGCTCGGCAATATCGCACAAAATACAACGTTTTAAGTAGGTGGGCGTAAATATTTATCATTGGGATAAGGCAGGAGGCAGGAGGCAGAAGGCAGAAGGCAGAAGGGAAGAGGGTTTGAGCCAAGTTAATCTTTCTTTACATAGTTATGTTTATTTGCACTTTTCTACTTACTCATTAAGCCACCTCTAAGTTAATGCTGAATTATCAACAAAAGGAGTGCGCGATCTACTGAAATGAAAAAGCAAACTGCGGTTTGAGAAAGCAATATGCCGTTTGCTTGCGGAATACACCAAAATGAATGCGCGATCTACTGAAATGAGAAAGCAAACTGCGGTTTGAGAAAGCAAACTGGGATTTGAGAAAGCAATATGCCTTTTTGCTTGCCGAATCTACTGAAATGAGAAAGCAAACTGGGGTTTGAGAAAGCAATATGCCTTTTTGCTTGCTGAATCTACTGAAATGAGAAAGCAAACTGGGGTTTGAGAAAGCAATATGCCTTTTTGCTTATTAAATTTGAGTTGATGCAGAGACTTTTGACAAATAAACTTCAGCGAACTGCATTGACAATACTTAATGCTATAATCTGAGCGTTATGCGATATACGCAGTATAAATTAATATATCTTTTGGTAGAAGTAAGAACTGTACCTAAACACTTAGGATGCCTGTGAGCCTTGTATTTTGTTATCTACATTCTGGATGATAAAGACTTGTCACAGTCAATTAGGAAGGTTTTTCTATGCAAAAAATTCTAATAACTTTCAAGCAAGCATTCGTCTCAAGCATGTTGATTTTTAGCTTGATGATTTTTACTGGTTTGTCTGGTTTGTTCATTGTTCAGCAGGCTAGTTATGCAACAACACTTGAAGAGTTGAAGCTGATACCTCCAGAATATAAACTAAATTCACAAGAGAAGATTAACCGCGCTAACGAATACGATCCTGGAGTCGGTATTCAAGAAGAAGATCGACAAGAAGCTTATGAACAAGCAGTAAAAGATGGAGAAAGCCTTAATACTATAGAGAAGGCTTATGAAAGAAATCTCAAAGCTGAAAAACAATCAGGTTCTCAAAAAAATCTTGCTACAAAAGCGAAAGAAGCTGTTGAAAATGTCATAGGTAAATAGGGATTTTAAGGGTAAGGGAAGACGAGGAGTAAAGCCGATGGGGAAAAAAGAGGATAGATTGGCTCAAGTCCTTCCTCTTTTCTTTCTCTTTCCCTTCCCCTTCACTCCTATTTGGTGAAAGTAGCGATCGCCTCCTCAACAGCTGCCAAGGCTGTATCTATTTCTGCTTCTGTTACAATCAGTGGTGGGACAAACCGGACAACTTTTGGCCCAGCTGGTACAAGCAATACGCCTTCCTTGATGGCAGCGTTAACAATATCAGCTGCGGTTAGCTGAATATCTGCTTGCAACTCTAAACCATTGATTAAACCCCAACCCCGCACCTCAGCAATATAATTAGGATATTTCGCGGCGATCGCTTTTAACCCATTTCGCAACTGTTCGCCTCGTGCTTCGACGTTCTGCAAAATATTCTCCCGTTCCAATGTTTGGCAGACAGCAAGTGCCACGCCACAAACAAAGGGATTGCCGCCAAAGGTGCTAGCGTGTTCCCCCGGTTGGAAAACATCGCAGAATTTCTTACTCATCATTGCCCCAATGGGGATACCACCGCCTAAGCCCTTGGCACTGGTGAAGATATCCGGTTCAACGCCGAGATGTTCGTAACCCCATAACTTGCCGCTGCGCCCCATACCAACTTGCACTTCATCGAAAATCAATAAAACGCCAGTTTCATCGCAAATCTGCCGCAGTTTTTGGAAGTAAGCAACATCTCCCGGACGCACGCCACCTTCTCCCTGCAATGGTTCTATAAGAATTGCCGCCACGCGGTAATCCCCTTCATCCAACTCGCTAATTGCCGCTTCTACCGCGCTGATATCGTTGTAATTTACATAGTGGAAACCTGGAACCAAGGGATCGAAATGTTTTTGATACTTTGGTTGTGCTGTGGCAGTAATCGTTGCCAAAGTCCGGCCGTGGAAACTCGCATTGGCTGTGAGAATAATCGGCTTTTCAATGTCTAGAACTGTGTGGGCATATTTTCTAGCTAGTTTAATTGCCGCTTCATTGGCCTCAGCTCCAGAGTTGCAGAAAAATACGCGATCGGCACAGGAATGTTGAATAATCCATTTAGCCAATTCGCCTTGCTCTGGAATGTAGTACAAATTAGAGACGTGGTGCAGCTTCTGGATTTGGCGCGTTACCGCTTCTACCATCGCTGGATGGGCATGTCCTAAAGTACAAGTGGCAATTCCAGCCACAAAGTCCAGGTATTCCCGACCCTGTGTATCCCAAACCCGACAGCCAGCGCCTCTTTCTAGAGCGAGGGGAAAGCGGCCATAAGTTGACATGACAGCTGCATCGAAGCTATCTACATCAAAGGGGCTAGATGACACAGAACCTGACTCTGAGGGAATGGTGGCTTGCTCAATTAGAGTTTGTATGCTCACTACCGCGCCTCCTGAAAATATCTTAATCGTATACTTACATACTAGTTTCCTAGAAATTCCGAAAAATTACTTTTTCTTTGACTTCAGCAGTATCTAACGTAAAGGGTGGTAGGGGTGGTTTAGTTTCCACAGGGTTTGTTGTTCGTAATTGAAAGACTTTGTCTGTTGTTGATTTCGAGTTAGCGATCGCCTAAAAACCCTTAATTCTGACTTAATAGTGCAGCAACTTATTCAGAATAGCGAACGGTAATATTTTGTTCAGCTTGGCGATCGCACACCTTCGACAATGGCAGCTTGAAACTCCACAGTTCCTTTACGTAGCTGCTTAATTTCAGCGTACTCATCAGAATGCCAGTAGCTTAGGAAATCCTCACGCGAACTCCACTCAAATACAACGGCTTGCTTCCAAGTCATCGTGCCTTCTATCACTTCGGGTATTCCCTGAGCAATCAGGCGACCACCACGCCGTTGAATAACAGGCATAACTGTCTGGAAGTACTCCGCAAATCTCACTGGATCGGTAATATTTAGATAAACAACAAAACAGACTGGCATAATTTCCTCCTATTTGTGTGTTTCTAGGAAGCGTTTGATGTAGCTGGCGATCGCTTCTCCTTCTTCCTCCAGCGCAAAATGTCCTGTGTCGAGCAAGTGAAACTCAAGGTTCGGTAGATCGCGTTTGTAGGGATAGGCTCCTTGGGGTGGGAAGATCGGATCGTTTTTGCCCCAAACAACAAGTGTTGGCGGTTGGTGTTGACGGAAATATTCCTGCCACTGGGGATATAACGGCGGATTTGAGCCGTAGCTGTAGAATAAAGCCAGTTGGATGTCTTGGTTGCCAGGAAGATCGAGCAGTGGTTGGTCAATATTCCAGTTATCTGGACTGATCGATTCTAAATCCTTGACCCCGTGGGTGTACTGCCACTTCGTAGCATCCAATGTCAAAAATTGTCTGAGCTTGTCTGCATTTTCTAGTGTACGGTTGTGCCAATACGCTTTGAACGGCTCCCAAAACTCTTGTAACCCCTCTTCATAAGCATTACCGTTTTGCACAATCAGCGCCTCTACCCGCTCAGGATGTCTCACCGCAATCCGGTAGCCAATGGGAGCGCCGTAGTCCATGACGTACAGACTGTAGCTTTTCAGTCCAATGGCTTCGATGAAGTTTTCCATCACTTGGGCAAGACGATCGAATGTGTAATCAAACTCAGCAACCATTGGCATGGAACTGTTGCCGAAACCAGGATAGTCTGGTGCAACCAGATGGAAGCGATCGGCTAAGGCAGGAATGAGATTGCGGAACATATGCGACGAGGTGGGAAAGCCGTGCAGCAACAGAATCGTTGGAGCATCGGGCGAACCTGCTTCCCGATAGAAGATGTCAAGCTCATTCACAGAAACGGTGCGATATGTGGTCATAGCAAGCCTCCTAAAGTTTAGTGGGGAAGAAACAATGGCAAAGCAGCCTCATCCCAACTGATCGATCGCATCTCTCAACTAACCTGTTGCAACCCTTGAGCGGGTCTCATTTGAAAAATTGTACCGTTCGCTCGGTATATAACTGTACCGAGCATTTGGTACAATGTCAAGAGCTAAACTTAAAATTGCTTTTCATGCCAAAAGACACTTACATTCCATTTCTGCTGCAACTGTTTCGGCAATACGGCTATGATGGAGCCACCCTATCTAAGATTTCTGAGGCAACAGGTCTTGGCAAAGCCAGCCTTTACCATCACTTTCCGGGTGGTAAGGATGAGATGGTAAATGCTGTGCTGAGTTACCTCGAAGAATGGCTAGAGCAAAATATTCTGCAAGATCTCCGCAGTGATGGAGATGCCTTGACACGGTTCCAGAGAATGTGTGACCACATTAGTGATTTATATGAAGGCGGGCAGCAACCCTGCTTGTTTGCAATCCTATTGATGGGATCGGCACGCGATGTCTTTCATCCCAAATTGCAAACTCTGCTGCGTACTTGGGTGGACGCGATCGCAGCGGTTTTGATAAAAGCAGGATTGGATGAAACACAGGCCAAGCAACGAGGTGAAGATGCTGTGATCGCCGTTCAAGGTAGTCTGATTCTTTCACACGGGTTGAATGATTTTGTTCCTTTTCAAAGAGTCGTCAAACAACTACCGCCACAACTATGCCGACATCTAGGCACATAAGATTATGGTTGCGTCCCAACAGATAACCTCTTGACTCATAAAAAATCTATCGTGAGTGGGCGATCGCTCCTGAATTATTCTCAAAATCTGTGAGGATTCTTTTATCTCAGACAAGCGATCGCTTTTGGTGAACTGCCCAACTTGCTCTTAAGTATACTCATAATCAGTGCCAGTGGTGAAAATCAATCTTGTACTCGACTCTTGAGCAAAAATATCAGCGTATTCAAAAAGAATTAATGGCAGGGGCGATCGCTCTTGGTGGTGTTTTCCTGATTGGCACTTTGTGGTATCACCTAGTTGAAGGCTGGTCATTGGAAGATGCAGCCTACATGACAGTCATCACCTTAGCTACCGTAGGATATGGAGAGACACACCCATTAGGTAACCGAGGACGGTTATTTACCATTGCCCTGATTTTATTGGGTGTGATCAATCTTGGTTACATTGTCAACAGATTTACAGAAGCAGTAATTCAAGGCTACTTTCAACAAGGAATTCGACTTCAGCAACAGAGGCGGTTAATGGAATCTCTATTAGAACATTACATTATCTGTGGATTTAGTCGAACTGGTCGGCAAATCGCCAAAGAATTTCGGGCAGAAGGTGTATCTTTTGTAGTCATTGATTCTGAGTTGGAATCCGTGCAAAGGGCGCAAATAGAAGGTTACACAGTATACCAGGGTGATGCTACATTAGATGATACGCTTTTGAAGGTTGGTATCGAACGAGCAATTTGTATAGTTGCGGCACTACCTTCAGATGCCGAAAATTTATATACAGTATTATCAGCAAAAACACTTAATCCAAAAATTCGGGCGATCGCGCGGGCAAGTACAGAAGAAGCTTTGCAAAAGTTACAGCGCGGTGGTGCAGATGCGGTGATTTCTCCTTATATTACTGGTGGTAGAAGGATGGCAGCGGCAGCACTCAGACCGCAAGTTTTAGACTTTGTGGATGGGATTCTTACAGGTGCAGACCGCCAGTTGTATATGGAAGAATTTTTACTCGATCCTGCTTTGTGTCCCTTTGTGGGTCAAACTTTGCAAAGAGCCAAACTGCGATCGCAAACTGGGGCATTAGTTTTGGCTATTCGTCGCAACGATGGTACACTCATTGGCGGTCCCACTGGCGAGACAGTTTTAATGCCAGGAGATACGCTGATTTGCATGGGTACAGCCGAACAACTGCGTGACCTTAATCAACTTCTTGGGCCAATTCGTTCTCAGAAGTTGCGTAAGCCTAGAAATGGTTGAGTTTTGAAAGCATTGGGATTAAATGAAAATGTCTTTTCCCTCCCTCAACCCCCACAACGCCAGTCGCCTCAAGTCGGGAAACCCGCCCACGGTGCTGGCTCCACTTACACCCCTACACCCATTTTCAAGACAGTCAATAACAGGAAAATCCTTCTGCCCTCTGCCTTCTGCCTCCTGCCTTATTTTCAAAACAGCTTCTCAGGAAAATCAGGCAAGAATACTATAATTTGTTACAAGCGTAATTTATCCTACTCCTGAGACGCAAAATGCCAGAGGTATCGTTACAGCTTTTCTTTTCTTATTCTCACAAAGACGAAGCTCTGAGGGATGAATTAGCTAATCACCTGAGTATCTTGACACGGCAGGGCGTAATATCCAGCTGGCACGATCGCAAAATACTACCAGGAGAGGAGCGCGATCGCCAAATCAATGAAAATTTAAACACAGCCGACATCATTCTGTTGCTTATAAGTTCAGACTTTATTGCTTCCAATTATTGTTGGGATGTTGAAGTCACTACAGCAATAGAACGTCACAATGCTGGAGAAGCTTGTGTTATCCCAATTATTCTGCGAAGGGTTGATTGGAGTGGAACACCATTTGCGAAACTACAATCTTTGCCCAAGAACGCCGAACCTATTACGTCTTGGACTAATCGAGATGATGCCTTTGCAAATGTCGCTCAGGGAATTAGGACTGCTGCTGAGCAACTTATTGAAAAGCGCCAACAAAAACTGGCACTCGTAATAAAGGAAGCTGCTATAGCTGAATACCGCCAGCAAGCTGAGGAATTTGCGGCTGATGGCGAGATTTCTTTTGTAGAATCCGAAATCTTGAAAGATTTACAAAAAAGGCTAGGATTAACTGACCAAGAAGCTCGTACAGTCCGAGACAAGGTATTAGAACCTTATGGGAGATACAAAGAAAATCTCGACAAATACAGGCAAATCTTTACCAAATTAGTAGATGAACAAGGATATCCGTTAGGGGAAAAAGCTAAAGCTGATTTGAAGAAATTGCAGCAATATCTCAAGATTACAGATGAGGATATAGCCTTTCTAGATAAGGAAGCTGAAGCCCAAAAGCAACAGCAGGAAGCAGAAAGATTACGCCAAGAGCGAGAAAGAGCAGAATATCAAAAGCAGCAAGCAGAATTACAAAAACAAACAGCAAGGGAATCATCTAAACCTGTTGTGTCGCCACAATCTTCCGCAGGTATTCATACTCAGCCATTTGAGTTCGACACTGCGACCATAACAGTAAGATCGGGGTTTTTGGGCATAAAAACATATGAAATTAACTACAGTCGCAAACGAGCCAAGTTTTTTAAAGAAGACTTGAAGAATGGCGTAGTTTTAGAGATGGTTGCAATTCCTGGTGGTCAATTTCTGATGGGTTCCCCAAAGGATGAGCTAGAACGAGACATCGATGAAAGTCCACAGCACAACGTCACCATTCAATCCTTTTTCATGGGTAAATTTCCAGTCACCCAGAGTCAATGGACGGTTATTGCGTCGCTCCCGAAAGTCAATCTTGAATTAAATTCCGACCCATCGAACTTTAAAGGAGCTAATCGACCTGTTGAGCGCGTGTCTTGGGATGATGCAGTTGAATTTTGTGCCAGATTATCCAACAAGACTGGAAAGAGCTATCGCTTGCCCAGCGAGGCAGAGTGGGAATACGCTTGTCGCGCGGGAACGACTACCCCATTTTATTTTGGTGAAACAATTACGACTGATTTAGCAAATTATCGAGGAACAGACTGGAATTATCAGGAAACATTGTATCCAGGCAATTATTGTGAGGGTCCTAAAGGTGAATTTCGTAAGCAAACAACAGATGTAGGAAAGTTTTCACCAAATCCCTTTGGTTTACACGATATGCATGGTAATATATTTGAATGGTGTCAGGATGGCTGGCACAAAAATTATAATGCAGCACCAACAGACGGTAGTGCTTGGATAAGTAATAATAATTATCGTATGCTGCGGGGCGGTTCTTGGTACTACAATCCTAAGCTTTGCCGTTCGGCGTTTCGCCTCATCTATGATGCAGGCAGCAGTTACAGCAATTATGGTTTTCGAGTTGCGTGTTCTGGTACTTGGACTTAGTAGCCTTTACAGGGCAAACGCATCTAAATATTGACGAGCCTGAATTAGAGTAGGAATTACCAAAACCCAAATCAAATAAGGCTTTCAGGAAATTAAACATTCATGCAGGTAGTAATGATAATCATTGTATAGGGGAAATTAGAGGCAGCCGTCGGCTGCCAGTGCGATCGGAGTCGGTTTTTGTAGTAAATTCAAGATTGCGGTAAAGAAATAAAGAAAAACTACTCACTTGCGTTTTCATGAAACTCAAGCCGAAAATCACGATTGCTGACCACTTTGCTGTCATGGAAGACCCACGAATAGATCGC
>LXQD01000353.1 GCA_003326215.1 Nostoc minutum NIES-26 | reverse complement strand
GTACGCAATGTGCGCTTGTTTTTAGAGCATTTTATTGAGCAGCAAACAAACCAGCCTTTACCAGTCCTGTTAGACCAATTAGCTTCAAATACCGTTTTGACATCAGCTCCACCAGCATTAGACAGGCTTTGTGCCATCTTCAACTTGTCAGCGTTTGAGCGTAATATCCTGCTGCTGTGCGTTGGTATGGAATTAGACAAGTCATTTGAAAAGCTGTGCGCCGATGCTAGTGGTAATTCTAAATACACCTACCCAACTCTAGGTATGGCATTGACTGCCTTACCCGGAGCGCATTTGAGCGTGCTTTCTCAGGAATCTCCTCTACAGCATTGGCAACTCATTGAAATCAACTCTGGGTCGGCATTGACTAAAAGCCCATTGCGAATTGACCAGCGCATTCTCTGCTATTTAGTGGGCGAGCCATATGTAGACAAGACACTAGAAAGCTTCGTCAAGCCCATTTCTGTGGTAGAACAAGCCAATATCAAGCTGCAACCGTCACATCAGAATTTAGCAGAACAACTAGTAGAAGTTTGGTCATCAGCTAGAAATACATCAACTACTTCCATCATCCAGTTATGTGATGCTGATTTGACAGCAAGCAGTAGCATTGCATCCTTAGCTTGTATTCAAGTGAGCTGTAATCTGTGTGTCATGAAAGCTCACAGACTCCCGGCTGACCCCGATAAATTGAATCAGCTAATACAACGGTGGGAAAGGGAAGCATTTTTGAGCAATAGCGCTCTGTTGCTAGACTGTCATCAGGTCAATACTCAAGAGCAAGCAAAGCTATCTGCGATCGCACAGCTTGTTGAAAATATCAACACTCACTTAATCATTACTAGCCGAGAACGCCTCCCCCTATCCCATCATTCATTCATTACCTTCGATGTCCCCAAACTCACCACTACCGAACAACTTGCCATCTGGCAGGATACCTTGGGTGATTCTTGTATTGAGCTAAACGGACATGTTGAGGCATTAGTTGCCCAATTCAACCTCAGCCAAGGTGGCATCCAAGCTGCCGTTGCCACAGCAAAAGGAAAAGTAAATACCCAAGAAACTGAACCAACTCAAAACCATCTTGCTCTAGCATTATGGGATTCCTGCCGCATTCAAGCCCGTCCCCAACTCGATGACCTCGCCACTCGCATAGATATAACCGCCACATGGGATGACCTAGTACTACCAGAACAACAACAACAAACATTGCGCGAGATGATAACTCATGTGCGTCAACGCATGACAGTTTACGAAAAATGGGGATTTGCTACTAAAAGTTGTCGTGGCTTAGGTATCGCTGCCTTATTCACTGGAACAAGTGGCACTGGTAAAACCATGTCTGCGGAAGTCATTGCCAACGAACTGCGCCTAGACCTCTACCGCATCGACCTGAGTGCAGTAGTCAGCAAATATATTGGTGAAACAGAAAAAAACCTCCGCCGCATCTTTGATGCTGCCGAAGCCGGAGGAGCAGTATTGCTGTTTGACGAAGCAGATGCCTTGTTTAGTAAGCGCACCCAGGTAAAAGACAGCCATGACCGCAACGCTAACATGGAAACCAACTACCTGCTGCAACGCATGGAAGCATACCAGGGTTTAGCTATCCTCACTACTAACTTAAAAGATTCTATTGATACTGCCTTTTTACGCCGCATTCGCTTTGTTATCGAATACCCCTTCCCCAATGCACGAGAGAGAAAAGAGATTTGGCGGCGGATTTTTCCAATAAACACACCAACTCAAGGATTAGACTATGCAAAGCTAGCACGGCTAAATGTATCTGGTGGTATCATTCGTAACATTGCTCTCAACGCAGCTTTTTTGGCAGCAGAAGCTAGTGAATCAGTGACAATGAAGCATCTGTTGAATGCAACTATCAATGAAAGTCGAAAATCAGGGCAGGGGCTAACTGATGCTATCAAAGACTGGGTATGAAATTTGACTAATTATTTTACAGTTTTCTGCCTACTCAAAATTCTATCGAACTAACACCTATATACTTATGAGTAATCATCTAGCGATCGCCACAGTTACCGCAACTTTACAAAGAATTATCAAAGCTGCCACACAACAAGATATAGCTGGTGCTAGCGTGACCACAGTTCGACCTAATGCTAGTGGTAGTGGCACACCAGAAACTGGGGTAAATCTTTACCTCTACCAAGCTGCCCCTAACCCTGCTTGGCGCAATGCAGACTTACGTAACCGTCGTCCCAAGGGAGAATTAATCAAGCAGGCACAAGCGGGGCTGGACTTGTACTATATCATGACTTTTTATGGCAACGAAACACAATTGGAACCACAACGCCTGTTGGGTAGTGCTGTACGTGCTGTGGTAGATCATCCAATTTTAACGGCGGAGTTAATTGAGGAAACAATTAAAGATCCTGCTTACAACTTTTTGGCTGGTTGTACTTTAGACCAGCAAGTAGATCGAGTCACGATTGTTCCTACCATGATGGATACGGAAGAACTCTCAAAAATTCGGTCGGCGTTTTTTCAGTCTCAACACGGGTTATCTTTTGCTTTCCAGGGTGGAGCTGTACTAATTGAAGGCAATAAAGGCAGTGGTAGGGCATTACCTGTGCGTCGAATTGCCACTTACAGTACACCAAATCAGCCAATGATTTCACAAGTAGTATCTCAAGCTGGGACTGCTGAACCAATTGTTGCTACCAGTAGTTTAATGATTCGTGGTACTCAGTTGCACAACGCATCTGCAACTATTAAAATTGGGGATGCTAAATTAACGCCACAACAAGTTACCCAACAGGAAATTCAGTTAAATTTATCTTCATTGCCAAAAGCTGAGGTGCTGCCTCTACGGGCTGGGGTGCAGAGTTTACAGGTGTTGCATCCAACACTAAAGCATCCAAAATTGGAACCAGGTTCGGAGTACGTTTTTGGGTCGAATGTCGTACCGTTTGTTTTGTGTCCGACGATACAGGGCGTGGAGATAGAACAAATAGAGCCTGACTCTGATGGATTGGATTGTACACAGTTGCGCGTCGAAGTTGATTTAATGGTTGGTGTTAAGCAACGAGTGTTATTGTTTTTGAATGAGCGATCGCATGATAATCCCGCAGCTTATATTTTGGCAGCTCGCTCTCGCCTTGAAGATAGCTATTTTGTGAGTTTTCCTATCAGTGATGTGAAGGCAGGAGAGTATCTGGTGCGGGTGCAAATCGATGGTGCGGAAAGTCCTTTGGAGGTTGATACCTATCCAAATAGTGAAACAAATCAACAGTATATCCGCCCAACTGTAGCGATCGGGTGAGGAGAGTAGCAAAAAGGGCGATCGCAGAGCTTGCTTATCGTAATTGTAAAGATACTTAAATAAGGTACAACCGCGCAAGATAGTTTATACAAAACTCGAAATAAATCTGGTTGTCAGAAAGAAAACAAGCCTAATAGATCAGTTTATTTTTCATCAGGGTTAGCTTAATGCAGTGGCGACAAATAAAATGGATAGACTAAGCTTCGAGTGTCAAGACTGTTTTTCGGTTGATACTCAATGATAATATCTACTTTGCCCCTGATTGGATCTGGGTCAGCACGTACTTCTTTTAAAATAATGCGTGGTTCCCACATTTCTAATGCCTCTTCCACATAAAGACGAATCAGCAGCAGAGTTTGGGTATTTAGCGGCTCAAAGACTAACTCAGATAACCTAGAACCAAAATTCGGCCGATAAACCCTTTCACCTAAATTTGTCCGCAGAATAATAATGATAGATTCTTTAATATTTGGCGAATCTGCACTAAGTTGAATTCCACCCTGTACGTTCACTTGTAAGGGAAAAGCAAATCCTGCACCAATATAATCAGGTGCTTGCAGGTAACTTGACTCTGTTGGCATATTCGTATGATTTGTTTTAATTCTTATTTCAGTGCTTAATCTTGCTCTTATTTGATTAACCGCCAATCTCCACAGTAGGACAGCCACCAACAATTTTATTCGGTGGCCCAAGAGCCTCAATAATCGTGTCTCCCATACGACAAGCAGGCAACCCATTAATTAACACCGTGGCACTACCGTTAATAACTACACCGGGACCGTGTGGTGGAGCTGGTAAAGGTGTGGCACAGTTATGAATATCAGCTCCACCAGCACTGCTAGTAACTGTGATACTCATAGTTGCAGCAGAAGTTGCTTTAGTTGTCTCTTCCGCAGCCGCAGTGGCTAACGCTCCTGGTGTCCCTGCTGCTGCATTTTTTGCAACCTCAGCAGCTTTGATTGCTGTGTTACTACTTTGCTTTACTGATTGTATTGCGGCTGCGGCTGCTGTTGGTACGCCCCGCCAAGCTGGTAAACCACCGATAAATACATTGGGGCTACCGGGTCCCCCAGTCAATACAGGTGGTAAAGGATGCTCTACCGCATCGGTAATTCTTGCTGCTGGTCTGCCCATAATATCCTTAGTTAAGTTTGATAATGGCACCACTAATACTAATGGTGCCGTTAGCTTTGATGTCAATATTTCCTTGCGCGTTAATGCTGAGATTACCAGATGAGTTTATACTTGCACTTCCATTATTATCATCTAGTCGTAATGACTGACCGCCGCTGGTTTTGATTTCGACAAATTTTCCTTTATCATCAAGACGAATTTTGTGTTGTCCAATGGTTTCGATTTCAATATACTGCTCAGTATCGTTGTACGAGAATCGGTGTCCAGAACCAGTGCCAGTCTGGATATAATACCCTCGTTTCTCCGAACCTTTATCTTCATCAACAAACCATTCTTTGTGTCCGTAACGGGTTTGGGAGACGCGCAGGCGAACATTACCATCCGCAACTGTATCACCAATGCTTCTTGGGGTAGGGTCTTTTCCATTCCATACGCCACCAATAATATAAGGACGGTGGATGTCCCCATGTTCAAAGCAAACTAGCACTTCGTCATTAATTTCCGGCATCCAATAAATGCCTCGACCTGCACCCCCCCCAGGTGCCACTACCCTTGCCCAGTTACTAGTGTGTTCTTCGGTAAGAGTGGGAAATTTTACCTTGACTCGACCCATGTTCTCAGGGTCTTCGTTATCTGTGACAATGCCAACTAGAAACGTTTGCCCTGGTTGCAGTTGCATGTGAGGGATTGAAGATACTAGTGCCTTTAAACCACGCGAACCACGAACACTAAATTCAGTACTGTAAGTGCCATCACAAAAAATATGACGTGTATCAGTGATGTAGTATTCACCGCTGTACTGCCCCATACCGTCTAACTTAACAATGTGACCCGGTCGAATTTTGGTGTTACCTTCGCACTTGCCATAAGCCTCAACAAATTGACCTTCTCGCTCTTCATCTAATGCTTTAACGATAGCTTCAATTTCTGTGTTAGTTTCTGTTGGGGTGCTATAAATTAATGTATGTTGTAACTTTTTACCCTCAAACTGATTAACTGCTGCACGACCCGAACCGTATTTTATTGTAGTATTTATTGGAGATTTGTCAGATCGTGACGCAACACGAGTTTTTTTAGTTTTAAAGTCCCATGATTGCACCTTTATCTGATTTACCTGTTCTCTACTATCAACAATTACTCGAAAACTAGTCAAATCTTTCAACCATTTAAGAGTTAATTTTTCAGAGTTAGGCTTGGGTTTGCAGAAGTAGAGTTTGCCTTCTTTAACAAATAATTCAAAGCCGATACGTACAGCCCTATAATGTAAGAATTCCATGTTGGTCTGATTAGGCTGGAAAACGTACTCATGTACGATACCAGAATCTTCTATAGTGCCGATTGGAATATTTACTTCTTCTGCGATTTTTTTGACGATATCGCTATCAGTCATATTTTGGAATGAACGATTGTATTTTCCTCTACATAGTTGATGAGATATATCATAACCGCGAATTACTATTGGTGCTTGAGACTTGCTATTAAAACAGGTTTCAATTGCTGTAATTTCACCTTTAAAAATTTGATTGGAATTTTCTTCATTGAAATCCTGTGATTCTGTAGTACTAGAAGTAAATCCAATTACGATGGTTGTACCAATTTGACACAAGTCTTTATATCGCCAAACATTATCCTGTTCTCGTCCAGGCTGATAATCATTTTTGATAACTATAGTAAACATCCCTGAACGAGATAAGCTTTCTTCTACACAAATTTGGATAATATCAGCCATCAACTCCGGAGGAGCAGGTCGATCTTTAAATCTTATTATTGGTGATGCACAGTAGTTTGCCATAAAATTAATTTCTAATTTTTAAAATAACATTCTCCTAATTTTCTCTGCGACTATTGCGACTTTGCATAGTATCTGTTTTCCGAGTGTTATTGTTAGGATTTTGTGTTGAAACAGGTTCATTTGGCTTAGGTTCGTCCGCTTCTTTCAGTGATAGGCTATCGATAGTGGCACGTACTGGTGTTCCATCAGGAAGAAACATAGTTAACTTATAGCTAAGTCTTTCCACAAAACAACGTCGTAAATATACCTGATTTCCCCAAACAAACATATAAATTGGAGTACGTTGTTTTCCGGGTGCAAATTCAACAGATTTTTTGAAGTTATCAATATATTTTTTAACAACATCTACACCTTCTTCGTAAGTATCAAATAAAATATTGCTAATAGTAACTTTATAAGCTTTAATATTAGAAAAACTTACCTTTGGTTTGCCTTTATCTTGAGTGCGTGCGCCTGAGTTTTCAGCAGTTTCGACAGTTCCTTCAAAAGATAGTTGAGTTGGGTTGAACATGAACTCAATATTCCCAACTCCGTCTTGTGATATTAGCATTGCTTTTGTAAGAGTCATAATTTTAACTTGATTGAATCAAAAATTAAAAAAATCAGAAATTAAATTAATATAAATAATTGTTAATCGTTATGTGTGTTTCTATAAGATGTTTTATGAGAAAATAAACTTCTTGAGTAAGCATTGATAGTTTCGTATCTAAAAATAAAGCTTCATTTAATTCGTCTGTTATTATATATTTCATTTTGATCGCATCTCTTGTTGAATTTAGATGATAATTGTTCAAAAATTCCTGGTTCCATAATTTGTGAGTATTTGTACTTGGCAGGAATTGCCTTTGATGATTCATTTCTAATCTAGGACGTAGAATTATGTAAACCTTGTAAGCAAGGATTTCTAGTTCTTCCTCATCAATAATGCTGAAATCAGCAATATGGTTGTCTGCTGATTGCAAAGTGAAGCTGTTTTCTATTGATGTTGATTCAGAAGAAGTCTCAATAAAAGGAGTTGAAAGTTCCATTAAGGAATATTCTGTATTCAAATTCTCTACTAATAGAGCAGATTCATCTTCAGAAAGCTTATTGATATTTATTGATGAATATGGTTTATCTCCTAATAAATCAGTAATATTTGACCAAGACTCGGGTATCTTTTTAGAAAGTTTATAAGGAAGATTTAGAAGTGTATTTTGATTAGATTTCGGGCGATCGCTATTAGCAGGTTTCTGTTTAATATCTGCATGAGATTTGGATAAAGTATTTATAGTATGAAGAGGTTGATTAATAACTAATGAATTAAAATATGGTAAATTTTCTATTGAATAATTAGATGCCTTACCCAATAGTTCAGCTACGCTTGACCAATTATCAGGAGAGCTATAATTATTTATATCTTTATTTTTTAGCAAAGATTCATCTGAAATAATATTTATGTTTATAAATTCTTTTTCATAATCAAAGTTAAAATTCGTAGCAAGTAATGAATTAACATTTTTGTTAGACAATGAATGTCTATTGAAAAACAATGGAGCCAAAGATGGAATATTTGCGTTAATGCTTGCAGAAACATTACTGAATAATTCAGTACAACTATCAGATGTTTCAAATATATTGTCAATAATTTGATTTGTAGGTATGTCTCTAATGAGACTTTCAGATAATTTTTTTATTTTCTCAGACAATGGTAATTGGTTGGCAAACTCAGCCACTAGTTCAGATAACTGTAAGTCAGAGTCTTTAACAAGAGGTAAAGGCTGACTTAGCAGCTTGGGAAAAGGAAGATTTAAATTTTCTCTTTTAGTTAAAATAACTGTAGATTGGCTTTGAAAAACTGTTGAAATGTTAGGTTGAGTTGTAGCAGTTTCTAAAGATACCAATTCTGTATTTTCTGCAATTGTTGTTGATGTAGAGAAAGAGTCTGCCGTTTCTTCAATTGGTACTGATGTTGTAAGGGTAGGAAGCTTTGGAATAGCTTGTGTGCTTGGTAATGATTGCGTCCTCGCGTAGTTAATATCAGTTGGAGTTACACTATCTTCTTGAACAGATACAGATGCGCTCGCCTCTTGAGTGGTTAAAGTTTTTTCTGTATCAAATTGGGGTGCGATCGCCCTTGGCGTTATCATTTGTTCGCTAGTAAACTCATTGTGTGTGTCTTTTGCAGACAAAGTAACATGCTCAAAGAGTAAGCTAGAACTTAAGGCTTGGGAAGCGATCGCCAGTGAATCTGCCTCGGATGCAGGCTCGCCTGGTGTATTTTGTTGCGGTTGAGGTAAAATCATCCCAATATCGGAAGAAACTAGCAAAACATGTGTTTGGTTAGATGTGTTTTCTTCGCATACAAACTCTACTTGTGATTGAGTAGATAGATTTGCTAAATCTTCTGAATGGGGTGAAATTGCAACTGATTGAGTATTGGTTGTACTAAAAACGCTCTCTTCAAAGACAGACTCAATTTGTTGAGGAATGGATATTACAGTTTGTATTTCTGATTGAGGTTCAACTGCAACTGATTTATTATCGGTCAGCGCGGTACTGTTTTCAGTAGATATGGATTCCGTTGTTTCTGGAGTAGTTGATTCAACTACAACTGATTTATTATCGGTTAGCGTAATGCTATTTTCAAGAGATGCAGATTCCGTTGTTTCTGGAGTAGTTGGAGTTGCTTGTAGCTGTAATGGTACTGAGTTAGATATTTGACTTAGTACATCAAAGGTGAAGACATTTGCGTGGTTTAATTCCATGCGACTTTGCTCAATGAGTTCTTCTTGTTGAGGAGGCAGTTCTGTAAAGAGATTCTCACTGTTGTAGATAGCTGGTTCTTGGTCTAGTGTAGAGTAGGGAATGTTATCAACATATTCATCAGGATGCCGTGAAGCAGCGTCTTGGGCTGAATTGCTTTGCGGTATTCGCGCAGCACGTCCGAAGGAGGCAGACTTAGGAGTTTCTTCGTTGAATGCTAATGATGTATGACTACTAAACTCAGAAGATGACGTGCTAGAGTTTTGAGCAACGTTTTCCCCATTTTTGAGTTCGTGTTGGCTTATCTGTGTGTCATTTACTTTTGTCTGTAATTGAGGTTCGATGCCAACTAAATTGATATCAATTGGAGTAAAAGTAGTTTCCCCAGATGGAGACTCAATTGATTTTTGCAAAGGTAAGCTAGTTTGTGTTTCTAGTTGCAGTTGAACTGGTTTTGATTCTATAGGAGTAGTTTGCAGAGGAATGATTACCTGATTGATACTCTGATCGGATGGGTTATTTAGTTGAAGTAAATCTTCTTGGAGTTGAACAACTGATTCTGCTTGCGGACGCGTAGATAAAGTGACTTGTGTCTCTAATTGTAATGGAGAGATTGCATGCAGATGATTAGTACTTTCAACTTGTGCAGATGTACAAACTTGTTGAATTGGTGCAGATTTTAAGTTTTCTAACTCTAGAGATTGAACACCAATGGAATCCGCGAACGCTATATTAGAGGTAGCAACTGAAGTTTCAAGGCTCTCAATTGCTTCACTATAATCTGGTATAGTTTGTGTTTTGTTTTGGATTAATTTTTGAATCGAAGCTGGTTCTTGATTTGGATTTAGCTGTGTTTGAACAACACTGGAAGTTTTTTGAGGGAATACATCTAATGGTATCACCTCAGTTAAATCTGTACTATTTTTTGTTCCCCTTAGTGATAAAGTCTGCCTAGCAATTCTTTTTTTTAATAAAAATTCTGAAATTAAATCCGAAGCTATCAAATCAGATTCTTGTGCTATCGGTGTTTGTAGCCCTAACGACTTTTTTATACTTATATTTTTTGTAGTAACAAATAGATTATCTGTTGCTTGCTCTAAAGAATCTAAATTCAGTTCTAAATCAAACTTATCATCACTATTTTCACCAAAAAATTCAGTTGTATTGGTATTAATTAAGTTGTGAAATTTCAGTTCATATGCTGCAATTTTACTATAATCAGAACAGTTAAATAAATTATATTGAAATAATAACAATAAAAAATCACCTATCTCCAAGTTTTGTCCTAAAGGTGATAAATGATGACCTAAAGGAGACGGTGGCAGTAACGGTGGAAATTTTGATTTTAATGGATTTTGAATAGCAGGGGTGTTTATAAACATAAATTATTGGAATCTTGATTATTTGCACTTGCTACAGTTGGTTTGCAGTCAGGCTAATAAATTCCAAAATTGTTGTACCTCTCACGAAAAAGTGATGCACTTGTTCTGTGACTGCCAGCAAATAGCCGTAGTTAGCATTGCACCAGTTAGCTTTTTGTGTTGCGTCCATATTTTACAACTCACAATCAATACCTCTGCTACTTGAATTGTGGTTTTTATTTGCGCTTATGAAGAGAGTAAATATACTGAAATTATTAGCAGATAAACTAAAACAGCAAGTAGGAGGTAATAATACGAAAGACCATTATCATGGGCGCAAATTTTAACTGCACAGGCAGAAGGTTTACTTGAGACTACGTCCAGACACAAGGTTTACAGAGTGATACACAGATAAGTAACTGAGGATCGAGTTTTATAAAACTTTAGTTAATACGAGGAAATTAAAAGTAGTAGAAGTAAAAAAGATTAAATTGTAATTTACTTTTTCAATTTTAATTTCAGTAAATTATAAGTACAGCATTAATATATCATGACTTTTCTACTTTTAATCCTTCATATGCTAATGTTAATTCTTCAATTGCCACCGTGTTAGCAGAAGCTTGTAAAGCTGGAGCTTTCCAACCAATGGGAACAGCGGCGATTAAAGTCCAACATTGCATAGTTTCACCTGCTTGATTAAACAATAGAACATTAATATTACGGCGTTGTTTTTTCTTACTGGTAAGTATCTGGCTTACCCAATTCCAAAATGCTAAATCATCAGTAATTCCGCGTTTGAGAGTAACATCGGAAAATTCTGACTGACCTAAAATCACTCGCTGCTGGTCGTTAACACCACCTTCAAAATACTTTTCTTTTTTAATTGTTACACCTAAACCAGAGCATTCACTAAATGATGCAGCAATACTACTTTCGATTTCTATATAAAAACGATTGGCTGTAACATAGTTCAATTCATAACTAGTACTATTATTTCTTGCCATAACAATTAGCCCCTATGACCAAAGCGTGTATACTGATTTCGTAAATCTTCTAGAATTAATTCATAAACTTTATTACTCAGTTTTTGTAGTAACACGGGATTTTGTAAGACTTTATCTGCTAATTCAGATATGAGGCTTTGTTCTTTTTCAGTCATACCAAATTCAGTTATTATTTAATTTACGTACTGGTACAATTCCTGTTTCACTTAGTAAAGTTTGTGCTTCATCAGTTACTAGTATTTGGGCGAAAATTTTCCCAGCATGAGAATGATTTTCGTCTTGAGGATAAACTACAGCTATTGAGTAGCTTAAAAGATAGCGTTTTGCATTGAAAGCTTCAACATTAGGTTTATAACTTCCCTTGTCGTTGCATAAATCAATTTTAGGGGTTATATCTGAACCGTCATTTTTTACTAAACTCTGTATTTCTTGACCTTTTTCACCTACACTTAAAGGATAAACTGCACACTGACCATACACTTTCCTCAAAAGCCCAAAACTAATCCCACCGTTTCTCTTACTTTTATTTTCACTTTCAAAATCACCAAGTATATCTCCTAAAACTTTAATTGTTTCTTTTTTTATAATTTTTCTTTTAGCTATTAATTGATCGAAAAGTAGCTCTTGTTGTGGGTAATTATTAAAAACAACATTCTTAAATTGCTTAATCACCTCTTCTTCTGAAGGTACGTATAATTTAACTGGTAAGTCTGGCAGATTGTTATCTAGTTGATTCCAGTTTGTTATTTGACCGCTATAAAGTTTTCGCAATTGTTCAAAACTAATCTTTCCTTGTAATGCTTCGGGTAGACTTCCTTTTCTTTGAGAATCACTAAAAGCCACAAATACTACTATGCCTTCATAAGCAATTGGTTGATAAATAAAATTTTTCTTTTTTAACTGCTTTTCAAAATTATCTATTATATTAGTTATAAAAAAATCTGCTTTTTTATCTATAACTTTTTTTATTACTTGGTCAAGTGATTTTTCAGGTACGTACTTTAGCTGTAACTTCATGCCACGGGCAAGAAGTTCTTGGTCAAATTTTTTGCCTGTAGATACTAAACCTGATGTTGTCAGTAAATAATTCCATGTTCCTTCAGAAGTTGGAGCAGTATAAGTAAATTTTCCTGCTGGCACGTTATTCACTTTTGCAATACAACAGGGATAAGAACTATTTTCAGATAATTGCAAGCTTTTAGGTGATTTATTTTGTCCTATCAAATAAACTAACTTCCAAAAAATTACGCTAGTAAACCCGAAGAGCAATCCGCAAACGATAATTTTTAGTAAAATCTTTAAAACTTTTGAATTATATGTCTCTTCTTTTTGAGATTTTTCTTCTTGTGCATCTACTTGCTCTGCAATTAACAGTTCGGGAGGTGATATTAATAAAGATTGAAGAGCATCATCAGCACCACTAAATGGGACATCAATTCCTATAAGGCGACGGACAATTCTTTTTAAAGAAATATCATCTACTGTTGACCAGTCTCTTTCATTCTTTGGGTCAAGAGGTTGACCGTAAATTGGGTCTGTATTTCCTCCTGATAATAAATAAAAGCTGAGATAACCTAGGTCTTTTAAATCTTTTTCAATTGAATAATTATTAACTGGAGACAGTGGCGGTTTAAATAAATCTTCCCAAATAGCTAAATCGGATAAATAAATGAAAAACTGTTGGTTATCTATTTGCTGATTATTTGTGACAATTAGCAGGCTATCAAGACAAACATTTCCATGAGGTAAACCAAAATTTATGCCTCCGTTGGGCAAACGAATTTTTTGACTGTGAAGAAACCAAAGGGTTTGTAGTACTTGCTTGAGGACTTCACGCACTTGACTGGAAGTCATTGGGCGCTGTGTTTTCTGTAAGTATTCTCCAAGAGTTATACTATTGTTGATTGGTTCTGTAATTAAATAGCAGCGTCTTTCTTCTCTAGGTGCGATCGCATCCCAAGGACAAATCAAGCGAAAATCTTGTCCTCCCCCATTTTTGAGGTTAATACTAGTTAACATTTCAAACTGTTCTTTACGTTCTCTAGCCTCTTTTTGATTGAAGTCTACTTCAGGTAGCACATACTCTTTAATCAAAATTGGTTTATTATTAAGAACATGAATCCCTTGGTATAAACGTGCCCTTTCTAACTCTTTAACTGGTCCCTCACTTTGTATTCGATATTTCCCTCTACGGCCACGAATATCTTCATTCTTTTGTAAAGATGGAATTATAGTTTGATGGAGTTGTTTTGATGTAGCTTGGAGAGTACTTGTTTGAGTCACGGCTCCGTTGATACTAGCAGCGTATACTTCCTTGCCGTTAGTAAAATAAGTATCATTATTTAATTCATTGCTTGGTGTTGTATTAGGAACTAGTATATGAGCTTGGGCTTTATGTTCTGACTTTTCTTGTTTTCGATTATCCTTAGCGAAAGGAACATCCATATTTTCATACTTATCTTGAAAGTGGCTTGTCGCTACTCGTGAAATATTTTGTATTGGATAGTGAACAAAGTTTGAAACCTCTCTAAATCTGAGGCTAACTGTATTAACTAATTGTGTAAGCTTCACCCTTATACCTCTCAGATTTGATAGGAATTCAAAAGTATATAAGTTTAGCTATAAAACATCAATTTTGGGAAAATTATTTACTAATTAACCTGGTTAGCTAATGTCATGTAACAAACTACTAATTTTCCACAATTAATGTTTATAGTAAAAAATTGATAGCGTTTCTTAAGTAGCTGAGGTACGCTCTAATGTTTTTAACCAAAGTTAGTAGCTTTGAAAACGTACCTCTCTAGCTCGGAAACTGCTATAATTCTATTAAATATTAGTTAGTTTTTGATGTTTACTAATATCTTTTATGAAGACTTGATGACTTCTTTTGGTTCTAAATTTTCTGCTGCCAATTCATTAATTTGACAATAAAATTGGTGTAGGTAGTTAAGATCGCAGGCAAAAAGACCTTCAATCACTGCTGGACTGACTTCTTCTAAAGCTCCTAGCCGAGTAATTACACGAGATAAAATAATTACTGTTGAATAAGCAGGATTTGCTTTAACACGAGGGTCACGCATAGGCACAATTTCATCCATTGCCTTTGCTAAACGCATCACTCCAATGCGATGCAGATTGCCATCTGTGTCTAAATATCCTTTAGGTAAGGTAAACTCAAATTCTGTTTGTAACATTGGGATTTAGTGTTGGCGTGTAAACATTTCTACAGCGATTTCCATTTCTTCAATTTCTATATCAGTTGCGCTGGCACTTAAATCTGAAACAACGTAACTTACAGGCCATGCACCACGAAACTGGAAGATTGCTGATTCCTGACATGCTTGGTCGTAGATAATTAAAGAACCATCTCTAAGTTGTCTAGCCCAATTTCCTTCTTGAGTTGCTTCAAACCACTTCGACAAAGTTGTAGATTTAGTCATTCCCCAACGCAAAGTAATATTATTGGTTTTCACATTCCCAGGAACTTTCGTGCGGATAACTTGACCTGATTTTGCTTGACCCCAGCGGCGAGGAGTTACCTCACAAATTTCTATAACCTCTTGGGTGCGTTTAAATCCTTTGCATTCCATGAAGTAGGCATCTACAGAATCAGAACTACCATCAAGCTTAAGTTCTATGTAAAAACGCGAATTTGTGAATATTTCTGGAGGTTTGCTTGACATCTGAATCTATTGAATAATGAGTAATAGATAATGGGTAATTATTCCTTATTACCCATTATCTAAATAACTATTGGACTCGCTTAATACCTTCGTGGACTAGGGTTAATGTTTCATTAGCCACATCATTAGAACCTGCTTCGAGCTTTGGCCCTTCATATTTTGTGGGATAAGCATTAATCATTTCCCAACGTGCTTTCATATCTCCTCCCTGGTCGTAGACGGTGACAGAAGAGGCTTTGCGATTTGATGACCAATCAGATTTTCCACCCTCATTTTTATTACAGGCTTCGTACCACTTATACAGATCGGTATTAGTAGTAGCTACTACTTTGATAGTGACCTGTTGAAATTTGGAACGAGTAGGTGCTGCTTGACGTAGGTTAACAGCATTTTTGCTTGAACCCAATACTTTATCTCCACCAGCGGCTGGCGTTTCAGAGCTTAAACCAGAAACTTCTAAAATTTGTTTATCAGTTAACCCGTCAGCTTCAAAATAAAACCTACAACTGACTAATAATTCGTCTTGTTCTGCCATTACTTTAAATTCCTATTTGTTGATTTTAGATTGGTAATTGAAGAGCATTAAAAATTTATCGATAGTTATGCCGATACTATTCTTCATCTTTACCAGACCATTGACTGATACGGAAGACAACAAATTCTGCTGGTCGGACTGGACAAACGCCAACTTCTATATACAAACGACCTAAAATCATAGTGTCAGGAGTATTGAGAGTCTCGTCACACTTAACATAGTAGGCTTGTTCAGGCGTAGCCCCGTATAATGCGCCTTCGCGCCAGAGGCGTTCTAAAAAGTTGCCTACAGTACGTCTTACTCTTGCCCAGAGGTCTTGGTCGTTTGGCTCGAATACGACCCACTGGGTTCCTTGTTCGATGGATTTTTCAATATAGCTCATGAGGCGGCGGACACTGATATACCGCCACTCTGTTTTTTCTGGTTCTACTAGAGTTCTTGCACCCCAAATTTTAATACCTCGACCGGGGAAAGTGCGGATGCAGTTAATACCTTGGGGGTTTAACAATTCTTGTTCGCGGAAGTTACAGTCGTAAGCTAAACCAATTACACCACGCGGTGTTTCGTTAGCTGGTGCTTTGTATACACCGCGCTGTTCGTCAGTACGAGACCATACACCCATCATGTGACCGCAAGGAGGTACAAGAATCGGTTTTCCACCTTTGCGAGGATTAGGAACTTTAATCCAGGGATAGTATAAAGCTGCAAACATAGAACGACGCTGGAAGTCATTGTGCAACCAGTTAATTACTTGTTGTGGCTTGACTCTATCTGGTGGTGTGTCCAAAACTACCATCCGGTTAGGAGGATTAGGAGCAGAGTTTTCACACAAACTAACCATCAGTTCCATAATGCCGTGAACTTGGTCTTGATTGAGTACACCTGCTTGGTAAGCCCGCATTAAGTCTGGGCAGGCTATTATCGTTACTTCATCAATTTCAAATAGCCCTTGGATACCGCTGCGCTCATCCCGCTCCCCTTGAACATATCGTGACAAATTTTCTTGGGTGGGCAGCACAGGAGGATAACTAACCTCAAATTGACCATTTATTGGACGGCGTGCCAGAGGAAGTCCTTTTTCGGTTAGATCGAGAACATCGACAAACTGAGATTTCTCAAGTGCTGTGAGTACGTAATTTCCTACCTCTGTCTGGACATCACGACTCATTGTCAGATTGTCGAACCGTTCTAGTTCTTCGTCTTCTCGCTTGATAGATACAGAGAAGAATTCTGCTGGCACTGGTGCTGGAGCATTGGGGTCTACAGGGGTGGTAGTTTTTGGCTCGCTGGGAGAAATCTCTACCTTGACCGGGCCAATTTGTGCTTGTTCTGGTTTGAGCGTAAACTGTAAAGACTGGCGCTTACCAGAAGTTTTCACGGTCAACGATGTAGTTTCGGGACCAGGTTGGGTAGTTTCTGCTGCAAGCTTGGGCAGTTGTGTACCAATACTGACTACCCAACAGCGAGCGCCCCCATTTAAAAACCAACCATTAACAGCAAAAGGTAAGTAAGCGTCAAAGTCTGTGAAACCATCAGAATTTTCTTTGGCAAAATATTCCGAGTACTGGTTCCAGCTAGTAACTAACATTGGCTTACCAATTTCAGCTCCATTACGAATAGCTTCGGTAAAGCCAACAAAAGCTGCAATGTTAGTTTGTACTCCTTCTATTGGGCGACTACCACGGTCAACTTCTTCAACATATACGCCTGGGGCAAAGTAATCAAGTCTTGCCATGTATGATATTCCTCAACTGAGCAGAAAGCTTTTACCTGTGCTTTATTTTTAGTATATAAACGTACTTTATTAAAATGAAATTAGTATTGTTACTTAGAAGTAAAGTTCAGTCAGAAAAGCATTTTTTGCTTTTTCCTACCACTTAGATAGTTTATTGTTGTTTCATTCAACACAAATGTATTTTTACGTAAATCGATAAATAGTTTCAGTGTTGAAAGCGTATTCTTGCGGGTTGTGTTGCTCCCAACAGGCCTTGGTCTGGTAAAAGTGCTAAAGACATATAATTGAGTAGCCAAGTTACCTACCCCATTGATGAACTCCAAGCAACCATTCAAATGGCGTCATTTTCAATCGGAGATCAGGCGTTGCTCCCGTTGCGGGATAATTTAGCAACTTCTAAAATTCTCCCCCTGCTTCCCCTGCATCCCCTGCCTCCCCTGCTTACCCCAATTCATCCCCCTGTTATGCAACGCCGGAGATCATATTGCTATGTGTGCGGTGGTATCTGCGATATCCACTTTCGTATCGGCATCTGGAAGAAATGATGGCAGAGCGGGGACTTTCAGTAGACCAGACAACGGTGTATCGTTGGGTGCAAGCCTATGCACCAGAAATCGAGAAACGATGCAAAGCTGACCTGAAGCCAACTAATGATTCTTGGCGGGTGGATGAGACATATATAAAAATAAAAGGTGAATGGAAATATTTATATCGTGCTGTGGATTCAGCGGGCAATACTATCGATTTGATGTTGAGTGCTAAACGTGATGCAAAAGCCGCACAAAATTTTTTTTTGCAAAGCTTTAAAAGCCTCTCATAACAGAACTCCACGAGTAATTAATGTGGATAAAAATGCCGCTTACCCAATCGCAATTGCTCAACTCAAAAAGTCCGTTTTATTGCCCGATGATTGTGAATTACGACAAGTTAAATATCTAAATAATAATCTGGAACAAGATCATCGATTTATTGAACGATTGGTTAAACCAGGAATGGGATTTGCCTCGTTCAACACGGCGAGACGAACCTTGAGAGGATATGAAGCTATGAACATGATTCGCAAGGGACAAGTTAAAGGAGTTGAAAAAGGAGACATCGGCGCTCAAGTGAAATTTGTTGCTCAAATTTTTAGTATAGTTGCATAAATCGTTCTGATTTATACAGAGCTTTTGTCTTTTACAAGTTTTTGCAACATAACCAAAATGAGTGCGATCGCTATAGCAATGCAAGTGAAATAATAAATTAAAACTCCTTCTTCCCAAGGCATGGGTTGCTGATCAAAATAGATTAATGACTCTACCACTAAAGTTAGACTTAAATTTCAAAGCCGAATTGGAGCGTTTTGAGGCTGAACAGCAAATGACATATGAGTTGTCGTTGTGGAAGACAACAACTCTACTACATCAGCCCTCTCTCTTCATCCTCTTTTTTTGGCAAAGGTATTGATTTAAAGCACATCTTTTTGATTCATACTTGTGAGTTATTTTTGATTCCTGTTTCTCATTGCATTGCGGTTTTTACTAAGGAACGACAAATTATCCTGTGCTATGGTGGGATTGCAAATATCGTGGTATGTATCTAAAAATTATAAGTAATGACTTATGCTTGAATATCTTCTCCTGAAAGTAAGGAACACAAACTTTGGGGCAAAACGCTTGTTTTTCTTAAACAGTTTATAGGTCTGGATTCTAGTTTTATCGAAAGTCAGAGTGATTTATTTGTTGATGAATCTCAAGCGGCTGATTTACCTGATTACTTCTGTATCAAGTCTCATTTAGAGCGTTGGCAAGACCGAACAGTTGTTTTATCCCGTTTAGTTCATACTTTAGTTTATTTTTTGCTGGTAGGACAAAATTATCATCCCAGCCATTTGCAAGATTTGATGGCTATTCCTGCTTCTTCGCGGACCATATTTAGCCTGCAAGCTTATTTGGGTGTGGCTGCTTACAGAAGTGGTTATTATATAGCTACTTCAAATATTCCTGAATCAGAAATTGGGCGGAACTGGCTGCTAGAAAAAGCTTTCCCTAACCTGCTTGATTTTTATCAAATAGGTCGATTGAATGGGAAGCAATAATTAATATTCTGTTGTTGTTAGAGATTACTTATAAAGTAAATCTTTAGGATATAAGACGACGTAGCATAATCCTAGTCATAACAGCATATATCGCTGCTTCACTCATCTCTGGAAGACGCTCATAGTCTGAACTTCGACGATGGTACTCCTTAAAAGTCCTTTGCTAATGGGCTTTCTTGCTTATGATATTCGGAGTAATGGCCGCATACTGTGTAGGAGTTAAGGTTCCCAAGCGAACATCTACCTGTTTTGGAATAATTTTCAACTCATACAGCAGATCCGCAACCTGCTGTTGAGCGTTAATTACTTCTTCGGTAATCGGTTTCATATCAAAGTCACGCCTCGACAATAACTGCTCCATTGTTGGCACATCGACCTTGATTTTTGGCGCAATGATTTCAGCCGCCTCACGTCTATTGTTATTTGTCCACTGTCCAACTTTGTAATACTCTTCGAGAATTGCTTTGACTAAATCGGGATTATTTGTAGCAAACTCTCGCGAAGCTAGGTAATAGCCTCCGGGTGTCTCAATTCCTGTACCATCTCGCAAGATGCGAATACTAGTTTCTTGTTGGAGTTGCAGTAAAGATGGATCGGAAGCTACAAAAGCATCTACCGTCTTATTCAGAAATGCTGAACGTCCATCAATAGTTGTCAGATTCACTGGTTTAATATCGCTGAGTTTCAGCCCTACTTCTTCGAGTGCTTTTACCAAGAAATAAGTCAAAGCAGTACCCCTAGCATAAGCAACTTTTTTACCTTTAAGATCGGTCAAAGTGCGAATCGCAGAGTCCTTTGGGACAATAATCGCTTTGGCTTTTGCAGTTAGCCCCGGTATGTTAGCTAGATACACTAATTTACTACCAGATGCCTGGGCAAAAATAGGCGGTGTTTCTCCTGTTGGCCCCAGATCGATACTGCCTGCATCTAAAGCTTCTAGTAGGGGAGGGCCAGAGACAAACAAAGACCACTGGACATTAACTCCCAGGGGAACCAGACGCTTCTCCATTACTTTCTTTTCATGGGTAATGAGATCCCCAGAATTTTGATAACCAAGTCGAACTAACTTGGTATTACTATTTTTTGTATTACAGCTGACTAAAACAGTAGATAAACCCATGAGTCCATAACAGACATTGAAAAAATCGCGTCTTTTCATCTTGAAGTGATCCCCAATTTTATTGTGCAAATGTGGATTAGACAGAATGAGTGAAAGTTCTTTTCTGACCTCATTGAGGTTTATCTATTCAGCTTTTTATAAACATCGGTTAGATGAGCAAAGCAACGTCAGACTTTACTTATCACTCGCTGAAGTATGCCGGATATTGAATTAGATATGCTGTCTTTGTTCTCTAACAAATTCTACAGCCAATAAAAGCATAGACAAATTTCCAAAAAGTATTGCATTTGATACGATTGTGGTACTATCAGTAGATTTTTATCCATTTCTATGGAATTGAGAGATTTAAACGCCTTCCTAGTCCTTGCAGAAGAATTGAACTTTAGAAAAGCAGCAGCAAGATTGCATCTGACACAACCTCCTTTGACGAGACTCGTGCAACGACTGGAAAAGGAGTTAGGCGTTAAGCTGCTTGAACGCTCAACTACAAGGGTAGAACTGACACAAAGTGGAATAACTCTCTACCAAGGGGCAAAAAACTTGATCGATCAAGCCGAGCAACTTAAGCAACAAGTGAGTCAATCAACAAACAGCGGTGAAGGTACACTTCGTGTGGGTTTTTCTAGCTCGGCTTTCCATAGTATTCTGGCCTCGGCATTGTCAGCATTTCGTTACCTTCATCCGGAAATACATATCCTCACACAGGAGACATCTGGGCAAGAGCAACTCAGGCAACTACAAATAGGAAAACTTGAAGTTGCTTTTGTTGAAGGCAGAATCAACTTGGATGGAGTTTTGGCACAATTGATTCATCAAGAGGACTTTGCGATTCTTGTTCCTAAGACTCATTGGCTGGGAGACAAACAACTCATTCGTTTTGCCGATCTCCGTAATGAAACATTCATCTTTCAACCAAGGCGGGACAATCCACAGTTTTATGATAGTTTTCTCGCTTTGTTAAGAGATGGAGGGATTGAGCCTAAGCTACTCCATAAGAAACCTCATCAGCAATGTCCGGTACTTGTCTCCTCTGGTGCAGGTATACTTTTGACTACAAGAACCTTGAGTAAATTCGCCACGCAAGACTTGCAATTTATCCCCATACTACAGCCTTGCCCTCAGTTCCAGATTTCAGCCGTCTGGCGAGATGGGACTCAATCTCCACAACTCAAGCTTTTTCTAAAATTCATCACCACTGTTAATAATTGAAAGATTTCTATATGATGGATTAGTTTCTTACTGTAACTGCTTGGCGCTCTCGCCGTGCTACTTCTTTCCGTACTAAAGGAATGATCTCGCGTCCATAGGCGATCGCATCTTCTACAAGGTCAAAACCCCGGATTAATAGGGTAGTCACACCCGCGTCATAGTAATCAATTAAAGCTTCCGCAACTTCTTCTGGTGTTCCTACTAGAGCTGTCGTGTTACCTGCGCCATCGGTAACTGCTACAATTGGTGTCCACAGACATTTATCGTAGATTTCACTTTTTTGAGCAAAGTCTACTAACCGATGTGACCCTACTGCTTGTGAAGGCGTTGACGAAACTGATGCAGCTTGACGCAGTTTTTGAATCTGGGCCAAAATATTGTACGCTTTTTCCCAGGCTTGTTCTTTTGTGACACCAAGGATAGGTCGCACAGAAACGCTAAAGCTGATAGAACGACCCTCTGGTAGGGCAGCACGAACTTTTGCTATCCGCTCTTTAATTGCAGCAATTGGCTCACCCCACATAGCGTAGACATTACTGTGCTTGGCTGCTATCTGCACAGCTGGGTCTGATGCGCCGCCAAAGTAAAGGGGAATATGAGGCTTTTGTAACGGTTTAATTGCAGAGAAAGCATCCTTAACGCGGTAAAATTTGCCTTCGTAATCAAAAGGAATGTCACTTGTCCAGATACGTCGGACAATTTCTAAGTACTCATCAGTGCGACGATAGCGATCGTCATGATCGAGCCAGTCCCCATCCCTTTGCTGGTCTGCATCATAACCACCAGTAATTATATGCACTGCAATCCGACCATTGGTGAAATGGTCAAGGGTAGCTGCTATGCGAGCAGCCAGAGTTGGTGCGACAAATCCTGGTCGATGTGCAATTAAAAAGCCCAATCGCTCGCTGATTGAAGCAGCATAGCTAGCCACAAGAAAGCTATCAGGATTACTAGCTCTGTAAGCAACTAGTACTCGATCAAAGCCACCTTTTTCATGAGCTAGAGTGAGTTCACGAATGTAGTCTTGGTCTATTATGTTTTCGTTCAAGAAAGTCTGAACATTATTTAACTCTGAAACAGGTTTTGTCCGGATTGCTCCGATGAACTCAACTGGCATAGTCAATTCTCCTAAATATGAATGCTCGAAATTAGTGCTGATTGCTGAGTAAAAGATAATCAGTCAACAAAGTTAACTTTAGACGCAGGAATATCATTACCTTCGTGTTAGCCTTTCTCAAGGAGAAGGCTAATTATACAAATTCGTAATTCGTAATCAAACAATTCAGCTTTCATCTAAGTTTTTAGGTTTGAATATATTGGCTTTTTTGAGATAATCAATCTTGAAACTTAGACAAGAAGTACCCAGAAAATAACTCGAAGGATAGGCATAAAATTAACTATAACTATCGCAGTAAAAGACTGAAATTGCTAACATACCACCATCAACAATCATCTCAGTTCCTAGAATAGAAGAAGCGTCCGTTGATGCCAAAAATAATACGGCTTTTGCTACTTCTTCAGGTTTTCCTACTCTTTTCATTGGAATTTGCTGAACAAAGTGCTGAAGAAATACATCTGTATTATCAGGATTAAAACCTTCAGCCCTCCTCAGGATAGGCGTTTGAATTGTACCGGGACTAACGACATTTACACGAATGCCTTTATTTACTAATTCAGCAGCAAAAGTACGACCAAGCGACCTTACTGCGGCCTTTGTAGCAGAATAGACACTCGTTGTCGGGAATCCTGTTTGACTACCAATTGATGCGTTTAAGACAATGGCTCCCCCTTCGGTCATCAATGGAATCGCCTTTTGAACGGTAAAAAAGACTCCTTTAAAATTAACGGCGACTTGAGCATCAAAAGCTTCTTCGGTTGTTGCTTCCACAGAAAAAAACTTTGAAATTCCCACGTTTGCAAAAAGCACATCTAAGCGATTAAATTTCCCATGAATTTGGTTCATCATGGATTCAATTTCCGAGACCTGAGATACATCTGCTTGAATTGCTAGTGTGTTTACACCAATCTCTTTTATGGCAGAATCGAGAGTTTTCGGATCTCTTCCGCAGATGATAATATTTGCCCCTTCTTCTGCAAAAGCTTTTGCTGTGACCAAACCGATGCCGCTATTGCCTCCAGTGACAAGGACGACTTTGTTCTGAAAACGTTGATTAGGCATATCATTTACAATTCCTTTCTTGGTGAGTTAGGTTTCCCCAATTCAGTTTTGCCAAGGCAAGTCCGTAATTTCGTTCCTTACTTAACACAATGTTCTGTGAGTTAAATAAGTATATCGTTGTTATTCGCAAGTAAATTCTACGGCAAATGAAAGCAGAGAGGAATTTCAAAAAAGGTATTGTGCTTGATACGTTTTTGGTATCAGTTAATTTCTGAGTCATTTGGTTGTCTTTTACAAGTTTTTGCAACACAACCCCAAATCCTCCCCATGCAGAGTTTGCGAACTTGAATTTACCTAAGATTGTTGCCCACTTTTTAGAAAGTTATTCCGTCGTTACAATAGTTTTTCGTCTGTGATTTAAGCTCTCAAAAATTTTTACGATAATGATAATCAAATAGAGGGGGAAGGAGGCGAGCGTCGCTCGCCTCCTTCCCCCTCTCCCCATACACGATTATCGTATTTGAACTGATTGACAAAATACCCTTTATCTTAACCTCTCACAAATGCCAATGACCTAGAAATTGCAAATCCCTCAAAGCGTGGGCTAGAGAGGGATTTTGGGTATTGGGTATTTGGTATTGGGTTTTTTGACTGCTAGGTTAAATTACTTGCTTTCTCAACTGCTTGCTTTAACTCTTCAAAAGTAATACTACCGTCTTCGTCTGAATCATACTGTACTAGTAACTCCTGTGGGCTACTGGTATTTGTTTCTGATGAGATGACTGCACTTAAGCCAGGACTTAAAAAAAGCTCATTAATGGAGACTTTGCCGTCTTGATCGCGATCTAAGGTATTAAAAAGAGATTGAAGCTCTTGCTCGGTTGCCATAAGTTTCTATCTGAATTAATTTTTCAATTTAATATCTCATTAATATGTCAAAATTAAACAAAGTTATATCCTTAGAGGTAGAAACGGGTATGACTGGGGCTTAGATTAGGTGTACGCCCTGATACAGGGTCTACAGTTGGGACAATGAAAATCAATCGGCACGGTCGAGCCAAAGTTCTCACTCAACAAGAGATACAGCTAATTTTCAGTCATGGCTTAGACAATGACCGCGATCGCGTTTGAATCTCATCCTCTTATTTTGGCTAAGGTATTGAAAGGAAGTTTGACTGTAAAGGTACTGCCTTTGTTGATCTGACTTTGTACTTGAATACTACCTCTATGCGCTCTGGCGATCGCACAAGCAAGAGCTAATCCTAATCCAGATCCTCCAGAAGCACGAGAACGGTCTTGATTAATACGGTAGAAGCGACCAAAAATGAGACTTTGATGCTCTGGAGCAATACCAATTCCTGTGTCTTGTACAATGATGAAGGCGTAGCGATCGCCTCTTTCTAGAGTCACTGTAACTTGTCCACCATTAGGTGTAGCTTGAATGCCATTAATAATCAAGTTAGAAAATAAGCGATAAAGTTGTTCTTCATTGCCTAGAATGCAAAGCTTTTTCGGTGTTTGCACTTGTTGTACTAGCTTGACTTGAGCTTCAATCGCTAGAAATGCCAGTTCTTCTACTAAATCACTAATTAAATCATTCAGACAACATAAGCAGTATTCTCCTGCCAATTGATGCCGATCTAGCCTCGCTAACAGCAGTAAATCTCCTACCAATTTGGATAGCCTAGCATTCTGCCGCTTAATCACTTGCAAAGTTCTACTTATTGGCTCAGACAACAAATCTGACCCTGATTGTCCATGCAATCTAAAAGCAGCATCAATAGTAGAGTGCATTGCTGCTAAGGGAGTACGAAATTCATGAGCAGCATCGCCTGTAAACTGTTCCATTTGTTGATAAGAGCGATAAACAGGCTGCATTGCATGACCAGCTAAATACCAACTGCAAATGGCAATGACAATCATAGTTACAGGCCAACCCAACAATAAGGCCAATCTCAAGGCAGCAAGATGCTGGTCTAGGTCTTTCAAGCTTCGCCCTACTTGCATGTAGCCCGTAAGCTGATATTGGGTACGTAGTGTTAAACTAATTTGACGGTATCGTATGCCCGATGTGTCTATTAGCGTTTGCCGACGTATTTCTGCGGAAGCGATGGGTAATTGTTCAAGTTGCACTCCTGCTACGGTAAGTGGTCTTTCTGACCGATCCAATAAACGCAGATAGTAATTAACCGGATCTGCCACATTGCTAAGTGAGTTTTGGATTCCTGTTGTTTGAGATAACAGACAATCAGCTTGAGTTAAGCAAACATCTAAAGAAAGTTGTTTAGCAAGGGGAGCAACGCGATTTTCTGAAGTTAGACTTTAAACGAGCGATCGCTAAACACTAATTTCAGTACATTAGTAAAATAGATACTTATTGACCAGCAAAAATCTCAGCAATACTTAGAGAAATTTATTTTGACGGTGGTGTAATTCTATTAAAGGAACAAAAAAGTGTAGGATGCCCTTTGAGTAATAGTTTTGATGTTTAATATCAAAACAGGGAATGCCTACACTTCATGAATAAAAATATACATTCAAGTTTAGATTTAAGCAAATCACTGGCAAAGTTTCAAGAAAAAGTTACG
>LXQD01000352.1 GCA_003326215.1 Nostoc minutum NIES-26 | reverse complement strand
TATTGGATGTCGCTTTGAGAGAAGATGACTGTCGGATTAGAAAAGATAATGCACCACAAAACTTTACAATTTTAAGGCAGATTGCAATCAATCTTTTAGGTAAAGAAAAGCGGGTAAAAGTTGGAATAAAAAACAAGCAGTTTCTTGCCGCAATGGATAACAACTATTTAGCAAGAGTTTTAGCATTAATTTAAGCTAGTCTATTACAAACTTGATTTCACATTTTGTGTGAAAGTTTCACTTATTTTGCAGACAAACATAGTTTTGTATACCCATTTAATCAGTTTTTTAGTATTAATGGATAGAGATTTAGATGAAGATAAGCTAATTTCGAGTTTGGAAATTTTATTGATTTGTTTTATTTATATTTCTCTAATTGTTTGCAATTATCTATGTCATTTGGAAATCCTCTTTAATTTTTATTAGGAAATAAGATGCGTTTTCCCTGCGGCATACCTCAATCAAGGAATAACAACCACAGGTTATTCATCAGTAGAATTATTAATTAATCAAACCAATAAATATTTTCACTCTTGCCAGTTAGAATCACGCCCCATAGTTCAGTTTCACGATTTGTTCAAAGGTGTTGAGTTTACACCTCAGCAGAGGTTTGCAGCGATCGCCGCCAAATACGAATTTGACAAGCAATTCAATGCAGCAGTGGCAATGGAACGACGGCGAGAAACCGAGCGTGGCCCTTCAGCCGTTGTACAAACTATTCAGGGGGCAAAACTCGAAATCACAAACTTGACTCGCTACGGGCATCCACTCATATGGAAGGCACAGACAATTAACCTAAAGCTCGTTGCAAAGGAGCGATAGCAGAAATTACTGGCGTTGGCTCAAATCGATGGAGAGATGGAATCGGGCAAACCTGCGTACCGAAAGCTGGGAACAGTAAGCCAACAGTCAGTAGAAGATAATAATCTCAAGCCAGGAATGGCTACCAGTGGCGCAACTCTCACCGAACTGAAGCCAGAACTGAGTCGAGGGCAGACAAAGCTCATGTTCCAGCAAGCATACCAACAAGCCCAAGCATATCGAGAGAGTATACCAGAGCTTGAAAGATTATCTGCGGCGGCGGCGGCTTGGAGTGTGGGTGCATCTAGACAGGATGAACTGGAGGATAAACAGCAACCACTAGCCCAAATTCAAAAGAAAATCCCAAACTTTGTATTTGCAGCTTTCCCACAGGAAATTATCTCCAGATTGGACAAACTGCAATTCACACAGATGAGATTAGTAACCTTGGATAGTGAGGCGAACAATTTCAAGGATAAAGTTTGGAACCAGCAGGAGAAATACCCCATCGAAATTAGAGCTAGCCACCATCCATCGGGACACGAACGTTATGGTTCTCGCTTAGTATTTGTACAGGATAGGGACGGTGAGTACAAAGAGTTCGCCATGCTGGAGCCGAGAACAGGACAGTTACCTATTGGCACAAAGGCGCAATGCAACATTGTACCTGGGGAGACTTACACTGCCAATGCCACCATCTGTGTAGCAGGAAAACAACCTGTAGAGTTCACTATCCGAGAAATTAGTAAGTTCTCCCATGCAGGACAAACTTTTAATGCTGAACCAGTGACATTATCCATTGGTACAGTACCAGTTCCCAATGAAGCAGTAAAAATCAAACTTGATGGGAAAACACTGGGGGAGTTAGACTCGGATTCTGTTAAGCAACTTCAGGCTTTTAACTATGTCAAAGACGGTAATCAACTGAACCTAAAACTTACAACCATAACAGACAGCAAGGAAAACGCATTTGTGATTGCAACTTCCCCAAACGGCAATTTACTAAAAATCAATAAAATTAACTTTTATAACTTTCAAGGTCAAACATTTAATGATGAAAATTATCGAAAAGCAACCATAGAAGTACCACCTTCCAAAACCAGAGATGCGGTTTTTCTGGACGGTGAACCTTTGGGAGTGTTGCATTTCAAGAAGGACAAAGAAGCACTCCTTGAGTTGGGAGTTCTCAATTTTGGGAGACTGACCCCAGTACAAGCAACATTACAAAGTAATTTCTCAACAACTGTACTGAAAATTGACCCACAAACGGTTGAGTATCCCGAAGTGTGGACGAAAGAAACTCAGGCTTTTGGTACGCAGTCGGTCAATATTGAGCAACAGGGGATGATAGAGAAAACAGCGCCGATACTGCACAAAATCAAAGAGCGACCGACAATTTTATTTGCTAGTGCTTCCGATAAAGAGCTTGGCATTACACAGATGGCAGTAGATAATCACAAAATTGAAGCTGTAACCAAGTGGTTGCGAGGACAAAATATAGCGATCGCTCAAGTGCCAGCAGAAGATGTGCCATTAGAAACTAAAAAGGGGTTGGCGGTTTTCAACTTGTCTAACTCGTCCATCCCTGAGCCTGTTTTTGATGCAATGACTAATAAATTTGGGAACGTGATTGAGGAAAAGGAACAGTATCAACAGAAAGTTTGTAGTCTACCTGATAGACCAAAGCATCTAAAACCGCCACAGCCAGTCGTTAGTACACTATCATGTCAGGCATCACCCCAAACGCCACAGCCACCGCAGCCCCAAACCAGTACAAATGAGCCACAAGCTACCCCCAGCCAAGAGACTCAACCGATCGCAATCGACCACTTACGCTCATGGTGGCGTACAGCTAATAATCTAGGTAAGCCGCAAGCCTACAAAGAACGAATCGCCCAAATTGCGTTGGAGTTTAAGGCTACTGGGCAATTGTCCCCCCAAGCTTTGGACGCAATGCAAAAAGATACAGTCAACCGAATCGCCCAAATTTCTCAGAAAATCGTGTCCGTTTGGGGTCAACCAGAGTCGGATGGTACTACTCGTGTCCAAGGCAAGATTTATGATGTATCTTTCCACCCTGAGCAACGTTCTTGGGCGATCGCACACAAAAACGGTGATGTAATTTTGAGTGTGCAATCTGGGAAGATTGAGATTAATAAAGTAACAAAAGAAATCTTGCAGACTTTTGAAGATGTGAATTCTAAACTTGATGAGATTTTAGAAAAAAATCAAAAACAGGCAACAGGACTGCAAAGGTAAGCAAGAAAATCGCTGCTAACTTCTAGCAGTAAACATCATAAAACTCTGATAATAAATATATAAAAAATGAATCTATGATATAAGTAAAAAGGCTTAAAAAACCAAACTGCGTAAAGATAAGTAAATACAGATAATGTATCAAGTAGAGGATGAATTAGACGCAAGCCTTATGCTGTGATTGATGGAGTTCAAACAAGAGGAGAAAAGGGAAATTATAGTACACAACGTGTGAAATTTAGCTCTCATTTTTCTGCTTAACTGTTTGTTACATACTTATAAATTTTTTCTCCGACTTACTTACCTGGATTTGAGATGTACTTGATATTAAACTAACCTCTTTGAAAACCTTTCGCTGGTTGTTTTTGTACTTTACCTTTGGGTTTAGATTTATTCACTTCTGTAAGTGCTTCTTGAAATAAGTTATGTAGATGTAAAGGAACACTAGCAATTTCTGGTAATTCTGGCTTGATAGGTTTACCATACTCTTGCAAAATTTTATCTAAATCATTGCTCAGGCTAAACTCAGGACGTTGCAAGAAATCTTGCAAGACTTTTTCTAATTGAGTTGGATATTTTTGTGCTAACCGATGCCAGATATAAGCATTAATATTTTTATCTTCCAAGTAGTGACGAATTAGTTTTGCTGCACCTTCAATACTTTGCCAATCATCAGCTAATAATATAGTTGTGAATTTAGTATATGTTGGTAAAAACATCAATCCCCAACGTGGGTGAGAAATGGCTGTGACTTGTTCTGCTTTCTTGAGTTCAGCAGGTAAATCTACTTGAGGTGCAACCATTTTTTGCTTGCTGTTTTTCCCATCCAATATTTGAGAAACAGCGTTAGTATCAATCCCAAATTCTTGAGCAGCGGCGGTAATTTCTTCTGCGCCAATACCAGCTTTTGCTACTATTTCATTCAAAGATTTGGAACTATCAAGTCCGGCGGCTTTGAGATATTTATCGGTGATAATTTCTTGAAATTTAGTTATCTTTTTATTGAGTTGGTATCCTGGTAATGTAACTTCATCATTCTCAAAAAACTCAACAAACTGCTGATGATATTGCTCTACTGACTGCCATGCTTGTTCTAGCAAGTCTGGAGCATCGCTGTAAAGATGACTTTTATAATTATCTTTAAAATTTCCAATGGCGACGGCGAGTTTTGGCTTACCGAGTTTACCCATAAATGTGTGAGAGCCAGAAAATATCCACTCATTATCAGTAAGAGGAGAAATGCGTGTTAGTAAAATATCTCCTGGCTTGAAACGAGATATGGCTAGTTGTTTTTCAGGGCTGTTGGACTTGACAATGTAATTTTTAGCTGTCAGAACTATGTAATGTTTAGCTGTCAGCCAGTTCATGAGTTCTAAGCCATCAGGTAAAATCTGGGTGATAGTAAATAAACCAATAAAACTACGATGCCAGCTATTCAGTAGATTGCGATCGCTCTTGGACAAATCTGCATGACTGGCGATAAATAACTCTATAGGTGAGCGATCGCCAATTTTTCCTTCTGTAATAAACCTGTCAATGATTACTTGTTGTTGGGTGCGATCGCCATTACCGCTGGGCATCTGTGCAGCTGCATAAATGTCGAGTGCTTGTGCTAGTTCGCCGTCAGCATCTAGGACAAAATCAACCAAGGCTTGTTTGAGTGTGTGCGATCTTTCTACTATGGCATCCACAAGCGAATCTTTCTACTCAACAATTGTAGCCTATAGCGTTTTTGAGGATGATCGCATCTAGCAATAGCTAGATTTTTTTAGCCATCCCAAATGCGGAAATGGGACTCCCGCTATAACTTTTTAGTTTAGCGGGAAGGGAATTTCTGCCAATATAAGAGTTGTCCGAAAGGGCATCATTCATAGAGAAATTGTTAAAAACTATTTAGGATAGTAAAAAAATGAAAATTGCGGATTTATCAGCCGAGACTATAGAAAAAATTAAGTTAGTTAGGTGGGATAGAATTATTGAGAAACACGAAGGCCCAGAAGATTGGGAATCGGTTTTCAGATATGAACAGTTAGAATTTTTGGAAGTAGAAGGGTATCCAATATTATTACCTGTAAATAAATCACATCACTCTCATATCAGCATACTACGTTGTATCTGGAGTGCAGAGAAGAATTCTGTAACACTTTCCTGTCTGATACTACCTATGAAGACGATCCATTTTTTTGTGGATTTATGGCAGTGTGCGATCGCTCACTAGATGAAGAATTTTTCTTAGCAATCTTGTACCACGAATGGTTCATTATCAAAACAGAATTCAGGAGTCAGGAGGAGCCAGTGCGGTCTTGGGGTTTCCCAGGGCAAACGCATGTAAAACCTGAAACCCTTGCGGGACAAGGATATTGATGAAAAAAGAGACTAAATTATAAAACGCCCAAACCCTTGCTATTAAAGGATTCTTATACTTTAGATGCGTTTGCCCTGTGGGGTTTCCCCAAGTGGAGCAACTGGCGTTCAGAATGAGCGCATGAATTCTGTATGACTGGCGGATGAATAAGTGGGTTTAAGACCCCCGCTAAATCTTGAATTTAGCGGTCTACAATTAGCGCAAAGTCTGAGCGGAGGCTTCCTCCGCTCAGACTTTGTAAGAGGGTGGTGGGTCTGAATCTCCTACGAAGAGTGATTCTGAATTCTGTATTCTGGCTTCTGAATTCTTCAATGAAAGAGCCACTGTTTTTGATAATTAATGTGAATCATCAGTAATTTTGGAAAATCTAACTAAAACTAAGGAAATACAATAGATTGCAAGGCGCGTGAGGTACAAAATCCACGACTGATTCATCACAGATAAAGAGTTTCTACCTCCTGTCTCCTGTTCCCTGAGCGAACTTGTACTGAGCGAAGTCGAAGTAGCCGAAGTGTGCCCCCTGCCTCAAATCCGTAACTTTGTACTTCATGCGAATGAAAACTGCTGTATCTTATTTTCAGAATTGGTCAAACAAAGTCAGACAGTTATTTTTCGACTATGATGAAGTTCAATTCTAAGTATGACTACATTGTGATTGGTGCAGGTTCGGCAGGCTGCGTTGTCGCCAACCGAATATCACAAAACAGTGACACAACCGTGTTACTCCTGGAAGCAGGCGAAGAGGATACGAAACCGGAGATTCATATTCCGGCCCAATGTGTCAATCTACAAGGCTCTGAGGTTGACTGGGGCTATTTCACCCAACCAGAGCCGTACTTGAAGGGTCGCAAAATGTATTGTCCCCGTGGCAAAGTTTTGGGGGGCAGCAGTTCAATTAATCTGATGATTTATATCCGGGGCAATTCTCACGATTACGATCGCTGGCAGTCGTTAGGGAATCCCGGCTGGAGCTACCTTGATGTCTTGCCCTATTTTAAAAAATCTGAGAACCAGCAACGCGGTGCCGACGCTTACCACGGGGTTGATGGTGAGTTGAGTGTCAGCGATCCGATTTCTCCAGCTGTAGTATCCCAACGCTTTGTCGATGCCTGTGTGGAACTGGGATATGACTACAATCCGGATTTCAACGGTGTGCAGCAGTCAGGAACTGGACTCTATCAAGCGACAATTAAAGATGGAAAACGGCATAGTGCTGCCGCGGCCTTCCTCGTGCCAATTCTGCATCGTCCGAACTTGACGGTGCAAACAGGTGCGTTGGTGACTCGCTTGTTGTTTGAGGAAACTCGCGCTGTTGGAGTGGAATATCTGCACGAGAGAATGCTGCATCAGGTCAGGGTTAACCGGGAAGTAATTTTAAGTGCAGGTGCGTTCGAGTCACCCAAGTTGCTGCTGCAAAGTGGCATTGGCGATGCAGAATACCTGCAAGGGCTAGGAATTTCTGTTGTAACTGATTTGCCAGGGGTTGGTCAAAACCTGCAAGACCACCTTATCGTTCCAGTAGCCCAACAGACGACTCAAGAGGTACACCCTGCCATCACCAGTAATGTGTCTGAAGCCGGACTGTTCTTCCATAGCCAGGGCAATTTGGAGGCTGTACCCGATGTCCAGTTCTTCTTCGGTCCCGATATATATTTACCGCCTGGCTATGTCCGCCCTGATTGGGGCTTCACGGGTGTAGTCTCTTTAACTCATTTCCAAAACATTGGCAGTGTCAGTTTGCGCTCGTCTGACCCCAAAGATGCTCCAGTCATACGGATGAACTATCTGCAAAGTGAAGCTGATGTGCGTCTTCTGATTGCCGGGATTCGATTAATGCGGCAATTGTTTGACACAAGTGCTTTTAATGAGTTTGGCGGTAAGGAAATTGCACCGGGGGAAAGCGTGACCAGCGATGCAGCACTGGAATCATACATCCGGTCAGCTTGCAGTACGGGACATCATCCGTCTGGCACTTGCAAAATGGGTACCGACCCAATGGCAGTGGTAGACCCCGAACTGCGAGTACATGGGGTCAAGGGATTGCGGGTAGCGGATGCATCGATCATGCCAACTCTGGTCAGTGGCAACACAAACGCCCCCATCATTATGATTGGCGAAAAAGCAGCCGATTTCATCAAAGCCGAAGATGGCAATTCAACCGCAAGCACTACATAAACTTGGGTGTGGTCAATCATTTGTTGGTGGATGGGCGATCGCGCTTCTACTGGGAGCAACGCGCTCATCGTGAGATCGTCGTGAAATGAGCAGTATTATCACGGGGGTAGCTGGGGGAGAAAAGAAAATTATTTTAATTTGCAATAAAATATCTCAACCCATTGCTGGGAAAGGAATACAAGCGTTTGTTATTTCTGATTTTTGTATTTGCTTCCCCAGCAACAGCAGCAGCTCGCTCAACAATTGCATCGCCAACCAACAGCATCAGAATTAGCTAATTTTGTCAACCTAAGTGAAGCTCAAGTCACTCAAATACTGAAGCAGGGGAGACGAGCCAAGCAAAAGATGGTGACAGCAAACCTGCGTTTGGTGGTTTCAATAGCTAAAAAGTATCAAAAACGTAATTTAGAATTCTTAGATTTGGTTCAAGAAGGAGCAATAGGTCTGCAAAGGGGAATAGAAAAGCTTGACCCGAACCGAGGCTATAAGTTATCAACTTACGCATACTGGTGGATCAGCCAAGCAATCACCAGAGCGATGTCTGACGACAAGCCGCTGACGCTCCTTCGTCGCTACCGCTTCGCTAACGCGTCTACGCCGAGAAATCCCGTACAGTGAGACTACCGATTCACGTTAACGAGAAACTTACTCAAATCAAAAAGCAAGAGCGAGAATTGTTTCAAACGCTTGGTCGTCGTGCCACTCTCACGGAAATTGCTCAAAAATTGGAGTTGGAACCTAGCCAAATTCGAGAATACCTCAAAGTTGCTAGTGGAACAATTTCTCTAGATTTGAAAGTTGGAGATAACCAAGATACAGAACTGAGCGAACTTTTAGCCGATGAGAGTGTTTCGCCCAATGAACAGATTACTCAGGCTTTGTTGCGGCAAGATTTAAATGATTTGTTGGCATCACTCAAACCCGTGCAGCGTGAAGTGTTAATCTTACGCTTTGGGCTGTTGGATAATGAAGAACGAAGTTTAGCTCAGATTGGAGAAAAGCTCAATGTCAGTAGAGAAAGAGTTCGTCAAATCCAGCAGCAAGCCATGACTGCTCTGCGTCGCCAACAATCATCTATTGGGCAGTATTTAACTTCTTGATTAGGCGTATTAATTCTCTTGAGTTAGCTGTGTTTGTAATTGCTGGACTTGCTGTTGAGTTAATCCTGTTACCCGCACAACTACCTCAGTTGCGATCCCCTCGCGCAGTAAATTTAGTGCAATCTCTTCTCTCGTTTTTTGGGCAGCTTTCTCTCCCCAACTAGTAACAATCTCCATAACTTCCTCCTGCTGTGTTAACCCCATTGTATCGATAGCGGCTTGAAAAGCTTGCTCTTCGGCTGTATCCAGGCGCAAGTTTCAACGTGAATTAAAAAACAAGTTTCCTGCCCTTGGTAACGCACTTGAGCCAGCAAATCAATTTCCTTCCTTTCTGCAAACGTAACATTGGTAAACACTTCCTGGGGCAAAAATAGTTAAAATAGTTAATAGTAATTAATGCTTTTATATTAGAAAAGATAAAAAAGTAAGAGATCCGATGTGGCGACTCACTCAATGAATCGCCTTTGTCCTGATTACCGTCTTTTACCCTGCGGCATAACTACCCCACCAAATACTTAACAAGAAAGCGGATCTATCGCCGCAATTCGATGCCGAATTGATTTCGGAGGGTTCTTGAAAAATGATTTAAATCTCGGCTTTTGATTTGGTAACAACAACCCGAATTTCTCATAAGTGAGAAATCTGGGTCAAACAGACCAAGGATTAAAGATAACAACCCTTGTTCCGGCAAAATCATTTTCGTTGCGAGTGACTAATGTTAAAGAATGTTGCAGGGCTATGGCAGCAATTAAAGAATCCATAACAGGTAGAGGTCGCCCCGAAAGTTCTAGTTGTCCAACTAAGTTTCCCCACAACACCATTGTCGAGATATCTATACCTAAGATTCTGTGTTCAAAACGATTAGGTAAGGTTTCATTTAACCAAGTTAAGAGAGATTCTTTGCGCTTAGATGCGGTGAGTTTACTGATACCTTTAGCAATTTCGCCTATTGTAATCACGCTCAGGTAAAGTGTTTCTGGCTCTTGAGCATCTAGCCAATCTACAACTTGTTGATTTGGTTGTTTGACAACCAGTTCCGAAATCAGGCAAGTATCAAGAAGGTAAGTCATGGAGTGAAGGCATCTTGTGTCAAGCTGCGATCTCTGCTCAGGTCAAGTTCTTCAATGACTTCAGCCAGGGGAGATTGACGAAAGAATTCTGAGAGTTTGGTTATTTGTTCTGAGTGAGTATCTTGTATCGTGAGGCTTTGGGCTAGAAGTTGGATAATATACAGTTTCTCATTGTGGTCAAGTTGAAGGAGTTGTTGTTCAAGTTCTGGGAGCAGCATGATAGGGTTTAGGCGTAGGATAATTTTATTTTACTTTCACAGTCGATTAACCCACCAAATACCGAACAACTTGCGGATCTATCGCTGCAATCCGTTTCTTAATTGGCTGTGGAGGATTATTGAAAAACTGTTTTAAGTCTCGGCTTTTGACTTGATAACGATTGATACAACGCTTTTTCGCTTTCAACCAACCTTGCCTCACCCAATTAACAACTGTGGTTGGAGGTATACAAAGGTTTTTTGCTATTTCACGGCAACTGTAATTATCGAGAACTGGGCGTGTAGAGTAACCCAAAGCATAAAGTTTATTAGCAATAGCTAATTCTGTACGATAAAAACCTCGTCTTTTTAACCGAAAAGCTATTTGTTTGACTGTATGTGTCTCTGCCATCTCGTAAAGAGTGGCTAATTCCGGCTCACTCCATTTGATGCTCATAATTAAATCCCTGATATCCAATACTGATTGCTTATGCTTCTACCGCCTGTGTCCGTGTTTGCTTTAATTGCTTATACTCATCCCAATTCCTGGGATTGTGGCTTGATGACATTGCTGACTCAAAATCCCAATTCTGAGAACTTTCATCAAATAACTCGATTGCTGCATCAAAACCACATTGCAAAAATCTGGTGTATGATTCCTCAGACCAGAGAATTGATTCGACGATCGCAGTTAAAAGCTTGAGATTAGTTTCACTTGCTGCACCCTCAGCCTGTAGCCAATCAATAGTTGCTAGTAATCGTTGTTTAGCAGAAGCCGCAGTAGATTCTGGTAATGCAGCGATGGGAGTAAAACCTGTCAGTTGTTTCATAATTATTGTGGTTGGCGACTCCTAGATGAATCGCCGTTGTAGTGTCTAATTACCGTCTCTTACCCTGCGGCAATACTGCCTGATTCTGCGGTTGCAGTGATGCCCTCGCCTCTGCTTCCGATACAGCTGGTAATACTGGTGTCGTTGCAATGGCATTACTGGCCCATCTTTCGTAAGTCTCGTTAGTGACCCAGTGAAGTGTCGCCCCAGACCGGATCATCTCGGCAGCAACGAGTGCATCGTTCTCAAAATCAGACTGTGGGTTGCGATACGACCACTGAATGAACCAGTAGGTTCCAAGCGCCCCTTCCACCTTCTGGAATTCAGCGCAAAAGATATAGTTTTTGAGTACGCTAGCGATCGCGCCATAGCAAAACTCTTTCGGATCTCCCGGCATTCCCTCCTCACACCACTGCTGAAACGCACGATGAGCGAAGTGGTTGTACAGTCCAGCAAACGAATCCTTGCTACGGCGGTGCATCAGAAAACACAGCAGCATGGAAGCTGGCCCTTTAAACTGGTCTTTGAGTCCGCCTGCAACAGGAATCACTCAAAGTTCAGTGAATGGTTCGTTGGTGAAGTTTTCGTTGATTGTAAGTAAGCGGTCTGGGCGTGAGATTGCGATTGCAAAGTCAGCCTTGTTACCTTTGAGATATCCCCCTTGTTGTGCTTCCAAGATTGTCAATTTGGGAGGACAATCGAGAAGAAACTGCCCGTACTCCTTAGCGCAATTGGCTTGTAATTTGGGTTGGCTGGGTGGAATGAGAAAGACGCTGTTGTTGATTTTGATTGTTTCCATAGTTGCCTTGTTTTTGTGAAAAATTGCGTTGATACTGGATAGTCTCAGAATCAGCTATTTATGACATGAACAGAGATTGCTTTAGCTTTGAACAGAAATATTTGATGTAGTGTCAGTCTGTTGATTAGTTTCCAGTTCTGATTGCAGATAAGAAAGCGCAGTCTGAGCATCGCCAATTGTGAGGTCGGGCTGATAATCAAGTGCTAGATAATCGGGGTGTTTGGCAATCTCTTTAATGATGAATTTGGCGGCATCAACTAAAGTGTGCAGAGGTGGATGAAGTGCAGAAGATTGCTCACATTTTTGGACTGCGGATTCTGCTTCAACAGTAGAAATAGGTGTTACAACACGTACACTAATTGCCTTTAATTCTTGTTTCAGCGATTGGATCTGGTGCAGATGGTTGCTGATTTGGGTTTCTATTTGTGTCTTTAATTCCTGGGGTGTTAGCAATCTAATTTCGTCTTCTGCACGGTGTGATTCGTCTTCGGTATGCTTATTAGCAAGTAAAATGTAACGCCATCCTGCACCATACTCATCGGCTAGAAAAGTGTCTTTAGCGTAATACTTAAGTCCGATAATCGCGCCTCGTTCGGTACGTTGTCCAAAGCCAAATCGAGGGTATTGCCAATCCTTGGGAATTGATATTGATATTGTTGGTTCCATTTCTTTAATTAGTGAATGGTTATTTGTTGAAGTTGAAAGTCTTAATTACGCTGCAATGCTTTTGTCAGCTGCTTTAGACACGGTTGCAAGTTTCAGAAACTCGTCCAGTGCCATTACTGCATTTAACGGCTGGGTGTACCGAATCTCGTCCAGTGCCATTACTGCATTTAACGGCTGGGTGTACCGAATCTCGTTCACTGAGTTTGACCAATGCGTTAGATGCTGAAAAACCAAACCCAGCATTGATTCACCCTTGTAGGCGCGGTAGTTTTTAGGACAAGCACCATTGCAGTAAAGCAGCGTGTAACCTGGGATATCGATGACCTCTGCATTGGGATCGGTCGGTGGCAGAAGTATCTTTTCACAGCATTCGCCCCAATCGGGATCTTGAAGGGAGGGCATAGTTTTTGTGATGTGTGACATGATTCTCTTGTAGTTTTCGTTGTAGAGGCGATCGCACTTTTCTTGGTTGCGATCGCCTTTTCTACTCCAGGACTATGCCGCTAGCGCTTGCCTTACTCCGAGTGATGCGATCGCAGCATCAACGCTCTTTACTGTGCGACTGCCCCCCAGTTGATTGCGTCGGCTGTACCATTGATTCGCCCTGTTGTACCCGATGAAGCCAATACATAAGCGATTCAGATATAGAGTTGTGCTGAAGGAGAGCCAATCTATTTGTCCGTGGGTTAACCCGAATTTCGTGCAAGCTGCTTCCAGTTCTGCGCTGAGGCGTTCGTTGCGTTCTCTTGGCGTTTCGGGTAGTGTTGCCTTGACTTCTTGCACTTTTATGGCGAACCAGTTCCTGTCAAAAGCTAATCTTCTACCGTCAACAAATTGCACCCATACTGTGATTCCGGCTTCAATCCAGATAGTATGGATGGATTCGGGGTCTACTTCGATAATCTCGCCAATGATGCGACGGTCACGAGATGTTAGCGGGTCTGTGGTTGGGGCTACTGCTTGCGCTTGCTGATTCATGTACTGCGCGAGTTCGGCTTGGGCTAAGGATTGCGCGTCAACGGGTTGCTGTGTATGTGCAATGTAAGCCATAATTAAGATCCTTGTTTAAGGTAGAAGGCGATCGCTAGTTTTCCAGGCTGGGCGGTCGCCTTTGATTTTTAATGGACAACGTTGTGGGAAAGCCACAACGCATTCACAGATTTTTGGCGTAGCCATAATATATGGTTCAACGCCAGCAGAATTTGAGCATGATCAAGACTGAATAGATAGTTGCACAAGACTCAAAACCGCATCAAAAAGCTATTGCATCATCTTGTGTTCGGATAATTCTGATTCAGTGCAAACTTACTTGTGGCTGTATATCTCTTGTTTATTGGGTTAATGCCTGTATTTTGTTACACCTAAATCAGCCAAATTAGATTCGCTGTTCGGGGTTAGTAATTGCAAGCATTTTAGACATTTGGGAAAAACGGATTTAATTTATTTGTCCCTTGTAATTACAAGTCTACCCTGAAATTTATCAGTAGTCAATAGTCTAAGCTGATATTTATCAGAGTAAAGCTGATATTTATCAGTTTAACTCTGAAGTTTGTGGTATAGTCTGGATAGAAGTAAGCTGAAGGAGTTGATTTTGTGATGCAGACTTTGATTAGGTGGAGATTAAAAGAAGTTATGGCAAGGTATGACATTAGAGCAGGCGACCTTGCTAAAGCTATGGGTGTTAGCCACAACTCGATAGCTAACTTACGAAAAGCTAAAACCATGCCGCGACTTGATGGTGAATCATTAAATAAGCTATGCAATGCGCTGAATTTTCTGGCACAAGATTTAACAGGTGAAATTACACCAATAGATTTAATCAGTTACACCAAAGATCCAGTGACACCCACTCCGGCTGAGACTCCAGGTGAAACTGAACTTGAACAATCTAGCCAAACCAGAAAACTGCACTCAACAGATAATCAATCTCCAACTTCTTTATTTGTTGCGTAGTAGGAGCGATCGCCCGCCGGTCAAGCTATGCGATCGCCTGCTCAAATCGCTGCATTACAAAGTGAGCTAGATATATGCTGACACATTTTTGGTGTAGTCCCAAGTTCAGCATAGATGTTCACTTTGGTTAAATTGCATCCCTTGTCTGTTTTTGTGCGTTTACCATAGTGGGCAAGAAATATGCTGACACTAGAAAAAACATCAGCCCTTCCTTACAACGTTCTCAACGAGAGTATCAAAGAAACCTTCACCGCCATTGACCGTTTTGAATGGCAAGCTTTAGAAGAAATCTTGCAAATGCGGGAAAAGCAGCTTTACCGTGAAGCTGGTCATAAAAGTTTTGAGCAATACTGTCAAGCCGAACTCGCCGCCTGGGGTGGATACCGCAGAATTAACCAACTTCTGGGCGCGAAGGAAGTTATTGATGCGGCTGATGAATTGGGTGAACACATCAAGAATGAACGCCAAGCCCGTTCACGAATGCGTTTGGTCAAGGAACCAGAAAAACTAAAGGCTGCTGTTGCGATCGCACTGAAAGATAACCCATCACCCAGTGAATCAGACTTTGCGGCGGCTGCAAATAAAGTGGTTCCTCGTCTGCTACGTAAAAAACCTGTTGTTGAGGAACCATTGGTTCCTGAAATTCAAGAACCAATGGTTCCTCAACAAACCCCTGCCGAAGGAGATCCTTGTGATTGCGCTCTTGTTATTGGGCTTGGTTCTATCGTTGCTCATGCTGACACTTACTCTGCTTTATATGTGCAGAAGGGTAAAGTCATCGAGGATTTAGGAGATGAAGTGGTAGTGGCTTGGGAGCATTGGCAGGATAAACCCAAGAAGACTGACCGCTATTTCAAAGATGACCTGCGTTTCTGGCAAGAAACAAACCAGTAAACAGGACTCGCGCTTATTGCCAAAAGAACTGAATGCAGCATGACTCAAATGCTGCCGATATTTTCATGCGCTTAATTTTGGAGTCAATATGAATGCAATCACAATTATTTCACGCCAGATTAACGGTTCACCTGTAGAACAACGACAACGTGATGGCTATATCAACGCTACTGCTTTAACAAGTGCTTATAAATTGGCTACAGGAAAGCGGCGCGATGTTAGCGACTGGCTAGAAAATAAACGCACACTAGAGACGCTTTCGCATTTAAGTTCAAATACGGGAATTCCCGTGTTTGAGCTATATCAAGTGTTTCAAGGCTCTCCTGAAAATGGAGGTGGCACTTGGATACATCCGAAACTGGCAGTCAGATTTGGAATTTGGCTTTCAGATGAGTTTGGCTATCAGGTCGAGCAATGGGTTGAAGAATGGGTGCTGAAAGGGCAATCAACCGTGCTTGACTCAAAAGTTCTGGAATTGGAGAGCAAATTAGAAACAGCATTAGAAGCGATCGCCCAGTTGCAAGCCCAAATCCAAACCCTGTTACCACCGTCATCTGATTTTATACCGCCCGGATGGGATGCCGAAGTATGGCGATCTCTACCCCCACAAGATAAACGCCACTTCAGGTTTTTGTTCCGTCGCCGTAACTTCCGACCATCTACAAAAAATGAATCACTGGCCTTACCTACTGTGACCACTGAACAAATGAAGCAGAAGCAACGCGATGAAGTTGCGCGGTTGATTGGTGAAGTGTCGCCAGAAGAGAAACAAGAACTTCAGTTAGCCAAACAAGAGATGTTGAGACAGTTTTGGGCAGCAAGCCCAGATGAAGATGTACCTTTTTAACCCATCACAGCCTTACGAATACACAATAGAAGGTGAAATATGAGCAGCATTGCATCTACTGAAAAGTTTTCTGTCCTGGTCATTCTGCGCCGGGAGTATCTTGAAATCACTGGTAACTTCTGCGCGGCTAAGTTAATCGAGTATTTTCGACACTGGACAAAGTGGAAGCTGAAGAATCACCGTACAGCCTGGATTTACCAGCCCCTTAAAAACATCTACGCTGACCTGATGGGTGAGCATAGCCTTCACGTTATCCGAGGTGCGATCGCTCTGCTTGACGAGATGGGCATTATCTCCAAACAGAAGAATCCCGGCAACGGGCAGGATCGGACATGGCAGTATAAATTAAACTTCGATGTACTGAATAAGCTGTTAGAACACGGCAGGTGCAAAACTGAACATTCCACAGTCAGTGCAGAACAATACCACAGATCCCATCCAGAAGTTTCAAAGCCACAACAACACTCTGCTGTTGAGCTTGAAAAAAGTGAACAGGTGGAAACCGAGATTTTGGAATGCGGACAGGAAGGGGTTTGTTATACCCCAGAATCAGAGTCACCCGAAATGACTCACTTCGTTGAAGAGATAGAACAAGATAACTCGACTGCCAAGACAGATACTCATGAGGATCGTTTTTCCGCCGCCCCGGTTACGTCAGATTTTCAAAGCATAGACTCAATTGATGATGAGGATGATTATTCTGCTTCAGAATTTATGGAAAAATCGATTTAGCCCAGCAATCAAGAGGTTCAAGAAGTGCTGCAACAGTTACGAGAAATCCCCTGTACACCACAGTTTCGACTCAATGCAGAGATTCAGCGTACAGTGAGGCGGTGTTGGGGCAATGTACCGGGAGCGATCGCTTATCTCAAAGAGGCGATACGGACTTGGAAAGGGATCAAGTCACCGGAGGCTGTGTTTGTTGCTGCTTGTAAGGAGGGAAGGAAGCCGGAATCGGCACAGGTTCAATCTGCTGTGAAGGATTGGTTTGAGTGGGCAAGACGGCAAAGGATTGTGATTGCGATGTCAGGTAAGATTGTTTACACGCCAGATGGTGAGGCGGTGGCGTTGGCCGAGATGATGCGGCGGTTTCCGGTGGGGGAGTAGGGTTATGGATTCGCCCGAAATCTTGAAATATTTGAGTGAAGATCACTGCAAATTCTTATACTACTGGTATTGTATTTCGCTGTACTTACAATGCCCCGCCCAAAACGTGACCTGAAAGCTGGATTTTGCTACCACATCACCGTCCGGTGCAACAATCGGGAATTTCGCTTGACGCGGTTAGAATGCCGTGAAGTCTTTCTCTACGCCATTAAGAAGGCACAGTCGGCGTTGCATAGTTGCGGGATGATTTAGCAACTTCTAAAATTCTCCCCCTGCTTCCCCTGCTTCCCCTGCATCCCCTGCATCCCCTGCATCCCCTGCATCCCCTGCATCCCCTGCCTCCCCTGCCTCCCCTGCTTACCCCAATTCATCCCACTGTTATGCAACACCAAAAATACTAGTCCCTAATCCCTAGTTCCTCTTTCATGTGTTCTGGTGTACGCAGTTCATGACGGCTACTTAATTTATAACTTTCCTAACTTTTATACTGTCAATTATGGGTAGTTTATCTACTTTAGGTTATACATTTAATGCAATATTGTATTAATTTTATCTAAATATGTATTTCAACTAATAACTATTATGAAAAATTGATTTAACAGACACAAATATTGGGATTATGTCTTAAAAATATTGTGGACATGTCTGTTAAAAGTTGCTGATAACTTTGTTTGACTCCAGCAGCATCAAGACCTATTTTATTATTGAGAATGTTACTAGCTTTATCAACCCATTCATATGCAACCCTAACAGGTGCAAATAAGGATGCAGTCGCAGATAATCCCAAGGCTTGAAGGTGTTTTAGGTTGACTAAAGATGGTGGTAAAGCACTTTTTTTTCCATCCGTTCTAAGCTTTGTTCTATCAATGTCAAATTTGATTGTAACTTTAATCCAGATGCCTAAGCGCGGTGGATGACCATCATTGGTTATAGAACTACGCACTGCCGAGCAATAATCTTCAATAATAGTCGCCAAATCCTTATCTTCATTGGCAACACTACGTTCAATGTCTCGTAATCCTCTAACTTTTTTCTTTAATTCCTTTTTTGCATGTCGATCCGCCTCATATATGGGTTTAATTGCTTCCTTCAGGTAATGGTAATGACATAAACCGTGAGCAATTTTAGGTAATGCTAACCCAACAGCTTTGCGAATTGATTGTTGCCCATCACTAACAACTCCATCAATTGGTACATCTAAAGTATTAGTTACTTCTAATAATAACGCCACTAAATCTTCATTCCTTGATGATAATAAGGTTTTAACAAGTAAAATTTCTCCTGATAAGCAATCTCGAATTACCCATAATACCTCATGTCCAATTTCTGGCTGCATCCCATCAATCGCTAATATCACCCGTCCTTGCTTTTTAACTATTGCTTTTAACCTTTTATGGTCTTTTAGCCACAAAGAAAGTAACTCGTCATATCTGTCAATTAAATGCGTGACCGTTCGTTGACTTATACATATACCCTTTAATTCGAGGTGAGTGTGTATTTGAGGAACACTTCTATGTTCCTGGTAGCGTAATGCTCCTATATAAGCAATCACATCCAAACCAAATTCGTTTTGTGGTAGAGCTAAGGAACCTTCAAGCTCTGGTCGATATGCTTTTTTATACCGCAGACATGACTTATTTTGACATCGCCGAATTTTTAGCTGTAGTTCTACTACTCCATTTAACGTTCTTATATGTCTAGGATTATTGTATTCATTCCACATTGCTTGACCGCACGAAGGGCATTTTTTTTTGAACACAATCGAGTACTTCAAACGATGTTGCCTCTGGTTTTAGACAATTTCAAGCCAAGTTTTTGCACCATTGTTTCGCTACAAGGTCAAGATTACAGGATTTCCACCCTTCTCTAGTAAGTTTTGCCACACTAGTATTTAACTTTCCATCTGCGAATTGTTCGCTCAGATACAGGACTATTTGTTGACGGATATCCATGCAGATATGGCTCAATGATTTTGGAGCGGTAGTTGGCTACAGCTAAGTCTTCTGGACTGGCGCATTTTAACTGTTCCCAAATTTCTTTCGATTTTACAGATTGAGCTTGAATACAGGTAATTTCTTTTCGTGCAATGAGTGCGTCAAAGTCTGTATGACTTAACCCAATCAGTTGGTTTTCGCCTTGTAAGACAATTTTTGTATCTCCAATCTGAATTACAGATAAATTTTTCACTTCAACTAGTTTGTTACTTCAATCTGGAAAGTTTGCCTTTTGAATGGCAAACTTTCCAAGTTTTGAGCAGTGTTTTTTAATAGACACACCTTCCAGTGTATCTTGATGTTTGCAAACGAAATTATAGGGCTGTTGAGGCTTTTTGCTTGCGCTTCATCCACAACCCTATAGCACCAGCAATTGCTGTACCACCAAGAGTTAGTGGTTCAGGAACTTTACTAGCTTCAAAAGTGAAATCTGTTGCGTATCTAGCTTTTGAATCCTGCTCTGAGTATCCTGTTAACCCCAAGGTATAGTTTGAGTACAAGTTAACAGACTCGTCTCCCTCGACTTTGTAAGAAAAGCCACTAATGGTTAGAAACGGCTCACTTGCATACAACAAATTATCGCTGCTGCCAAATTCCAAAGCTGGAAGCAGGCTGAGTATTTGTTGTACAACTCCTCCGACTGTTCTTGTCCCAGTTATTTCTGTGATTGTGTAAGTATTGCTGACTGGATCTAGATCGGTAGTGGTAAAAGTTCCACTAGCTGAGATTGGTACAGTATTGCTGCCAGAATATTTAAAATTCCATATCTGTGCAGCTTGTGTCGCAGAAGGTAAACTAATACTACCAAAGCCCAGAACAAAACTAGCGGTAGTTATTCCCAACTTTTGAATTAATTTCATCAGAAAATTTCCCACTATTGAAATTGGATAATTGTAGTGTTAAAAATAGTCCTTTCAAAGTCATAAAATCAATTCTTGTTTTTCTGTTAAAAGCTTACTTTAAATCGGTTTAGAGATAACAAAATCTAAATAATGGGTTACAACAGCGTTAGAAGACAACGAAATCATCAGCTTTATAACTCCTTGCGATTAAACCGACTTCTTTATTGTGAGAAACTGCTCAAAATATCGAGATATATTTTCACAACAATAAAGACTTATAAGTAATCTATATAGAATCCCAAAAATTATTCTATTTACTTTGAGAGAACTGATATTTGAGGCTACGGGACGCAAGCAGAGGTAGGATCTACAGTAGTATCCACGCAACGATTGACAACATCTACAACCTTAGTCTTAATGGCATCTGGGAGAGGAGCATATCCCCGAGATGTAGCTATACTGTTGGGGTTGGGACTTGCTGGCACAGGTGGTACTCCTACAGCCCATTTGATAAAGCCTTTAATGCCATTTGCCACCTTAACATCTGCGTATTTGTCATAAAATAACAGATACGTTGCAGTCACAATGGGATACGCACCTGGGTCCGTTGGATTTGTTACTTGAATTTTAATCCGTCTATCGGCCGTATCTGTATCAGTTACACCTGCAAAAGCAGCTGAAATTGAAGTTGGTGAGGGAGAAATGTACTTGCCTGACTTGTTTCTTAAGACGGAAGACGGCAGACTCTTGGCTAAGCTCGTAGCACTATCCACATAACCAATCCCACCAGAAGTAGCTTTGATCAGGTCAGCTACAGCTCCTCCCCCTGTTGCTTTAAGGAAAGCGCTTGGCCAACAAACTGTATCGGCAGGTGTTGGAGGGCAAACAGGTGGAGGAGCACTCTTTGGACCAACTCCTCGAGTCCAGACAGAAGCTGCTGGAACCGTAGCAGATTGGCATATAGTGTTGAGATGACTACTTAAAGCAAAAGTGCTACCACTAGAGTCTTCACGACGTACAACAGTGAGGGCTTTATTGACTGCAATTATTGCACCGCCGTTATCTGCTCTAATTCTAGTGTCATTCCAATTTTTTATGTTGCCGTTAAAAATGGCACAGTAAGTAGCTTGTGAAAATTTAATGCCACCTGTGGGTACAGTAAGACCACTGGAGTTGTAAGCTACCGCGATCGCACCACCCGCTACAGGCACTTGGATGAATGGACCAGCATTGGGACCACCAGTAACTATTTCTGTACCTGTCAGGGGATCGTCAGTAGCTCCAAAAGAGACTGGGGTAGGGATGGTAGGAGTACCAGCTGGTGGGGTTTGAGTAAGAAAAGCTGTTATTCCTTTGCCACTACCAACCGCAGCATATCTGAATGTGACACTCGAATTGATTGGACCTGGAGGATTGAGACTTGTAGGGTTTCCAACACCGTAAGTATTAAACCATGAGCCTTTCGGAGAAAAAGCAGGTAAACCTCCTGGTACACCTACATACAAAGGAGCCGCAAAGGATGAACCTGCACCGTTGATGGAGGTCGTCTGAGCTAGAGATTTTTGAGTAGTAGATTGACCCAATATTAAACCAGTTGCTATGACAAGTCCGGAAATTAAACTGGTCAAATAGTTTACTCGACAATAAGCCATGTCAAACTCCTGCAAATAAAGTTATGCTTCAGCACCTTAATAAATCTCAATCAGTGTCCAACCTTTGATTATCAATAACCTTTGACCAGTAAAACAATTTGTCATTAACAAAGGTATTGAATGAATCGACAGTTTTAAATAAAGCCTAAGAAATGTAGAGCAGATAAAAAGCAATACTTTAATGCTATAGGGTGTATTACACTATCTCTAATCCACCCTAAATTAGTATTTGCAGATTTACGAGTATACATTTCTAAAGTAGGTTAGGACAAACAAGTAGTTCAAAAGTTTTGAGACAATGAAGGTGTGACAATAAATAAGAAATTTCTTCTTAATTCTTAGTCACAGTTCCTTGTTACCTCTCAATTAAGCTGTGTCTAGTTCTGCTTACTGATATAGCTAATAATTATTAAGGTGTGACAGCAAGATAGAGCTTATAATGCCAATGTAAAATTTAAGTTATCATCTAATTATGAAATACTTAAAAAAGCGGCTAAATTAAAAATCAACGCGATCGCGATGCTGTCACCTCTGAATCAATGGATTTTTGATTGACTGCGATGTTCTCCCTTCAGTAATGGTAATTGTAGCATTTGGTGCCATAAAACCTCCTATCGGGACTTAGACAAAACAGGAGAGGAAAAAAGAGTATAATGCTATCTCAGCAGAGCTTTCACGTTGAAAGAGGCTCATGAAAGAAACCACCCCCGCAGCCATGCCTCCGTGCTTTGAAAGATGGTGTCAAAGATTTGATGATGTGTTTACTCATAAGGCTCAAAAAAGAGAGTTTAGGCATTATCTAGGGGGATTATTGGGAGAAAGTGAAAGAAAAAACCTAACCCAGATGGCAGAGAATGCCGTAGGAGTAACTTACCACCGATTACACCACTTTCTAACTGAAGCACCTTGGTCTAAGTAAGTAGGCACGAAAAAACCAAACTATGTGAAGATAAGTAAATACGGAGAATGTATCTACCGAGGTAACAAAAATATGGGTGCGCGTTTAAGGGTATTTTTAACTCGTGAGCAAGACCGAACCCTTTTAAATTTGAAAACAGCAGACGTGCCGCAGAAAATAAAAGACCGAGCAGAAGTAATCAGATTAAACGCGCATGGCTGGTACGTAGAAAAAATAGCGGCTCATGTAAGTTGGACTTCACACACAGTAAGGGAAGTTTTGCACTCCTGGGAAAAGCATGGTCTGGAAGGACTGTGGGAACTACCTGGTCGGGGGGGTAAGCCAAAGTGGAAACAAGAGGACATAGCATTTTTGGAAGAAGCCCTCAAAAAAGAACCACGCACATACAACAGTGTTCAATTAGCTGAGAAATTAAAAAGCGAACGCAGTGTTAAATTGAGTCCTGACCGATTAAGACGGGTACTCAAAAAAAGGGGATCAATTGGAAACGGACCACAAAAAGCCACAAAGGAAAACAAGACCCCATAGTTCGAGAGCAGAAACAAGCAGACCTGGATATGCTGGAACTAGCTGCGGCCACAGGAGAAATAGACCTCAAATATCTAGATGAATCAGGGTTTTGTCTGTGGAGTGAACCAAGCTACACCTATTACTTCAGAGGAGAGCAAAAACGTTTGGAACAAACTCGTCGTCGTGGTCGCCGACTCAGCATTATCGGGTTCCTTCAACCTTTGATCAGTTTTGTTTATGGTTTGGTAATCGGGGGTGTTAATCGCAAGTCTTATATCCAAATGATGGAGCTTGAAGCCCAAGATGCCGAAAAAACTGGACGTATTCGCGTAATTGTTCAAGATAATGGTCCAATACACCGATGCTCATATGTACAAAAGCTATGGTCAAAATGGGAGAGTATGGGTTTGTACATCTTCTTTTTGCCGAAATATTGCTCCGAAATGAATCCCATTGAATTAGAGTGGCAACATCTCAAAAAAGATGAACTAACAGGGCAATCATTTGACGATGAATTAGATCTTGCTTATGCCGTAATTCATGGTGTTGAAGCTAGGAGTGAAAAAGGAAATTACAGTACGCAACGTGTTAAATTTAACTCTTACGCTATTGCTTAACATTTCGTTGCATACTTAGAAATTTTCCTGCCCACCTACTTATACCGAAGGTTAGTGGTGGGTTGTTGACGCAACCGTGCAAAATACTTAAACATCCGTTTGGCAAATACTTTTTCAGTATAAGACTGATTCTCGACGTGAATTAAAAAACAGGTTTCCTGGCCTTGGTAACGCACCTGAGCCAGCAAATCAATTTCCTTCCTTTCTCCAGAGGTGACATCGGTAAACACTTCCTGGGGTAAAAACTGAATAGAATCTCGGTCTATTTGATTGACTACTTGCGGCAGAAATAAATCTAAAAACTCCACGAAAAAAGTAGATAGTAATTCTTTGAACAAGCGGTCGTGGTTGCGGTCTATTAAGGCAGATAAATAATCCTTGTTGAGTATTTTTGAAAGCACAATTTCTTTTTCAAGAAACATGGGTGCTTTTATTAATTATGCAATCGGCTAGACAAACGCCGCCACAACTCTATTACCCTTCGCTTATCAAAAATCACGTCCCATAGGAGCAGAACCAACTATAAAATCAAAATTACCTTCACCTTTGCTTTTTTTGAGTGTTTCAAGAATCTTTTTTGAGTTATCGTAGGGGCCACTAACAAAGCATGGTTTTCCATTACGACCACATTCAATACGAATTTTCCCATCCCAGTTTCCGACGTGCGAGCGTGATTTAGAAAAGTCTTTGTGTGGTTGAAATCCTAAACTTTCGGCATATTCGCAAGCACTAAATATCATCCCAGCCGCAACCTCAAGAGGAATCTGTTGCGGTTTTTCCGGAAATGGCTCGAATAGTACTTCTACAAAATCTTTAAATTCTCTCCTGTCTAATGTACGTGGTGGTGTGGCATCTTTAACACCTAAGCACCAGACATCTAAAAGATAACTACAAACTGTGATTTGATTGTATCTAGCTTCCCTGCTAATAACTACTAATCCTAAACCGCGCTCAATCTCATCATTGTTCTTTGCAGGTATAATTTTTGTCAGCAGATTTTTGATAATATTCTCTGATGAGTTTTTCGGCAATAGTTGGAGCAAATTTTCGCTTGCTAAACACTGGTATACAGGATCTAGTTCTCCTTTTTCTAATCTATCTAATGTAGTTTGCTGTGCTTGATTTTGAATCGCTGCATTGACTTCTGAGACTTTGATGCCTAATTTACGAGCTATTTGTTTGGGTGTTAAATTTAATGCCCGTAGCTCTCTGATTTCCTGTTGTTGTGTTTCTGCCATAAATTACTACTTTCTACAAACACGCATCTCTGATTTCTTTTGAATTTTTTATTTAATTAACGACCCCTCGAAATATTTTTTTGGAATTATTTTAGTGCTTACAAAGCAGAATCAAAAATTTGTTGTGCTGTCAATTCGAGTTGGGCAAATAAAGGCGACACAATAACATTATCTCCCCGAAACACATTCACTTGATAGTCTCCGTCAACTAAATTACAAATGGTAATGGTTTGTTGTTTAGGATTACCAGTAAATCTTTTGCCACCGAGAGCAGCATAGTCCACAATCCAATACTCAGGAATTCCCATTTCTTCGTAGTCCCTGAACTTGTCGTAGTAGTCATCTCGCCAGTTGGTGCTAACTACTTCAATAACAATTGGTACAGATGCAGCTTGAATAACAGTCGATTGCTTGCTCCACAGAGGTTCGTTAACGAGATTGTCATGATTTAATACCAAAATGTCGGGAGAATAGATTGAGTTATTGCTCCCAATTTTGACAAAGGCAGTTTTGGGGATGCGAAACGGAAGTCCCATTTGCAAGAACTGAAAGGCGATCTGTGCTGCCAAAAATCCAACAACATTTTCGTGTTCGCCAGTTGGGGGCGGCATTTCGACAATGACTCCTTTATGTAGCTCATATCGCACCCCGTTTGAGGGATACCACTCGATAAATTGTTCAAAGGTTGCTAACTTGGGTAGGGTTTGAGTCATAGTTGCCACCTCCACATATATTTAACTTTATCATGGAGAGTTCTTAATTCATCTTCACCTTATTTGATGCTCATAAATTAATCTCCTGATGTAGCGTTAGAATTTTGATTCGATTTCAGTTCTAATTCCAAGTAAGAAAGTGCAGTTTGAGCATCGCCAATAGTCAAACCAGGCTGATAATCAAGTGCTTGAAAATCAGGGTGTGCAGCAATCTGTTTAATGATGAATTGTGCAACATTAATCAACTCGTGTAGGTTGGGGTTAGACATTATAAATTGTTCCTATTTCTTTTTTCTGGATTCTTCTTCATTAGCTCCCGTTAGCTTTCACAACAGTTACAGGAATTGCTTTTAGCTCGGATGACTTTTCACGGGATGTGGAAAAGGGGAGTTGGTTCGCGTAATATTTACGCGAACCAAGGCTAGAGAATTAACTTGTGATTTTAGATATTGTCGTGGTAGGTGTGTCAATGAGTGCAAATGAAAATTTTAGAGAAGAACCTGTATGAGGAGTGTAACTTTGGAGACAAACGTTTAACCCAAAGAGCAGCATTTATAGGTGAACTTTTATCGGTAAAATATGGTCAGCCTTTATCAAAAATATTTAAAACTGCTAGCGACCTAAAACGTGGTTACGAATTTTTCTCTAATCCAAAAACCAATTTTGACTCGTTGACTCAACCTTACTTCAGACAAACAGCCCAAGAAATAAACGGCGCTCCTGTAGTTCTAGCTGTAGGAGATACAACTTTTTTAGATTACAAAGAAATAGTAGATAAAAGAGAACAATACGGCCCAATAGGTAATGGTGGAAATGGACTAATTTTACATAGTTGTTTAGCTGTAGAACCAGATTTTGGACAGCCGTTGGGGTTATTGTGGGAGAAGCTTTGGCATAGAGAGCATAAAGCAGCACAGCCGAGTAATGAAACCCAAGAACTTAAAGAAGAACGTCTAAAAAAAGAGCGAAAAGCTAAAAGAAATAAAGAATTTAAGTCCAAAGAATCTTATAGATGGGTTGAAGCTTTCTCAAAGATAGAAAAACAGTTTTCTACTTTAGAAATTCCAGTAGGGGGATTATCTTCGACGATAATTCATGTTTTTGATAGAGAAGGCGATATTGCAGAAGTCTTCGCGCAAATCAGTCAAACTAAAACGCGGGTGTAGTAGTCAGGGCGGTACACAACCGTTGTCTAGAAGGAGAGAATGGGCATTTATGGTCATACGTAACTTCCACTGCTCTCAAATTTGTAAAAGACGTTGAACTAGCCGAAACTAAAAAGCGTAATGCCAGAACTGCCACCTTAGAAGGGGAGCAACGCGATTTTGTGAGGTCGGGTAAAAAAAGTGCGTTCACGCAGTGTGCCGCAGGTATCGCTAAAACTTTCATTTCTGTATGAGGTAATTTATTTGCAATTAATATACGTAATTGCACGATAAATTATCTTGATGAGATATCTCAAAAAGATTGCTAGTAAATTATTTGACGATTATTTCCAAATATATCTGCAATAAGTCTTTAAGACTTAGTATCAATTATGGCAGGAAATCAATTGAATGCCGAATTGAAGTATAAAATTTATTAGGCAGTTTGGGGTTTGATAAACGAA
>LXQD01000351.1 GCA_003326215.1 Nostoc minutum NIES-26 | reverse complement strand
AGTTATTAGACAATTTGACTCCAGGAAGGGTTGCTCAGGCGATGGAGAGCATTTTAACGACTATTGGTACTCCTGCCCGTCCACCCAAACCCCGCGGAAAGTCCCCAGGCTGGAAGACCGGACAACCTCGACAACGTAGAATTCGCTATCCTGTGGTCAAAAAAACTACAACTAAAGCCCGGAAAGAACAACCAAAATCTGCATAATATCTAACTCTTTTCTCTTTTCAACTTGTCTTACATTAACTCAGTCCTGCTGGGGGTTTTTTTCATGCTTAGTCTAACGTCCAGTAAGTAGAACGGCTGAAATAATTCACGCTATGTCATTGCGCTAAGCGAAGCCATGCCCGAAGGGCTTTATGGAACAAAGTGGAATGAAGCAATCGCAAGGGTTATATTGATTTTACATTCTGTTACATAGCTAGGTTTATTTTCACCGACTTACTTAGTACAAAAATTGGTAACAGCGCAGGGTTTAGGCTACCAGCTGAGTTTTATCAGGAGCATCCTCAGTTTGCTAATGCAGATGGATGGATAGAGGTATTATCGCCGGATACTGCAATTTTGCGAATTGTGCCTCAACTAGATGATGCAGAAGACTCGGTTTTAATGCGGTTATTTCTTGATTTTGCAATGACAGAAGCGCTGAAAAATAATACACTGCAACCTTATACAATTAAAATGTCTGAGGCCGCACGTAAACTGATTGCGGATGTAGAATTAGCCGATGAGTCATCAGAAGATGGCGATCGCTCGCCATGAAACTTGTCTAAACTCCTCTTCATTTAGAATAAGATTGAGCGATGTTTTTTGAGCGATCGCTATAAGTTTTCACAATTCCACAAGCAGCTGTACTCACTACTTCATTCGCTGTGACTGGGAATGCAGAACTATAAGTGTAGTCTCCGTTATAATTCGCCAAATTCGTTGTAATCGTTTCGCCAAAATAAAACGGTGTAGTTGTGCCTGCACGACAAGCATATTCCCATTCTGCTTCACTGGGTAAACGATATATTTTCCCAGTCTTTTGAGATAGGCGAGTGCAAAATTCAACCGCATCATCCCAAGAAACTCGTTCAACAGGTAGATTCGCTCCTTTAAAATTAGATGGGTCAGGATTTAAATCAATATTCACCTTACCAAGAGCAGCAACAGCAGCCCATTGACTCTGGGTGACAGGAAATTTTCCCATGAAAAAGGGTTGAATAGTGATGGTATGTTGTGGACTTTCCCAAGAAAATCGTTCTGGCTCATTCTCTGGCGAACCCATCAAAAATTTACCACCGGGAATTGCCACCATCTCCAGCATCACACCATTACCCAGGTCTTCTGTAAAAAACTCAGCGCGTTTCCGACTGCGGTTAATTTCATAGGTTTTTTTCCCCATACCCAAGAAACCTGAGCTTTTTACCGTTAGGTTGGCGGTATGGAACTCAAAAGTCTGAGTTTGAATACCTGGAGGAGAAACAGTTTTAGATGATTCTCTTTCTCGTTGTTTTTGTAATTCTGCTTGCTGTCTTTGATATTCTTGGCGTAACCTTTCAGCTTCCTGTTGCTGGCGCTCATATTCAACTTGCTTTGGGGCAAGCACGCTTTGTTCTATTGAAGCTATATCTTCATCCCTGAGTCCTAAATGTTGTTGATAGTCTTGTAAATCCTGTTGAACCGCCTGATTAAACGGATATTTTTCTTGATTAACTGCAAGAATCAACGCCTGTTCGTACCTATCTCGTTTGCGCTGGTATTCACGATAAGGTTGTAAGACTTCTTCTCGAATTGCTATAGCTTCATCCTCAGATAATCCCCACTCAATGCGCTTAAATTCCAATAGTTCAAGAGCAAATACAGAGAATCTACCCTGATTTAGCTTGGCGCGTTGTTCGGCTTCCTTACGATACTTGAGCTTAGGATCGTCCTTGGGCGACTTTGCCAGAAAAATCCGATAACCTTCTTTAGTAGGATAAAACTCTGGTGTCATGGCGGGAGATGCTTCTTGCACTTTGCTTTTCGCATATTTATGCAACTCATCTACCCCAATAAAGCCATCCCCATCTACATCTGCTGCACCTTTCTCAATCCCTTCTACTAAATAGTGGGTGTAAATCGACAGGTCTAAGCCATCGGACTCAAAAGCATATTGCGTGGAAGTGGAAGCCGTGAGAATTGCCCTTCCCTCACCTCCTAAATGCTGTTGCAGGTCAATAGTACCGCCATCTTTAGCTGTCAAACCCCTAGCAAAAGCACCACTAAAGCAGCAATCTAAAATTACCACCTGTCGCTTAGACCTGCTCTGGTTCATCCAACTATGTACACTTGTGGCGGCCACGGCTGAGGTGGGGATTAATTTTCCCTGGTTCTTCCGGCTACGACGAGTTGAGAAATAAAATTCACCGCTTTCTACCACCACACCATGACCAGAAAAGTAGCAAAGCACCAAGTCATCTTTGTGACAATTAGCATACAAATTATAGATAGCATCTTCCATAGCCTGCCGTTCGGGATTTTTCAGCACCGTGACATCAGCCGCAGCAAAATCACCCATCTCTGGGTTTAGCAAAACTCGCTGCATTGCCTCAACATCATTCACAGCATTTGGTAACGGTGCTAATGTTGGCTCATCATATTTACTAATCCCGATCAGCAGTGCTAGCTTCGCCATGTTATATCATGTTCGGTTAAAAACTTGTAATATTTGTAGGTTGGGTTGAACGGCAGTGAAACCCAACATGAATCTAGATCAAGTGTTGGGTTTCGTTCCTCAACCCAACCTACATTGATAAATTTTATTGTCTAGCTTCGCCATGTTAGCCGTTTTATTTATTGTTCAAAAAATCTTGTGCTTTCTGTAAAGCAAATTCAAATTCTTCTCGGCTACTAGCTTCCACAGTCAACTCTCTGCCGTCAGGTGCTTTGACCCCGATCTTAATTGGTTTGTTGCCGAAGCAATGTCTGGCGACAAGCCGCTAGCCTGCGGCAACGCCAAAGGCGAACGCGTCTACGCTCAAAAATTTAAACAAAGTCGGGATATTAGCTGCTTTAATTTGTGCTTTTAACAATCCCCAGACAAAGCCGCTGATACTCTTGGTATTCTGGGGTGCGTTTTCCACTGGGACTAAATTGGCATCTTCTACCCCATCTACTTCTCTTAACTGGGGTAGCAAATTTTCTACTTGTTTTTGCAACTCTTCTTCGTCTAAACCTAGATCGGCCAGAGAAATCGTCACCTGAACCTCAGATTCCGTTACCATGTGCATCGCTTAAGTATGATTAAGTCATTTTTAATGATTGTATCGGTTATTTTGGTTAATTTTTATTCAGAAGGCAGGAGGCAGGAGGCAGAAGGCAGTCCCAATAAAATAAATTTCACTACCATGCATGAAAAAGGAATATTCCCTACACCCTACACCCTACACCCTTTTTCAAATCAGAAGGAAAGAGGATTTGACTTGTTTCTTTCGATCTTCCCGCAGGTGCCCTCCGTTGGAGACTCATGTTTAAAAGGGAGCATCTCACCACTTTGCGCTAATAAAATTCTTCTTTTTAACTGTTACTCTAAACCCAAAACTAGAGTTTTGATTAATGCTTCTTGACTTCTACCTTCTGCCTTCTGCCGTCTGCCCTCTGCCTTTCTTAAGTATTAATTGATTCTCGTTAAAACTTGAGAATTATTAATAAGAATTTTTGAATCACTAGTTGACAAGTATAAAATTATACTTTAATATCAAGACATGATAAAGGCGATCGCCTAATCCCGCGAAGAAAGAGAGCGATCGCCTTTATGTAACATCCACAATCGGAGTACAACTACAATGATGGCACAATCACAAAAGTTCGTAGATAATCAACAATCCGCCGAATCCAAGTTAGAGCAGTACTTACATGGCGAAGATGTAAATACACCCACACTCAATCAATCTCCTGAAAACACATTTCCCAAGAGAGAACCACTTAAGCATTTACTAATTGGTTCGCCGAAAGCCGTTACCAGTACAATTCACCGTTTGCAGGTAACTGGCTACGCCAGCGTTGGAGATTGGAGTCCACTGCTACCAACCGCTAACCCAGATGAAGTTATGAGTATTTTAATCCGTCAAATTCTCATGCAATAACCCAGATTTTAGCTAGATCCCCGACTCAAACAAGTCGGGGTCTGGACATTTGCGAAACAGGAGAGTATTTAATTAATGCCTTGGATGAAGATAGATTATCTGAGCGTAAATTATTTCTTGCTGAGTTAAAGGGTGTAACTTGGTAAGTCGAGTTATTCTCTTGGATGCAGGGCCAATTGCAATGCGTCAAGCTGCGTTATTCTGGGCGCAAGCTCGTTAACAAGGACAACCAACAGCTGGTGATATAGCAATACGGTTCAGTTAGAGTTAAAACTCTTTGTTAAAGTAAATTTTTTTAACGAACCGCAGAGGCGCAGAGGACTCAGAGAGAAGAGAAAAATGCTTAACTGAACCGTATTTGGTGATATAGGACTCATATTTGATTTTTGAAATACACGTAGGTGCGTTATGCCTCTGACACCATCCTATGGTTTTGGTGCGTTACGCTACGCGATAACTACATATACTTAATTTTTTCATAAATCAAATCGGATTCCTATAGGACAATTGAAGGTGACATAATTTTGGTAGCGCAAACTGTAACTCTTGCTGTTTCAGATGTAGTAATTGCAACAACTAATGTTGGTCACTTATCCAGGTTTGTTGCAGCTGATTTGTGGCAGAACATTCAAATAAGTTGAGTAAAACCCAACATCATTTGAGACTAACGTTGGGTTTCACTAAAATTTAACTACTCTGATTACTTGGCGGTATTTGTTCTGGTGGTGTTTCTGCTGGGAGAGCTAGTGATGCATCTGGAGCAATTTCCTCTACGGAAATCTGTTCTTTGTTCTCAGTATCTGCTTGAGCTGCTTCTACTAATTCCGCAGATGGAGGATGTGGAGGAATAGCCTCTGGTACACTCTCGGTTATTGCCTCTTCTGTTGGTGTTTCTGGTGTGACAATAGTGTTGTCGATAATCTCAACAGCAGGTGCTTCCGTCAGTACAGAGGTAATGTCTTCAGGCTTGGGGGTTGCGGGTGTTTTTTTACTCCCAGTTTGTTGCACTTTGTTTTTCACACCACTGAAGGTGCTACCAATACTCTGCTGCAATTGAGCAAGCCGTTCCTGAAGGGACAACTTATTCACCTGTTGCTGAATGCTAGTTTTCACTGTTTCAGCACTAGGTACTTGGGTTTGTTGTAGCAGTGGCGTTAATTGCCGACGTAATGAAAGAGTTTGCCAGCCAAACCAGACCAAAAGAGCCACACTAGCCACATGACCCAGCAACAAACCTCCAGAAATGTGTGGTGCAAACACCCATAATACTAAAGCGTAGAACAGCCCTATACCGCTCCAAATAAAATCATTCTTGCGGTGGATTTCTGGAAAAAAGAAAGCTGATATGTAAAGGGCTAAACTACCAAGACCGACCACCAAAGCTAGGACATATGCCAACATTTTTTGGTTACTCCTTTGACTAGGGATTGGTTACTGGGGATCGGGTACTGGGTATTAGGTAATGAGTATTAGGTATTGAGTATTGGGAAAATTCTTTCCCAGTCACTAGTCACCAGTCCCCAGTCCCTAATCCCCAGTCCTTCAACTAACAATTTTGCAAATTTTGCAAGTCAATTGTTGATTTAGATACAAATTAAAATTAATTATCTGTGTTAGTTGTGGATTTTTGTCGTTTACATTAACTCTTAAGGTCTTCTTTAGGAGAGAAGCGAAAATCTCGGTCTACCCTAAAGATAAAAGGATCTGCAAGAGTTAGCCAAACAAATTTATGACACTACAAAGCTTTGGTGTGATTGGATTAGCCGTTATGGGTGAGAATATCGCTCTAAACGTCGAGCGTAATGGCTTCCCAATTGCAGTTTACAACCGCTCCCGAGAAAAAACGGATGCGTTTATGGCGCAGCGTGCGCCAGGACGGAACGTCAAAGCCGCCTTTACACTAGAAGAATTTGTTGCCGCATTGGAACGTCCCCGTAGAATCCTGGTGATGGTACAAGCTGGTAAGCCAGTTGATGCGGTGATTGCTCAACTTAAACCCTTGCTAGATGAAGGCGATATCATTATCGACGGTGGCAACTCTTGGTTTGAAGATACAGACCGACGCACTCAGGAATTAGAACCCGCAGGACTCCGGTTTATCGGTATGGGAGTTAGCGGTGGTGAAGAAGGCGCATTGAATGGCCCATCACTGATGCCTGGTGGTACACAAAGTTCCTATGAGTATTTGTCGCCAATTTTCAACAAAATTGCTGCCCAAGTCGATGACGGCCCTTGTGTAACTTATATTGGCCCTGGTGGTTCTGGTCACTACGTCAAAATGGTACACAATGGCATTGAGTACGGTGACATGCAGCTGATTGCTGAAGCCTACGACTTGCTAAAAAGTGCTGCTGGACTAGACCACAATCAGCTACATGAAGTGTTTACTGAGTGGAACACCACCGACGAACTTAATTCATTTTTGATTGAGATTACATCCAATATTTTCCCTTACATTGACCCAGATACAAATCTACCCCTAGTCGATTTGATTGTTGACGCAGCAGGTCAAAAGGGAACCGGACGCTGGACTGTGCAGACTGCATTGGAGTTGGGAGTTTCTATTCCCACTATCACAGCAGCGGTGAATGCTCGGATTATATCTTCTATCAAAGACGAGCGGGTAGCAGCATCTAAGATTTTGACAGGCCCCAGTGGTAAGTATGACGGGCAGGTTAAAGATTTTGTCAATAAGGTGCGGGATGCCCTCTATTGCTCAAAAATCTGTTCTTATGCTCAAGGGATGGCGCTGTTATCTACAGCTTCAAAAACATATAACTGGAATTTGAATCTGGGCGAAATGGCGCGGATTTGGAAAGGTGGCTGTATTATTCGCGCTGGCTTCTTGAATAAGATTAAGAAGGCTTTTAGCGAAAATCCAGCATTACCTAACCTGTTATTAGCTCCCGAATTTAAGCAAACAATTCTTGACAGACAGACAGCTTGGCGAGAAGTGATAGCAACAGCAGCAAAACTGGGAATTCCAGTGCCTGCATTTAGCGCATCTTTGGATTATTTTGACAGCTATCGCCGCGATCGCTTGCCCCAAAACTTGACTCAAGCACAACGCGACTACTTCGGCGCACATACCTACTTGCGTCTTGATAAGCCCGGAAGCTTCCACACTGAATGGGTGCCCATTGCTGAAGCTGAGAAAAAATAAACTTTCACGCCTCTAAATGAGCATATTGTGAAAGTTTAAAACACTTTAAACTGGAAATTTGAAAGTGACTCTGAGTTTTCAGAGTCATTTTTTTATGAACCGCAGAAGAAGCAGGGGAGAATGGAGGGACAAGGGAGATACAGCAAATTTCAAGTTAGTGAAGTACGCAAGCTAAGTCTCAAAGCCAGGCATAAAGCCTGTTTTACTTCTGAATTCTGACTCCTGAATTCTGAATTCTGCTGTAATTCTTCACTCCTGACTCCTGAACGGCAGTTACTTTATGCTGGGGAACCCGCCCACCGTACTGCCTCCTACTAACAACTTATTTCATGAGTTGTTATTACCAAGATATTTAGTTTTTAATTCTTCTAATTCTGCATCTATTTGGCTTTTACTAGCAGGCTGGGGTTGGGGATTTTGCGGCTGATTTTTATTAGATTGAGGTTTAGCACCACCAAGAAATTGAGTTTTCAATTCCTCTAGTTCTAAATCAATTTGGCTAGGAGATTTGGCGACAACTGTAGGTGGAGAAGTTGGTGATGATTGAGTAATAGGTTTTGCAGCTATTGCTAGTGTAGCAGCTACTTGTGAATGTTGATTTAAGTCTTTGAGAATTTCATCTACTGTTTGATAACGCCGCATTGGAATACTCTCTAGCATCTTGTTGAGAATGCGACTCAATTGATTGCTAATGGGAGTTTGTAAGTATTGCTGCCAAATCCAAGTATCGTTGTTAATATCGTATGAGTCAAAAGGCGATCGCTGGGTTAATAAATTAATACAAGTAACGCCTAAACTGTAGATATCGCTGGCAAAAATAGCCCTACCTCTAATTTGCTCGGGGGCAACATATTCGGGACTACCAATACTAGTACCAGTTCGATTTAAAGCTGTACTGGTAGCAGATTTAGAAGCACCGAAATCTACTAAAACTAGTTTGCGATCGCTTTCACGTAAAATAATATTTTCTGGCTTAATATCTCGGTGAATGATTTGTCTGGCATGACAAAATTGCAATACTGATAATAAATCATTTAGCAACTGCCATATCTGCGTTTCACTGAAAGCGCCATTGTGTGCCAATGCCTGAGCTAAGTTTTCCCCATCAATAAATTCTTGGACAAGATATTGCCGATCGTCTTGAGTAAAGTATGCCAGCAGTTCGGGAATTTGAGGATGTTTGCCCAATTCATCTAACTGCACTGCTTCTTGGTTAAATAACTCCACTGCCTTTTGCACAGTGTTAGTGCCTTGAGCTTGGGGATAAAATTGCTTAATCACACAGCGTGGCTTTGAGGGTTTATCCTCATCCACAGCTAAAAAGGTTCTGCCAAAACCACCTTGCCCTATTGGTTTGATGGCACGGTAACGTTCTTTGAGGAGTAACTTGGAACCACAACTCAGGCAAAACCTGACATCATTGGGATTTTCAGGTTTTGGACAACGGGGATTAAGGCAGTAGCTCATTGGCAGGGTGGTGCTTGCGATCGCTCTTACTTGTCTTTATTTTGCCCTGTTCTTGACAGAAGAGTGTTTTTGTTCGCAAATTATCTAGCTTTAGACTGTAACCCAGTGTTTGAATCTGCTGATAATGGTATAATTTATCACGCACTAAAGTCAAGTCTTGTTGGATTGCGTAGACGCTTCGCGTTTGGTCGCCAGACATCGCAGCAGCTAACGAATGAATACTCTATTATTAACAATCTGCGCTATTATTTTTAGCTGCAAACCGTTCATAAAATTGAGAACGCTAGACAGACAATCGAGCCTCACCATTAGCTAAACGCTCCAGTGTGGATGTAAAAACCTCTGTTACAAGCATTTTTAATTAACTTGGAGCAGCTTCACCCCAATCTTTCAACTTGACTCCTCATCAATCTTTGCACGCTCACCAATGCTCGATTCAACTCATAATTCCGCCTTTGGGAATTCTGCAAATATGCCTGCTGTTCTTCCTCAATCATCTGCACATCTTGAACAACCAAACCATCGAGTAATTTTTGCGCTGCACCAAACAAACTATCTTTGATAAACCGCCGAAACCACACAGGCAATTTGTGCAACCGCCAAAAGGCATTCAATGAGGTGAAATGAATTAAATAAGCTTTTGTCTGTGTCTCATTTACCGGACATAATAAACAGTAAATCTTAAAATCTTTACCTAATGTAGAAACCCAATGTGGATAAATATAACTCACATCCAATGGTTCGGGATGTAACCGCCGTAAAGCTGGCAAAAATAACTGAGATATAGACCAAATTTTATCTATTTTATAATAGCTCTGTGCTGTATAATGAGCATCTACACGGTTATCATCTTCGTCAATATCTTGCAGTGCTGCTTCTGCCCAAGCTTGTAAATCCTGATGCAAATGCCCGTGATACATATCCATCAGATTTTCAATCAAATAAGAATAATGAGCTTGAGAATTAATAACTGAAACTGTGGCAATATAATTCAAATGTTCCCATTCTGGTAAACCTAGAGGTTCTACAGATGGTTCTACATCTCCAGGAAATAACCAGATAAAACCGTCTTGTTCTTTGACTGGGTAACGGCGAATCTTACAATTTGGTAATTTCTGATTTGCTGTTAGGTAGGGAACTGCTGCACATTCACCCGCCGAATTGAAGCGCCAACCGTGATAAGCACATTCCAATTCATTGCCAACCACTTGTCCGTGACTGAGTTTAACTTGGCGGTGGGGACAGCGATCTTCTAGGGCGTGAATTTGTCCCTGGCTGTCGCGGTAAAGCGCGATCGCTTGTTTCCAAATTATCACATTTATAGGTTTATTTGTTACCTCAGTACTGCGTGCTACCACATACCAGTGATTTGGGTTAATATCCAACTGACGGACATCACGACTTTGCACAGTTTGAGAGAGAGAGGACATAGACTCGTGCATCCTTTTTAGCATTAGACTCTAAAATTACTGCTCGCTTTCTGTAGATTCAGGTGCAGTTAAGAATATCTTACAAGTGATATATTTTTCAAATTTTAGTAATATTTTATACTATTATTTGTGCCAGTTTGGATTGGGAATCACCTTCTAAGTCTAGGTTCTGTGAATTTATCTGTCGCAATTATTTTTCAAATTGGTGTTGTATTGTGTCCGGTTAACCCTGACGATCGCAAACCCTGCTAGAAGCGATCGCTTGAATTCACTCCAGTTTCTTGGCGACAAAATTTTATTTACAAAAACTTTATACATAAATTACTAATTCTACGAAAAGCATTTTGATTGTGAAAACTGCGATTTTACTACCTTGACAAGAAACTATGTCCATAGAGATATTAAGTAAAAAGGAATATTGGGAAGCATAATATATAACCAATATTTAATTGTTTTCCATGAAAGTTGATTCCACTCGATTGTGAATCAAAGATACTGCTCTTTTGCCAAGTATCTTGGCAGGTAATTTGCTGACTCTACATCAGGATGTATGAAACACAATCACCAACTTTATCTCTACTCATTCCTAGATCATTTCCGATTGCTCAAGAAAAGTTACCCCGCCAAAATCATGTTTGTGGCGTTTGTGGGCACTCACGTACCACTTCTGACCTTACTCTTGAGTTTTCTGATTTCAAACTCCTATTCTTTGGAGATGGCGGTGCGAGTTTTGGTCATTGCTCTGTTGGCTACTTTAGCGGGTACAGCAGCTACCCTCTATGCGATACGCCACCTCCTCGCCCCAGTGATTTTGACATCTGCTACCTTGCAAGACTATCTCAACACCAAAACATTACCCGAACTGCCTACAGACTTTGCTGATGAAGCAGGTACCTTAATGGCGGATACCTCACAAACTCTTCACAAATTAGATGAGTTAATTCACCACATCAGCAATTACGATGACCTGACTGGCTTACCCAATCGCGATTTATTTCGCGATCGCTTGCAGCAAACTTTATCTCAGCCGCAGAACAAGCAACGGCTGATAGCCATCTTTTTGCTGAGTATTGATGATTTCACAGATCTGAGTCATGCATTAGAGCATAAGACATTAAATTTGTTGTTAAGAGCAGTTGCCCAGCGTTTAACAACTTGTGTGGGGCAAACAGATGTTCTTACCAGTTTGAGTAGAAATGAATTTGCGATCGCTCGGACGGAAATTCCTTCTTTTGAGAGCGTCATCAAGCTATCCCAGTTGCTACTGAATACGCTGGCAAAACCTTTTTCTATAGAAGGTAACTCAATACGCATCACAGTCAGCATCGGTATCACCATTAATGAACTCAATCAGAGTAATGGTGTAGATCGACTCTTGCAACAGGCTAACATAGCACTGTGCCAAACAAAGCAGCATCGTAGCCAATACCAATTCTATTCACCGGAAATGAATGCTCAGTTGCAGGAGCGATTGACTTTAGAAAATGAATTATATGGGGCGCTTGAGCGCAATGAGATAGTAGTTTATTACCAACCCTTAATTGATTTGCACACTAGACAAGTGACCGCAGTTGAAGCGCTGATTCGCTGGCAGCATCCTACTATGGGTTTGGTTTCTCCAGCACAGTTTATTCCGATTGCAGAAGCTAATGGTTTGATCGTACCAATTGGTGAATGGGTCTTGCGAACTGCCTGTGCCCAAAACCGTGCTTGGCAGTTGGCTGGACTTTCCGCAATTCGGATATCGGTGAATCTGTCTGCGCGACAGTTTGAACAACCGAATCTATTGCAGGTCGTTAGCCAGATTCTTCAAGAAACTGGCCTCGAAGCATCTTACCTAGAACTGGAAGTGACTGAAAGCTTATTGATGGTTGATGTTGAGCGATCTGTTAAAACCTTAAAACAATTACGAGAATTGGGCATCTGGCTGGCTCTGGATGACTTCGGCACTGGTTATTCTTCCCTAAACTACCTAAAGCGCTTTCCCTTTAACATGCTCAAAATCGATCGGTCATTTGTGCATGATGTCATGTCTAATCCCGATAGCGCAGCCGTGACTGATGCCATCATTGCCTTGGCCAAGAGCCTCCGATTAAACATCACAGCAGAAGGTGTGGAAACCCAAGAACAGCTTGAATACTTAGAAATGCGGGGATGCGATGAAGGTCAGGGATTTTACTTCAGTCCTGCTGTTCCTGCTGAGAAGATTATCCAAATATTGCAGCAAAGTTCTCAACAGAGAGAGACAATTGCAGCATAGTGAAAATCTGAAAACAATACTATTTTAAGAATTGAGGGAGGTTATTAGCCTCCCTTTTGTGATAAATAGATCGGCGCAAATAAATATAATATCTTCTGTCATTGCGAGGAACGAAGCAATCGCAATGACTGCGATTGCTACTCTGCGAGAAGGCTCTGCCTACATCGTTTCTCCTCTCTACGAGACGCTACGCGATCGCAATGACATCTCACATTTAATTATGTCTACCTGACTTGAAAAAGGCAGAGGGCAGATGGCAGATGGCAGAAGGAAAGAAAGTTTTTTCATCTGTCCTGGTGTATGTAGTTCATGACGGCTACTTATTTAAGTGTATTTAATTTTATTTAGGAATTAGATGATTTCTCCTGCTTGACTTTCTTGATTAATTCCATGTAGATATTAATCTCACTAACTTCTACATCATGTTCAACTCTAGTTACTTTCCATTTCTCTTTTTTGAGATAAACTTCCTCTCCTACTCTGGGAGTGAATTGGAGGTCGTAGAACTTTTTGAGAAAATCTTTTTGGTTTTCTTCCCATAAGATTACTTTGGCTACTTCTCTGCTCATTGTTGCTCTCTTTTTTGCTACTAAAGGGAAGTCAGTAATTCAATTACATGTATATGGCAAGTTTATCTTACTAATTAAACGGGATAGCGTAGTTAAAACCACATTCTTGATATTGATATTTTGATTCGTTACTCAAACAGCGATAAGTAGAACGACTAAAATAATTCACGCTATGTCATTGCGAATGGAACGAAGTGAAATGAAGCAATCGCAAAAGCTCAATGATGAAGCTTTTAGAAGAAAACTATCAAAACTTTTGCTCGATTTCCTCAAGTTGCCGATCCAACCGATTCAATTCTGTTTCGGTTTCCTGAATTTGTTTCTCTAACTTAAACTTTGTAGCTGTATCTGTTTCAATGGAGTAAGCTTGGCGCAGCCGACCTAATTTTGTGCTAGCCAGGTCATATTGTGCTTGCAGTGAATCTCGTTCTTGCTCTAATCTGCGACGTTGGCTAGCGGTTAATCCACCACTCGTTGTAGAAGCAGAAGTAGCAGGTGTAGTAGTTTCAGAAGCAGGAGAGGTTTTTGATTTCGTTATTTCTTCAACTACTCTGCGAATTCCTCGAACAATATCTAAAAAAGCCTCATCTTTGTCTTGCCAAGTTGTGACAGGTTTGATATTTTTGGGGAGTCCTTGCAGTTTGCCAAAAGGTGCGCTACTCCAGTCTGCCGGCTTGAGAATAATGGGAATTACACGAGCTTCCCGCGTTTCATGTCGCTCCATAGCCCGTTTCATTTCTTTGTCGTAGCAGTAATCTGAAGCCAAAAAGTTAGCACTCACCAGCAGCAGAATGATATCTGCAAAGTTAAGATTGTCATCAATTTCATTTGCCCATTCACTCCCAGCGCTGATTTCGCGGTCATGCCAAGTCTCGATAATTCCCTGACGTTTCATGATGCTGAGATGAGTCGCCAATTCGTCACGTAAGGCTTCGTCTTTTTGGGAGTAGGAAAAAAATACTTTAACTGGATTAGACATAGTTCTTAGTTTAATTTTATGAAATAGCTGTATAAGAGTATATAAGTGAATTTTCTCGCAATAAAAGCCCAAACAGAGAATATTTATGAGGAAAGGCAGATGGCAGAGGGCAGTAGGCAGAAGGAATAATGGACTCTGCCTTTTTTAAAGCTGATGATTTGGCGATCGCTATTGACCTATTCTGAAAAAAGATAAAGCGATGCTTGCGGCGGGCTGCACCTACGCTCTTTTAACTCGACAATTTGAGTTTTAAGGTGCAAGTTTCAAGGTCAGAACTCGAATAATGAGGGTTAAAGCCGCAACTTTGAGGGGCAAAGGTGCAACTTCGAGGAATAAAGCCGCAAGGTTGAGGGTTAAAGCCGCAATTTCGAGGTTAAAAGGTGCAACTTCGAGGATTAAAGGTCAAACTCTCGCCCTTTGAACTCGACAATTTACCTTCCAATGTTCAATCTTCAAGTTCAGAACTTGAATGGTGAGGTTTAAGGGTAATAATAAGTAGCCGGACAAAAATATTTACTGTCATTGCGAACAAAGTGAAGCAATCCCAAACCCTTGCGATTGCTTCGTTTCACTTCGTTGCACTCGCAATGACATTGTGTAATTAATTCTGTCCGATTACTTAGTACTGCATCGATATCCCCGAACACATCACGACTTTCAATGAAGGGGAATCTTTGTGAATTAACCATCGTTTACTTGTCTGTCTTCTTCTAACAGTGCAGCTAATTTCTGAACAGCTTCATAAGAATTATAGGGAGACCAGATATGATTAGTGACTCCTGGCTTTAGCGATAATGCTTCTTCCTCAGTCGCTAGTTCTTGAACTAAAAACTCCATGACCTTGAGTTTATCTGCACGAGATAGCTTTTGCAAAGTTGGGAATAAATCTGCTGCATTCATATCAAGTTGAAGATAACGACTAGATACTTTTTATATTTTCACAACTACCATAGTATGTTCGTAAAGTTTTTGGCATCGCATCGTGAATGACTACAGGCGATCGCATTCTCTGAGATTTTAGTTTCAATGATAGAGTGTCTCAGCGCTGGGAAAAGCAGGAAAACAGGGAGAAAGATTTTTCTGTTGCTGAATCATTCCGCAAAAACACAACGCTTACAACACAATATACCGAACGCAGGTATAGCGATCGCTCAATATCCCGATGTAGGAAGTGGGCGATCGCCCTAATGCAATCCTTGATACAAGCTACATTATTAATTAACTTAATTTTTCTGCTGCGCGTCCAAGCAGCAACTCGTCGTCAGGCATCGCCTCTGTAAAACCCAAAATGACTAACGAAGAACTGCTGCAAATTATTCAAAAAGCTGCCACAGACAAGGTGACAACATTAGACCTTTCTGACAAAAAGTTAGAATCTCTGCCGCCGGAAATAGGACAACTCACCAACCTGCAAATGCTCTACCTCTACAACAATCAACTGAGCAGTTTGCCGCCGGAAATAGTTCAACTCACCAACCTGCAAACGCTTGAACTCAGCAGAAATCAACTGAGCAGTCTGCCAGCGGAAATAGTCCAACTCACCAACCTGCGATCGCTCAACCTCACTTGGAATCAACTGAGTAGTCTGCCAGCGGAAATAGTCCAACTCACCAAACTGGAATTCCTCCTCCTTGGCATTAATCAACTGAGCAGTTTGCCAATAGAAATCCTACAACTCACCAACCTGCAATCACTCTACCTCAGTATTAATCAACTGAGCAGTTTGCCGCCGGAAATAGGACAACTCACCAACTTACAAACGCTTGAACTCAGTATGAATAAACTGAGGAGTCTGCCACGGGAAATTGTCCAACTCACCAACCTGCAAACCCTCAATCTCACCTGGAATCAACTGAGCAGTTTGCTGCCGGAAATTGTCCAACTCACCAGCCTGCAAATCCTCGACCTCAGTTTTAATCAACTGAGCAGTCTGCCAGCGGAAATTGTCCAACTCACTAGCCTGCAAACCCTCGACCTCCGCAGAAATCAACTGAGCAGTCTGCCAGCGGAATTTGTCCAACTGCCAAACCTGAAAAAGCTGGATCTTCGTGGTAATCCAGTCCCGATTCCACCTGAGATTTTGGGGCCAAAAGATTTATCCAAAGATCCAGGCGATGTGAATGAAATTCTCGATTTCTATTTTCGAGTGCAAGATCCAGCTGAAACCGAACCCTTCTACGAAGCAAAATTCTTGATTGTTGGCGAAGGAGAAGCAGGTAAAACCTCTTTAGCAAAGAAAATTGCAGACGAAACCTACGAACTCCAATTAAAAGAAAAATCAACTGAAGGCATTGATGTAATCCAGTGGCACTTCACACTGCCCAATGGTAAAGACTTTCGCGTGAATATCTGGGACTTTGGCGGTCAGGAAATCTACCATCAAACCCATCAGTTTTTCCTCAGCAAGCGCTCTCTCTATGCTTTAGTTGCCGATACTCGCAAAGAAAACACTGATTTTTACTGGTGGCTAAAGGTTGTCGAACTCTTAAGCGACAAGAGTCCAGTTCTTATAATCAAAAATGAAAAACAAGACCGTCAATGCGAAGTCAATGAGCGCGAGTTGCGAGGAGAATTTACCAATTTAAAAGACATTCTAGCAACCAACTTGGATACAAATCGCGGTTTAACAGAGATTAAAGACGCTGTTCAGCAATATATCAGCAGGCTTGACCACGTTGGTATACCTCTACCAAAACTCTGGGTAAGAGTCAGAGCAGCTTTAGAAAACTATTCACGCAATTACATCAGCTTTGAAGAATACTGTAACCTTTGCCGAGTCAATAAATTAACAGACCGTAAAGACATGCTCCGCTTGAGCAGCTATCTACACGACCTCGGCGTTTGCCTCCACTTTCAAGATGATTCCACACTGAAACATTACATCATCCTTAAACCGGAATGGGGAACTACTGCCGTCTACAAAGTTTTAGACAATGACAATGTTAAAAAAAAGTTGGGTTGTTTTACCAAGGATGACTTGAAAGATATTTGGCAAGATGGCGAATATGCCGAGATGCGAGACGAACTACTGCAACTAATGATGCGTTTTAAGCTTTGCTACGAAATTCCCAATCATCCAGGCACTTATATTGCGCCGCAATTGCTTTCCATTGAAAAAGCTGACTATACCTGGGATGAAACCAACAACCTCATCCTGCGCTACACCTATACATTCATGCCCAAAGGCATCCTCACCCGCTTTATTGTCGAGACACACCCTTGGATTGAACAGCAAAAACTCGTTTGGAAAAGTGGTGTTGTTCTCAACAAAGACCAAACTCGTGCCGAAGTCATTGAAAACTACAATCAACGGGAAATTAAAGTTCGTGTCACAGGAAATCGTAAAAAAGAATTGATGGCAGTTGTTACCCATGAACTCGGCAAAATCCACAAATCTTACGAACGTTTGCAATATCAAACTTTAGTTCCCTGTAACTGCGAAACTTGCAAAGATAGTCAAACACCTCATGTCTATTTTCTAGATACACTCTACAAGCGCTTAAACGCCGGCCGTTATCAAATTGAGTGCGAAAATAGCTATCAAATCGTAGATGTCCCCAGGTTAATTGATGATGTCAAACCCCTATCCGTCGGCACAGATGGGCAAATCAACCTCGAAATTGCACAGTTGCAAAGCCAACTAGAGCAAGAAAGAGATGAATCATTAAAACATCGACTAAGAGATAGCAATCAAAAGGAAGTGTTTATCTCCTACACTTGGCGGGATGAACAAAGCAAACCACTTGTAGCAAAGATAGAGCAAGCATTTCAAGCCAAGGGCATCAAAATTATTCGTGATACCAATGCCATTGGCTATAAAGAAAGATTTAAAGAATTCATGCAACGTTTGAGCCGTGGTACATGCGTAATTTTAGTAATTAGCGACCAGTATTTGAAGTCCGAAAATTGTATGTATGAACTGGTTGAAATTGCTAAAGATAAAGAGTTTTATAAACGAATATTTCCGATTATTTTAGCAGATGCCAATATTTTTAAAGCAATTGAAAGAATTAAATATGTTAAGTATTGGGAAGAGCAAATTAAAGAATTGGATAAAGCGATAAAAGAGGTTTCCGCAGATAATTTGCAGGGAATTCGAGAAGATATTGACCAATACAGAGAGATACGCAACACGATCGCCAAACTTACCGACCTGCTCAGAGACATGAATACTCAGACTGAAGATATTCACAGCGAATCAGAATTTGAGAGATTGGTGAATGCGATCGCAGACCGTTTAAATGAGTAAAAATAAGCTATTGGTGAGGTTTAGAGGTGGAACGTTCGCCTTTTTTGCTCGACAATTTGTGTTCCAAGGTGCAAGCTTCGAGTTCAGAAGTCAAATCATGAGGCTTTGAAGTCAAGCCTTCGCCCTTTTGACTCGACAATTCGTGTTTCAAGGTGTAAATTTCGAGTTCAGAAGCTCAATGATGAGGATCAAAGGTGCAATTTCGAGGATAAAAAGTCAAACAATCGCCCTTTTGACTCGACAATTCGTGTTCCGAGGTGCAAGCTTCGAGTTCATAACGTTTACCTTATCTATTTGAGAAAGATGAGTCAAGTCGCTTCGTTCCAATTCAAAATTCAAAATTCAAAATTCAAAATTATAGGACTCACGCAGTGATACGAAAAATCAAGGGTTTAGGGGAAGTGCTATCTATGCAGGGGTTGTATGGTGGTCAGTGTTCAAAACCCTTACACCCTTACACCCATTCTCAACAGACAACCTGAGTGCGTAAGTCCTAAGTTTTAACAAGAGTTATTTTATTGGCTCAACAATTTGCTAAACTCCGACTTTTGGAGTTCAAATAAAAATAGTCTGAGCATCGGGAATTGGGAGGGTGTGGCGGAGTGGCTCATGATGAACGTGTGGAAAACGCAGAACAGATTCATCCAAGTGACTTTTCATGGAAGTTGTGGCCCGTTGTGCCACTCTATCCATATGGCAAGCGGCGGACAATTCGCAAAGAAGTAGTTAAGGACACCATCTGGACTTTTGACCAGTTGCAAGGCATCTTTTACGTTGTCGTACCCATCCGCATGACTGTGGTTAAGCTAGAGGGCGGCGGACTTCTTGTTTATACTCCTGTAGCACCAACCCCAGAGTGTATCCGCCTAGTGAATGAGTTGGTAGCAGAACACGGCGATGTTAAGTACATCATCCTACCAACTATCTCCGGACTAGAACACAAGGTCTTTGTTGGCCCCTTCGCCCGATTCTTTCCCAATGCACAGGTATTTGTGGCTCCCAAACAATGGAGTTTTCCACTGAACCTACCACTTAGCTGGCTGGGCTTACCCTCCAAACGTACCCAGCTACTCCCAGAAGACAGTAGCAAAGTCCCCTTTGCCGATGAGTTTGACTACGCAATTCTCGGCCCGATAGAACTTGGCCCTGGTCGGTTTGCGGAAGTTGCATTCTTGCACAAGCGATCGCATACTCTTTTAGTCACAGATTCCGTAATTTCCATACCAGAAGATCCGCCAGCGATCGTTCAATTAGATCCATACCCCTTGCTGTTCCATGCCAAAGATAAAGCCTCTGATATCGTCGCCGATAATCAGGTAAATCGCCGTAAGGGATGGCAGCGCGTTTCATTGTTTGCTTTGTACTTTCGACCAAGCGTACTCGATGTAATTGCCTGGGATCGAGTATTTCGTGATGCCTTGAAAGCACCAGAACGCTCGAAAAAAGCTTATTTTGGGTTGTTCCCCTTTAAATGGCATCCAGACTGGAAGCGATCGTTTGATGCCCTACGCGGGAACGGACGTTTATTTGTAGCACCCATTTTACAAACACTTATTCTCAATCGCGCACCAAGGGAAACTATCAACTGGGCAAATAAAGTAACGAGTTGGGACTTCCAGTGGATTATTCCCTGCCATTTTGACTCACCAATCAAAGCAGCGCCACAACAGTTTCGCCAAGCATTCTCCTTTCTGGAAAAGCAGCCTGCGGTGAATGCGGGTTTATTTAGTAGTAACAGTTTTCCTTTGCCAGAGGAGGATTTTAAGCTACTGAGAGACATTGATGCAGGTTTAAATAAGTTTGGTATTGTCCCGCCAGCAAAGGAGAAATTGTAGAAAGGAGGGCAAGTGGTAAAAAGTGCGATCGAGCGAATCATGGTTGTGCCCAAAAAAATCAACGCTTAATTCCCTTAAACCGTTCTTTTGCCGTCCGAAACGCCTCTTGCATTACAGACTGAATTTTTTGGGGATCGGGTTTTTTTCCTCCCATCAAATCACCAAAGTAAACACAAGCCCCTTCACCCAATGCCCAGGTGTAGGCAGCTGCCCAAGAAGCTGCAATTACACTGCCGAATCCTGGGAGAAACTTAATTAACTCTCGTGCAACTGCCTGTGCCAAAAAACCACCTGCGATCGCACTTACAACACCCCCTGCTTGCGATGGGGTCAACGTCTGCCCATATAACTTACCTAATAAACCCACCATCGAGACTTGCAAAGCAGTCAGTACAGGCATTGTGGCAAATGGCAGTGGCACGGCTGCGAGGGTAGCGGACATAATCGCAAATGGCAAAATGTAACGCCGACCAGCATCTCGGTAGAGATTGCCAATTTGCTTACCAACTTCTTCCCGTTCCAATAGCTGATAAATCGCTTGGGCTTCTGCTTCTGGAAGTAAATCTGCGAGATTATCACTGAGAGTTTCTAAGCCATAAAACACCGGAGTGTAACTGTCTTCTTCGAGAGTAAAGTCGATGAGAACCCAGCGATCGCACAGTTGTGCAAAGGCTTCTACAATGGCAGCCGATGCTCGATTGACTTCCTCATAGTCTGGTGGATATGCAGGATGATCGGCTATATCGGGAGGATAAACTTCATGCAGGCAGGTAATCGCTAGCAGACAAGGAATCTCTGGATATTTCTGACGCAACTGCTGAGCAATTTGTCGCAGGGTATCAGTGGCAAAATCATTGATTTTAACAGTCAGAATCAGGATTCTAGCGCGATCGCTTTCTTTTTGTAAATCACCAACTAACTCCTGAATAATTGCTGACGTGTCTTGGTTCACATCTCCCAGTCCTACCGTATCTGTAAAAATTAGCAACGGCAGTTCATTGGAAGGATAGGCATAGCGCTGAGTATGTTGCGTATGGGGACGAAATCCCTGGCCGACAATCTCGGCAGTTACTCCCGTCAATCCCCGAACAATCGAACTTTTTCCGGCTTGAGGCTTACCAATCAGCAAGGCTTCTGTAGTTGGCAGTTCTGCTCGAACCGTCTCCAAAATCTCTGCAACCTCAGTTTCGCTGACACTAAACCACTGAATAACCGTCTGTGCAACTTGCTCTACGGGTAGGAGTTGTATTAAATTTGCTGTTGCCTTGTTCCAGACACCACTAATGCGGTTTGTCCAGGAGCCATTAGCCAACTTAGTTGTCACACTATCAGTTGGTTCACTGGACTGCTCAGATTCCGCTGATGGCAAGTCAGCATCATGTTGTTCAGTCATTGGCATCACAATGGTAGATAGCTTCTAAGACGCTTACCTGGGCTTACCATGCGGGATTTTTAGACGCAGAAAACCCTACTAGTAATTTTAGCTTTGTTTGAATTTTGCCAAAACCCTCTACTTCGAGGGGAAAAATCCGGTTGTGAAATTAGCCTATTTTTAATCCCCTTGCGGGGTTGAGGTTAGCAGAAAGTCCGCCGATCGAGCGATCGCCTGCCGTTGTCGAGGAATTACCATATTGCATCTGGTCTAAATTCTCCTTGTCCCCGCGTCCTCACTCAAAAGAGTAGCCGACATTGACAAAATAATTGCAAAATAAAGTCAGTTCGTCATGGTTACTACCTAAAAATGTCGAATAAAATTGCTGACGCACAAAATTTACTTTCTGACCTCATCGCCCGCTACTCATCCCGCGTGGATTATCTGATGATTCGCCTCGAAGAAGCAGAAGGGACTGATATCTTGTTGCGTGGCGACAAGGTAGAAACCCTCAGCGAAGGTATTTCAATTGGTGGACATATTCGTGCTTGTTATAAAGGTGGCTGGGGATTAAGCAGCTTTAACGAACTGGCGACAATTGCAGAACGTATTCAAGAAGCGATCGCCGCTGCACGAATGGTTGGTGATGAAGAAACTATCCTCGCTCCCATCGATCCAGTGCAAGCAGTATGTCACCTACCTCTGACAGGCACAGATCCCCGCATAATTCCTCTCAAGAACAAAAAAGAGTTGTGCGATCGCTACACCGAACTGCTGAAAAGCGTTGACCGTCGCATTACCACAACTTCCGTGCGCTACGGTGACAGCACTCAAAAAGTCATCCTCGCTACCTCAGAAGGTACTCTCATTGAGCAATCTTGGGTAGATATGGAAATGCGCTTTGCTGCTACAGCGAAAAACGGCGAAACTATCCAAACCGGACGAGAAACTACTGGCTCTCGTAAATCCTACGAAGACCTAACTAACTTGGATGAACAAGTCAAGAGTTCTGCCCAAAGGGCTGTTGCTGCCTTATCACTGCCATCGGTGAAAGGCAATACTTACACCGTTGTCATTGACCCAATTCTCACCGGTTTGTTTGTACATGAAGCTTTTGGTCATCTTTCCGAAGCTGATATGGCATACGAAAATCCGGATCTACTAGAAGTCATGACCATTGGACGGCGATTTGGGCCAGAAGAACTGCAAATTTTTGATGGTGCTGCTCCAGAAGGGCATCGAGGTAGTTATTTTTATGACGACGAAGGTACACCCGCCACTACTACCCAACTAATTAAAGATGGGGTTCTAGTAGGACGTTTACATTCCCGTGAAACCGCTGGCAAATTAGAGGAAGCGCCTACAGGCAACGCCCGCTGTCTCAATTATCACTTTACCCCAATTGTGCGGATGACCAATACTTGGATTGAACGGGGTAAAACACCAGTTGAAGATTTATTCATTGGTATTAAAGAAGGAGTATATGCCCGTAATTGGCTTGGTGGCATGACGAATGGCGAAATGTTTACTTTTAGCGCTGGGGAAGCATGGATGATTAGAAACGGCAAAATAGCTGAACCCGTGCGAGATGTGACACTCTCAGGAAATGTTTTCCAAACGCTGGCCGATATTGAAGCAATTGGTGATGACTTTTACTGGGATGAATCTGGTGGTTGCGGTAAGGGTGGACAAAATGGCTTGCCTGTGGGTTGCGGTGGCCCAAGTCTGCGAATTCGCGGTGTAGTGGTTGGTGGAGAAGTATGACTTAAGAGGTAGGGGGCAGAGGGGCAGAGGGGCAGAGGGGCAGAGGGGCAGAGGAGAGAATTCTTAAATAATTTCTCTGTGTCCTCGCGTCTTTGCGTCCCCACGTCTCCCTCTTCTCCCCCTTTTCTTCTGTCACTCAACTAGTACTCGTTTTAGTAAAGCTATCCACATATCTGGCGGCTCAGAGTAATAATCAATTTCCGCAATTTGATATCTAAAAATTGAGGAACCATGCTTTAAAACAATGTAATCATGAGGTTTTAGACCTTTTCCTATCCCGGTCATGTGTCCTTCTATTCCTCCATGAAGGGACTCAAATACGTAGTCTCTTCCCTTAATCAGTTGGCTGTAATCGTGTGTTTTATAATTCTTTTTTGATTTTGCTGAGAGCATTACCAGTGGGAACAAACTTAAAACACCGGAACTTAAGTTAATACTTGTTTTAATAAAAGACATAAGTGTTTTTTCCAATATCATGTTTACAAAAAAAGCTCTGGATAAACGGATATCAATTTTGGACAATAACCAATCTAGAAAAGATTGGTATAAAATCCAGACAGTAATTAACCTTACCTTTTTCTAATAAAAACAATAGACTGCTTGCAGAAGAAGGGAAAAGTGGCGTTACCTTTGAAGATAGGCAGCTGAGGAAAGAGTCAAAGAGATTGTATTTTCCTTTTTTCCTTAACCTTTACCTCTTGTCCAACTGATTACACAAATGTCTTTAGCCTCACCTGTAGATCGCAAATCAAAAATTAAAAACTTATCGGTAGTTCTTTTGAAATACAAAAACAATTTTAAAAGTAATACCCAGCATTCAAATTAATTTTTCTTAAGACTTAATTCGTAACTCTTAATTTTTAATTTTTACCAGGCTGGAATCAGCATCATTAATAATGCTGAGCGAGTCTGTACTAATTAAGTATCGAGATGATTGGTTACGCCTATCCAATGCCTGCAATATTGAACATCTAGTTAAATATTTTTTATGACTCTAGTAATGGAAATTTATTAAATATTATACATCGGTTTTAACTATACCAGCTACAGTAAAATTACGAACATATTGGACAAGATTTGTAAAATATAACCATGAACTTTGTTTACAACAAAGCATGAAAATCTTACTTTTAATACCCAATCGTGCCACTTGTTTTAAATCGGCAAAACCGACTAAAGCACTAGGTTTGCAATGCTCAATCTTTAAGATATGTTAATTGATTAAGCTTATAAATGCTGTATGTATTTAGAGTATCATTAATCTAAATTTTAAAAGAGAATTTAGTTTTAATTTATACTTCTTATTGCTAGGGCAGCATCGATCTGTTTCAGCAGTGCTTCTAGGGTAGAGGAGTTGTCTAACACAACATCTGCGAGAGATGCCTTTTGTTCAAGAGATAATTGGCTATTGATGCGGGCTTGTGCTTGTTCTCTACTTAAATGATTTCGCTGTATTAATCTTTGTAGTTGTTGTGATTCAGAACAAGACACAACCCAGATTTCTGTAACTAAATTAGTCATCTGAGCTTCAAATAGCAGAGGGATAACTAACACCAGTGTTTGATTCATCCTTATGTGGGCGATTTCTTTAAGGAAGCGATCGCCCACATAAGGATGAATCAAACCCTCTACCCAGTTGCGTTCATCTGGATGCTGAAAGATAATTTCGCCTAATTTTTGGCGGTTGAGGCTGCCATCTGCTAGTAAAATTTGTTTGCCATAACGTTGAGCGATCGCTTCGAGAATGGGCGAACCTAGAGTTACTGCATCTCTAGCATAAATATCTGCATCCAAAATCGGCAGACTGTAAGTGCTAGCCAAATAATTGGTAACGGTAGTTTTGCCTGTGGCGATGCCTCCAGTTAAGCCGATAATGCGTTTAGTCATTAGTAGAGACGTGATTAATCGCTGTCTGTACAGTTGTCAATCATTTGGTTGCCCATTGGATGAGTGCTTGAGTTAACCCATCTAAAGTATATTCTTCAGCTTCCACATCCACGCGTCCAAATAAAGACTGACAAGTTTTTGAGGTTTGGGGGCCGATAGAGGCAATACAAATTCCCTCTAACTGATTTGCTACTACAGAAGATTGATTTCCATCGGCGTTATTAGCAAATATACTACCTGTAAGTTGATAGAAAAATTGCACAGTTTTAGAACTAGCAAAGGTAATTACATCTATTGTGCGATTTTGCAAAGCTAATTTTGTAGGTGACGAGACACTACTAGGACAGGAAGATTGATATGCGGCAACTTCGATTACCTCTGCGCCTTTGACGGTTAATTCTTTGACTAAAATTTCTCGTCCACCACTTTCGACTCTGGGAAATAAAATCTTTTTCCCAAGCAGTTCTTCAGGAAAGTTTTCGACTAAAGAATCGGCAACAAAGTCGGGGGGAATAAAATCTGGTTGTATTCCCTGTTGTTTGAGACTTTTGGCTGTTTTCTCGCCAACAACGGCAATTTTGACACTAGCTAAAGCACGAGTATCTTTACCTTGGGCGTTTAATCTTGCAAAAAAGTAGTCTACGCCATTAGTGGAAGTAAGAATTAACCAGTGAAAGTCAGATAAATTAGCGATCGCATTATCCAAAGCTTCCCAACTAGTAGGCGGGCCAATTTCTAAGGCAGGCATTTCAATGACTTTAGCACCTGATGCGGTGAGGCGATCGCTAAATTGACTCGATTGCCCAGATGAACGCGTTACTAAGATTGTTTTGCCAGTGAGGGGGAGGTGGGGAGATGGGGGGAAGTTGCTTGACATAGTTGAGAGGCTGGAAGTTTTGGGTGTTGTCGAATCTTCAAAGTATATTTTCTCAGGTTGTAAGAAATTGCGTAGCCCGACAACTTCGCCAATGACAATTACCACTGGGGAAAGAGATAAACCAGTAGTTTGTTCCAAAATATTACTTAGTTGGGCTACCCAAATTTCTTGATTTGGAGTGCCTGCCCAGCGGATGATGGCAATGGGTGTTAAGCGCGATCGCCCATACCGTAATAGCTGATGTACAATTTCCGGTAGATGTTGTCCACCCATCAATATTACTAGTGTCTCTAACCGTGACAGTGCCTCCCAGTCTAAAGCTTCTGGTTCGTGGGCCGTAAACACTGCAAAACAACGACTCAGAACGGGATCTGTTAGCGGAATTCCCGCCAGCAAGGGTGCTGCAAGGGCTGAAGAAATTCCTGGTATTACTTCAAATTCGCAACTCGATGCTTTCAAAGCTTCAATTTCAGCAGTACAGCGCCCAAAAATAAACGGATCGCCTGATTTGAGTCTGACAACTTGTTTACCCTGCTGGCAGTGCTTCACAAGTAACTTATTAATCTCAGTTTGTGGTGTGCTGGGTTTACCACCGCGTTTGCCCACATCCAGCTTTAAGCAATCAGACGGTACGCATTGCAACAATTGGTCATCTACTAAAGCATCGTAAACTAAAACCTGAGATTGACCCAAGAGATTGTAAGCTTTTACTGTCAGGTATGCCACATCTCCAGGCCCAGCACCTACGAGGTAAACTTTGCCCTTTTGTTCATTCATCTTTCAATATCAATTAATTTACACTTGATTATTAACTTTACAGAGTCTTGAATTATTCATCGCTTCATTCAGACGTTCAATTTAAGACCTTTGATATAACTGGTCATTAGGTTAAGAAAACATTATTTAACAGCGAATTAAAAATTAAGTAATTTTTTATATTTGAAGCTTTAATGAAATTTACGCAAAAATACTGAATTAAAGTAAAGGCTAATGATACTATTCGCTCGTAAAGACTTTACATAATCAGCAAAAAATCCAACCATCACCTGTAGTCAGCAAAATTCATTATGCTTAACACCAAGATATTTAATAACCAACTCAAAACCTTTGTTTATACAGTTGCAGTAGCTAGTGGAGGTTTTGCTGCCACTTGGGGAGTTGTGACAAGTCCAGCTATGGCTGTAGGGTTTACTGTCGATTCTATAACTTTTGGATCTTTGGTAGATGGGCCAGACTCAACTGTCAATGGTGTTACTTATTTAAATCAGTCATTGCCAATCGCTGGTTTGACTGCTAATTCTACAAATTGGACAACAGATATATATCCCCCTACCGTGATAAGCATTAGAAGAGGTGGTTATCCTGCAACAGACGACTTTGGTAATTTCAACAATAGACAGGTCGTTTGGGGTGAGCGCTTACCAGGCGATCCGGAGCAAATTGTACGAATTCCTCAACCAACAACTGCTCAAGCATCCCTAAGTCAAAATAATATTTTTGAAGGTGCTGACAACATATTTGTTAATTCTGGCTATATCAATGGTCTGAAGGGGTGACAAAGGGGCTGAAACGGAAGAAATAGGGAAGTGTGACCGTTTTGGGGTAAAAAAAGATAGGTCAGGTATTCTCAACAAGACCTATCAAATGATAATGTTACCTAAATTCTACCAAAACTGCGCTCAAAATCTACTGACACCTGCACAATACAAGATGCTAGAAATCTTGGTTGTGCTATTGCAATTTCATAAAACTGTGACGATAGAGAAGCTCTCATCTGTATTTCCACAACCAATAAAATTTGAAAGCCGACGACGGAGCATTCAAAGGTTTTTACTACTGCCCC
>LXQD01000350.1 GCA_003326215.1 Nostoc minutum NIES-26 | reverse complement strand
CACTCAGTTACTACCTCAGTAGTCTCAAGACATCTGCTATCAACTTTGCTCATGCTATTCGTGGACACCGGGACATTGAAAACGGACTGCATTGGATCAAAGATGTTGTGTTTGGTGAAGACACTGCACCTTTTTGTGCCTATAATGCTGCTACTAACTGGTCTATTATTCGGACTTTTGTGATTAATCTGCTCCGTGCAAAGGGTTATCGCTCATTGACCAAAGCACAGAGATTTCTGTGTCATGATCTGGAACAACTTTTTTCTCTCCTTACAATGAATTAGCCCTACCCTGCCCCCGTGCCCCTCTGCCCTCGTGCCTCCTGTCCCTCCACCTCCAGTCCCTCATGCATGTGGAAATTTTTCTCCTATAGAAAGGCACAAATCATACCTAAAGGTAGATCGGTACTTCAGCTATTTAACAGAAAATCTAACATAACGTCCGTTATATAGCCGATTAGCAAATGCGATCTCCTATATATCAAATCACCAAGCTTAAACAGACAGCAGTGCTTAGAAAACTAGGAGTAAGCAAACTGATTTGTGAACTTCGACAATTGACAATATTCAGCCAAGAGCAACTTACAACTGTATTAGGTGTTGCTGACAGTACAAGCGATCGCCGGGAAAACGGCCATATACAACCATCTCCATTAGCACTCAAGCAAATTAAAACAGTATCAGAAGATTTGGGAAATTCGCCAGAGCTAAAGTTACACAAACGCAGCCAACATCTCCTCACTAAATATTTTTTAGAAGCGGAGTAGAGATTGTGACGGGTGAAGCAAAACAGGTTGTTTCCACAGTGAATTTTCAATCACTATTTGAATCATTACCTGGTGCATATTTGGTGTTGGCACCAGACTCACCAAAGTTCACAATTGTGGCAGTCAGCAATACTTACCTACGGACAACTAATACCAGACGAGAGGAAATTCTTGGATGCGGTATCTTTGAAATTTTTCCTGACAATCCTGACGCTCCCTTGGCGACTGGGGCGCAAAATCTGAGGCGATCGCTCTTTACAGTGCTGCAAAATCAGAATGCAGATGTCATGGCGTTGCAGAAATACGACATTCCGCGCCCAGAATCAGAAGGCGGTGGATTTGAAGAACGGTACTGGAGTTCAGTAAATTCGCCTGTCATAGAAGCAGATAACAAAGTTGCCTACATTATTCATCGCATCGAAGATGTGACAGAATTTGTCCAACTTCAGCAAAAGCACAACGAACAGGATCGAGAAAATCAAGCATTGAGAGTCTGCACTGAGCAAATGGCAGCGGAAATCTATTCTAGAGTCCAGGAATTAAAGGAGGTCAACCGACAGCGACAAGCTGGAAAACAAGCAGTAGCGGAATTAGATGGCACCAAAACTATTTTCTTAAATATTGAAACTGGACAGATTCAGACAGTTTACGAACCAAAGGAGCAGTTTTTAATTCTAGATCGCGAGTGGCGCTATACCTATGTCAACGATCGCGTAGTGGAAATAGTCGGAAAACTGAGAGAAGATCTGCTCGGTAAAAGTATCTGGGAATTGTTTCCCGAACTCGTAGGTAGCGAATTTTACACCCAAGTGCATCGGGCTGTATTCGAGCAAACACCCGTGCAATTTGAATATTTCTATCCGCTATGGAATCGCTGGTTTGAGAACCGCATCTACCCCACTAACAATGGAGTGTCAATTCTTGTGACAGAAATCAGCGATCGCCAACAGCTCAAGGAAGCGTTGCGACAGAGTGAAGAACAATACAGATTGGTAGCAGAAGGCTTGCCTCAATTTGTTTGGAGTAGCACCCCAGATGGTAAGGTAGAGTTCTGCAATCAGTATTGGTATACCTACACGGGGTTGACTGTTGAGCAAACACGAGATGAGTGGTTCTCGGTACTTCATCCTGACGATCGCGAACAAATGCTAAAGCGCTGGCAGCAGGCGATCGAGCAAAAAGAAAGCTACAAGATGGAATACCGCTTCCGAAGGGCGGCTGATGGTCAATACCGCTGGTTTCTCGCCTCTATTGCTCCTGTCAGCACTAGCCAGGGTGAAATTCTTAAGTGGGTGGGAACAGCGGTTGATATTAACGATCGCAAACAAGCCGAAGCAGCCCGACAACGCAGTGAAGAACGCTACCGAGCGTTTGTTGACCACAGTTCGGAAGCTATCTGGTGCTTTGAAACCGAATTGCCTTTGCCGATTAACTCTCCTGAAAAGGAGCAAATCGAACACTTCTATCAATATGGCTACTTAGCAGAATGCAACCAAGTAATGGCGCAAATGTACGGTGCGTCGTCTCCTAGTGATTTGATTGGAGCAAGAGTGGCAGATTTACTAGTGCAATCAGACCCTCGTAACCTAGAGTATTTGCGTGCTTTTATTCGGTCTGGTTATCGACTGGTGAATGCGGAATCCTATGAAGTGGATCGACAGGGTAATCCCAAAATGTTTTTGAATAATCTGGTCGGTATTATTGAAGATGGAATGCTGGTGCGAGCTTGGGGCACTCAGCGCGATATCACCGATCGCAAACGAGCTGAAGCAGCATTGCAAGAGAGTGAAAAAAGATTCCGTCAGATGGCACAAACTATTCAAGATGTCTTCTGGGTTACGGATTTTGACCAACAGCAAGTTCTTTATGTCAGTCCTGCCTACGAACAGATTTGGGGACGATCCTGTGAAAGTTTGTACCGCAACTTTGGACAATGGATTGAAAGCATTCACCCAGAGGATCGAGAACGGGTGCGAACAGTTGCCAATCAATGTCTGCAAGTTGGAAATTTGAGTATTGAATATCGAGTTGTGCGTCCGGATGGTTCGGTACGGTGGGTGCGCGATCGCGGTTACATCCTTCAGAATGAACCGGGACAAACTCGGCGCATCGCTGGCATTGCCGAAGATATCACCGAACGCAAACATATCGAAGCTGCTCTGCAACAAAGTACGACGATTCTCAATGCCATCAATCAAACTTCACCCACTTTGATTTATGTCAAAAACCGAGAGGGACAAATACTGATGGCAAATCCGGCAACAATTCAGGCGATCGGTAAACCAGAAGCAGAAATCGTTGGCAAAACTGATATCGAGTTCCACATCAACCGAGCTGAAGCCGAACAGATTGTAGAGAACGATCGCCTGATTATGCAAACCGGACAGTTACAGGTGTTTGAAGAAATCCTGGAGGTAGTTTCAGGTAGGCGCACCTATCTTTCGACAAAATCGCCTTACCGAGATAGCCAAGGCAATATTATTGGATTAATTGGCGTTGCATTTGATATCACTGCTCGCAAACAAGCCCAACAAGAACTCCAGCAAACCTTACAAACCTTAAGCACACTGATTAAAGCTTCGCCACTGCCGATTGTTGCGCTCGAACTTAACATGACGGTACAGCTTTGGAATCCGGCAGCAGAGCGGTTATTTGGTTGGAGTGAAACTGAGGTTTTAGGTCAACTGATTCCAATTGTTCCAGAAGAAAAACAAGAAGAATGCCGTCAGGTAAGAGCAGCTGTGGCCAAGGGAGAAATTTTTGCTGGTGTAGAAACTTATCGCCGTAAGCGTGATGGTTCAAGGGTATTCGTTAGTATTTCAGCAGCTCCGCTCTACGATGAATCTAGCAGCATCAATGCGATCGTGCTGATTTTTCAAGATGTTACCGCCCAAAAAGCTGCCGAAGCCATCCTGCGGCAAAGTGAAGAACGCTATCGGTATTTAGCAGAATCGATCCCGCAACTGGTGTGGACTGCCAACGCTGATGGAATGCTCACCGATGTCAATCAACGTTGGTTAAAATACACGGGATTAACCCTTGCCCAAGCTCAAACCGCAGGCTGGCAAGCGATTATACATCCTGACGAACTACCTACTCTCAGCCAAAATTGGGTAGCCGCGCAACAAGCCGGTACAAACTATCGAGCCGAAGGGCGGATGCGACGAGCAGATGGGGCGTATCGCTGGCATTTGCACCAAGCGGTACCGTTGAAAAATGCCCAGGGTCAGCCAATTAAATGGTTTGGTACAGCAACAGATATCGAAAATCAAAAACAACTAGAGCAACAGCACCAGCAGCTACTAGAACAAGAGCAACTTGCTCGTGCCGAAGCCGAAACTGCTAACCGCATCAAAGATGAATTTTTAGCTGTTTTGTCTCACGAGTTGCGATCGCCCCTTAATCCGATTTTAGGTTGGACAAGTCTATTGCGTCATGGTAGGTTAGATGCTGAAAAAACGGCTTACGCACTAAAAACCATTGAACGCAATGTAAAATTACAGGTGCAACTGATTGAAGATTTGCTCGATGTCTCTCGCATTCTGCGGGGTAAACTCAGCCTCATCATGATTCCTGTGAATTTAGCATCGACAATCGCAGCTGCTAAAGAAACTGTGCAGTTGGCGGCTCAAGCCAAATCAATTCAAATTCAGACAGTCCTCGATCCAAATATCGGGCAAGTTTTGGGAGATTCTGCTCGTCTACAGCAAGTGATTTGGAATTTATTGAGTAACGCCGTGAAATTTACTCCATCAGGCGGACGGGTGGAAATTCGGCTGTCACAGTTACTGGTGACTGGTGACTGGGGACTGGTGACTGGGGGACAAGAGGGACAAGGTGGACAAGGGGACAAGAAAACAAGGGGAGTAACTACAGACTTATGCCTAATCCCCATTTCCCCTAATCCCCAGAGGGGGCCCCAAGTTCCCCAATCCCCAATCCCCAACTATGCTCAAATTCAAATTAGCGATACGGGTAAAGGCATTCATCCTGACTTTTTGCCGCACGTGTTTGAGTATTTCCGTCAGGAAGATGGTGCAACCACCCGTAAGTTTGGAGGGTTGGGGTTAGGGCTGGCGATTGTCCGTCACTTAGTCGAACTACATGGTGGTACTGTTCGAGCCGAAAGTCCAGGAGAAGGGCAAGGGGCCACTTTCACTGTCAAGTTGCCGCTGTTAAAGCAGGATGAAACTATAAAAGATGAAGATAATTCTTCAACTCCCACACCTGATGCCTCACCCCTTGCTGGTATACGAGTGCTTGTAGTCGATGATGATGCGGATACAAGAGAGTTAATAGCCTTCATCTTAGAGCAGGCTGGAGGGAGCGTTACCAGAGCAGTTTCGGCGATGGAAGCACTCGAAGTTATGATACAGACTAAACCCCATGTGCTAGTAAGTGACATCGGGATGCCCGATATCGATGGCTATATGCTAATGCGACAAATTCGCGCCATGCTACCAGAACAAGGTAGCCAAATTTTAGCGATCGCTCTCACTGCCTACGCTGGGGAAATGAATCAGCAACAGGCGCTTGCCGCAGGGTTTCAATACCATATCGCTAAGCCAGTAGATGCCAACCAGTTAGTGCAAGCTATCACAAGTTTTCTGGGCGTAAAAAAGACTTAACCAAGAAATTGAAAGACAAGGGGACTTCCAAAGAAAAATATCCAATCGCATTGATGAAACAGGAGGATTATGAAAGTATTGAACGTTGGTGGGAAATAATTTTTAGTGCCTATCTTTTAGTTAGCATTCAAGCAACCTATGGTCAACTTGATCCCCAATCAAGCCCAACATATACTTCCGGGCGTTGCATAACAGTGGGATGAATTGGGGTAAGCAGGGGAAGCAGGGGAAGCAGGGGAAGCAGGGGAAGCAGGGGAAGCAGGGGGAGAATTTTAGAAGTTGCTAAATCATCCCGCAACTATGCAACGCCTACTTCTGAATTATCGTCCTCAACTGACTCGAATATTTCTCAACATGGTTATATCATAATATTCAAGCCCCTTTTTTAAGGGGCTTGAAAAAATCATCTATCTATAATCTTGGTTTTGAATATTACGCAGACGTGCAGCATCACGAATATTGTAGTCAGAACGAGTAAAGCGATCGAGTTGCTTTTCAAAGAAATCCCGATTGGCTTGTAGGTGTTCGGGATTGGGGTCGTCTAAAGGATGTAAAAGTGCTGTTCGTAAAGCTTGAATTACCGCAGAAGTTACACAGTACATTGACCTTTGAAAACTAATACCTAGCTGAATCAACATATCATCTTCACCACGGCAATATTTGCTGTAGTAATCAACAAGATAAGGTGGCAGGAAATGCAACATGTCTTGCATTAACAATGTCGGTGGAATGCCAGCCGTACCTACTGGAAATACATCAGCATAGAGAATGCCATAGTGGAAATCTTTCTGGTCTTCTGGTACTTGACGTGCTTGAGCATTATAAGATTTTGTCCCGCGAAAAGGAGCAGTGCGGTAGAAAACAGCTTCTACATAGGGTAATGCTGCTTCATACAGCCACGTAAAACCCTTGGATTTAGGAACAATTTCGTAGCATTGACCGCGAATATAAACATGATGGTAAATCGGGCGATCTGCGATCGCAAATATCCCATTGACTATAAAATTCATTGCCTCTGGAATGCTGGCGATTGTACCTTCATCATAGCGATCGGACATTTCAAAAAATACAGGTGCCATGACTTCCCAGAATAAGCCCAGATTAGCGTAGTAAGACATCTGGCGGCATTGTTCTAAAAACATATCTGGAAACAGCTTGTAAAGTCCCTGCATTACTGGGTTGCCTTGGAAGTAAGCTGTAATTGCCCTATGGGCGTTGGCTTTGTATTCTTCAGAATCTAAGTAAGGGTCAAATTTTCCGCCCATACCTCTATGCCACAGCATCGCCCGCATACAAGCTTCGGCAAATTCCATGTTAATGCGATCGTGGAACAAATGATGTAATAACTTCGGCATTTTGAAGGTTTCACCTTTCTCAAGAAATGCCAAAAGTTCTGGATGGGCAGTGGCTTCGCCGCGCCAAACTCGTAAATCGGCATCATCGCCAGCGTAATGATTATGCAGTTCTAAATACTCTTTGGGCAAGAAGTATTTAAAGAAAGGAAACGGGTCTAAAAATACATGTTCGGCAATATAAAGCAAGTCACGCCAGTAAAAGTCCATCGGCACTGCATAAGCTTTATATAAACCGATGATTTGCATTAAATTTTCTGGAGTATCCGGCAACATTGCACCGCCAGCTTCCAAGCGATGAATGACTTCAGCAAATTCATGTTTGGAAGGAGGTAATTTAGTTACTGTCATATTAATCGATAGTTGGTGTAATTAATTGTTGACGTATTTTCAAAGCATGGAAAATGTTCAAAACATCTGTTCTTTGTCAGTTATCAGTTGTTTTCTAATAGCCACTGACAACTGACTACTGACTATTAACTACTTGAGAGATTACGGTTTTTTCCGCTGGGAGAATTGCTGCTACCATTGCTGTAGTTGTCGGTTCACTCCAACGCACCAACCAAGTGGGTTGTATTCCCAAAAAGATGATAAAAGCTGCCAAAATTAAGGCTGGTATTTTTTCAGACCACAAGACTTTCGGATAGTAGGCTAAGTTGTTATCGAGTTTGCCAAAACAGGTGCGGTTGAGGAGGATAACAAAATACACTGCGGTTAAGCCAGACGCTACTACACACAACAGTGTGGAGATGGGAAAGACAGAGAAACTACCTTGGAAGACGATAAATTCAGCGATGAATCCTGTTAAACCGGGAATACCAGCGCTAGCCATGCCGCTTAAAACTAGTAAGGCGCTAATCAAAGGTAAACCGCGTATGGGACTCATTAAGCCGTTGAGTTTATCTAACTCGCGGGTGCCGACTTTCGCTTCTACGACTCCAACTAAGTGGAAAAGAATTGCGAGGATGAGTCCGTGGCTAAACATTTGGGCGACAGCACCGACAAGTGCTAGGGAAGTACTAGCAGCACTAGCTAGCAATACATAGCCCATGTGACCGATGGAACTGTATGCTACCATGCGCTTGATATCTTTTTGGGCGATCGCAACTACTGCCCCATAAATGGCACTGACTGCTCCCCAAATTGCCAAGGTCGGTGCGATAATTGTCCAAGTTTCGGGAAACATGCCCATACCAAACCGCAATAGTCCGTAAGTTCCCAACTTAGCTAACACGCCACCCAGAAGAATGGCAATTGGTGCTGAAGCTTCAACATAAGCATCCGGTAACCAAGTATGGAAGGGAACCAGGGGAATTTTAATTCCAAAACCTAACACTATCCCCGCCAGTAAGAGGATTTGCATTCCTGTTGATAGGGTTTGGGTAGAGACTGCATCACAAGCAAAACTGGTAGAACCAGTTAGCCACACCATACCCAAGAAGGTTGCCAGAATTAAAGCCCCCGAAACAGCGGTATAAATCAGAAACTTGATACCAGCGTAAGCCCGCTTTTCTCCTCCCCAAATGGATATCAGCAAATAGAAAGGAATTAATTCTAGTTCGTAAAACAGGAAGAATAGTAGCAAATTCTCTGCTAAAAATGCACCCGCAACTCCGCCACTCACTAATAAAATCATTGAGTAGAATAGCCGAGGGCGTTCGGTTTGTTTACTACTGCTGTAAATAGCAATCCAGGTGAGTAGGCTATTTAATACCACCATCAAAATTGATAGCCCATCAACTCCTAATTGATAGCTCAAACCTAGGGTTTCATTCCAAGGAAGATATTCTTGAAATTGCATTCCCGGATTTTTAATATCAAATTTCAACAGAATAAACAAATTCCAGAGTAAGACGATTCCAGAAAAGTATAATGCTCCTAAACGAATACCATTTGCCGGAATCTTTTTAGGTAGTAATGCTATAATAGCTGCCGCGCAAATGGGGAGCAAGATTAAAACACTCAACATGGCAATTTGGAGTTTGGTAAAAGTTGATTTCTGACCGTAGACTGTTAGCGGTTAACAGTCTACTTGGATCAATGTGCAATGCTTTTGGCGTAAAAGCGTAATAGATAACTAATGAAATAAGACACAAAAGTTAACTAACTAGGCTGATTTTGCCAGTATCTAAATCGTAATAGCCACCAACTATTTTTAGTTTTTTAGCTTTGATTAATTCCGATAGCACGGATGAAGATTTAAGTGTTTCAATTTGTGCCAAAATGTTAGCTTTACAGGCCTTTTCTAATCTATCTCCTGATTGGTCTTTATAACTTTCTACATTTGGTTTAATTGCTTCTATCAATTTGCCAATTTGTCCGGGTACTGAACCACCTTTGATAGCGGCTTCTACCGCCCCACATCTTTCATGACCTACTACCATAATTAACTTGGAGCCTAATATTAAACTACCAAACTCTAGGCTGCCAATTTGCTGTGGTGTGGCTATATTACCCGCTATACGGCAGACAAATAAATCTCCCAAACCTTGGTCAAAGACAATCTCGGAAGGAACTCGTGAATCTGCACAACCAAGAATAGAAGCAAATGGCTTTTGACCTTTGGCGATTTCGTGTAAACGTGTAGGGCTTTGGTTAGGATTTTTACGCTTTCTTTTCACAAAGCGATCGTTACCATCCAATAATTCTTGCAATGCTTTATCGGGGGTAATCTCATCTTTGGCTGGAGCTTCTTCAGCTATAACTAAGTTAGAACCAACTCCTGCTGTGACGACTCCTGTAGCGATCGCACCTGCACTGTATTTGAGTAAATTTCTTCTGGACAGATAGTTTGTAGTCATTAGATTCTCCTCATTGGATCGAAAAAGTAGAGATTTAATTACAAAAAAATCAAGAGTCAGAATTCAGTATTCAGTATTATTTTTGGAAGCTTTGCAGATGAATATCCGGGTTTCATTTCCTTATTAATTGATTCTGAATTCTGGATTTTGCCTTCTAAATTCTGTATGCTTCAAAACATCAGATTTAAAAACAGATTTCCCCAGTATTGCCAAGTCAGAAATCCTCCTAATATACCTACTACTAAGAGAATTGTGAAAGCATAAAACTGTGTCTGCCCAGTAGTGCTGTACTTGAGACTTTCGCCACTGAACAGCGAAAACAAACCAACCATATTCACGATGCCATCGACTACGAAGCGGTCAATCATATCGACAAGTTTGGAAAGTTGGGCAACGCCGAAAATAATAGTCATGCGATAGAGTTTCGGCGTATAAAAGTCGTATGCCAGCAAATCTTGTAAACCTTTCCAAGGTAGGCGAATCGGTTTAGGAATATTGCTTAAATAAATCACGCCAGTGACGCTACAACCAAAAAGAGTTGACCAAATTAACAGTAGTGCGACATCTTTATTAAGGGTTACCCAATTGGGTAACAGTGATAAGCTTTGCAACACTAGGGGAAGATGCAGAGTAAAGCCAAGTAAAATCATCATTGGTAAAACCATCGGCCAGTGAACTTCAGGCGATCGCTCGCTCATTTGTTTAGCTTTACCGCCAAAAAGTAAACCAAATTCTCTGGTTAAACTCACGGCTGTTAAAGTATTTACAGTTATGATTACTCCGACTAACCAAAGGTGAGTTTCCCACAGCCCATCTGCTAGTTCCATCAAGGCCCAAAAGCCGCCGAGGGGAGGAAAACCAATTAATCCCAAACTTCCCACAATAAAAGCTAATGCCGAAATTGGACGACGCTTCCATAATCCGCCTAATTGAGTTACGTCTTGGGTGATGCTATTCCAGATAATTCCGCCGGTACTCATCACTAACAAAGCTGCGGCTATGGCATTGGAAAGTACCAACAACAGCGCGGCTTCATCTTGCTGCATTCCCACAGCAATGAACACTAAACCCATGTAGGCACTTACAGAATAAGATTGGCAGCGTTTGAGATCGATTTGGGCGATCGCAATTAAAGAAGCACCCACCGCTGTGACTGCACCAATCGCCACCATCGCTGAGGAAATTATCGGCGACAGAGTTAACACAGGTTGAAGTTTAATCAGCACCCATGCACCACTAGCAACTACCACCGAGTTCCGCAAAATTGTACTGGGAACAGGGCCTTCCATTGCCTCATCTAACCACAGGTGCAAGGGAAACTGGGCGCATTTGCCCATCGGCCCGGCAATTAATGCTAAACCTACAAGCGTTATGACTGTTGGATCGACCTTAGCAGTAGTCGCCCACTCTGCTAATTCTGTATAATTCCAAGTTCCAGCTAGGGGCCATAATGCCAATACCCCCATCAGCAAGAATAAGTCTCCTACCCGCTTGGTTAGAAAAGCATCTCTTGCACCCGTGACTACCAATGGCTGACTAAACCATAACCCCACTAGTAAATAGGTTCCCAGAGTCAGGACTTCCAGAATTACATAGCTGAAGAACAGGTTATTACATAGTGCCAGGGCACACAATCCCGCTTCAAATAATCCCAATAAAGAATAGAAGCGTCCCCAACCCCAATCCATTTCCATGTAACCTATGGCATAAATCTGCGCTAGCAAATTCAAGCCAGTGACTACAGCGATCGCACCAACACTCACTGAGGAAATTTCTAATGTGATGGTTAGGTTTAAACCAGCTGTAGATAGCCAAGGAATAAATACTTCTTGGGGTGGTTGATTCCAAGTTGCTTGTAATGCTATAGCAGCATGAACAAATGCCAAAAATGTCATTACCAAGTTGAGATAACCTGCTGGTCTTGGCCCAGTTTTAGAAATTAAACCCGGCGACCAAGGCACGGCTAAAAGTCCACCTATTAAGGCATAGCAAGGAACAAGCCAAACAGTCTCCAATAGAAACTGAGCCATTAACTTACCTCTAGATTTTCATCCAAAATTTGCAATTTTGAATCAAATAGCGTTGATCCCAGTCGATCCCGCTATTGCAGATATTGCAAATTTATCTTTGTTTAATTTTGTTAAAAAATAGCTTACCTTTATATTTGTCAAAAGGGAATTACTATACCTAAATAAATCTGAGATGTTTACTCTAAATAATTCTTATATAACGCGACTATTTAATTACTGAATAATAACTATTATTCTTTATCTATGAATAATGTATTAGTGAAATCAATAGTAATCATTGATTTTAGCAATTGACATAAATGACAAAAGACGCAATTGATTACGTCTCAATAAGTTGGCTAAATGTAATTTATATTTGGGTAGTTTTGTCAATCTGCCATTGGTATATGGCGATAACAGGTGCAGAATTTAGTTGGCTAATGGGGGCGGGTTGCATATCTCGGTAGTCCAGCAGTTGGACGAGGATGAGGTAGGCGATCGCTAAGATAATAGAAATCGCACCTGTAATAATCGCAACTATTTTCGAGCGGTTCATAAATATTTCCTTTAAACTAATCTAAATCTGGTTCCACGCCAAGCGATGTCTAACGACAAGCCGCTAGGGTAATTTGGTGGACAAAAGGTTTCGTCTAACAGACGAGGTTGCAGTATATGAAACTGATCGGGCAAACCTGGTTCCTCTGGGTCTTCACTAGGAAGATCGTACATGGTAGGTAAGACATCTTTTGGGGAACGTGGCGGGTCAGTTTGATACATTATGAAGCAGTCCTGAGAATGAGACTCTCAGTTCTATTATGAAACTTTGTTCGTATAGCCGCGAATTCCGTTATCCAAGTTGCTACAGACTACTCACTTACTGATATACATCGCTGCGATGGGCTATCAGCAGAATAGTAATTATAAGTTGCGCCTCATCTATCTGATAGACAATCCGCCAGTCGCCAACTCGATAACGGAAAAGTCCTGCAAAGGAACCCTTAAGCCGTTTAATATTGGGATGCTCGTAAGGATTCTCTCGCAGTTGATCGAAGCAACGATTTAGACGTTCTGCTAGCGATGCATCTACTTGCTCATAAAACTTCTGGGCTTTGCGAGTTAACAGCAGTTCATACATGACGACGAACGCTATCAAATGGCACTACTTCGCCAGTTTCAGCTTGCTGCAAAGCTTCACGTAAAGTTTCCTCAAAACCAGGAATATTTAACAGTTCTGCCGTTGCCTCATTTTCTTCTCTTTCCTCCAGATAAGCCATAAAATCACTCACTACTCGCAGCTTTTCTGGAGACAGTCGCCGTAAACGTTTCTCGGCTTCCTGAAGAATAGCAGTATTATCTTGCTTAGATTCCATTGTCATTATATATACCTAACGTTCTTTATTATCGATTTATTTCTTTATTTATATGCTAAAAGCAGCGAGTCAACAGATATAGCCGTAAGTTATACAATGCCAAAATCAAAAGTCTTCTGGAGCGAACTCTAAACTGGAGCAAAATAGAAAAAAGCAACGAACCATTGCCATGACAACTAAACAAGCTCTCTTTGACGCAATTGAACAACTGCCAGAGCAGTATTTTACAGATGTGTTGCAGTATGTTCAACAACTTGCACGTAATGTTAAATCACCAACATCAAACCCACCCACCGAAAGCAGCGATCCTCTTGCAGACTTTATTGGTGCAACATCACACGGCTCTCTGGCTGCTAACTTAGACAGCGAATTCTCTTATCCATTATTACAGTTTGCAGGTATTTTGAGCGATGAGGAAGCAGCACAGTTGCAGTCTTTAATTTATCAGGAATTTGAGTAAATTGACTCTAATGGCAGCTCAACAATCAGCCTTTGAACCTTGGCAATGAGCCTCTGAACCTCAGCAATCAGCATTTTATCCTCGACGTTGCACCTTTGAGCCTCGGCACTGCGCCTTTTATCCTCGACGTTGCACCTTTGAGCCTCGGCACTGCGCCTTTTATCCTCAAAGTTGCGTCTTTAAGCCTCGACATTGCGGCTTTAAGCCTCAACGTTGCGCCTTTTAGCCTCAACGTTGCGCCTTTGACCCTCAACGAACAAATATATCTCACCATTCTTGAATATACAGGCTTAAGCATGTAGTAAAATTTGCTCACCTGTGTAAACTGGAACATGGCTTTAGACTTTTCCGGTCAAAATCTCCAAGGACGCAACTTCAAAGGTAGACAAGACCTTGTGGGTGCAAACTTTAGCTATGCCGACATTCGAGGGGCAAACTTCACCAACGCCAACCTGAAAGGCGCAAACTTCAGTTATGCCAAAGCTGGACTGCAAAAGCATTGGATCGTTAGCTTACTATTTCTCATATTACTTCTAGCAGGACTAATAGGATTTATAACAGCATTCAATATTCGTCAGACAGAAGAATATTATTTGAGTGTTGAAGGCATTCAAACATATACTGTTTTGCCCGGTGTGATTGTGTACGTGCTACTGCTAATCTTTGCAATCAACACTAATTACCGAGGTATGGAGACAGCTATCGGGGCTATAGCTTTAGCTTTCGCTATAGCTGGAGCTGCTACTTTAGTTTTAAGCCGGGATGAAGCTTTATTTATAATTTTCATGGGTGTTGGATTTGTAGTTGGAGGTGTGTTTTTAGCTTTAATTGGAGCTGTAGGTGGGGCTGTTATTTGGGCTGATGATTGGTTTGTGTTTCAGGCTGTGGCTATGTCTTGGTTTTTAGTTGGGACTTTCTTTTTGGTTTGCTTGATAATTGGGTCGAGAATTGGGACTGGGATTTTGGCTGTAGTTTGGACTGGAGGTTATGCTTTAGTTGGGGGATTGTTAGCCAATTATATTGGTTGGCTAATTTTAGTCAAAAATCAGAAGTTTACCTTAATTCAACAGACTGTAGCGGTTGTCATTGCCATAGGTGGTACCAGTTTTCGTAACACCAATTTAACAGAAGCTAATTTCACTTATGCAACACTTAAAAGCACAGATTTTAGAAATGCTAATCTGACTCACACCTGCTGGTTCCAGGCCCAAAAGCTTCATCTTGCTCTTGTTGGCACAACTTATTTGGAAAAATTACCAGTTCAAGAGTTAGTAATTACAAGACAAGGACAAGACAAAGACTTTGATAGTCTATCGTTACGAGGTGTAAATCTGTGTAGTGCAAACTTAGCTGATGCCAGTTTTATAAACGCCGATCTCAGTGAAGCTAATTTGCAAGATGCTGATTTATCGAGAGCGAAGCTAAAGCAAACCCAACTAGACGCAACTGATTTAACAGGTGCCACTCTCACCGGAGCGTACATTGAAGATTGGGGCATTACAAATACAACTAAATTGCATGGTGTGAGGTGTGAATATGTCTTCATGCGCTTACCCACCAAAGAAGACCCCGACCCCCTCCGCAAACCTGATAATAAAAAAGAAGTATTTGCAGACGGGGATTTTGCCGACTTTATCAAGCCAATTTTTGACACCCTCGACCTTTACCACAATCAAGGCGTTGACCCGCGTGCTGTTGCGATCGCCTTCAAAAACCTCGCCGAAAACCATCCCGAAGCCGAGTTAGAAATCGTGGCAATGGAGAAACGCGGCAATGATAAATTCTTACTTAGAGCTAAAACCGCAGCAGGTAGCGATAAATCTCAACTAAGTGCAGAATATTTTGATGACTATAATCAACTCAAAGCTTTATCCCAGAGTCAACAATTACTACTTATAGAAAAAAGCGATCGCATTCGTAATTTAGAAAATATGGTAACGACTGCACTCCAGCAGCCAAAATATTATACCCAAGGAGATACCAACGTGTCAGACATCAGCGGCATCAACATTCAAGGCAGCAGTAATGTTAGCGGTATCGCTGGAGGTAGTTCTATCGCTAATCTGGGAACCATCAGCGGTAATGTGAGTATTGCCATCAATCAATTGCCTGATTCCCCCGAAGCAGATAAACCAGGAATTAAAGAATTGTTGTCGCAGTTGCAAGATGCAATTACACAGTCCTCACATTTGCCAGAAGAAGAGAAAGCCGAAGCACTTGAACAGGTAAAAGCTTTAGCAGAAGCAGGTAAAAATCCCCAAGAATCCACTAAGCAAAAGACTGCAAAAACAGCAATCACCATGTTAAAAGGTCTATTTTCCGGCTTACCCGCAGTTGCCACACTAGTTGAAGCAGCTAATAAATTATTGCCTGCGATCGCCAAGCTATTTGGTTTGAGCTAAAGATAAAAATTTCCCTTCCCCACTCCCTATTCCCCCTCAAATTTCTCTCCGCGTCTTCGCGTCTCCGCGTCCCCACATCCCCACGGACTACATTACCGCTCTTTGAACTGGCACACGAGGTATTTTTGACGAAGGTCATTAAATGGTAGGTTTATCGTGGCTCAAGTTCAGAGTCAATAAAGAAAGTTAATTGAGAACGGATATTGCCTTGAGGATTAAAGTTTTGAAAGTTTCAAGCGATCGCAGTGCAATATCTTTAGGTCATTTAAATTCAGTATTTATTGCCAAAATACTCGATCCGCTCAGAAATTGAGTTTTGGGCTAATGGCCAAAGTTTGTTCAAGCAGATTAAAAATCTTATTTTTAGCTGTTTTGAATGGAATTTAGCTGTTGGTGCGGGGTTTATTCTATTTAATGACGGTAATCTTGCACAAGCTTTTACAATCAGTCTATTTCTTGAGAAAAATATCTGAACTAATTCGGAATCAAGAAACTGGCTGCTGTAGATTTCTATGTTCCTAGCAAAGTTAACTTCAAAACAAAAATGTTAATACTTTTTTAAAAATTAAAATGCAAAAAATCAGATATTTAAATTAATCACAATGTTAAATTTTTCATTTACATCACCCGATCGGGTGAATCTAATGGGTGAAGAGCGAATTGCTTTATCAATGGTAGTGTGAGCTTATCGTCCAAAATTCAGCAAAAACTTGAGTTTTGAACTTTTTTTTATTCCAAGCAATATATATCAAACCTTTGACGGAGCCTTGAACGATACATACTTGGTTATGGTTTAAGTAAGGCGCAGAGGAGACAGTTAATTTTCTAACAGGAGTGGTCGGGTGCTTAACAACATTTATAAATTATTTTCTGCACGTCAGTTGCCAATCACCTTTTTTGGCTTACTTTTCACCCTTGGTATTGTGGGTGAGCAGACTAGGCCTGTGCTGAGTAACGAAATACAAAAGGCACCTACATCCGCTACATTGGCTGCCAATTTTCCAGAATCGACGAATGAAAGTGACAATAGTCACAAAACTCCTCTTTTGTCGCAGTTAAGAGAAGTTAGAGACCAGAGAAGTCAACTGCGGACGGCTTCTTTTGATAGTGAGGCTTACGTCAGTGAGAATCTAGAAGAGAACTTTCAACAGCAGCCAGAACTTGTTTCCTCTGCAACTTTATCGAAGAATGTAAAAGCAGTAACTACAACCTCGACAGCAATGGTTGTGGACAATCAAAAAGCTACAAAAGAGCCAGGAGTTAAGCCAAGAGCGAATTTCCCTACAAAAGATGGGGTTTATCTCTATGGTCAATCACCACAACCAAATCAGCTTGGCCAAGGATATGTCCTATTTCAAAAGCAGCAGGGTAAGGTAACAGGTGCATTATATATGCCCCAGTCAGAGTTTAGCTGCTTCCAGGGCACACTGGACAAATCAGGAGAGTTGGCAATGACGGTTACTGGCTCACCAGATGAAAGCAATTCCAATGATGTCGCTACAGCTAATAGACTACCTAGCTTTAATGAAGATGAGCTAAACACCTATGCTTACTCAGTAGCACTGCAAGATTATCATCGGCTCAATTCTATTAGTACTAATGACCAACGCATGTTGCAGATGTGTAATCAATCTTCCGCAGGTGTCTACACAAAGCTAGTCAAGTAAAAGACTTTCAAGAACTGGTGACTGATGGCTGATGAATGATGAATTATGGATTTTAACTGTTTTCATAACTCGTCATTTATCATTAGTCAATAATTATTTAAGCGGACATGATATCAGTTGTCCGCTTAAATAATTATTGCGAATGCAACAATTGCTTCGTTCCACTCGCAATGACATATAATAAGTGACTTGCCGGACATGATATGACAACTAACATCAATACTCAATCCCTGGTTGCGCTTTAACACCTTGATCGCGAAAAGGATGCTTAACTAGAGTCATTTCTGTCACTAAGTCGGCTCGCTCAATTATTGCGGGTGGTGCGCCTCTACCAGTAAGAATAACGTGTTTGTTAGGTGGTTTTTCTGCTAGACCAGCTAACACTTCTTCAACTTCTAAATAACCCATTTTGAAAGCAATATTGATTTCATCCAACAGCACTAGCTGAAAGTCAGGATTGCGGATGTATTCTAATGATTTTTCCCAAGCAGCGTTGGCTTTGTCAAGGTCGCGATCGCGGTCTTGGGTTTCCCAGGTAAAGCCTTCACCCATAGCGTGAAATTCTAGCTGGTCTTGCCAATGGCTGAAAACCGCTTTTTCAGCAGGTTCCCAGCCTCCTTTAATAAATTGGACGATCGCTACTTTATATCCATGGCCAAGCGATCGTAACACCATCCCCAACGCCGCAGTAGTTTTGCCTTTACCGTTACCAGTATTTACAATAATTAATCCTTTTTCTGGTACAGCTTGTGCTATGCGCCGCTCCTGCACTTCTTTACGTCGCTGCATTTTCTGGCGGTACTGCTCATCGGTTAGCTCAGGTAGATTTGAGGACATTACTTCGTCAATTAAACGTTCAATCTCTTTATCTGAGTTTAACTCTTCTGGTGTATCGCTTTTCATTAACCTATAGGGATACTGAAAATAACTGTTACAACTGAATACAAGCAAGCACAATTTTGTTGTTTATACAATTTTACATAAAGTGTTTTTTGTAAATGTCCAGCAATATCACTTTGAAAAACGTTGATACTGTAATAGATTTTTTATCATTATTTTTAGATCGAGAGGCACTAGCAACATATTTTTGGATGCCAATACGCTTAATTTTCTGTCCTTAAAAGGTGGCCATACTATAAGTAAAAGATATTAGTAAAATTCTAGAGGGGAGACAGGCGCTCCACAGCCAATACAGTTCGGTTAAGCTCTAAGCGGTATTGAGTATAGAAAAAGTGAGTGTTTCTAATTTTGCTCCTTGACCAATATGTATCGGCTTGTTTGAAGGAAACTTAGCTCTAGTTTTTTTGACAACACGGGGCTTACTTCTTCCTTCGGGTTCTGGAATCTGCTCATCCAAAATCAAATACAGCAAGCAGATAAAAATTAGTTTGCCTAATAGCAATTGCTGCTTGCTGTTTTTAGCTCACCAATTTTACATCTTGCCGTGTTGCATCACTTCTTGCAGATGATGGCGAATTTGTTGTGCTTGCTCCATATCAGATTGCCGCAATTTTTGGAACAATTCTACACAAGGCTGAGAGTTAGCCTCTTGTGCATCCTTGATATAAGTATCGTATGCCTTCACAGCTTCAGCTTTATTGTGCAACACAGTAATAAAATCGTACTCTAGGTTGCTAATGGGTTCTTGAGAATGTCCGTTACCTGTAGTCATAAATTTCCCTTGTCTAAGGTTTCTGATTAATTTTTACTTATTTGAATAGAGTTATTCATCTCCCCAAAAGCGTAGAAAAAAACACAAAGGCTGCTTACGCAGCCTCAATCAATAGTAGTTCTAGATTGCGACTCATGGCTGAGTTTATCTAGCTAAAGAATGACCATCTATTGGCTTATTTGTAACAGAGAAACCCATGTATCGTTCACAAACTAGAACTTCATATGAAGAATCACACAACAGTGGTATGAAAATATCTCTTCCCCACTCCCTTGTACAGACGCGTAGACGCTCGTAAGAGCGGCTTCTCGTAAGAGTATAATCGCGTCTCTACTGCCTATTCATGATTCCGGACTCAGCACTTTTACCCTAAAGGTTGATGCTCATCATAATGACGTGAATACTGAAATTCCAGTTCGTTGTGCCGTTCTTGACTTCCTTTATGGACAATAGGGCATAACTTAGTGTTTGCACTTATGCAATCCATGTGTGGGGTTTTAGCACACACTATTAATAACCCACCCAGAATTAATAATAAGCCACAAATTGCAGCCGTATGAATGCCTGAAATTTCTAATGCACCGTGAACAACTATTTCTCGTAGCACAGATACAATTGTGACTTCAACTGCTACCCCAACAGCAATACTATGCTCTTGCAAATAAACCATTAAAAGTCGAAATAACTCAACCAAAATCAACACAAATAGTATTTTTGCAGTCACAGCTTTGTAGTCTAGTGGCTGCGTGAGGGCAATAAGTATTCCCCACAACTGTAGCAGCATGACGGCAAATAAACCCAAACAGAGGATAATCACAATTAGGTCTTGAAAAGCCTCCATGTTGCGAACAATTGCATGGCGATCGAGCCAGCGATCGCAAAATAAAAATCGACTCTTGAAGCGCTTTTGCATGTACGTTTCCATTTCAATTGGGACTAGTTCACACCACACCAGCCAATTCACCCAATAATCTTATGTTACGCAATATTAAGCGATCGCGCCTCAGCGAGGATGGTAATTTAAATTTTGTGCTTGTTGCAACAATTGTGCGGCATTATTTGCCCATTGAGGATTATTTTGAGCATTGTATAAATCTCTGGCATATTGAAATACTTGCGCTGCTTCTGCAAACTGCTTTTGCTGCATAAAAACTAATCCGGCACCATAATAAGCATTAGGATAGTTGGAGTTAGCTTGGGCTGATTTTCTAAAAGCTTCTAATGCCTCTTGTAATTTGCCTTTACTAAACCAAATTGTCCCCAGATTATAATGAGCTTCTGGATATTTAGGATTAATTTTTAATGCCTGACGGAATGCTTCTCTTGCTCGATCGAGTTTGCCTTGCTGGAGATAACATATACCCATATGATAGGGAGGCTCAGGCGCATTTTTACTATATTCCATTGCTTTTTTAAAGGACGCGATCGCTTTTTCCCAATTCCCCTGCTGCTCTCGTACCAACCCTAAGTTATAGTGAGCAAAACCCAGTTTTGGTTCGAGTTGCAGCGCTCGTTGTAAGTAATCGTTCGCTTGTTGTAAATTATTTCCTTCTAACAATGCTCCGCCTAAATTGGCAAAGGCTAATGCAAAATTGGGATCGGCTTGGGTTGCTCGATAAAATGCTTCCGCAGCTGGTTTTAATTGCCCCGTTTGTCGCAGTGCTAGCCCTAAATTATAATGTGCTGCCGCTAACTTAGGATCTAGTTGGGTTGCTTGGTTAAAAGCAGCGATCGCATCTTGCGCCCTTCCCGCTTGAATTAACTGTAACCCTTGGTTTAACCAGTCTGTGGCAGTTTGACTTCTAGATTGTACCAGCCTTGCGGAGGGGCGGAGGGGCAAAGGAGTAGGGGGAGCAGGAGAAGCAGGGGGAGAGAGGAGATTACCTGCCATTAATAGCAAACTTATAATCCCTACTATACGATATTTATATAATGATAATCTCATTGATTCTTTGACTTGCAACAGTTTAAGTTACGTTTACTTCATACAAAGTTTTTTTACCAAGAAGGTGTTCACAAAATTTATTACATTCTCTATCAAATTTTGTAATACTTAACTTTTCTTAAGCTAATTCTTACGACAAACTACAATTTTTTTTGCTTGTAATTAAAAAGAGGATAATGGCAAGTTAAGGAAGGGATAACCTTTCCCCCAGAGAAGAATTATCGATCCTTGCAAACACAGAATCATGCGGGTAAGAGTGACTTACCGCAAAGGAGGTTTTATGAACGAAAAAGTAAAATCGGGTTCGCGGAATGTTGCAATTGTTGGTCCTTATTTGAGTGGAAAAACTACATTACTAGAAAGCTTGTTATCTGTCACAGGGGCGATTTCCCGCAAAGGCAGTGTAAAGGATGGTAACACAGTCGGAGATAGTGCAGCAGAATCGCGCGATCGCCACATGAGTGTAGAGATTAGCGCGGCTAGCACCGATTATGAAGGGACTCGTTTCACCTTTATTGATTGTCCGGGTTCGGTTGAATTTGCCCAAGAAACATACAATGCTTTAATGGGAGTTGATGCGGCAATTGTAGTTTGCGAACCCATACGCGATCGCGTCCTCACCCTTGCTCCTCTATTTAAATTCTTAGACGATTGGGAAATTCCCCACCTTGTCTTTGTTAACAAAATGGATCGGGCAAATATTAACGTCTTGGAAACATTACATGCCCTGAAAGCAGTTTCTAGTCGGCCTTTGGTAGCACACCAATATCCCATCATGCAAGGGGAACAACTCACCGGCTTTATTGATATGGTGAGCGAACAAGCATACGCATATCATCCCGGCGCGCCTGCTGACCCCATACCCTTCCCCGAAAACTTAAAAGAAGAAGAACATACAGCACGAGCTGAAATGCTCGAAGCCTTGGCAAATTTTGACGACCATTTACTCGAAGAACTTTTAGAAGATATAGAACCACCCCAAGAAGAAATTCTCAAAGATTTAAAAATGGAATTAGGGGCAGATTTAGTAGTGCCCGTCTTCTTTGGTGTAGCAGAACAAGATTATGGTGTTAGACCTTTGTTAGAAGCTTTGCTAAGGGAAGCACCCGAACCAGAAACCACAGCAGAACGTCGCTTAAAAAATTCAAAAGGCAACACACCCTTAGCGCAGGTACTCAAAACTTATTACACTCCCCAAGGTGGCAAACTTTCCCTAGTGCGTGTTTGGCGGGGTAAATTAACCGATGGTATCGTCCTGAATGGCATTCGCGCTGGTGGAATCTATCGCCTCATGGGACAACAACAGCAATCAGTTAATGAAGCTGGTGCTGGTGAAATTGTGGCGTTGAGCCGTTTAGAGGGTATCAAGACAGGAGATATACTCTCTACAGAGCAATCGGCGCTGGAATTACCCAAAGCTGAACAATTGGAACCAGTGTATGCCCTCGCCATTACACCAGAAAAGCGCAACGATGAAGTGAAACTCAGCAGTGCCATCACCAAACTGTTGGAAGAAGATCCTTCCCTGGCTTGGGAACAGCACGGCGACACCCACGAAGTTATCCTCTGGGGTCAAGGCGAAATTCATTTGCAAGTTGCCTTAGACAGACTGCGCCGCAAATATAACTTGCCGATGACAACCCACTTGCCACAAGTACCTTACAAAGAAACCATTCGTAAACCTGTGGCATCAGTTCACGGACGCTACAAGCACCAAAGCGGTGGTCACGGACAGTTTGGCGATGTTTTCCTGGATATCAAACCTCTACCACGCGGTGAAGGTTTTAACTTCAAAGAAACCATTGTTGGGGGTGTCGTTCCCAGACAGTACATTCCTGGGGTAGAAATGGGTGTACGGGAGTTTCTAGCACATGGGCCTTTAGGCTTCCCTGTGGTGGATGTAGCGGTAACACTTACCAATGGTTCTTACCACACCGTCGATAGTTCTGAGCAAGCCTTTAAACAAGCTGCCCGACTGGCAATGCAAACGGGGATACCCCAGGCGCAACCTACTCTCCTAGAACCGATTGTGCGCGTGCAAGTGACAACTCCTAGCGAATTTACTTCTAAAGCGCTGCAACTGCTAAGTGGCAGACGGGGACAAATTTTAGGCTATGAAGGCAGAAACGATTGGCAAGGCTGGGATAATATAGCTGCATACTTGCCCCAAGCAGAGATGCAAAACTTTATTGTAGAGTTGCGATCGCTAACCCTCGGTGTTGGTTCTTTCCACTGGGAATATGACCATCTCCAAGAAGTGCCGGAAAAACTAGCCGAACGTGTCCTTGCTAGCAATGGTAACGGTAACGGTAACGGCAAGTAATTTGAGATTTGAGATTTTGGATTTATCTAGAATCTAATCTATTTTCTCTGTAGGGACACTCCTAGTGGGTGTCCTTGCTTGTAAGGTGGTTTATTTAAACATTCACGAATATCAAAGACTCTCACGCGAGTATTCAAGACTCGTTCACGAGTATCAAAGACTCTCGCGCGAGTATTAAAGACTCGTTCACGAGTATCAAAGACTCGTCCACGAGTATCAAAGACTCGTCCACGAGTATCAAAGACTCTCGCGCGAGTATTAAAGACTCGTTCACGAATATCAAAGACTCGTTTACGAGTATCAAAGACTCATTCATGAATATCAAAGACTCGTTTACGAGTATCAAAGACTCATTCATGAATATCAAAGACTCTCGCGTGAGTATTAAAGACTCATGAACGAGTATCAAAGACTTGTTCACAAACTGGGATTAGTATAAAAACCTGATATACTCTCAGTAGTTTCTAGATGTGGAGTGATGGCGCGATCGCTTCGGGTAGCCTCAGAGTATCTTGAAAAAGTTAAGTCAGCACTTCAGCATAATGGCTATCCTAGCCAGCAGTCTTTAGCTTATGAAATAGAAATTTCTCTCTCCACAGTCAAAAGCTTTCTCAATGGTCAACTTGTTGGCTATCTGAATTTTGTAAAACTTAGCCAAAAATTGGGGCTAGACTGGCGAGAAATTGCATACAAAGAACTACAGCCTCAACTACCTCGAACCTTGAGTGCAGAACAGCAATCTAGATTAGAGAAGCAACGAGACGCACTTCAAGAAGCGTGGAATACCCAGCACGAAAAAGTCAGCCGGATCAGGAGAGGGTTAGTAATTGAGACTGGGACGACAAATGAGTTTCAATTAGAACAACAGTTGGAACGAGAAAAAGCTAAATTAGCAAATCTGGAAGCTGAACTTAATCAAATTGAAGCAGCACTGCAATTAGCTTTACAAACCCAAATATCAGAAAACCAAGTTCAATCTCCACTTAAACCCCAGCAAACAAATGGAGAAGCATCACCCTTCATCACAGGCGCACCCATCACTCAGCCGCGTTACTTTTTTGGACGAGAGAAGGAATTAAAACGCCTCTTTAACTTACTCAAACGCCATCCCCTGCAAAACGCCGCCATTATCGGTAAAAAACGCAGTGGCAAAACTTCTCTACTGCACTACTTAAAAAATATCACTACCACCCCAGCAGAACAGTTGCGTCCTGAGCAAAAATCTGATTGGCTATCGCATCCAAAAAATTATCAATGGGTATTCGTAGACTTACAAGACACACGAATGCAAAGCCGAGCAGGACTGTTAAAGTACATCCTAGAATCACTGAAGATGGAAGTCCCGACACCTTGCGATTTGGATCGTTTCATGGATGTAGTCAGCGATAATTTGTCTTCTCCCACAGTCATCTTATTGGATGAAATTAGTGTTGGCTTGCAACGCTGTTCAGAATTAGATGATGGCTTTTGGGAGAGTTTGCGGTCTTTGGCAACTAACCACACAGGTGGAAATTTGGCGTTTATCTTAGCTACCCCCGAATCACCCATTGAACTGGCGCGAAACACGGGACATAGTTCGCCTTTTTTCAATATTTTCGGCTACACCGCATATTTGAAAGCATTGACTGATGCAGAAGCGCGAGAATTGATAGCGAGTTCGCCAATTGCTTTCACTGATGAAGATGTAGAGTGGATTTTGACACAAAGTTGCTGCTGGCCACTGTTATTGCAAATTCTGTGTAGAGAAAGATTATTTAGTTTAGAAGAAGCAGAGAATGATGATAATTGGCGTGAGGAAGGATTACGACAAATGAAATCATTTGCTGATTTATTAGATCACAAATAGCAGAGTAAGTAGACGCAATTAAATGTAACATGTCATTGCGATCGCAACGAATTGCAGCGAAGCAATCATAAAGGCTGGGATTGCTTCATTCCGCTAGCGCTACATTCGCAATGACATAGTAAGAACAGTTTATAATCGCGATCGCACTAAACTAAAACCCACTAATTCTAGCGAATTGCAACTTATAATGTCATTGCGAGTAGAACGAAGTGGAGCGAAGCAATCCTATATTCTTAAGATTGTCATTATTTCTAATTTTGCAGTGACAAATATAACAAACATTTGCTATGACTGATTTTTTATCCAAAACAAGGATTGAAAATGAGCCAGCAATATTATCTATATATAATGACGAATAACTATAATACTGTGGTCTATACAGGAGTAACAAACAATTTACAAAGAAGAGTTTATGAACACAAAGAGAAAATAATAGAAGGATTTACTAAGAAATACAACATTACTAAATTAGTTTATTATGAAATTTTTGAAGATGCCTATACAGCCATTAGTAGAGAAAAACAGATTAAGGCAGGTTCCAGACAAAAGAAAATTGATTTAATCAATAGCATCAATCAAGAATGGAAAGATTTATATAATGAGTTGTAAATTTTGCTGGTATCATTGCGATCGCACCAAGATAAAGCTGAGTAATCCTAGCCTTTGCGATTGCTTGATTCCGCTAGCGCTGCATTCGCAATGACATAGAGTTTTAAAGTGCAAAAACGTTGACCTCACCACAACTACCCCCCAACGCCTACACCGATGCACCCCAGCAGCACCCCAACTTAATACTCGGTAGCCTGCAATTGCTTTTCTGGCTTTTTTTCCGCCCTTCAGCTTGGCGTAACCATCTCAAGCGCATCGACCCTATTTTAGACACTGACTCCTCTTTAATTATCTTGTTGAGACAAGGGCGATGGCGAAACCTTGCTTTGTGGAAGTTCTTCATCCAGGGATACTTAATCTTACCTATCCTATCTAACTTACTAGTGGGCTTAGTGCTGTGGGCATTGGGCGAACCAATCGCAAATGTAGCTTTTCGCGTGGCGGTAGGCGTGGCGGTAGGCGTGGCGGTAGGCGTGGCGGTAGGCGTGGCGGTAGGCGTGGCGGTAGGCGTGGCGGTAGGCGTGGCGGTAGGCGTGGCGGTAGGCGTGGCGGTAAGCGTGGCGGTAAGCGTGGCGTTCCGCGTGGCGGTAAGCGTGGCGGTAGGCGTGGGGTTCGGCGTGGCGGKAGGCGTGGCGGTAGGCGTGGCGGKAGGCGTGGCGGTAGGCGTGGGGTTCGGYGTGGCGGTAGGCGTGGCGGTAGGCGTGGCGGKAGGCGTGGCGGGAGGCGTGGCGTTCGGTGTGGCGGGAGGCGTGGGGGTAACTATTAACTCTTGGCGGCCTGTTCTATCCTTTCCATTTTTCACCGTCTGGAATTACCTCCTCTATAGATTAGACAAAGGAAGTAATAGTAAAAGCCCTTGTTTATTGCGCTATCACTCCGCCTTCTGGGATGAGTGGCAGCGTTTACATCTGCCCATCTTGGATAATCATCTCCTCTTTGTAATCACACATAACCCAGTTGAAGGCAAAGCCGCCTTAGAATATCTCAGTACTAGCCCCCAACGCTGGGCAGCGCAAGCCGTACAAATTGAACTGGATGCACGCAGCTTACAAGCCTGTGCAGATGTAGAAGCTATCCGTCAAGTTCACCACAATTTGGTTATTGGTGAATTACAAAACCCAGCTAGCCCTCTATTACGTCTTTCCCAACGTATTAGCCAAGATATAGACGCTGCTCTCAATCAAGCAAGTGCTTACAACCAGCGCTTACTCCTGAGAGATGTTGCAGACAAATTAAATCTACACTTGCAGGACTTCACCCGTAACAGTGATAAATACACTATTCGTTTCCGTCCAATAGCCAGAAGTTGGTATGAGATAGTAACTAACTATGCAGAAGAACTGGCTAAGATTACTGAACTCCGTCAAGAAATTGACTCGCCTTACATTACTGGCAACCCCATTACACTAGAGCAAGAAATTTTCACAGGGCGTGATAATATCGGCACACGCATTGAGCAATTATTGCGCGATCGCCGTCGCCCACCTCTGCTACTCTATGGTCAGCGACGCATGGGTAAAACTTCCCTGCTCAACAACATCGGCAAGTTATTACCTAATACCATCATCCCCATGTTTGTAGACTTGCAAGGCGCGCCCTCATCAGCCAGTGACTATACAGGGTTTCTCTACAACCTTGCTAGAGGAATGATAAATTCAGCCCAAAAACACAGCTTTACCTTGCCACCTCTCAGCCGGGAAATTCTTGCCAACGATCCCTTCACCCGCTTTGATGAATGGTTAGACGAGGTAGAGCAGAGACTCGAAGAAAATACAGCATTACTGATGCTAGATGAATTCGAGGTGTTAGATAATGCCATAAGCAAAGGTCGCTTTGACGAACAAGATGTCTTGGGAATGCTGCGTCACCTCATCCAACATCGTCCCCGCTTCAAAGTGTTACTGGCTGGCTCCCATACTATCGAAGAATATCAACGCTGGGCTAGTTATCTAATTAACGTCCAAGTAGTGCATATTTCCTACCTCAAAGAAGCGGAAGCACGACAATTAATTGAACGTCCCGTTAAAGATTTTACCCTCCGCTACGAACCAGACGCTGTTGAGCGAGTTCTGCAACTCACCCGCTGTCACCCATTTTTAGTACAACTACTCTGCGCGGAAATTGTCGTTCTCAAAAATGAGCAAGACCCCTCTATCCGGCGATTAGCAACCTTAGCCAATGTGGAAGCAGCAATACCAGAAGCTTTGCAAAGTGGGGGCTTTTTCTTCGCTGACATTCAAAACAACCAAGCAAACGCCACTGGACAAGCTATTCTACGTTTTATCGCTGCTCAAGGGGAAGGGGCTGTAGTCAGGCACCAAAGTTTATTACAAGAGTTCTCTAGTGCTGATATTACTCTCAACTTACTGTTGCAACGTGAGTTAATTGAGGAAGTTGGCGACGGCTATGGCTTTCAGGTGGAGTTGATTCGCCGCTGGTTTACCCGCTAGAAGCTGCTTGCCTATATGTATCAACCTGAAAGTAAAACGGTATTAGGTGATAAGTAGATGAACAAAAATATTTACAGTCATTGCGTTGGCACAGCTTTCCCGGTACGAAGCGAAGCAATCCCAGCCCTTGCGATTGCTTCATTCTGCTTTGCTCCATTCGCAATGACGTTGTGTAATTAATTCTGTTCGACTACTTAGGTGTTGTTCTAACCAATCCTCTAAATCAGCCAACACCTCTTGATAATTTAGATCGTTCTGAAGCTCGTGATAAGCTTCAGGATAGACTATTCGCAGCTTATCTGCGTAAGTTACCTGCTGATAAAAAATTTCGCCTCCCTCTGGGAGCGTCACTCGGTCTGCGCCACCGTGGAGAATCAATAGCGGCAATTGCCAATCAGTGACATGGGCATTAACCCAAGCGGCTGTGGCAAAGAATTCTGTTGCCAGACGGGCACTGCCTAACGTATGGCGCAGCTCATCTTGGGCGTAGGCGGCTAAAACCTTCTCATCTCGCGAACCGGCAGATAAATCCATACCAGTACTCAGGGTGAAACGCGGCCAAACTCGTGAGAGTAGATATCCTAAGATGAGGCGGGTTTTTGACACTCCAACTTTCCCTAGAGCTGGGGCTAAGGCAATTACACCTTGCAATGCAGATGCTTCTTGTGGATAACGTAGAACGTAGTCTAAAACAATCACTGAGCCTAAGCTATGACCTAAAATAAAAATTGGGCTTTCTGGTTGCTGGGTTTTAATTAACTGGAGAAAGGCTTGCAGGTCTTCGCGGAACTCAGCCCATGAGTTGATATGACCTCGCTGACCTGGTGAATGTCCATGACCGCGCAAGTCGAAGCTGTAGACAGCATATTCCTTGGGTATTAGATGTTCAACCACGTTACCGTATCTTCCACTGTGCGCTCCGATTCCATGCACAATAGCTAACACTGCCTTCACCTTAGCTTCTGGATACCAGCTTTGGTAATACAGTTCCAGTTCCCCAACACCTCTAAATGTGCCTTCTTTGTGAGACACTTTGCAAACGCTGTGGTCAATCATACGGTTAATTCTTGACGTTTTTTCCCAGCAGACTACTAGCTTATCAAGATACATAGCTTCTAGCTGTGGGAGGAATCACTGGTAACTTTAGTTGTTACACATCGAAATATGAACAAAACAATTAAATTTTAAAACCACAGCTTATAACCGTAGGTTATTCCATCTTTTGCGCTCAAGAATTATGATTTGTTCATGCATTCAAGGTGGATGTTATCAAAAGTTCTTCTAGCGAATCTTTTCGGGAAGACCTAACTGATGGGGTAACTTCCCAAATTCATGCCGATGAAAAAACAGCCAACTTGACATCTGGCTATCAGCAGGAAAATGGTACACCGTCAGAAACTTTGACACCTTTGAGCACTGCAAGTATCAAGCGGGTTCAAGAAGGTGTGGCTGCGGCAGGCGATCGCGCTGTTCGCCATACAATAGAATCAATTCTCCATCGTCTGGAAGCCATCGATCGCGAGCATCCAGAACCTAGAGTTCATGCTAGCGTGCGGCGGTTTGTATTGCGATCGCTCATTCATATCCTTTTTAGGGTACAGGTCGAACACCTCGACAAGATTCCTCAAGAACCAGCAATTTTAGCAGTCAACCATCTCCACCACATCGATCCTTTGCTACTGCTGGCAGAACTACCCACCCAACCCCACTATTACATTCTGGGTGATGCTCGCACCCTTTATAACAAGTGGTGGAAGCGCCTCATCTTACGTTTGGCGGGGGGTGTCATTCCATTAGAACGGATATGGAAAGAAGAAGTCGCCGTCATCGCAGCAGCTAAAGCAGGACGGCAAGACCTTGTTGATTTAGCTACAACAATTGAAAAAACTGTACCCACAGGCGGAGATATACAAACACTGCGACAAATAGACCGCATTGTGTTGGGAATCCTGGCTAGCGGGGATGGGATGGTTCTCTTTCCCGAAGGAAGACTGGGAAACACAGAGAGTAAATTGCATCTCCCCCTCAAGCGAGGGACTGTAATTTACGCCTTACGCGCTGGAGTACCGATAGTACCAGTCATCCTCATCGGGACTCATGACCTTTATCTAGGCAAAAAGTTAATTATTCGATTTGGTGAACCTTTGCATTTTTCTCAAACCACCAGACCGAAGCGACAAGAAGTAGACTTAGCTTTGGAGACATTACAGAAGGCAATGCTTGATTTATTACCAAATGATTATCAGGAAAAAGCAGGAGTAAAACTATTTCGTTATTTCCTCAATCACATGTTGTGGTAAGTAGAAGGCAGAAGGCAGAAGGCAGAAGGCAGAAGGCAGAAGGCAGAAGGCAGAAAGTAGAAAGTAGAAAATTAAAAACTTCATTTTCTCTACAAACTTTTTCATTCGTTATTGGTTCATGTCGTTTATAACAGCTACTTCAAAGGTTATTTCTCTAAAAAGTTTGTAATTTTGAAATTTGAAGTTCCTTCCCAACAGTGATTCAAAAATGCACTAACCTGAGCATTTGCTGAATCAGCCAATTCTCTAGAAGCGTTAAACTGCACTGCTGTCACAATATATTCAAAAATAATTACAAACTGTTTTTGAGGTGAAATTCTCTCAACTACAATCGTTTCACCTACCTTGGGAATTTGAGGTAGATTCACCACAAATGTCTCAATTTTCGGTTTCTCTAATGGATTTTTGAAATTGAAGTATTTACAGTAAACAATAATTTTCACGTAGAAAACCACCAATAACGTTTAACAATTTAATATTCAAACTTCCAAGTTTGAAAACTAAAAATTAAATTATAGCGGTTCTTGACTACCTCTAATACGTTAGTCGTTAAGTAGTCAGGAGGCAGAATAATGATATCTCCTGACTCTTGAATTGTAAAAATATTTGAAATTGAAAGTTCAATGTCTACTAGCTTTCTTTCCTCCTAATAGCCCTTGGAAAAAATAAAAAATATTTACAAATATCTTTTCGAGCCAGAGCATAGCACGATCGAGCCATTCTAAAAGTAGCTCTAGAGGGTGCTTCTCATAGCCCATTGAAATTGCTTTAGTTTCTATCCAATCCGGCTTTGCCTCAACTTCAGTGCCTAGGCGATGCTGTTGAGAAATTTCTCCATTATGACTCTCACTTCTAGATTGAGAAATACTAGCTGTTGTTTGTTTAGCAGAGGTTATTTTTCCAGATGTTTTTTGAGTTGAGGTGCGATCGCGGGCTGATTTTTGATTTTGCACCAATCCAGATTCAGATTTCGGTCGTTGTATCAACTTTTTGGGCGGAAATATCGGTGTTGATAGACCGGGAGCTAGAGGAGGATTTATACTTGAGGACGGTATGACTAACTTGTTAGCAACCGTCCCAGAATTACCAAACAAGTCATCCCAATTTAACCAAGGCTCTACTGCTAAATCATCATTCTGTAACTGATTACTTTTGGGCAGAAATACAGAACGGCGATAAGCTAATAGTTTAGCTTGTGACTGTCCATGAGGGTCGCTCGTCTCTAGTTTTTTGCCTTTGCTAACACCAAAAAAATAATTTAGTGCCGCTTCAAGTAAAGCCTGAAAATCCAGTGTATGAGGTTCCAAATCATCAGCAGTAACTGTTATGTTTCCTCTAGCAGCTAACTGTTCTTTTCCATAAATAAATATGTTTAGCTGAGTTTGGGCAACTTTAACAATTTCCTGGCTGCGCTGTTGCACGGGTATGATAGCATTTGCTTCCAACTTTGCAACAAACGTGTCGATAAATGCTAACATCCTGTCAGTATTAAGTAAATCTTTTGGTGTACCTTCAGCTAAGGCTGGCGTATTAGCTGTATTTCCGCCAGTAAGCTTTATCAATAACTGGTTAATTTCCGGTAATAAATTTGTTTGTTTAGCTTCAGCCAACCGCCAATAATGCCAGTAGTTAGCAACTTCACTAATAATTCTGTCTTCTAATTTTGCCTGTTGTTGGGGTGTCAAAATATCCAGAATCTCATTGTTGGCGCAGACGAGTACCAACTTACGATTCTCCAAATTTGTGGCAATTCCCTGCACCACTGAAGGATTATGCTTGAGAGCATCCTCTGCCTTTGAGGAGTTGAGACTTCCTGCTAAGTTATCTGTAATTGTTAGGGATTGAGAAAGACTAGGGTTGGTTGTGGGATGAAAAAATTTTTGCCACCAAGACACTAAGGTAATTGGGGACTGGAGAACTCGGAACCCTCTCTGGGGATTAGGGACAATGGGGAACTTGGAATCCTCTCTGGAGATTAAGGGCAATGGGTACTGGGATGAACAACTTACATCTTTTTTTCCAATCCCTAGTTCTAGAGTTTTTAAGGAAGTAACAGTAGACGGCAAATTCTGGACTGACTCTAGTACACGCTGAATGGCGATATCAGCATTTGGGGGAGTTTCAGGCTGGAACTCGTTATCATTTGGTTGTAACTTAAGCCGGGATTGTGATTCTTTTGCGGATAGCGTTTTCCCAGCCGATTCAACTGACTGAAACAGTTGATATACACGGGCAAGTAGTACCTCGACACTCCATTTACTGGCAACTTGTAAATGCCGAAAGGTGTGTTCCCACTTTTCTGTCAACCGCCGAGATTGCTGGTGGACAAAGTTAAAGAGTCTGCTTTGATAACGACCAGAAGAACCAGAAGACATGGTGATGATTTTTTAGTTTGAGTCTTGTTTAGTTGTGAGACTCCCGCCAAACAATAAAAACTACAATCTGTTAATTATCGTAAGTGCCCTCATCTTAGCGAAAATATGACCTCTATTGGATCTCAATCTCATACTGAATTCATCTTGCAAGCAATTGAGCAATTACGCTCTTGTTCTCAAGTTAATATTCAATCTACTTGGTTATATCAAGAATCTAACCAAGCGATCGCTGATGTTATTGCATCTGATTTGTCTGATTGGCAACCAGTCCAGCTAAATGCCAAAAGTCATATTGCTTGGACAGGTGGGAAACAAGTGCTGTGGCTAGTGCAAAGATTAATAGTTCCCCAGGATTTACAGAGTTATTCCCTAGCAGGGTTGTCTTTGCGACTGGCACTGGTTTGGTGGGCAGATGCTGCGGAGATTTACGTGAATGGCAAGTTGGTGCTAGAGGGAGATTTATTTGATTGTTCGCCAAGAGTGCTTCTTAGCCGGGGGGTAACACCTGGTGAAGAATTGATTGTGGCTTTGCGGTTAGTGAGTCCGGGACATTGTGATGGTGCTTTAGTGCGATCGCTCCTTATTTATGAATCTATAGATGATAATAAGCCCGATCCAGGGTTTGTGGCTGATGAATTGGCGGTAACGCAACTTTATTTAGAAAGATTTGCACCAGAGAGATTGGCTGTTTTGGCAGAGGCGGTAAGGGAGATTACGAACCGCATTAGACGCGAAGCGGCTTCCCGCAGGGTAGACACTAAAGACACCAAGGAAGAATGGGAAAGGAAACTTTCTGCCATTCGCCAGCACCTCTGTGAATCTAAAATCACGCCACTTGCTACAACGGAGGGAAACTCAACGGACACTTGCTACCCTGCGGGAAGCCGCGCAGAGCGCGTCTACAAGTCGGCAAAGCCGCCCAACGCAGTGTCCTCCGCAACACGGTGTCTCCCAAATCTAAAATCTAAAATCTATTTGTTGGGTCATGCTCACTTAGATTTAGCATGGCTTTGGCCTGTGAATGAAACTTGGAATGCAGCCCAAAACACTTTCGCATCGGTTCTCAAGCTGCAAGAAGATTTTCCTGAGTTAATTTTCTGTCATTCGACTCCAGCGCTATACGCTTGGATTGAAGAACATCGCCCGGATTTATTTCAGGTAATTCAAGAGGCGGTAGCTGCTGGACGTTGGGAAGTTATCGGCGGTTTGTGGGTGGAACCGGAACTCAATCTGATTGCTGGTGAATCGATCGCCCGTCAGCTATTGTATGGTCAGCGCTATATTCAAGAAAAATTTGGCAAGCTTTCGACTATTGTCTGGGTTCCGGATACTTTTGGCTTCTGTGCAACTTTACCGCAGTTTTTCGCTAATGCAGGTATTGAGTATTTTGTCACGCAGAAGTTGCGGTGGAATGATACTACTAAGTTTGATTATGGAGCTTTTTGGTGGCGATCGCCCGACGGTAGCGAAGTCTTTAGTTTGATGTCTGCACCCATTGGTGAAGGTATCGACCCGGTTAAGATGGCATCTTACTCTCTGGAATGGCAAGCCCAAACCAATTTATCAGAATCTCTTTGGCTTCCTGGTGTCGGCGACCACGGCGGGGGCCCTACACGTGATATGTTAGAAATCGCCCAACGTTGGCAAAAGTCTCCTGTCTTCCCAGAAATAGAATTTACTACCGCTGAAAAGTATTTACAGCAAATCAGTGGAGTAAAAGCAGAAAGTGAAAACTTCCCTGCGTCCCCTACCTTTCCTACTTGGAACGATGAACTATACTTAGAATTCCATCGCGGTTGCTACACTACCCACGCAGATCAAAAGCGTTGGAATCGTCGTTGTGAAGGATTATTATATGAGGCTGAATTATTCGCTACTTTAGCAAGCATTAGTTGCGGCGTGACATATCCCAAAGCCGAAATCGAAGCCGCTTGGAAGCAAGTATTATTTCAACAATTTCACGATATTTTACCTGGTTCTTCGATTACCCAAGTATATGTAGATACGTTACCCGAGTGGCAGCAAGTCGAACAAGTAGGAACGAAGATATTACAGCAATCATTGCTAGCGATCGCATCTCACACTACCATACCAGAACCACCACACCCTGAAGCCCAACCGATATTCATCTTTAATTCTCTCAATTGGGTGCGATCGCAAGTAGTGGAAATTGTATTCCCAGACCTAGAACTTGGACAAAGCTTTGACTGGCAAATTTGCGACCTAGAGGGAAATGAGGTACAGTCTCAAGGACGTTTTATTGGGCCAAGACGTAGACTTACTAGTGAAACTCCCATAATGTCGGTCTCCTTTTTGGCAAATGATATCCCTGCTTGTGGTTATCGTGTATTTTGGCTATGCCCTTGTAAACCTTCATTGCCATGCAGTAAACCACTTGCAGAAAAGTATGTTCTAGAAAACGAGTATTTGCAAGTTACAGTTGACCTATTGACAGGTGATTTATCTAGCGTCTTTGACAAAATTCATCAGCGCGAAGTTCTTAGCGGTTTAGGTAATCAACTGCAAGCTTTCCAAGATAGTGGACAATACTGGGATGCGTGGAATATCGATCCAAATTATGCCCAGCATCCTTTACCACCCGCTAAACTATCATTTATTTCTCATCTAGAACAAGGAATGTTACGCAGTCGCGTGCGTGTAGTGCGAACAATAGGTCAGTCAGAATTTCGACAAGATTATATCCTAGAAAAAGGGTCTGCTGTTCTCAAAATTAAAACACATGTTGATTGGCAAGAAAATCAGGTTTTAGTGAAAGCTGCTTTTCCTCTCACCGTCGAATCAGACTTTGCTACCTATGAAATTCCCTGTGGCGCTATTCGTCGCCCAACTAAACCCCAAACCCCCGCAGAACAGGCAAAATGGGAAGTCCCCGCTTTACGTTGGGCTGATTTGACTGGGGAGACAGAACAGGGTATGTACGGTGTAAGTTTACTGAATGATTGTAAATATGGTTACGATAGTCAGCCAAATCAGCTACGTTTAACACTACTACGTAGTCCTAATTGGCCAGACCCAGAAGCTGACCGAGGCGTTCACGAATTTACTTATGCTTTGTATCCCCACACTAATAGCTGGGAAACAGCCCATACTATACGGTGTGGCTATGAATTGAATACACCATTGCAAGTAATAGTGAATCCACCAAACATTCAACACCCAGTACTCAGCACTCCTGAAGGATTGAGTTTCTTGGATTTGTCCGCTGAAAATTTAATCTTGATGGCTTTGAAGCCATCTGAAGACGATCCTCAAGAATTGATTCTCCGGTGTTATGAATGTCACGGAGAAACAGCAGAGTTATCTTTACAAAGTGATTTAGGTTTGAATCTAGGAGATACAGTAGATTTGTTAGAGCGTTGCTCCTCGATCGCTGAATTCTCATCTACGAAACAAATCTTGACGATACAGCCTTGGAAAATCGCTAGTTTCAAACTGATACCAGCGGATAATTCCGTACGTAAATGAGCTAATGGTCAGTGGTCAGTAGTTTTTGCTACTGACCACTGTATGGGTGCAAAGTCTTGCGTCCCTCCTGACTAATTACTCTTGATTCATCTAGTCTTCGTGGTCTTCAAAAGGGTCTGCCAGTTGCTTGCTAGGAGGTCCAAAGGAAGTATAAATGGCAAAGCCTGTGATGGCAACCAGTATGACACCTACGGAAATGCTAAGAACTATTGCGGGTTCCATAAATTAGAGATAGATTATGAGTGCTATTCTTATAGAATATTACAGAAGATTAAAAAAAGCTTTGGCAACTAATCTTAGGTGAACTATGGCACAACGGACTAGGTTGGGAGATATCCTGAGACCTCTGAATTCTGAGTATGGTAAGGTCTCCCCAGGTTGGGGTACGACCCCTGTAATGGCTGTTTTTATGCTGCTATTTTTCGTGTTTTTGCTAATTATTCTGCAACTTTACAATAAGACAATCTTGGTTCAGGATGTTCTTGTCGATTGGCGGAGTTTAGGCAACTAACTGATACACAGCGATTAAGCTGGCGTAATCAGCAAACCTACACCCGGCTTGTCCGGGTTTTTTATTAGGGGTCAGTTGGTAGTTGTCAAGTGTTTTTTGCTTTACTACTGACCCTTAACCAACGATCGCTAACTATTGACTAGACTACATATGTGAATTGATGCGACGATTTGAGATACAGGAGACACAAAAATGAACATATTTGGTATCGGTCTGCCAGAAATGGCTCTAATTATGGTAGTAGCATTGTTAATCTTTGGACCGAAAAAGCTACCAGAGATTGGGCGTAGTTTAGGCAAAGCAATTCGCGGTTTTCAAGAAGCTTCTAATGAATTTCAAAGCGAGTTCAAGCGGGAAGCCGAACAATTGGAACAAGCTGTGAAAACTACTGCTGAAATTGAACCCAAGCAAATCGAAGCAGTAAAATCCGAGCAAGATACCGCTGGTTCCTCCCAAGCGACTTAGGATGCAGCGAATTGATTAATTGTAGGTAAATGACAGAAGCTGTTACGCAACCAGCTATAGTGATTCCCCAACTAATTGTCGGGTTGGGGAATCCAGAGCCGAAGTATGAGCAAACACGTCACAATATTGGCTTTGCTGCTGTAGATGCTCTCTCGCGGTTTTGGCAAATTCCCATAGCGGAAAATCGCAAGTTTCAGGGTCAGTATGGCGAAGGTATGGCACCGGGTGGAGGTAAAATCCGCTTACTGAAACCACTGACTTATATGAATCGCTCAGGACAGTCAATACAAGCCGTGACGAGTTGGTATAAATTACAACCAGAATCTGTGCTGGTGATTTATGACGATATGGACTTGCCTTTGGGAAAGACTCGTCTACGCTTATCTGGTTCTGCTGGCGGACATAATGGCATGAAGAGTGCGATCGCACATCTTAGCACCCAAAACTTCCCCCGTTTGCGAATCGGCATTGGTAAACCCAAAGATGCCGCTAATGCTGATAACTCCGAATCTATTTCCCATGTGCTAGGAAGATTTTCTGCTGCTGAAACTCAATTAATGTCTCTTGTACTTGAGTTTGTAGTTGAGTGTGTAGAACTAAGCCTGAAACAGGGAGTAGAAAAGGCAATGAATCGTTGTAATAGCCGCACTATAGAAAACGAGCAATAATCTATTGTCAGTATTATTCTCCTTGTCCCCACATCTTTGCGTCCCTGCTCAAAACAAGATACCCGCACCCTAGTCAGGGTGCGGGTATCTTGCTTAATTTTATGTAAAAATAACGACAACGTGGTATTGCTTCTTTAAGGGTATCTCCTTTAGCAACGCCACTACCGAACCGAATAGGTTTATTTAAAACGTCGTTTGCGTCTAGCTGCCACTGCCTTGCGTTTACGCTTTTCCAACGGTGTTTCAAAGTGCCGATGATATTTCACGTCAGCTAGTATACCAGCTTTAGAAACCTGGCGTTTAAACCGCCGCAGAGCTGAATCTATTCCTTCGTTTTCTCCTAGAACCACTTGGGTCATTCTTGCTTTTTCCTCAGAATCGATAGTTTCCATTGTAATAGTAGCCTCAAACTTAGCCAAACTCCCCCTATGCAAAAGCCGGGATGAAAGGCGATTCATTTGTTTGAGGCAGGTTATGTGTACTTCTTGTTCGTGAAATTGGCAGTTAGCTAAAAACTAATGCCAATGCCCTCATGCACTCGCAGCGGCAGTAGAAAATATAGAAGAATTATAATACTAAATTTCTCTGACTGCACTAAAATCCAGAAAAATGGGTAATCTTGAGTACTAACAAAAATGAGCAATTGCTATTATTCCTACTTATTTTAAAAATTAATCCTGCCTTCATTTAATAATTTATATCCAATTGCTAATGCAGTGAAAGCAATAAAGAAATTCCATAAACTAGTTGGTCTTAAAATAACTCCGCCACTTAAGAAAACTAGCACAATGCCAATGCTTAATAAAATCCATCCTAAGTTACCAGTATCTCTGCGAAAAAAGACTAATGCGAAAATACCAGCCATGATTGCCAAAACCGATCCACTAGCAGGTAAGCTGCGGTAAAAATATGAATAATAACCGCTAACAAATATGATATTCTGACTAAAAAAGTAGATGCCTGTAAAAAGTAAAATAATTCCTATAAGTTTGATTAACAGACGACCCATAAGATTTTTGTATTTTTAATGGCTGAGTATTTTCACAAGATCGTACTTTCATTTTTAAATACTAGTGGATATGTTATTAAATTTTAATTAAGTGAATATACTAAAATAAAAATCTAGATTATCTTAGGGGAATAGCAGCATGAGTTATCAAATGCTGCCAACCTACTCAGGTTTAAGAACTATAGATAGAGCTAATTGATAAATTTGGCGACGGGTAAGAGAAGTAAACTTTGCTAATTGACGGCTAGCTTGCGATCGCGATATCCCTTGACTAATTAACTGTTGCAGTTCGGCTTTTAATTGTGCTTCCGTCAGTTGGGTTTGGCTGGGTGGAGTTCCCGCCACCAGTAATGTATATTCACCCTGGGGTTCGCGTTGGCTGTAATGAACGATCGCCTCAGCAATTGTCCCCCGCCAAAATTCTTCATATAATTTGGTTAATTCCCGTGCTAAAACAATTTGGCGATCGCTTCCCCAAACTTCTGCTAAATCTTGCAAAGTTTCTCGTAGGCGGTGGGGCGACTCGTAGAAAATCAATGTGCGGGATTCTGTTTGCAGAGATTCTAAATGTTCTCGCCGTTGTTGAGCTTTCGGTGATAAAAAGCCTTCAAAGACAAACCGATTTGTTGGTAATCCAGCTGCACTCAAAGCGGTAATTGCTGCACTAGCACCAGGAATGGGAACTACTGTTATCCCCGCCTCAATACAAGCTTTTACCAGTTCATATCCAGGATCGGAAATTCCAGGCATTCCAGCATCGCTGACAAGAGCGATCGCTTTGCCATTAGTTAGATGCTCTAATAATTCTGGAATCCGGCTATTTCGATTATGTTCGTGATAACTCAGCTGGGGTGTTTTAATTTGAAAATGCTGTAGCAGTTTCCCAGTGTGGCGCGTATCTTCCGCAGCAATCATATCCACTGTTTGTAATATCCGCACCGCCCGAAAGGTTATATCTTCTAGGTTGCCAATTGGTGTGCCAACAACGTAAAGTGTTCCTGGTTTTGGTTCGGTCTGCATAGGCGAAAAGTGGCGAGTTAAAATTTATGGTTATGAGTTAGGAATTAGGAGTTAAAAGTAATAACTCATAATGCTAGTACCAACACGAATAAAAACTGACAAATGATAAATGACAAATCTTTTCGTGGATTATTTGTGGGTTTAGTTACCTTAGATTTAATTTATCTTGTTGATTCTGCTCCTAAAAATAATCAGAAGATTGTTGCTACTGACTATACTGTGGCAGCAGGTGGGCCGGCTACAAATGCGGCTGTTAGTTTCTCCCATCTCAGTTATCAAGCTCAGATATTGGGTGTGGTGGGTTCTCACCCAATGACGCAGTTAATTCGAGGCGATTTGACTAATTATAAAGTAGCGATCGCTGACCTTGAACCCAGTACTAGTACAGCGCCCCCTGTCTCCTCTATAATTGTCAGCCAAGCTACAGGCGAACGGGCTGTGGTTTCCATTAATGCTGTCAAAACTCAAGCTAGCAATGCATCTATTCCACGAGATATTTTGCAAGATATTGATATTGTATTAATTGATGGACACCAGATGGTAGTGGGAATTGCGATCGCTCAAATGGCTAAAGCTATGAACATCCCAGTAGTTATTGATGGTGGCAGTTGGAAACTAGGCTTTGAGAAAGTTTTACCTTTTGTGGATTATGCTGTTTGTTCGGCTAATTTTTATCCCCCTAACTGCCAGACTGAGAAAGAAGTTTTTGCTTATCTGAGTGCGTTTGACATTCCCCACATCGCCATTACCCATGGGGAAAAACCAATTGAATATTTGAGTTGCGGTCAAGCTGGTGTTATAGAAGTGCCCCGTATTCAGCCTGTTGATACACTGGGGGCTGGAGATATTTTTCACGGTGCTTTCTGTCATTACATTTTACAGGAAAGTTTTACTGATGCACTGGTACTGGCAGCTAAGATAGCCGCTGATTCTTGTGGATTTTTTGGCACGCGCCGCTGGATTCAAAGTGCTGAGGAGCCAGAGTTAAGTTAGACAAGGCTAAATTAATGAAAGATTTACAAGAAATATTAGCGATCGCGCGGGAAGTGGGTTGGCAAGCAGCAGATATACTAAGGTCGTACTACCACGGAACTGCAAAAGACCCCAGCCTCAACGTACAATATCAACACAATGAGCCTGTAACTGCTGCGGATGTGGCTGTGAGTCAATACATTTTGGAAAAGCTACAAGCAGCTTTGGGTAATGAAGATTTTGCCTACATCAGCGAAGAAACCTACAAATCGCGTAGAGACGCAACGCCTTATAACCCTACTTGGGTGTGGATTATTGACCCTTTAGATGGTACGCGAGACTTTATTGACAAAACTGGAGACTATGCAGTTCACATTGCTTTAATCAAGGAAACACGCCCAGTCTTAGCAGTGGTGGCAGTGCCTGAAGCCGAAAAGTTGTACTACGCTACTAAAGGCGGGGGTACATTTGTGGAAACCCATGACGGATCTATTCCTTTACACCTTTCGTCAGACAAACGAGTTGAGGATTTGACTGTAGTCGTTAGTCGCTCTCACCGCAATGTACGGCTAAATTACTTACTCCAACACCTGCCTTGTCAAAATCAAAAAGCTGTTGGTAGTGTAGGTTGTAAAATTGCCGCCATTCTCGAACAACAGGCGGATGTCTATATTTCCCTTTCCCACAAGACTGCCCCCAAAGACTGGGACATAGCTGCCCCGGAACTGATTTTGACAGAAGCTGGGGGAAAGTTTACCCACTTTGACGGTACTTTGTTGCAGTACAACACAGGTGATATCAATCAATGGGGTGGTTTGCTTGCCAGTAACGGCCAGTATCACGAGATATTATGTAGAGAAGCAGAAAGGGTATTAGCATTAACCAATGACTAAAAGCTAATACAGCACTCCGTTGCGGTTAATCAACACTCTTGGTAGGGTTTCTCTCCGTAGTGCTGGACTCACCAGACTCTCTCAGGAATTAACTGTAGCAGTACGAGAGAATTGGTGTGTAAATCCGCTGCTTTGTGAGAGTCTATTGTGATAAAATTGTTTCACCGATAAAAAATCCTTAAATTTTACGGTCTAATTTTCAAAATCAAAACTTCTAGCCAATAGATAATTGTCACTCATTTGCATTTAAAAGAGTGACATAAGATTGCTTAACATAAGCCATTTGTTGGCGGATTTTCAAACATACCCTAAAAGTCTTATCTTTGAAAGCTACTGCGTGTGAGAAGATATTCTAGGGCTGTGCTATACTGTTGGATATAAGGATTATTTTCGGTTGAGTTACTCGTTTTGGTTTCTAAAAAGCGTCTCTCCGAATTTAACTCTCTTCAATCTCTAAATTCGGAGACATTTTATGTCAATTTACGTTGGGAATTTATCCTATCAGGTCACTGAAGAGGACCTGAAGAGGGCTTTCGCTGAGTATGGAACAGTTAATCGGGTTCAACTACCTACCGACCGAGAGACAGGTCGTCCACGTGGGTTTGCTTTTGTAGAAATGGAAACAGAAGCTCAAGAAACTGCTGCCATTGAAGCACTTGATGGTGCTGAGTGGATGGGACGCGATCTGAAAGTGAACAAGGCCAAACCTCGTGAAGAAAGAAGTTCTCCTCGTGGTAGCTGGGGTGGCAACAGCGGCCGTAGTAATCGTCGATACTAAGTTTTAACTTGATAATTTAACATCTAGAGTCTCCAGCAGGTAAAGCCAAAGGCTCAATTCTGCTGGAATATTTTATTTTGTCTCTAGTCTTCAACTATTCATCCATATGGGGAGGAATGAGAATGACACAAGTAGTTTTGGGGGAGAATGAAGGTATTGAGTCAGCTTTGCGAAGATTTAAACGTGAAGTTTCTAAAGCCGGAATTTTCCAAGATATGAGGAAAAAGCGTCACTTCGAGACGCCATTAGAAAAAGAGAAACGTAAAGCAGTTGCTAGGCACAAACAAAGTCGTAGGAACCGTTCTCGCTACAGATAACACGTCAAAAATAATTTCCTCTGCGACTTCGTGTAGTAGTCCGTAAGTAATTAGGCAAACACAAATCAACTGAATGTTCGTAGTGGCGCTCTTATGAAAAGACAGCGCTACTACGAAATGCGTATTTAAATCTATAAATATATAAATACAACTACTTTCTGAAGTTGAATTTTCTATGCCAGAATTCAAAGCAATCTAGATGTATCTTCATGTATACTCACAAAGTATCGTAGATGCAGCTTGTATAAAAGCTCTGGCTCTGGATTTTCAAGAAAAATGTTGCGCGTTTATCATCTTTTGTTTGGTGCTATTCTACTGGTTTTAATGCCATTGGGAGTTAAATTTGTTCTCCCCTACTTTTCTACTACGAGAGTGGAAAAACCCAATCCTGTAACAACGGCGACTCCAAGTATTTCTCCTCAAACCACTCCTTCAATAACTCCCGATCAGGTAGAGGAAAATATTTGGAAGAAAATCTTAGGTGAAATTGCTACTCCCAATGGTTGGCAAGTTGCTCCTTGTCCGGGAAATGCACCTTTGTTGTGTGTCTCCTCAAAAGGAGAAATTTTAGGTACGGTTGAAATTGGGGTTTACCCAGTAAAAAACAATCCAGATTTCCAAAAAAATCTCATGGTAGCCGGTATTCCACTCAGTTCCAAGGTGGACTACCAAAGTCCCAAGTACCAAACCCAAGTATCACAAGCACTCAGAGATTGGGTTGCAGATTTATACGCTACTTTAGCGAAAGACCGTCAGACTAGCTATGGAAACAAAATTGTTTTTTCAGCCTACCCACCGCAACAGTCATCAGTTGGTAAACTTCAGGGAATAAGCTACGGGTTTATAGGACTCAAACAAGAAGGTGGAGTACAAGAGCAACATATTGGTCATGTTGCCTTTGATGGTACAAGGCTTTACGTAATCAATACAGCTTTTGACCCAGGCTCTGTAACAGGTAAGTTCGAGAAACTGGAAAATTTGGCAATTTTTCAGCCTTACTTATCTGCGATCGCGGCAAATTTGAAGTTGCCCATCTAGCCAGCATAGTTGATTACTGGCAGCACTCAATCGTCAGGCTTAGTCTGGCGATCGCTTTGTAGTGACCGATCTCAACTTTGGGTTTTAAATTACCAGCTTTACTAAAAGGCTGCTTCAGGCTGCTTCTTTACTCTCGAGGTTTGAAATTTTTACTTTTTCTTTAAAATTATAGAAGGAAATCACACCAATTTTTCATAATTTGTCATCGTTAATTATGCTCAGTTTTGAGGGTAATATTGAAAATATTTTTTATTGTATGATTTGTTACTTGAGTTTTTATATCCAATTGCATCTGCTATTAGATATAAAAATGTCTACACCATAAGATAGAAGCTAAAATTGTCAGTCCTTTTTTTGCAATTCTGCGTCAAAAAAGATGTTTTATCATCCTGTATATGTTACGATTTCATGATATATAAGTATAAATACTTGGATAAATAGCTATTAATAATACAAAAAATGCTATTTCATAACGTTATTTGAAAAATTGATTAAACCTTTTCCTAGTTTCCTTGAAGGCAATATATCTAATTTTTAAGAGATAAAACAGCAAGTATAAATACTGAAATATAGTTGGTAGTTATTTTAAGAAAAGTAATATTTATAACACTATATATATATTATTTAGTTTTTATTAAAAAGTTAGAGAAAATTACGGATATATTTTTTCATAAAAATGTTAAAAAATACTGAAGTAAGTTAAGTTCCGTCATGCAAACGTAACTAAACGCAATCTATACCAGATTGCACATACAGTAACCCTATATGAGTTGTGAAAATACTTTTTTGAAATAAACGCGCAGCGGCTTGCCGCAAGTTAATCTCAAGGACGCAAAAGGCGCGAAAAGAGTGAAGAAAAGATTTCACAGTTAATTTAGGATTAGTTAGCAGGAAATGTGAATTTTATCCCCTATAAGATGTGTGCAAGAGTCAGTTTTTGGCAAAGTTAAAGCACTCAAATATGAGGCGCTAAAACATTGAAATAAGTAAAGTTCCCTCAAGCGCTATTCATCAAGTTTCAGTAATACAAAAGCATAGTTTCCCGACAAATATCGGCTTTTTATCTGCATTATCCTTTGGCAATTTGTTTTGCAGATTTAAACAAATATCTCCAAATAGAGTTCAGTTTCAGCTAGAGTTCAGTGCTTACAACTTTCTGTCATAGCTAAAACCTAGATATGGTGTTACTAGAATTTCAATTAGGAGTTGAAATCATTAGTAATGCCATTTTACAGGATTTGCAGATAAGATATTGACGCTATTATCTGCTAACCGCTATCAGGAAGCAAATTGATTCTGTTTCTCTGTAAAAAATGGAGTTTTTATGAACAATTTAATTTTACCGGATTTATACTGCCCATTTTCACCTCAGATTAATAAGGATGCTGATGTTTTAGAAGATTATGCGTTTGAATGGGTACTGCGCTTCAACCTCTTACGAGATGAATCAGTTTATCAGCGTTTCAGCAAAGCAAAATTTTCTTGGCTTGCCGCAAGTACTTACCCTGACTGCCAACTTGAACAACTGAAAATTGCAAATGACTGGTTGAGCTGGTTATTTATTTGGGATGACCAGTGGGACATGTCAGATTTAGGAAAAAAACCTGAATTGCTCAAGAGTTATTACAAAAGGTTTCTGGAAATCTTCAATGGAGCAGAACTAACGAGTGAGGATATACCTCTTACTTATGCCTTAAGAGATATACGGCAGAGAATGCTGGTAACAGGGAGTGCAAAATTATTGCATCGTGTCGTTTGCAGCTTTGAAGACTTCTTTGATGGATGTGTTTTGGAAGCAACCAACCGCGCTCAGGGAATTATACCCAACGTTGAAAGCTATACTCAGCTACGAAGATTAAGCGTGGCAGGGGATCTAATTCTTTTGTGGATTGAATTATTCAATCCATTTATGATTCCCGATATTTTACGAAAGCACGACATCGTTAAAAAACTGCAAGAGATGACAATTAACATTCTTGCCTGGTGCAACGATATTTTTTCTGCACACAGAGAAATGGCAAGTGGAGATGTTCATAACCTAGTATTGGTACTGCATTATCAACAGCAACTTCCTTTGGAACAAGCCATTAAGCGTGCTGCCCAAATGCACAATCAAGAAGTACAAAAGATGATGAATTTAGAAGCAACTATTCCATCTTTTGGAGAAGAAATAGATACTCAACTTGCAAAATATATATCAGGATGTCATACCTGGATACGTGGCAACCTCGATTGGTATTCTCACTCTGGTCGCTATCAATCTACAGAAAAGCTGGATTTAGCTGTTGGTATGGCTCCAGCAATCATAGTCTAATACTTCGGCAATTTCGCAAGGAAAAATTTTCATGCAACTACCCAATCGTATTAAAACCCCTTCTTTGCTCCAGAAGATCCAATGGATTTTTGATCCTATGGGATATATGGAAAGCTCAGCGCAGCAATATCCTGACCTTTTCACTGGTGAAGTCGTTGGTTTTGGTAACACCCTGGTATTTGTGAGCCATCCTCAGGCAATGCAGCAAATTTTAACCAGCCAGAGAAACAAGTTTGCAGCCGATGGTAAGCTCAACCAAATTTTACAACCCATACTAGGGGAGTATTCACTGATCATGTTAGGAGGTTCTCCCCACAAACGGCGGCGACAACTTTTAATGCCCTCGTTTCATGGAGACCGGATGCGAGCCTACGGTCAGCTATTTTATGATATCGCCGCAAAAGTCTTTAGTCAGTTACCAATAGACCAGACCTTCCAGGCTCGTGATGCGACGCAGCAGATTTCACTACAAGTTATCTCACAGGTTCTCCTTGGCTTGCATGAGGGAGAACGTTGCCAACAACTCATGCAGTTAATGGTGTCGATGTTAGATGTCTTTGACTCGCCGCTGACTTCTAGCTTCTTGTTGTTACCCTTTCTCCAACAAGATTTAGGAGCTAAGAGTCCTTGGGGGGGTTTTGTGCGCCAACGGCAGCAAGTAAATGAATTGCTCCACGCTGAAATTGTTGAACGTCGCCAACAACCCGATCCAGATCGCATTGATATCCTCTCGTTGTTGATGGAAGCAACAGATGAACACGGACAACCGATGACTGATGAAGAGTTGCGCGATGAAATCAAAACCCTGATGTTTGGTGGATATGAAACCGCAGCAACAGCAATGGCTTGGGCATTATATTGGATTCACTGCAAGCCTGAAGTCCGGGAGAAACTGCTCGAAGAATTGGATACACTCGGTGATTCCCCTGACCCCATGACCATTTTCCGGCTACCTTATCTCACCGCTATCTGCAATGAAACCTTGCGGATCTACCCGATTGTGATGTTGACTTTGCCCACGTTAGTGCAAGAACCCGTGGAAATACTGGGATATTCATTAGAGCCAGGTACAGTAGCAGTTGGCTCCATCTATCTTATGCATCAGCGTGAGGATCTATATCCCCAACCCAAGGAGTTTCGACCAGAGCGCTTTCTAGAACGCCAATTTACTCCCTATGAATTTATGCCCTTTGGTGGTGTTCGTCGCTGTATTGGTGAGGCGATGGCTATGTTTGAAATGAAGGTAGTATTGGCAAAAATTCTGTCTACTTATGAACTAGCACTAGTCGAACGTCGGCCAGTACGGCCTCAACGTCGAGGTGTTACCCTTGCACCAACTAGTGGAATCAAATTGGTAATTACAGGGCGGCGCGAGCGTCGGCAGTCTCCGGTGACTACACCCATCCCCTTAGCGGTTCACTAGTATCATGTCCGGTTGATGACTTATCTATTAAAGTTGATGCAAGGACGCAGGGATGCGGGGACGCGAGGACGCAATAGCGCAGGGATGCGGAGAACCGAAAATTGCGCTGGTGTGGGTTGGAGAAAACCCTTATTATTGACCCCACCAGCATTATCAGGTGTAAATTACTAATACAACCATCTCACTGTTGCATTGGGATCTCAATCACAAACTCAGTCCCCTTTCCAATAGTAGAATCACAGGTTAACTGGCCCTTGTGTTTATCCACAACAACTTGATAGCTAATTGATAACCCCAATCCCGTACCACTGCCAATGGGCTTAGTGGTAAAAAATGGATCAAAAATTTTCTGACATACTTTGGCAGTCATGCCACGACCGTTATCAGCAATCCGAATCCTCAACGTATTCGAGTCTTTTAGCTCAGTGCAAATGCGAATCTGCGGTTTAATCAAAAGTCCACAGTCTATAGTCCCCAGTCCATTGACTATTGACTGTTGACTATTAAGTAATGACTCCTCCAAAGCATCGATCGCATTACTGAGGATATTCATAAATACCTGATTCAGTTGACCAGCATAACAACTCACTTCTGGTAATTGTGCATATTTTTTAATCACCTTAATTTCCGGGCGATCGCTCTTTTCTTTGAGTCGATGCTGCAAGATCATTAAGGTGTTATCAATGCCTTCATGAATATCTACTGGTTTCATTTCCGATTCATCTAGGCGGGAAAAATTCCGTAAGCCTAGAACAATATTCCGAATGCGTGAGCTCCCGACCTTCATAGAATCGAGAATTTTGGGCAAGTCTTCTGCCAGGAAATCCACATCAATCTCTAAAGCTTTATCCTCAACTAGAGCCGAAGGATTGGGGTATTCCTGTTGATAAATAGCGATCAAATCCAGCAAATCTTGCACATACTCACTAGCATGAGTAATGTTGCCATGAATAAAATTGATCGGGTTATTGATTTCATGAGCGATTCCCGCCACCATTTCCCCTAAGGAAGACATTTTTTCACTTTGAATCAATTGGCTTTGGGTACTTTGCAATTCTGAGAGTGCTTGTTCTAAGCGTTGATTTTTGTCGTTGAGTTCCGTTGTTCTCTGGGCTACTTTCTCCTCTAATGTATGATTATATTCCTCTAAGTGTTGATTCGCTTGGGTCAAATTGTTATAGAGGATGGCATTCTCTAGAGAAATTGCGGCTTGAGTGGTAAGGAGTTTCAGAACTTCGACACGATCGCGTGTAAATGCCACCGTCGTCAGATTATTTTCCAGGTAAAGAATACCCAGTAATTTACCTTGATTGATAATTGGGATACACAGTAGACTCTTGGGTTGCTCGCGAATAATATAGCGATCGCTAGAGAGGAAATCCACACCTTTGACATCATCAATGACAAAAATTTCCTTGGTGCGTTTAACGTAGTTAATTAAAGTAATGGGGACATCGCCACTGGAGTCTAGATGAGTTGATGGAAATTCTGTAGAGATGCAGTCCAAAGTTGAATTGGAACTAACTGCAGTGACAGTTAAGCCTAAGCGATCGCCTTCACTCAAAATCAGCGCAGACTTAGATGCGCCAGCGTTTTCCATCACTACTGCCATTAAGGTAGAAAGTAGTTGCTCTAGTTCGATTTCTCCAGATAGCGCTTGCGAGGCTTTCATCACAGATGCTAAGTCCAGCATCTGTGAAATGCTGGTGTTAGAACTGACAACTGTTTCGTGAGTAATAAGACTAGATAGGGATATGCTTGGTTCAGTGGTAGTTTTATCTCTGTGTGTGAGTTTCAGTTTTTCTTGCTGGATGATGTGAGCAAGTAATTGAGGATAGCGTTGTTGTAAGTCGTCAACTTTGGCTTTTGCTCCCCAGCGGACGTAGCAATAGTAGGCATCCATCAGGTAGGTTTGAGCAATTTTCTGTTTGTTCCATTCAAGATAGAACTTAGCAGCTAGTTCGTGCGCTAGTGCTTCTTCGTTGATGTACTCGTTTTCTTTAGCAAGGGTGATGGCGCGATCGTAATCATCCATTGCTGGGAGATATTGACCGAGAATTCGATACCGCTCTGCCTCCACTAAGTAAAATTTATGCAAGTAATTCATCGGGGCGTGATGCGCCCAGTCTTGCATCTTTTCTTGATTGGCTTGTACTCGATCGAGAATGCGCTTTTGCTCAGAATCGTCTGCATCAGCATAGATTGCCAACTGTGCCAAAGAATCGTAAAAATGGAAAAAAGGAATAACCAGTTGTCCTGTACCACCACCTAAATACTTTTCTGCCAAAATGCTGTTTTCAACAGCTTGAGGGAACTCATAAAATAAGTAACACAGATGTAGTTTGTTGACATATGAATATAAAAGTCCTGTGACATCATTGGCTGCAAAGTGAATCGGTAGCATTTTTTCCTCGTCGTAAGCTTCACCAATTAAACGACTAGGATTTTCCACAGCCCCTGACAAGTTCAAGATAGTCTGCCGATAGATTTCATTCCAGTGAAATACTGTTTCTTGCTTGATTTTACGGATGGCATGGCTGTAATTTGACATCTCTGATTCCAGCCCTGTCAGTTCTTTAGCAATAAAATATGCAGAGTAGGAATAATTGTTAATAGAATAAGCTGCATATTCTAAATCTCCCATTTCTAGTCCAGCAGAGTAGCACTCTAACAGAGGCTTCAATATTTCCCTACTATGTTCCTTCCAATGTCGAATAACTGTATTAAAGACCATCATGGTCTTAATGGTAACTTTTTCAGCATTACACTTAGTCAATAGACTGAAAGCCAGTTTGCCGAATTGATAACCAGACTCAATGTCTCCCATAGCGCAGAGTATAAATCCGTAACTAACATAGGCAAAGGCAGACAATAGTACATTGCCATGTTGGAGCGATAAGTTAACTTGTTTAAAAATAATCAGCAGGAACAGGTTAGGATTAGTTTGATAGGAAAGAGATGTTGCACTCGATAGGATACGCATAATTGCCATTATTTGGGCTTCCCTCATCTCTGGCAAATCAATTAAGTCTTCAATGCTCCTCCCAATGAGATTTGATGTTATTTCTGCCATTGCTAGCTGAACATCAGACTGGCTGGCATTTTCAGGAAACCCCACCCCCAACAACTCCAAAAATGATAATGCAGTGTTCACTGCTTCTAGTGCTTGATTCTGTGCCCCATAAGCTTGAATTTTGACTTCATAAAGTTTCACTTTCTCTAGCAGCGTTTGAGCTTTTTGCAGTGCTACCTCTGCTAATTGCTCCATTTGCTCAAAGTCGCCAGCTAGGTATGCTGCCTCTGCTGCTGTTTCATACAAAGCTAGGGTTAATTCGTATTTGGTCTCCCAAGTATCACCTGTAAGTAGTTTAATTCCAGTTGTTAAATACTTGAGTGCAGATGGATAAGCTGTTGATGCCAAAGCTTTACGTCCAGCAGTCAGATTCATCTGAGCTAGTTGCTCGCGATCGCTTGGAATATTGATTAATGGTACTGCTATATTGAACTGATTTACCAGTTCAAAAATTTTGTCTTCCCGTTCTAAAACTGGGGTATTGTTCAACAGTAGTTGCCCAATTTTGAGATGAATTGCCTGTTTTTGTTGTTTGGGAATGAGAGAATAAGCTGCTTGCTGTACTCTGTCATGGATAAATTTATATTTAAATGTTGGGTAATTACTATGGTTAAATTCTTCGCCTTGTAGACTTATGATTTGGTAATTGCTATTTCGTTCAACTAACTTGTACACCTCAGTTTGTGGTAAAATTAGTCCTTCAAGTAACGCTGGCCATAAGTCTGAGGCTGTATCTACCGCAGACTCTTCATGTACAATGGCAAGAGTTTTTAAGTCAAATTGGTTGCCAACACAAGCTGCTAACTTGAGGACTTGCTGAGTCTGCTTTGGCAACTTCAGGAGTTGAATTGTCATAAATTCAACCACATCATCTGTGAGAGCTAATGCCTGAATTTTTGCTAAATCATACTGCCAGTAACCCAAATTAAAATTAAATTCAATTAGTCCATCTTTGTGCAAAGCCTTGAGGAATTCATGAGAAAAGAAAGGGTTGCCTTTGGTTTTGGCATACACCATTTGCGTGAGGGCGATCGCAATTTGTTCTGGACACTTCAAGGTATCAGCAATCAAACGGTTTAAATCACTCTGTGTTAAGGGTGTTAGGGTGATGGTACTAATGCTGGCTCCAGTTTTTTGAATCTCCTTGAGCGTTAAATTGAGTGGATGTGCCTTTGTCACTTCATTATCTCGATACGCACCAATCAGTAGAAAACCTCCCTGAGTGCCGTTTATCTTCTCCGTTTCACCTACAAGCCCAGAAGATTTGGTTTGACTGATTAATAATTGAATTAATTTTAAAGAAGCTGTATCTGCCCATTGCAAGTCATCGAGAAATATTACCAAGGGATGTTCTGTAGCAGTGAAGACGTGAATAAATCTTTGCAACAATAAATTAAAACGATTTTCGGCAGCACTTCCAGAAAGTTCTGTGACTTCTGGTTGCTTGCCAATAATCAGTTCGAGTTCGGGAATCACATCAACAATTACCTGACTTTGTTCGCCCAATGCTGCAAGAAGCTTGGTTCTCCAATTGTGAATTTGAGCATCTGTTTCCAACAGTATTTGCCCAATTAAGTCTCGAAAAGCTTGCACCAATGCAGATAGGGGAATATCGCGTTGAAATTGGTCAAATTTCCCTTTAATGAAATAACCACGCTGCCGGACGATAGGTTTGTGGACTTCGTTGACTACTGCTGTTTTACCAATGCCAGAGAAACCTGCCACTAGGATGATTTCTGTTGTGCTTTTACTAACGCGTTCAAAAGCTGCCAGTAGTTTTTCTACTTCTTTTTGGCGACCATAGAGTTTTTCGGGGATGAGGAAACGATCCGAGATGTCCCGCGCTCCCAACTCGAAAGGTATTATCTTTTCTGTCTGTTGCCATTGGTTTCGACACTCTTCTAGGTCATACCTCAGTCCATAGGCACTCTGATAGCGGTCTTCAGCATTTTTTGCCATCAGCTTGTGAACGATCAAAGACACTATTGGCGGAATATTGGAGTTAATCTGGCTGACCGTGGGTGGTTGTTTAGCAATGTGGCAGTACACTAACTCCATCGGATCTGTGGGTGTGAAGGGTAAATGTCCGGTGAGGAGTTCAAAAAAGGTGACACCCAAGGAATAAAAGTCACTTCGGTAGTCGATACCTCGGTTCATTCGTCCCGTTTGTTCGGGGGATATATAAGCTAGCGTCCCTTCTAACACGTTGGGATTGGTAAGGCATTGAATTTCTCGTGGTAACAGGGTGGCAATGCTGAAGTCAATCAGTCTGACTTCCAGAGTGTTGGGTTTGATCAGGATGTTGGCAGGTTTGATGTCTTTGTGGATGATGCGATCGCGATGCAATTGCTCTAGGGTAGATGCTATTGTTATGGCAATGTGGAAAAACTCTCTTAAGGCTAAGCCATTTCCTTGTTTGCCCTTGTTCCCTTGTCCCCAATCTTTGAGCGATATGCCCCCAAAATCCTCTACCACTAGGGCGTAGCCATTACGGTAGTTCTCTAAACCTAGGGGTTTGACTATTCCCGGATTATCTAGGTTTTTGGTAATGGTGTACTGATTGCGGAACTGAGCGATTTCATTGAAGGTAGGATATTCGTTTCGCATCAGTTTAACAATCACACTTTTTTGGTCTTGTTCTCTGATGCCTCGATAGACTAAGGTTTTGCTGCCCGAGTAAATCTGCTCGGTAATGCGATATCCGGGAATGGTAAATATTGTATCGGATAATACTAACATTGCAGCACTTCTCACAGTATTGTTTTTCTGCTTTAGTATTCCCTGATACTTGCTTTAAGTATCATCTGATATCAACATAAAACTAAGTTTTTATAAAAAATCTATAATAGAATGTTATATTCTCTACTAAGTAGGTCGGCGTGAATATTTATCATTAAGATAAGGCAGATGGCAGATGGCAGAAGGGAAGAGAGTTTTAGTTAAGTTTACTTTTCGTAATATAGTTCTGTTTATTTGCACCGTTCTACTTAGGTTAAGTTTAATCTTTCGGATTAAAGTCAGTTTATCAAGCTATTTTAAGTATTTTTACTGATGGGTAATAGTTATTGAAGAAGCAGGCAGAAGGCAGAAATAACTAACTCCTAAACGGCAGTCGCTACCCCACGGGAACGCGCTTGAGCGAACAAGTCGGGAAACCCTTGACGCTCGTTCGCTTTTAGCGTCGCCCCTTGGGCGAGGACTCGCTAACGCTGCGCTAACGGCAGTTCCTCCTGGGGGAAACCACGCCACTTGCTACCCTGCGGGTTCGCCTTTAGGCGTTCTCGAAGAGTAGACGCGCTCTGCGCGTCTACAAGTCGGCAAAGCCGCCCAACGCAGTGGCTCCCCAAGATCGGACTGCCGACGCTCGATGACTCGCTACCGCTTCGCTAACACCACAGTGCTGTCTCCCTAACGCACTGCCTCCTTCTAACTCTTGAATTCTTTCTTGATAACTACTTGCTCCATTAACTATTACCCATTAGCCATTCTTCTAAATTTCAGCTACTGCTCGTTCAATCAAGCGACGTGCCAAAGTTTGTGTACCTGTGTGTTCGTAGTAATTTGTAGATACATCTAAGAATGCTGCCAAGTAGTCCAATTTGTCATCTGCAATTTCGACAAATCCTTGCAAGTGGTGGACAACCTTTTGTGGCGTTAAATTGTTGCCACTAACTAGTCCATTCATCCAACCTTTAACTGAGTCAAAGCTTTCGCCAATGAAGTTAAGTTTACTACCAGCATTGTTGCCAGGAATTACATCTTTGATGCCTTGGAAAGTTGAGTTTTGTTCTAACTCCTGCGGGTTTGTCTGATTCAGTGCAGATATGGCTTTGCTGATGAAATCTGGCCCTAGGGGTATCAAACCATCGATGCAAACTAATGCCACCATCCGAATCAGTGACTCGCCACTATACTCTCCCAAAGATGCAACAAAATCTCCAATACTGTCTCCGGGAATGCCGTTAATTTGGCAGAAGGCGACTAATTCAGCAACTAATTTCAATGACAAATCAATAGTTTGAGCTTTGTCAGCTTTGGGAGTAACGGAGTTTAAAAAACCCAATAAGGGTATTTTCTCACCAACTTTATTAGCTAAAGCTGCTGCACCAAGGGCTTTATCTGTGCTATCAACAGTTTGATAGAGCCACAAGGCTGTTTGGTATCCTTGAGAGCGATCGTTGTAAAGATAAATCGCTCGTTCGCCAATTTGCTGAATTAAATCTTCGTCGGTTTCACCAGTGACAGTTTTAATGGTATTGACAAAGCCAACAGTATTTTGCCACTGACCAGGAGCGACAAAATCGAGGGCATTCAACACAGAAATGGTCAAGCCGCCAGTTGGAAGTTGATCGACCAACTCAAAAATCGGTTTGCTCACAAAAATCTCCTCATTGTGATTTTATTATCTAAATGTCAACAGTGCGGCTTATTTGAGTTTAGCCAGTCCCGCAAGATTAAATTTTTCTATCCAATCTGCGCGATCGCTTGCTGTAAAAGAAGAATCGCGAGAAAGCGCTTTGACTTGGTACTTACCTACTAAAATCGCAGTTTGTGTATTGCCTACTTGTACTGCGGGATAACCGCCAATTTTTTTGGTGCTTTTTGAGAATTTTGCTGCTGCTGATGGTGTGCTAGTGGTATCAGAAATAGATAGTAGAGCTACATCTTTACCACCTTTTTTCAACTTTGCTTCGGCAAAACCTTTTTTCTCTTGGGTATAGACGCGTTGATAGCCAGTTTGTGGAGATGGAAAGAATTTATTAAATTCCCCACCTTGAGTAGCATTTTTGGCAACCGCTTGACCGCGTTTTTGTTGGCTACTTTCCTTTTGTACCTGGTCAAAACGTCCGGGTGTTTTTGGAGTACAGGCTGTGGTCAGTAGTAACACTGACAGCAACAAAACAGCTAAAATTCTACGACCACGGGTGAAAACCATCTTTAGTCTCTCCTTATGCTTGAGCTTTGAGGCAATTATCTGCGCTTGTTTGGGATTTAACAAATAAAATTTACTTTTTGATCATTATTTAGTAAGTACTGAGTCGGTTGTCAGTTGTCAGTTGTAATTTTTTTTCTCCTGCCCTTCTGCCCCTCTGCTTCTCTACCTTTGTTTGTAAGCCACCACAGCATAGAATGGATCTCCTCCAGGCGCACCTAACCACTGTAAAATATTTGGAGCAGTTGACTTTCGGGCAATGACTTCTGGCGTAGTAAATCCGGGTACTGAGGCAAAGTAGCTTTTAACTAATTCCACTCTTGTTGCTTCCGAAGCATCCCGCCAAGCTTGAATCGCTTTTTCAAAAAACATGCGGTTAGAAAAGCTGATAATTGCAACGCCATCGGGTTTGAGGATGCGATGAATTTCCGAAAAAACTGCCTCTGGATATTGGACGTATTGCACTGAAACGCAATTGAGAACGGCATCAAAATCTCGATCCGGCAGTGGTAGCTGGGGATTTTCGTTGAGATTTTGCACAAAGTAACGATCTAACTGAGGATTACGCGCTAACTCTTCAGCATTGAGTCCGTGTCCTTCTACATGAGCAAACTGCATCTCTTCTGGTAAATGCGAAACCCAACTGCTCATCATATCAAGGATGCGTGTGTTGGGTTGGAGCCGCTCTCTGTATAAATCCGTTAGCTGTTGAATAAATCCTTCATCAACATGGGTGACGAAACGCGGATAAGCATAAAACAGCTTGTCGTCTGTATCATCTAATTTTTGGCGTTGATTTGGTCTTAGCATCATAAATCTTAGTTTTGGTGAACTTTTTTACAAAATTGTCGCAATTTCAGGTATTATTTGGAACAAACTCTTTTTAACATATTTTAATAATAAAAAATATATAAACCAGTTCACATAGCAGCATTCAATAACTATTAATTCAATGTTGTATAGACTACACTTCTTGCAGCCTCTCTGGCGACAAATCCGTATAGCAACGGTATTTCCTTATATTAGTTTGTTAGTTTGGATACTCCCATTATTGCTATTCAGTTCTGGGCAGAATAGCTTGATGGCACATGATGAAGGGCTTTATGCTTGGCGATCGCGTCGCATGTTTGACTCTGGTGATTGGATAGCTCCTTGGGGAAATATCCATCATAAAACGCCCGGGCCTTATTGGTTAATTGCTACTGCTTATGAGTTGTTTGGTGTCAGTGAATTTAGCGTGCGAATTCCTAGTACGATCGCTGGTATTTTGGCTTTATTACTGGTATATGAAATTGGCAAAATTATTCTGAGCAAAAAGTTAGCTTGGCTAGCTGCGGCAATTTTAAGTGTAGAGTTTCTTTGGTTACAATATTGCCGCTTAGGTACGCCTGATGTACCAATGATTTTCTTAGTACTTTTAGCTATTTGGTCTTTATTAAAAGCTGAATTACATCCTCGGTATCGCTATATTTGGAGTTTTATTGCTGGTGTAAGTTTGGGTTTGGGCTTCTTAGTCAGAAGCTTTATGATTTTTTTGCCAATTATCGCTTTATTACCTTATTTAATTGGCGAACATCGTCGTCATCGTCATCTTGCTAACCCTATTTTGTATTTAGGATTTGTTGTCGGCTTAATTCCTACCTTTAGTTGGCTGTGGTTGAGTTGGTTGCGTTACGGTAACGGTAGTTTTGAGGAATTATTCAAGTTTGTCATACGGCAAAATTCCGAACCTCGTTATCCAACTAGCATATTGTTCTATGTCTGGAATATTCCTGTAAAATCTTTTCCTTGGGCTGGTTTCGGTTTTTTAGGTTTATTTTTAGGATTTCGTCGCTATATTACTCGCTACCATTTGATATTAGTTGGCTTTCCGCTTGTACTGTTTGTCGAACTGAGTCTTTTTTCAACTCGTCTAGCTCACTACAGTCTTTGCCTTTATCCTTTTATTGCAATGCTGGCCGCAGTTGGTTTAGACTGGCTAGGTAGAATTTACCAGCTAGGATTAACAAAGCGAAATATTCCCCGTAACCTCAGTTATGCCTGTGGTGTATTAGGTATTTTACTTCTGCTAACAGCGATAGTTATTTTTGCTTGGGATGATGCAGACATCAGTAAGTATGCAATCATCGGCTTGATTGTCGGCTTAGGTTGGTTAATTTTGCCTTTGATATGGATTGCTCGTTACCACTTCGATCTCAAGTTTCTCACAGCTCGTTACTGGCTGGCTGGTTGGTTGATACCCTGTTGGCTAGCTTTGGCTGTGGCTGGTAATTTGGGTTTGTTCAGCGACTATAATCCTTTATATAAAGATTTCTTTCAACAAAGAGCGATCGCCTCAATTCTCCAAACTCATCCTATCTATTTTGTGCAAGTCGGCGGCAAGAACTCTGTATTGCTCAATTTCTATACTCCTGTTCGGGGCAAACAGGTAGATACTGTTTCCCAAGTGCCAGCTTTTAGCTATGCTTGGATCGATACAAAACAGACTCCTCGATTCTCCAAGTCTTATCGCATTCTCGGTGCAGTGCAAAACTACCAATTGATTCAAGTTCTTCCTCAAGATAGATAGACAAAACTGTTGCCAGATAGCTAAATCTAACTTATAATAAATATTACGTACGCTAAGTATTTAGTCCAATGGTTGCTCAATCAGATTATTCTCCAACTTTAGAGTCGTGGCAGCACAATTTAGCACCACACAATCTGGGCTACCGAATCAAATTGCTATCACAACTACTCAGTCGCAAGTTTACTGAGAGGCTCGAACCGTTTGGAATGACACCATTTCACTGGTTGGTATTATGCTGTCTGTGGCAAGAAGACGGTTTACCTACTTCCAGTATTGGCGACAAACTCCAGCAAGTGGGAGGAACTCTCACAGGCGTACTAGACCGTATGGAAGAACGCGGCTTGGTGCGTCGAGAACGCGACTCTCACGATCGCCGCATTTGGCGGATATGGCTGACAGATGCAGGTAAGGAACTAGAATCGGTATTGCCCCCAATTGCCGCTGAAGTACGCGAACAAGCGATGCAAGGTACTTCTTCTACCGAACGCGAACTCTTTTCCCAAATCCTGAATCGGGCGATCGCTAACTTATCTTGAACGGTGCTGAGGAGCTATTGCGTTGGGCGGCTTTGCCGACTTGTAGACGCGCTCTGCGCGGCTACTCTTCGAGAACGCCTAAAGGCGAACCCGCAGGGTAGCAAGTGGCGTGGTTTCCCCCATGAGCGACTGTTGTTAGCGAAGCGCTAGCGACGCAGGAGCGTCACCCGAAGGACTTCCCGCAGGGTAGCAAGTAGCGTTGCTAATTAGAACAAGGATTTTCGTTATTTCGTTGTACTAGAATAGGCGATCGCTAACCTGTCTGGAGACAGTCCCACAATCACCCTACTGGGTGAAGTATTGTTAAATTTTTTTTACAATAATACTAAGCATACAAAATAAATGCCAAGTAAATACATGTAAGCGAATATTACGTACCCGAAATAACCATCTATTCATTAAATCATGTGGCAAGGGAGCTAACAACCATGAGTGCTGATACTCTTAACGGACGCAAACGCAACACACCAGTTTTAGAAAAAGAACTGATTACTGATACAGATACTTTAGAAGCTGTTACTCCAGAGACATCTGCAAAGGTAGAAGCGCCGATTGTGACTCCAGAAGCGCCTGAAACCGATGTACATCAACCAGAAATAGAGAAAAAGGTTGCAACGAAGAAGAAAAAACCGATTGCCTTGATTGCAGCAGTAGTGGGTGTAGGTGCGATCGTCGCAGGCAGCTTTGGTTATCGTTACTGGCAGTATGCTTCTACCCATCAGCAAACAGACAACGCCACAGTTACGGGTAACGTTCACCAAGTTAGTAGCCGGATTCCCGGAACAATCGATCGAGTATTGGTAAATGATAACCAGCTAGTACAACCAGGACAGCTTTTAGTAGAACTAGATCCACGGGACTATCAAAGTAAAGTACAACAAGCAACTGCCGCCCTAGAAAATGCTCGCAGTCAGGCGCAAGCAGCACAAGCAAATATTGCCTTAGCCGCACAAACAACTAGTGGTAAGACAACTCAGGCGCAGGGGGATGTCAACAGTGCTGTAGCTGCTATATCCACAGCACAAGCAGCAGTCAGAGAAGCCCAAGCAGGGATACCTGCTGCCCAAGCAGCAGTCAGAGAAGCCCAAGCGGGTATTCCCGCAGCGCAAGCCCAGGTAGCGCAAGCAAATGCCAATTTGCAAAAAGCACAAGCAGATTACAATCGCTATAACCAGCTATATCAACAAGGTGCAATTGCTCGCCAGCAGTTAGACACAGCCAAAGCAGCTTACGATGTGGCTACAGCACAAAAGAATGCCGCTATCCAGGGAGTAGAGCAAGCACAAGCCCAGTTAGCTTCGGCAAGAGTTGGTGTAGCTAAAGCCCAATCTGTACTGGCACAAGCCCAAGAAGGAGTCACCAGCGCCCAAGCAAAACTGGCAGCATCTAGAGGGGGATTGCAACAAGCTACCGCCGGCGGACAAGACACCACAGCAAAACGCAGTCAGTACGAAGCGGCAAAAGCAGCGATCGCCCAAGCAGAAGCATCTCTCAAAGACGCACAGTTGCAACTTTCCTACACTAATATTACTGCTCCGAGTGCCGGACGAGTAGGTAATAAAAACGTGGAAGTTGGCAACCGGGTACAAGCAGGAACGCCATTGATGGCGATCGTCGATGACCAGAAATGGGTAGTTGCGAACTTCAAAGAAACTCAATTGGAAAACATGAAGCCAGGAGAACCAGTAGAAATCAAGCTGGATGCTTTTCCCCATCACACTTTTAGCGGTCATGTTGACAGTATTTCGCCAGCTTCCGGCGCTCAGTTTGCACTATTGCCACCAGATAACGCTACAGGTAACTTCACCAAAATCGTACAGCGCATCCCAGTGAAAATAGTTTTAGACCAAAAAAGCATTCAAGGATATGAATCGCGGATTACTCCTGGGATGTCTGCGGAAGTTGCGGTGGAAGTCAAATAATACCAATTTGCCTTTAAAGTATGAAAAAATTTCTTTCCTGCTTGTATCATCTCTCCTGCTACAGAGAGGGGTTTGAGGCGAAGTTGTGATGATATTGATGAAAGCATATTGGTATAAAGTCAGTCTTGCATGAACAAACAAGCCACCTTGAAAAAACCGCTACTACCGGCATTAAGCTCAAGAAACTACCGTCTATTTTTTGCCGGACAAGGTATTTCCTTGATTGGGACGTGGATGACACAACTTGCCACAATTTGGCTGGTTTATAGTTTAACCAACTCCCCCTTAATGTTGGGTGTTGTCGGGTTTACCAGCCAAATTCCTAGCTTCTTTTTAGCGCCCTTCGGCGGAGTTTTTGTAGATCGCTTTTCTCGCTATCGTACCTTAATCGGTACACAAATAATGGCGATGATTCAGTCGCTAGCATTGGCAGTACTGGCACTAATTGGTGTAATTCAAATTTGGCACATCATCGCTTTAAGTTTGTTTCAAGGATTTATTAACGCCTTAGATGCACCAGCACGCCAAGCATTTGTACCAGAACTCGTTGAACGCAAAGAAGATTTAGCCAATGCGATCGCCATTAACTCAACGATGATTAACGGTGCGCGATTAATTGGCCCTGCGATCGGAGGTTTACTAATTGCTAGAGTTGGAGCTGCTTACTGTTTCTTAATAGATGGTTTGAGCTACATTGCCGTTATTGCTGCTTTATTGGCGATGAAAGTCAAACCTTGGAAATTTTCAGTAGCCAAAGGTAATCCTTTACAACAAGTCCGAGAAGGTTTCGTATATGCCTTTAGCTTTCCACCAATTCGAGCCATATTATTGCTATCAGCTTTAGTCAGTTTGATGGGACTACAAAATACTATTCTCGTACCCATTTTTGCCGAAGATATCCTCAAAGGTGGCGCTGAAACTTTAGGATTTTTGATGGCGGCATCAGGAGTAGGAGCATTATCAGGTGGAATTTATTTAGCTACGCGGCAAACAATATTGGGAATTGGTAAATTGATTGCCTTAGCCCCAGCAATATTAGGAATTGGTCTAATTGGCTTTTCTTTATCCCGGTTTTTACCGCTTTCTTTATTCACGATGCTCTTTGTTGGCTTAGGCACAATTCTGCAAATCGCTGCTAGTAACACATTTTTACAAACGATTGTTGAAGAAGACAAACGTGGAAGATTGATGAGCTTATATACAATGTCATTTTTAGGTATGATACCGTTAGGGAATTTAATGGGAGGTGTATTAGCTAGTCATATTGGTGCTGCTAATACATTAATTATTGATGGCATTGCTTGTATTATAGGTTCTATGATTTTTCACAAGCAGTTACCTGCTTTAAATAAAATGGTTATTCCAATTTATGAACAAAAAGGAATAGTAAAAAGTGTCAGATAAATAATCATAGTTAACTATGATTATTGTTCATTTAAATTTTATAAAGATTAAAATTGCTGGAGCAATACAGTGGCTGATACTGATGCAATTCATCAGCAGGAGCAAAATTCTGCTGTACCACCGACTCGCGTACCCTTAAGAACATGGATTGGTGTATTAGCTAGTATGCTTGGTGCATTTATGGCGGTACTAGATATTCAAATAACCAATTCTTCGCTACAAGATATTCAAGCAAGTTTAGGAGCAACTTTAGAAGAGGGATCTTGGATTTCCACTGCCTATCTCGTAGCAGAAATTATAGTAATTCCTCTAACTGGATGGTTGTCGCGAGTGTTTTCGCTCCGACTTTATTTATTAGTTAATACTGTATTATTTATATTGTTCTCTATATGCTGTGCCTGGGCATGGAATCTCAATTCTATGATTGTTTTTCGTGCTTTACAAGGCTTTTGTGGCGGAGTTTTAATTCCCTCTGCTATGACAATAGTACTGACAAATTTGCCTCCAGCCAAGCAATCAGTTGGACTAGCTGCTTTTGCTATTAGTGCAGTTTTTGCACCATCTATCGGCCCGACTTTAGGAGGTTGGTTAACAGAAAACTTTGGTTGGGAGTACAGCTTTTATATTAATTTAATCCCAGGGGTTTTTATGCTATCTGGTGTTTGGTACGGCATTAAGCAAGAACGACCTCAAATTAATTTACTAAAACAGGGTGATTGGTGGGGAATTATTTCAATGGCGATTGGCTTAGGTTCCCTGCAAATTGTCTTAGAAGAAGGTAGCCGCAAAGATTGGTTTGGTTCAGCATTGATTGTGCGGTTAAGTGTAATAGCAGTGATTTTTCTCACAATATTTTTCTTTATAGAATTAACTCGCAAACAACCATTTATTAATTTGCAGCTTGTACTTAAGCGCAATTTTGGTTTAGCTAGTATTGTAAATGTCTCACTAGGGGTAGGATTGTACGGTTCGATTTATATTTTACCGTTGTATCTTGCCCAAATTCAAAAATATAATGCACTGCAAATCGGCGAAGTATTGATTTGGGCAGGCATTCCCCAACTATTTATTATTCCTTTCATTCCCAGATTAATGCAACGCATTGATGTGCGTTTTCTGGTTGCGATCGGCGTGACTTTATTTGCCGTGAGTGCATTTATGAACTCCAGCATGACTTACGAAACGGGATTAGATCAATTACGGTGGTCGCAACTTGTGCGCGCAATGGGACAACCGCTGATTATGGTGCCGTTGACTTCTATCGCCACTGCTGGGTTGAGTCCGAAAGAAGCAGGTTCTGCAAGTGGTTTATTTAATATGATGCGGAATATGGGTGGTTCTATAGGAATTGCATCTTTAGCAACTTTATTAACTAACAGAGAGCAGTTTCACTCGAATAGATTGGGTGAAGGGGTATCTCTATTTGACCCACAAACTCAACAGCGAATTGACCAAATGACACAGTATTTTGTCAGTCGAGGAGCAGATTTGAGTACAGCTAATGACAAAGCTATTAAAGCCATTGATAATATTATTCGTCGTGAAGCTTATGTAATGGCTTTTAATGATTGTTTCTATTTTATTGGAATTGCTTTATTACTCAGTGGACTTGCTATTTTATTCTTCAAAAAGGTAAAGGCAACAGGTGGTGCTGTTGCTCATTAAATTTGTTTTTTTAGTTAAAATGTTTTATGAAACCACCAAGACACTAAAGCACAAAGATGGTCATTGTATTTATAATTCATAATCTAATATCAATGTCTTTTGCGTCCACTTTTGAAACTCATTTCTATAATTTGTCTCTGTAGTTAACTTTTCAATAATTGATTGAGATTCATGAGTAGCGATCGCACCACGAAATTCATCTATTTTCTGGGAAATATCCGTGCTTTTAACTAGTTGTCCTTCTCTAAAAATCAACTCATGTACTTCTCGGAACTTATAAGCTGGATGATATCCCAAATGAATATACATTTCTTTAATAAAGTTTTTACCTAGTAATAATCCTCCACTAAAATAAATAATTTTATTTATTTCTTCATATACAACATAAGAGTCGTAATTGTGATATTTGGGAGTGATATCAAATAGTCTTAGACCTTTCCCATACTTAGCAGTTAATCTATCTTTTAATTTCAACCCAATATTTAGCTGCTTTAAGTAAAGATATTCTTCAGATACTTGATAAATGCAAGTATACCCTCGGTAACAGGCTGTTGAAAAACTAATGGGAGAAATTCCATCTTGCTGAGGACTGTATAATCCAGTTCCATTGATAGCTGTAATGCTAAATTTTTGCTCTTGATAAAAAACTAGATCGCTCATATGAGCAGTCATGCTGCGACATCCATAATAAAGACTGCTAAAGCATTATTACCCTAATCTAACATTGCTGGATCGATTCCTAAAGCATTGAGTTGTTCAGTAGAGAGCGATCGCAATTTTTCAGTAATTATAAGCCGCTTCTGTCGCTCAACTTCTGCCTTTTCTCGCTCAATGTCAGCGCATTCGTAACCTGTTAGCAGTAGATTTCCTTGTGCATCCCACCACCGCAACCAAGGTAACTCTGCATTTTGATACAATCCTTTCCAGATTCCCAGCTCTACCCCTAAAGGAGCAATGGGGTAATGTCCCCGTTCATTAGCTGGCATCAGTTGATAAGTATTATCAATTAGGTGATACATCTCAATCTGTGCTTTTGCTACTTCGTAAATCCCGTAATAAGGGACTCGAATTGCTTGCTCATAAACCCAAAATTTACCAACATTCCCATCTTACCCTTGAGATGGCGGTGTTTTATCCCGTTCTTCTGAACCATCTCCAGAGACAAATTCCAGCACAATCAAGGGTGCAACATACTCCTTCCACAACACATAAGAACGCCGCATTTTACCATCAAGAGTCGGTGGTACATTCGGTACATAAAACCAATCGGGTGCTTCAGCGCCTTTCTCAGGAGGATCTGTCAATCGCCAGTAGATACCAGAATCTTGTCCAATACAATATTGACCGTCAGGATGGCGTTGTTCTAGAACAGGTTTAATTGAGTCTGTAATTAAAATGCTTTGGGGATGTTCATGAAGATTCTTCACGAATGTACCATCTGAATCTGGTAACTGAGTGTGATCGGGTAAAGTTAATGCCGATAGGGAAGTCATAGGCTTTAACCGGGTATCCATACTAAACTAAATTATAATAGTTTGCCCAATTTAATTTTACAGAAATGCTAAGAAGTTATTAGCATTTTTCTACTTTCAAAAGACAGTTATAAATTTTTTGACAGTTTATCTAACATGCAACACAATCTGATTGTCTAATTATGAAACACTAGGATCGTCTAAAGTTTTCATCTGCTGCAAAATCTGTTCAACTTGGTAAACTTTTTCATTTCTACTTTGGGCTTTAAATATATTTAAAGCTTTTTCTAGAGAAGCTTTTGCCTCATCTCGTTTATTTGTTTGCCACAATGCTTGTCCTAAATTAGTTAGCGCATCGCCATAATCGGGATTAATTTCTAAAGATTTCCTATATTCAGTAATAGCTTCTTCCCAGCGGTCTTGGCTAGCGTAAACAACACCGATCGCGTTGTAAGCTAGAGCATATTTTGAGTTCAGGCGAATCGCTTCTTGGTAGGAACTAATTGCTGCTTCTGGTTTGCTTTGACGAAACAGCGCGTTTCCTAACTGAAAGTGTCCAAAGGCATCTTTTGGGAACTTTTTAAGGAATTTGCGGAGGTTTTCTTCTGCACCTTTGAAGTCTCTTTGATTGTACAAAGCATTGGCTTGTTGCAGGAGCCGCGATCGCTCTGGTTGATCCGTGCCTGAAAACTGTGCTATTTTCTGTGACTGCTGTACCTGTTCAGGCAGATGCGGAGAAACTTTTCCAGTAACTGCTAACGCTGATGGTGATATGGCAATTGCAGTTATCATACTCAGTATCATGCTGCTCAGAGGTTGAACAAATAATGATTTGAGTTGGCTTTTCAGCTTCATCGTCCTCAATGCCCTAATAACGTCCTGATTCTCATGATAAAGTGATGACGCGTTAGTCAGCGTGTATCAACAATTATCGACGCTGTATTAATTCATAGAAAGGCATCTCCAATTTAGGAAATGCCAATCCAAAGTCTAAAATTACTAAGCGCCTTCTCGCAATTTATCTAATACACTGCGATCCTCTAGGGTTGAAGTATCGCCAGAAACCTCTTGCCCCGCTGCCAAATTCCGCAGCAATCGCCGCATAATCTTACCCGATCGCGTTTTCGGCAAAGCATCGGTAAAGCGAATTTCTCCCGGACGGGCGATCGCACCTATTTCTTTGACAACATGTTGCTTCAATTCTTTACTCAAATCCTCACTCGCCTGATATGTGCCTTCTAGAGTCACAAAAGCGACTACTTCTTCACCCTTGAGTTCATCTGGCTTACCCACTACCGCAGCTTCTGCCACTGCTGGGTGAGACACTAATGCTGATTCTACCTCCATTGTACCGAGTCGGTGTCCTGATACATTCAGCACGTCATCTACACGACCCATTACCCAGAAATAACCATCTTCATCGCATCTGGCCCCATCACCAGCAAAGTAAGTATAGTTGCCATCTTTGGGGGGGATGTGTTCCCAGTAAGTGCGGCGGAAGCGTTCTGGATCGCCGTAGACTGTCCGCATCATCCCCGGCCAAGGATGGCACACTGCTAAATAACCGCCCTCGTTTTCAGGTACAGAGTTACCTTCCAAATCGACGATATCTGCAATAATTCCGGGGAAGGGACGAGTTGCTGAACCCGGTTTAGTGGGAATTGCGCCTGGTAGCGGCGTAATCATGATACCGCCGGTTTCTGTTTGCCACCAAGTATCGACAATTGGGCAGCGTTCGCCACCAATTACTTTGTGATACCACATCCAAGCTTCTGGGTTAATCGGTTCGCCGACGGTTCCCAGCAAACGCAACGATGACAAGTTGCGGGCATTGGGATGCTGTTCGCCCATTTTAATAAATGCCCGAATTGCTGTAGGTGCAGTATAAAAAATATTGACACCGTATTTTTCAATTACATCCCAAAAACAGCCAGGATTAGAAGCACGAGGCGCACCTTCGTACATCAGCGTCGTTGCCCCGTTGGACAAAGGGCCGTAGACAATGTAACTGTGCCCAGTAATCCAGCCTACGTCAGCAGTACACCAGTATACATCTGTATCTTGCAAGTCGAAGATCCATTTGGTGGTCATGTGGGTGTACAAGTTATAACCAGCAGTTGTATGCACAACGCCCTTCGGTTTACCAGTACTACCAGAGGTGTAGAGGACAAACAGCATATCTTCACTATCCATCGGTTCGGCGGGACAATCGGCTGAGGCATCTTTTTGTAAATCGTGCCACCAACGATCGCGTCCCCCCAACTGCATATAAGTTTCCTGTCCGGTACGTTTGACAACCAGGACGTTTTCCACGCTGGGAACAGCACCATCAGCTAAGGCTTTGTCTACTTGTTCTTTGAGAGGAACGATCGCATCTTTGCGCCAACCACCATCAGCAGTAATTACTAATTTTGCTTTGGCATCGATTAAGCGATCGCGCAAAGCTTCCGCACTGAAACCACCAAATACTACACTATGAGGTGCGCCAATTCTGGCACAAGCTAACATAGCGATCGCAGCTTCGGGAATCATCGGCATGTAGATACCGACGCGATCGCCTTTTTGGACTCCCAGTTGCTTCAGCACATTGGCAAATTGACAAACCTCGCGGTGTAGTTGGGCATAGGTGAGAGTCCGCGAATCTCCTGGTTCCCCTTCCCAAATCAGCGCTGCCTTATTTTTGCGCCAAGTGGTGAGGTGTCTGTCAAGACAGTTGTAGGAAATATTAATTTTACCGCCAACAAACCACTTAGCAAAGGGTGGTTGCCAGTCTAATATAGTGTCCCATTTTTGGAACCAGTGCAGCTCTGTTTGCGCTAATTCCGCCCAGAATTGTTGAGGATCGGCTTTGGCGCGGTCGTAGAGACGCTGATAGTCTTCTAAACTCTTGATATGAGCGTTTTGGGAGAATTCAGTAGGGGGATGGAATAGGCGCTTCTCTTGCAGTATTGATTCTATAGTTGGTTGAGACATAATTTATGGCAGCGAACGGTATTGTTACTGAAAAGTATTATTAGCAAAGTTGTGCCAGACAGTGTTTAGCTTTTCATTAAGCTAGGTGGAAATTGCCAAGTTAATCAGTTTACACCAACCAAAAGCAACTAATGACGAAGAGGTGTAACATCAGGGATTTATAGGACTTACTCACCAGTAATGCAAAAACGTAGACGCGCAAGCGGCTTCCCGTTCGCCCTTGGCGTTCCCGCAAAGACGCAAAGTACACGTAGACGCGCAAGCGGCTTCCCCAAGGGTAAGAATAAGAGTTTAAGAGAGTTTTTGCGTAAGTCCTGATTCAATCCAAGAACCTAAATCCTGAGTGTAGTTCTAGCAGTCCTAAGTCACTTGGGAATTCTATCTCTCTTCCCTTGCCCCCTTGGCGTTCTACCTTGCCGGAAGCAACTGCGCCTCTAATGCAGTTCGATTAAAAAAGAAATTTTCACAAATCAGATAGGATTGCTATATTTTATTAACTTTCATTACAAAAGCAGGTATCCCTAAAATATGCTGTCCGAAAAGAGTGCCAGCCCAAACTCTAGTGTGGAAAGTAGCTCGCAATTTCTCTGTGTTGCTGCTTTTGCAGGAACTATAATTAAGGCAAATATTTAGAGTAGCGCATACAATACACTATGCAATATAATCCGATCGAGCTAGTCAAGAGTGCAATTGCCAGATAAAAGGGTGCGATTCAATCTAGGAATCAGAGAAAACCTAACACTAACATTTTTGTTAACAGAGATATTAACTAGTTAAATTAGGTATAAATTGAAAAAAGCGTTAGTTTCTGAAAGTAGGGCATAGTTTGCAAGCAAAAGAGATTAAGGATCGGCTCAAGTCCCTCATCGAGCAAGCCTCCTCGATAGACCCTAATTTAGCAAGAAGATTAGATGAAATCAATCGTTGGGTCAAGAATATCAAGCCAGGTTCCCTGACTGCAAAACCATTTGTCCTTGCCTTCCTCCTAGAGGTAATTACCGATTCTACAATTTGGCTGCTTATTAAATCCTTACCTACCCAAGAAGAACAAAAAGCCAAGTTTGAGCAAATGACACCCAATGAGAGATATTGGTACGGTTATCTTTTTCCTAAGTGGATCGATGCAACTGACTCCAAATTTTATATTTGGAAGCAAAAATTAATGGCAGGAGAGTTTAATCAGGTTGATGATGATATTATTAAATCTATAGCTCAAGATATTGTTAGTCGTGAAGGTAGTTTTTGGCAGCGTTATATCGCCGACCTTTCCATGGCTACAGATTTAATTGTGAGTAGTCGCCAAGAAAAACCACTATGCATTCAAGTTACCAGTGTATCTGAAGAATTTAATCACCAAAAGTATCATTATTGGAAAAGTACACTAAATTTGTGGGAAATTGAGAGAGGACTATTCTTAAGCTATAGTCCCAAAAGTGTTGATTTTATCAATCAGCTAGTCAATGTTGCTCTTTACAACAGCGATTATCTTGCAGGTGGCAAGTATTTAAAGTTTTCGCGTTCCTTTCAATAATTGATTATTCGAGATTTGTGTCTTAGTCTACTTACTTGCCCATCACAAATTGTATGGCTCATCAAAAAGAAACTCACAGCTACGAAAATCAAGTGGACAAATTTACAGAAGCTTTAGCAACAGCCCGAAGAATGCAGCAAGACTGGCTAAATTACGGGTTAAACTTTATCCATATTTACGTTGAAGACGTAGATGGAGATTGGCTGGAAACGTGGGAAGATGTGCAACTAGCAGGTCATTCACTATTAGACACTATCAAAGAATTTCTGGTAAGTGATGATGATGTAGCTATCAGGGTAAGACAGCATTTAAAAGAACGCTCACTTTTTGATTTAGCAGTAAACTTAGAAGAATACTGGAGAATTCCCAAAGTAGATGATAGGTTATCTGCTGTGAGAAATTTGTTAGCCGATGATGTAAGTAGTGAGACGGATTTTGATTTATTATATTTAGCGGATAGTCTATTAGCAAAGTTAGCTGAGATTTTGTAAAACTTTTGTTTGGAGTGTAATTTATCCAAATAGCAACTAGGCAAACTAACTCACGTGCTTCCCTATCTGATGTTGACATGTCGTCTATAAACAAACCAAGTTTGCCCACCTTGATTTTGCTGACTGTTACACCTTGAGGGTAAGTTCTGGAACGTTACTTCCCAGTAATCATCTGGATATTCAATGTTGCCAAAGTAGCGGCTATTGCGATCGTCTTCTCTAACTGGTGACTCATTAACTGGTCGTCTATAAGACGAGACTACAAATCGTTCGCCTCGTCTAACATAACACCTTTGATTATCATCGATTATTTCAGCTGATTGTTGATACCAATTTAGTTGGCGTTTAAAATAAGTGCCAGTGTAGGCAGTAACCTCCAAATCATCAGTCGGGCTAGGAGTAGTTTGAGAAGAGGCAGTGTCGGAATTGACCACACCCAACATTCCACACACCAAACCCAAACACAAAAATAATTTTGGATACAAATTAGTGCGATTAATACTCATCTTTGATTTTCTGCGTGCTTAGTATGATAATTTGCCCTAATTTCACCATTATCACATAAATTTTGACTGTAAGTACAGTTGCGTATGTACTTCAAGTTTGCTAGCTTTTCAACACCTAGTACGTCAGGGTGGAAATAAAACTATTTCTTATCAAAAATCACATAGTATCAAAGCTTACGTGTCTTAACTGGTTGAGCCGGATTACCTGCATAAATTGTCATCGGCTCTAAAGAACGCGCAGTAACTCCACCTAGAGTCAAGACTGCTCCCTTGCCTACAGTCACTCCGGGGCCAATTACTGACTTTGCTGCAATCCAACTACTCTCTTGGATATGGATAGGGGCAGTAATCAATTGAAAATTGGGATGATTCCAGTCATGATTTCCGGTGCAGAGATAGACTCCTTGAGATAGGCAAACATGACTTTCTATAGTGACATGAGCTAGGTTATCAATCCAGGTATCTTCTCCCAGCCAGACAAAATCACCAACAGTTAACCGCCAGGGAAACTTCACTCTTACTCCTGGCTTAATGCGGGCACCTTGACCAATTTCTGCTCCAAACCAGCGGAGTGTCAAAACTTTTATGGCTGATATGGGGAACCAATGACTTTCAACCAAGGGCGATCCCACAAAATACCAAAGAAGTTGCTTCCAGTATGGTGCGCCTGGAGTATAACTACCTGTAGTGTAACTATCTAAACGCATATTTATAGTCAATCAATAGTTGGATTAAAACTCGCACCTGTACGACCTGTAACAATCCAAAGTAGAGAGCGAGCAATATCGCGAATAATGTGGAGCGTGGTTTCTTTGGGTCGGTCTGATGGCACAGAGAGTGGAGTGAAGGCAATACCTCGGCTACCAAAAACAAGGGTAGCGATCGCTTTAGCCCTGGGCATGTGAAAATCAGAAGTAATCAGGTAAAGGTGTTGAAGCTGTAGTTTTTTAAAGTCAGACACTAGAGAGGTAAAGTTAGTTACAGTATCAATAGCACGAGTATCAATATGTAATTGTGTATTGGGAATATCTACGGCTTGAAAAGTTTTACGTGTTTTTTCAGGAACTGGCGGCGAAGACACCCAAATTTCCAGAGAAGGATACCATTGGGCTAGTTCGGCAGTAAACTGCTCTCTAGCTGGCTCACCACCTAGAGTAAAAAAAGCTTGGGGTTGGGGTGTGTAAGTATATGCTATTGCCAAACGCAAAGGAATTATCAGTACTAGGATGAGGATAAAACCTGCGAAAGCGAAAATCCAATATTTTTTGATTAGGTGAAATTGTTTCACAGAATCAACTAATTCCTCTATGGGCTGAAGAAACTCACAGAACTAATGTTTCTATAATAAGCTCTTAGACCAAGAAAATAGCACATTGAGTTGAGTAGACTGTAGACTGTTAGCGATCGACAGTCTACAACCACTACAAATATTTATGCTTTCTTAATACACTTTAACTTCTCATGTCTGACTACACGCTCATAATTTCGTTAGACTATAGATAGAGTATTTTTTGATAACTCCTAAAGGTCAACCAGCACAATAGTCTACGGTTACACTTGGATCCCCTTTGGGCAGCTACCGTTGGAGAACACCTAAAGGTTAGACCCACGGTACTAAGCTTGTCTATCGAGGCTAATGAATTTATGAGCTTGCAAAACGGACATGACATGAAGTCAGCAGTGCGGACGCATAAATCTAAATCGGAGGTGAGTATACCTTTATTTTTGTCCAGTATGAATGGTGAAAAATTAAGGTATGAAAAGGAATATGAGTTGAAACTGAAGTTTCTATTCCGCCATCTTACTACTCAAAGCCTATGTTTAATTAGGTGCATGGACACCATTGCTATCAAAATTGCCTTCCCGATTGCCAAAGTAATACATTGCATCACGCGTTTTGGAGATAGTTTGCTCAATGATAATCCCTTTGGAAGCATCGGGTTGAGATCTAATAACGGTTCCCATGGGGTTACTGTACCATTTGTCCGTATTTGTACTGTTACGAATGGTAACCCAATCAAAATGCACTACGCGAGTCGTTCCTTTAAACGGAGATCGCGGATCGTCCCAAGTTACTGTTTGACCTGCCTTACGCAAATCGTTAACTCTGATACAATCGCCTTGCAAGTAGCCTATCTCAGGAATAGAACACATGTCAATGCGCCTTCCTAGATTATTTGGTTTTGTCTGGTCATAATAACGGCTGGGTATTGATACCCTAAAATAAGTACCCGCAGTCATGTCAAAGAGTTTAGAGAAATTTCGGTCAAATCCTCTTTGTCCCCAGTGGTCTAGCAATTGACCGTCGTTTTTGCGGTAAAGTCCGTGGATAAATCCTGCTGTCCAATCCTCAAAGTAATTTTTATAGTACTCAGAAGATGCATTTTGTCCTGACTTGACTTTCGCAACAAGATTGTCGAGACACTCTTTATCGGGGATGATTCGTGCGCTTTCATTGTCTACAGTGGGTGATGTAGTTGGATCGAAGTAACTGAGAGTCTTGTCGTCTCCACATACACCACTTACTTGACCAGCCGGACCAAATAGATGCATTCCTTTCCATTGAATCTTCGCACCATTGTCACAACTGACGTAGTAAAATAGCTCATGCATGTTGTTAGTGAATGCATCTGGTGAATGAGTGCCCTGATGAAGCTTGACGAGTATCTGGCACAGGGGACCTGTTCCTCCACCAGGTAAACCTACTCTCACATCATTCTTCCACTCAACCTTATGACCAACATGATCCTCATGACGAGGGTGTTCTGGGTCGGTGAGAGCAAGTTGCTCGTTTACGTATCCGAAAGGCAATCCCCAGGAAACGAGTTTTGATGAGTTTGGATTTCTTCCATGCTCGTGTCCATACGTGCAAGTCTTGCCAGTAGTTGGATCGGTATCGGTTGGTGGATGCCAAGTTGGATACACTTTATTGTCTGGACCATACACCCAATAGCGATCGTGCAACCATTTGGGACATGTATCAAACTTAGTTGGTGTCCATAAACCGTATGCAGAACTCAATTTCGCACCACTTGGTGGAGACTGAGAGCCAATGGGCGGAGATGTGGTTTGAGCTTGCCCTAGATTCGGTGTGAGGTGTAGTTGCATAACCACAATGAGCAAGCTTACACCAATCGCGATCGCGAAACGGCGTAATAAACGCAGCCTTCGAGTCATAGTTGCTCCTAAAAAAATACAAACAAAAGGCAACCTGTGGTTTGGTGGTTGGAACAATGTCACTATAAACCATACAAAGGGAGCCGTAACAATTTGTAATTTTTAGGCTAGTATTTGCACTATGTAGCTCTTAGGCTGATAGTAGCACAATCTTCTCCTAATAGAAAAGCTAGAAAGGCTGGAATTTACGGAATTTTTATGTTTGACTCAAAAAAGTTTCTCCCTAAACTTTGGTTCTATCCGATCGCCTAAGAGCGTTGAAAAGGCTATTAGATTTACTTATCACAAATCTATCTATCGAGAGAGAGACGATCGTTAAATTTAACTGTTCGCAAAATATCAGGGCGAGTGCTGATATTACAGGGGTAACACTGTAAATTAGCTCTCATAAGAGTAAAGAAGGTGCTTCACAGCGTTATACATTGCCGTTAAGGAATAGAAACTTGCTAAAGGCTGCAATTTCAAGGTGTTTTTGGCTAAAAGTAAGAGTATGAGTGAGGTAGTCAGGGGCAAGTTCAATATCATTGTTAAGAACAGTATCAGGATCTGGCCAGCAAAAGTCTGCTAATAAAGCGGTAAACACTCGTTCAGTCAAGGATCTGGGGGTGTTTAGCAGAGGGAATAATAACAGTGTGTAACATAAGAAAATTTTTAGTTAATTCTGCTGGGAGTAATAAGGACGTAATAGCTTGATTTTTTCCTTAATAAATCTTCATATTTCTACATATATCTTAATGATAAACATTAATCTAATTTTTTATATTTTAAGTAGCTCAAATCTTGATTATGTAAGGGTTACAAGGTACTAATCACCATGTTATAAGAGTTGTTATTAGCAATCATTATTTGTACTAAAATCTGTATGCTGCAATTTTTCAGACTCTATCAAACGAATTGCCAGCAGAATCTCGACTAGAACACGCTGAAATGCATAGTACCAACCATGCCAACCATCGAGAATACCGCCCTTGAGAATTAGGCAATAAATCAAGATAATGAAAGGAGCCAGCATTTTTTGTTTGCGGATGCGATCGCTCAAACTCAGTTCGCTCGCTGGAGTCTCTAATATTTTCTTCGCCTCAATCACTACATAGCGATCCTGTGCCCAGAACCAACGGCTCAAGGATTTGCGATCGTCGTGGTAGATATATGCAAAGAGTATTCTCGACTTACCCTCTACCAAAACCCGATGAGCGTGTCCATCATCTTTGTAAATTGCTTTTTCTCTTCTGTAGAGAACCTTACGGGGTGGAAGTAAGGTGCCACGTAAAGGCTTACCAAAAACGCAATATTTAAATCTAACGCTGTAGCTGTCTAAGTCAGTCTCTTCTGGTAGTGCTTTAATTTCATTAATTAGTTCATTAGTTAAGACATAATCAGCATCTAGCGATAGTACCCATTCAGAAGCAATTTTTTCTAGTCCATAGTTGCACTGAACAGCAAAAGAATCAAACTTTCTTTGGAAAACTTGTACTTGAGGATAGGAATAACAAATATCTAAAGTTTCATCTGTACTATAACTATCAATCACCACAATCTTTTTTGCCCAAGTAAGACGTTGGAGAGTGCGATTAATATTGGGTGCTTCGTTGTAGGTAAGAATAAGAGGAGTAATTTTTTCTAATAAATGCATAAAAACTATATTATGAGTAACTTAATAATTCACTTATAGAAAAGTATTATTCAGTCAAAGGTAGTCAAAGGCTTTTGTTGGATGATACTTGCATAAACCTGTTGCATTTGACAAGCAATTTTTTCCCAAGTATATTTCTCAAATATAAATTCACGAGCGCGATCGCCCATTGCCTTTGCCTGTTGGGGATTTTTTAAACAACTACTCAAGGCGTTAGCAATTTGCTCGGCATCAATGTCAACCACAAGAGCGGCATCCGCAACTGCCGCTTCTGGAAAGTTACAACCAGTGGTAATAACGCAGGGTAGTTTTGCAGCCATTCCTTCTAGCACAGACACGCTAAAGCCTTCGGAATAGGAAGGTGCAACATAGAGACTGGCAGCGGCAAGTGCTGCATATTTAACAGAACCAGTGAGCATTCCGGTAAATGTGACAGCATCCAAACATCCTGCCTCAGCAAAGTAGTTCTGAGCAGTTTGACAAAAGCCGATATTATCAGGCCCTGCAATAATTAAATGAGTTTGAGGAAACTGGGTATGGACTTTGGCGAATGCAATAGCAAGCAGATCGAGTCCTTTTTTGGGATCGACCCGCCCTAAAAATAAAATTAATGTTTTGTTGCGAGTCTGAGGAAACTGTTGATAAAAAAGCTCTGGATTGGGTAGTACTTCAAAGTCTTGCTGGTGAATCCCGTTAGGAACAACTACTAAAGGTGCTTTCAACTGAAGCGGTTCTATTCTTTTCGCTTCAGTAGATGCCAACATTTGCACAGCACTGGCACGCTGAAAAGCAGGCTTTTCCAGCAAAGCGAAGTAAAAACGCTTTTTACTAGATTTATAAGCTAGTGCCCAAGGTTCTAACATCCCATGAGGAGTCATGATATAGGGTACTTTATTCATGTGACAAGCCCAATGAGCAGGTAGAACAGGATAAGAAAAAACAGCGTTAGTGTGTACTAAGTCGTAATTAGAGACGTGCTGAAATAACCACTTAGTCAAAGACCAACTGATTTTATAATCCAGAAAACCCCAGTAAGGAAAGTATTGAACTCGATAATATTTCTCCGTCACCCAGGTGAGAATAGGGACATCCATACTAGTAGAACCGTTGGCAGTTGTCGCCACAATATCAATGTCTACTCCCCGAGTACCTAATGCCTGAGCTAGCTCGATTACACTCTTAGTTGGGCCACCATAAACAGGGCCAAGGGCAGGAATAACTATTAGAATCTTCATAGACACTTAGCAATGCGCTAAAGCGTATTCAACTACTTGGATCAAGCCTTGACCAAAGTAATTTGGAGAAAACTTTAGAATGTGTTCTAGTGAAGCTTTACTCATTGCTTGTAAATCCACTTCATCTGAGTTCATTTTGATCATAAGTTGCGTCAACTCCTTGTGATTTTCAGGGTCGAAACCGAATCCATTAATACCTTCCAAAACTAAATCTTCAAAACAGCCACAACGGTTAGAGACAAGAACAGGTAATCCTGCTGCCATAGCTTCATTGACTACTAATCCCCATTGCTCCTGAATACTGGCATGAATGAAGCAATTTGCATGAGCAAAGTACGGTAGCAATTCGTCTTCTTTCAAAAAGCCAGGGAGATGAATACAATTTTTCAATCCAAGCTCTACAATTTGTTGTTTAATCTGTGGAAGCAAATTTCCATCACCGCATAAAACTAGATCGCAACAATTGATGCCTACTACTTGGCGATAAGCTGCATAAGATGAAATCAAAAACTCCAAATTTTTCTTTGGTATAAAACGATTAATAGCTAAAAAATAGGGTTTTTTCAGTGGAGCAGGAAGAGATTTGATTTTTTGAGGATGGAAAATATCATTACCAACTATGTCATAACCCATGAATATAGCACTGGATGGCATACCCAACTTCATCAAATAACGTTTATGAGGGTTTCCACCTACCAATGCAGCTTTATATCTTTTAACAATCCATGACTTAATAACTTCCTGCCACCAAAAACGAGGTGCATCATCTTCTTTAGTTTCAGACATTAATATAGGCAAAGTATTAGAACGGCGACACCACTTCAAACCTGCCCGTGCAACTGAGAAAGACCATCCGGGTAAAACAACAGCATCAGGTTGTAATTCATTCAGACAATGTTTAAAAGCTTCATCCGCAACAGAAGTAAATGTATCTCTACGAGTATCATAAAGTTGAGAAGCAACAGGTAATAAAGTTTTGACAGGAATTGAGAGTTGACTTACAAAATCTCCCCAGTCATGATCCAGCGTGTCATCAGTTACTTGTACAGCTGTAAGTTGCCAACCTCTTTCTTGGCAAGCTTTATGAGCAGCTTGCAACCTAGTCGCATGATAACTACCAATATTAATAAAAGTAATAATAATATGCATTATTTTACGCTCGCTTATAAATAATTTATCAAGAAAAAATACAGCGATAACTAAAAATTATATACAATAAAAATTTAATATTTCTACAGATTTTAATAAAAATAAATTACATCTAATCTTTAAGAATTTGTATGAAGATATCTAAATACTTTTGAATAAATTTTTCAGTAGTAAAACGATTTTCAATTAAATCTAAAGAGCGGATTTGAAATTGCTCATAAGTCTTATTATCATATATTAAATTTAAACAATATTCAGTCATTTGTTGGATATTATGTTCTTGAATAAGATAGCCATTATTTTTATGAAATAAAACAGCATCAGTACCACCTTCTACAACAGAAGCAACAACTGGAACACCATATCCCATAGCTTCCAAGACTGTACGCCCAAAAGCATCAGAATCAGAGTTAAAAAGTAGTAAATCTAAAGATTGATAAAAGTGACTTAAATCTTTCTGCCAGCCTATCCATTTTACCTGCTCAGAAATATTCAGGCTGGATGCTAAAACTTCTAGTTCTCCACGTAATGGCCCATCACCAGCAATCAAAAAAATTAACTGTTTGCGATCGTTAGATAAATGTTTAGATAATTGAGCGCAAACTTCTAGAAAAATATCAAATCGTTTACGTTCAATAAGCCATCCAGCATTTCCTATAATAAAAGAATCAGCTGGAATACCTAGATGCTGACGAGATATATTTTTTTCACTAACAGTAGTAGCTGAACATCTTTGGATACAATTTTCGATTAAATGAAATTTATGTTGTATTTGAGGTGCAATTTTTATAGCTTCTTCAAGAATATAAGGTGAATGATAAATGATAGCTTGATAATCATTATGAAAATTTTGATAAAAAGCTTTCCATTTTAATAAATTTAAAAATCCTTTTTTATGACAAAAATGAATAGATAAAACTTTTTTTGTACAAGGATGTGATTTGACACTCATGCAAGATGTCAGAGTCGGACCAGTGACTAAAATTATATCGCCTGAAAAATTATTGACTTTTTTTTTCAAAGATAAGTGGGATTTATAACCAAATTTACCTTTATAAGGATTATCGTATATGGGAATATTTAAACTACTCAGGATATCTTTACCCATTCCTACCGGGGTTACACTTTGTACTTGCCAATCAATGACTTTACCTTGTGTTTCTTTCATCAATATATATGATGCCTGTTCCATACCACCTAGGTTAAGGCATTGAATTAAATTAAGAATTTTCATTTATTAAAATTTTTAGCTTTTTATATTATTTGTGAATATCTAAAATTTATTAACTATTGAAGTTTGATTAGAACTATTATTTATTAATAGTCATTTTATATTTAATATAATGCTCATTTGTATATTATATGTATTGTGATTTATATTTAGCTCTAGAATAGTATGCAACTAAAATTACAAAACTTACTTGAAATATCGCCTCTTGTACAAATCTTCCAATACCATGTGTTAAACCTACCATTGCCGGACTAATTAAACCCATGTAAAGAAGCATACTGAAAATACTTTTTTGATAAACAGCAGATATCCATAGATGTTTAAAAATATATCCTATCATAGCAAAAGTTAGGCATCCCAAGTAGCTAAATTCTGTAAAAGAATCTCCAATACCTGTAGTAGTAGAACCATTAGGGATGGTATAGCCATACAATTTTTCAAGTGTTTCTTGTGTGATTAAGTTAAATTGTAAAGACCTTTTGAAGTCATAACCTACAATTTGTCCGGGTACATATTGAAATACAATGCTATCCCACCATCCAGTTCCATATCCATACATACCCGTCTTGTCAGAAGCATCTATGAATACAGCTGCATTTCTTAACTCTAAAATTTCGCCTTTTTGTTGTGTCTCGAACACATCTTGAACTAAAGAGAATACTTTCTCCCAGTTACCAGTTAAAACCAAATTCCAAAAATCACCACGTATAGCACCAAACACAGGAAGTAGAACAGTCATCAAGAATATAGCTGCGATAATTACTAATCTAGGAGGCAGAAAGCGGTAAACTAACCATAATGAAAAACCTATGATAACTATAAGTGTCATCATAGGTTGTCTACGCCCTCCAAGAACCGTAGATAATAAAGGCCAGCCAGATATCGCTGTACAAATCAAATTAATTATTTTGGGATGCTTTAAACTCTGCAACAGAAAAAGTCCAAAGGCAATGTTGATAACTTGAGAGAAAAAAAGATAGATAGTAGATGGACCTTGCCAAGTACCACCTGTTTCTGCTAGTTGGAGAGTTGTACGAGAAAGTAAGAAATTAAAAAATAGACCTTGAATCATCAAGGCTATTCCTGCTTGAAATAACTTACGTTCGTCGATAACAATATTTAGTTTTGCCAACCACTTTCGATTTGGTTTACTTGCATATCCTATCCAGCAAGCAGCCGCACATAAAAATGACACAAATAAGACATTTTCCACAGCCTTAGGAGTGAGTATACCAGGCTGATCGATTAAAGCGAATGCTTGAGGCAGTATAAAGGAAGTAAACATACTGCCCATAAAAAATGGGTATTGATAAATTCTCTCTATGCGAATTATTCCCCAACTTAATAAGCCTATGCAAGTGACAATTAGCAAATCTCTATATATTTCAATCATAAGATTAAAATCAAAAAGCCTTTTGGATAATATTACTGTTTAAGCATAGTCAATCTCTATATAAATTTAGATAAGGAATTATTCTAAATAGCTAAAACATGAGAACCTGTTGTAATTTATTTTCTGACTCTTGAATTGTATGCTTTAAATATTCTTGATTTTTATCTATTTTGTTAAAGTCATTACTAGGTTTTAGATAAATTTTTACTAGTTTTTCAACAATTAAATCTATATTTCTCATAGGTATAATAAAGCCATCAATTTCATCTCTAATAATAGAACCTGAATTATAAGTAGTAATAATAGGAACTCCTGCACTCAATGCCTCATACGTCACCATTGCCGAACCTTCACATATTGAAGGTAGCACAAAGACATCTGCCCAAGTATATAAATCTTTGACTTTAGAGCGGGGAATTCTTCCCATAAAATCGCACACATCACTATATTCAGCAATACGTTCGGGCTTAATTTCCAAAGAGCCTGCAACTTTACAAGTAAAAGGTATTTTCCCTTTTATCTGGCGTAGAGCTTCCAGTAAATAAGGGATTCCTTTTCGCAGTCCGACGGATCCGACAAATAAGATTCTTAACTCGTCTCCTCGCTCTCGTGGGGTTTGGGTGAGAGGTTGATGCTGCATTGATTTTTCATCTTTGAGGCGACCTAACGGTACTACAGATATCTTATGAGTATCAACTCCTCTGACTATTAGAGAGTCTTTCACAAAATTAGAACCACAAATAATACGATTTGCTAAGTCTTGCTCGCGATGTTCTCGCTGCATCAGTTCTAAGTCAGCATCACTAACCGTGAAAGGCGTTAACGACCATCCTTGCCAATGTTCTTCTTCTTCTAGTAAGAGTTTATGTACGAGTGAATAATCAGCTAAGGTTTGATCTAATATACATCGGATTCCACAGGACTTAGCATATTCAAATAATTCTAGACACGCACTGTTAAATCCATAAATAGTATCGATTTCTCCTAAACCATTTTTAATAATGCGCTGACAAAATTCTTTTCCTCCCTCTACAAATATTTGTGATGCCTGTTGGGGTGAAGCTTTGTTTAGAGCCTTGACATACCTATAGCCAAATATGGGAAAATGAATAACTTTTGCACTTTTAAGATTTGGTTCGTTGCGTTCTAGACCTTTTTTTATAAAATTAGGAAGACGATTATAAAAATAAGGATGACGTAATAAATTAGCCAGTAAACTATGTCCTGAGTAGAAATCAGTGTAAAGTCTATTTAAAATACCCCACTGGTGAAATAGCAGAGGTTCCTGGTAATGCTTTCTAGCACCAAGTTGTGCTACCAAAACTTGAGGTTTATTATTCATATATAAATAAAAACAGTATTAAATTACGAACTTAAGGGTAACAAAGAATTTAATATTTTTTCGTAGCGATCGCCCACATTTTCAGGAGCATATTGTTCTAGATAAGCAGAACGAATCATTTCTGGTGATATTGATTGTTGCTCTATTAACTTTGCTATTTCCATCAGGTTATCAGCAAATTCATTCGGATTAGTAGACTTGACTATTTTGCCGAGACGGGAATCAGACAAAATATCTGGTAATGCGCCCACATCTGTAGCAACAATTGGTCTACCACAACCTAAAATTTCCAAAGCTGCTAAACATTGTCCTTCTGTATGAGAAGTAAAAGCAAATAAGTGACATGACGCTATCGCATCTTCTACTTCATGATTAGGAATACTACCACGAAACACCACAGAAGAGGCGATACCAAGTTTTTCAGCTAGCTGTTCTAGCTGTTCGCGTAAATGACCATCACCAAATAAATGCAGGCTAGGCTTCTGCTGTTGATTATTCTCAGCAATATATGTTTGCAAGTATTTCTCTTGAAAGCAACGAAAGGCTTCTAGTAACAAAGGGATATTTTTATCTTCTACGAGTCTACCGAGAAAGCCTATTTGTAGTTGCTCGTTTGGTGGCAATGGTTTGAGATTACTAGGTTGCTGGGAAATATAAGAGATAACCTCGATTCGCCCTTGATAGCCAATTTGATGTAAATCCTCTATAAATGCAGATGCTTGTACTAGGATTAAATCAAATAGATTCAGTGCGTCAAGAAGTTGTTTTTTTTCTTGAATTGCAGTTGGAACTAAAGGACGATAGGGAGTAATATAAACTAATTTCGTACTATTACCAATTTGTAACTTTAGTCTTTTTAAAATCTCGATAGGTAATAGTTTGCCAAATAAAACTATATTACTTTGTTTAATTTGTTTAATTCCCAGAGGTAAAAGTAGCCAATCTGGTAAATTCCATCGACAACCCCATTGCCAAGGATTACGCACAATTTTAATTTTTGCTTGTTCAATAGACTGAAGTAGGGGAGAGTTTGGTCCCCAACAGACTAGTTGACAATCGTAGTTGTGATTTTGAAGATAACAGAGAAGATTCTTACAGAAAGTCTCTATTCCTCCAATTGGAGCAAATCCACCAAAATAAAAAAGAATTTTCATATATATTTCTCCGTTTCAAATTCAACCACACAGATAAGATAGCCATGCTTGCTTGAGAACGGAGTAGGAATATCTATCCAGATAATATTTTTGCAATTCTACTTGGTTAATCTCTCCTTCTGCCAACTGGACTAGCATTTTTCTGACAGCATTAATAAATAAGTTATTTGTAGAGTTTGCAGTAGTTGCAGCATCTTTCGCTTGCTCGTTCTGCCACGGTTCGGGAGGAACAATGATTACATTTGGATTATTCACACCATAATCGGCAATACCTCCAACACCGTAAGTAACAAAGGGAACGCCACAAGCTAGAGATTCTAGTAACACAAGCGGTGCACCTTCATCACCAAGAGTAGGTAATAATGTGAGATCGTAGCTGCTAATGAGGTCTACATAAGCTTGACCTTCTGGATAGCGACCAAAACATTTGACGCGATCGCCAATTCCATTAGCTTCTATATACTGCCTAATTAGGGGTTCTTCTAAACCAGTGCCATGGATATGCAACTCACTTAACACATCTTTGAGCAAATCCCATTGCTGCACAAGCCAGAAAGCCCGCTTATGAGGGACTAGTCGGCTAAATAGTGCTGCTTTAGCTTTGCCAATTTCAACTGATTTGGGTTTAATTTGAGGTAAGCGGGCAGTAATTTCTAAAGGTTCTGGTATTGCAGGCAGAGATGCTATCTTCTTTTGCCAGCCAAAATACTCAACAAAGGTATTTGCCACTGTCGGTGATTGTCCCACAACCTCATCAAAGCACCATTTTACTCCCCAGCGGGGATCGTTCCAACCACAGGGGATACCCGACATCACTTCATGAAATATGCTTCTAACTCGTTTTGGCAATATTAAAGGTAATAAGCTTAAATTCCAACCTGTGCCGATTCCGTAATAAACATCGGGTTTGAAATTATTAGCTGCTTTGATTATTTCTTTGAACTTACTTAATTTGGAAACTTTGGAATTATCACACTTTAAATAAAGTAATTGAATACCATTTTTCACAAATCCATCTTGATTTGGCTCCTCTTCCTCAATTAATTGAGGTGCAATAATAAGAACTTTCACTCCTGAATCCGCTAGCATTTTAGAGAGAAAACGCATATGCGTTTGAATTCCCCCCTTTGGTGTGATTGCACCAAATAATAAAATTTTCATCGTTAATGCTTTGTTATTAATTACATTATTAATGGTGTGTCAAAATTGCAATAGCCAGTTCTCTAGAGTTTGAGCGCGTATTTCCCAAGTGTGCTGACGGGCGAACTCTAGTTGCTTGAGGCTTTTTTCGTAGACATCAAGCTTTTCTGCTAAGGTAAATTGCTTGCGGATGTGAGCGATCGCATCTGACGCAGAATTAAAAATGCTAATCCACTCAGGATATAAACGACATTCCGGGACATCAGTACTGAGAATTGGGCGACCACTGGCAATACCATCCATGATTTTGGTAGGACAGGATGCTTGATTAAAGGGATGCTTTACTACGTAAGGAATCCAATTGACTGCAAAAGACCAGTAGTATTCTGCCACTTTATCAGACGGTACTTGCCCAATATGGCGAACATTGGTTAATGCTAGCACTGTCTGACGGATTGCTTGCCAATTTCCTTGTTCTACCATGATTTGCTCGTCTAAACCACCAACAAAAATAAATGTAATTTCGGGACAAGCTTTGACAACTTGGTAAATCAATTGCCAATCTAAGCGATCGCCTAAGTTGCCAACATAACCCACAGTCATTGGTTCTGGGGGTATTTCTGGTTGGAAATTTAAGTAGGTGTTTACAAATCCATGTGGATAATGATAAATCTTAGAGGAATTTTTACCGTAATGTTCCTCAAGAGTGAGCAGTTGAGAGTAGGAAGCACACAAAGTAATACTAGCGCGTTCAATTAATTCCTGCTCTTGCTCTAAAATCTTAGTTTTACGGTTAGGTCGATAAAGAACATAGTCATCAAAGTTGTAGTAAATTAATCGCTCATTTGGTATTTTGCGTACCCAAGGAGCAAAATCAGGATGAGGAGCTATGACCCAAGGATGTTCGCCTGATTTATGTTTGAGTTGCCAACACCAGTGTTGGATGAGCTGTTGTAAGTAAAATCGAAATAACCTTTCTAATCTCCCAGCATAGCCGCTAGGCAAGACATGAATTGACCTATTTAGTAAGGATGGGGGTAGTCTTTTAGACCAAGTAGGTCTGTGAGGATAGTAAGTGCGCCAATCATAAAATTGCACAGCATGGGTCGGATGTTTCTGAGCCAAAGCTTCTGCTAGACCATAAGTCCAAGGACTGTTCGCCCCTAAAAATAGAAAACTGAGTTTTCCCATAGTATTTTTTTAAGATATTTACCACCCACGCATATCTCGCAGCCAGTAGCCAAGAACAGGCGATCGCCCAATCAATTCTCTAATTGCTGAACGCAGAAGGGGGGGTAAGAGCTGAAACCGATAGACAGGAGCTTGATAAACTCTTGGTTCCTGACCCTTTTTACTCCTTTCAATTGGCCCAAGGGTGGAAATATGGTTGATGAGAGATTCGTAGCCTTTCCACATTACTGCTTCATCAAAATCAGAACGGGCACGTTCAATTACCGCAGTACTAAAAAGTTCATAGTTGTCACAGGCATATAAAACTTGTTTAGCTAAGGCTTGAGTGTTGTCTAACGGAGCAAACAGTCCTGTCTTGTTTGCCGTAGTGATTTCTTTTGTACCAGTGGCAACATCCCAAGCCACTGGCACACAACCCATACTCATGGCTTCAATCGTTGCCATGCCAAATGGTTCAACGCGACTCAGCATCAGTAAAACTTTTGCGGATGCAGCGGTGGAAAAGATGAGATCGCGTGGGACGTGGCCGTAAACATAAATACACTCAGAATTTGGCAATTGGTTAATTCGAGACTGAAATTCTGGTTTCACCTGACCAAACCAGTGCAGCTTGCCAGTGAACCCTAGTTTAATTAAATGTTTCCATAACTTGAGAACATCAAATGCCCCCTTTGTGGGATTCTCACCACCTAGAAATATCAAGTCATTTGGGCGTGTAACATTGAATTCTGGTCGCTCTGGAAATACAGAGCCATTGTAAATCACAGAAAGTTTTGTTGTCTGTTTTAAGCGATTTCGGAACTTACTTGCTACAGTTTCAGAAACAGCGACAATGGCCTCTAAATTATCCTCCTCTTCCAGCACTCTTTGCCAGTATCCAGGTATGGTGTCGTGGACGACAAAAACACATTTAATTTTGGGAGATAAGTAGGGAATAATAGCATCTAACTCTCCACAAGCATTAAAAAGCAGTACATCTTGTGGATTCTCATTTAGCCATTGCATTAGAACTTTTGGTGTTTCTGGCGCAGAACCATATAAGCCTAGAGATGATACTCGAAAATCATCACCACTACTCATCCAGCTAGGTTGAGTGAGCATCAGCATTGTTGTCTCATATCCAGCTTTAGCAGCTTGCCGACAGCAAGACAAAGCGACAGGAGATATTCCGCCGCTATTGTCGCCAGGAATTAGCCAACAGAGTTTCATATATTTATTTAGTCTTTATAAACTAATTGCTCTCTCATTAAATAGGACAGAGCAAATAGAAGTTTTGTATTTTTCTAAATTGAAAGCATGAGATATTCCTGTGGGTGATTTGGGCTTTCTCAGTAACTTTAAAAAAACAAACCAAGGAAAATTAAAAATAAATGGCAGAAGCATCTTATTTAAAACAACAATCTCCCACCACTTTTTTATTAATAATATTTTTTGATTTGACACCAAAGCAATTCGCAGTTCTCTCCAACATACATCCAACCGCATGAAAAATTGTTGAGCCGAGGGAATACCCAATCGTTCTCGATAAGGATTAGCGTTTGAAGTCATCCAGAATACATCTTTGATTAATACTGCATCAGAATTCACAGAATAATTTTGTGTTATCTGAGCCGTATGCAGACGATAAGCACAAACAGGCTCATTAACAGCGGTAACAAGATATTTTAAGGACAAAGCAACACATATCTCCCAATCCGCTATACCAACAAGACCAGTGTTAAAGCCTCCAAGATTACGAAACAACTCTGTACGATACATACAAGCACTGGGATTAGAGCCTCTATATTCTTCAAGTTTTGCCCACTGTCTCTCAGTTCTTGGTTCAGGACTATAAGGCTCTGTATAATCAAATACCTTAATTTTATTCTGTTCTTGAAGTTCTTCAAAAGATACCATTCCTCCCAGACAAATGGCTGCATTAGGCATTTCCTGAAGAGCCTTAACTTGCTTCTCTAAAGCTTCTGGAAAAAGCAAATCGTCACTGTCTAAATATTTTACGAATGGAGTTTGACAAAGTTCCAAACCACGCATAGCGTTTTTAAATTGACCTGCGTTCGCTTCATAACGGTGGTATTCAATCTTGACATCTGGAAATTTGTCTACTACCTCTTGAAGATTATCTTTTGAGGCATCATCGCAAACAATGACAACAAAATCTTTGTAAGTTTGTTGTCTTAGAGATTCTAAAGCTTGTGCCAGCATTTTGGCACGATTGTATATAGGAATAATTACTGTAAGTTCCATAATTTATGTCTCGGTTTTTAGTTATTAAATAAAATCTGCTTGCTCAAAGTATTTTTCGAGCAAGACTAGAATCCAATTAATAAATTATTTCATGCTTTAATTTCTTAAATATTGCATATCCATTACGTAGAGAAGGATTTTGGGAAATCAGAGTGTAGTTTGAGTCTGTAATTAGTCTATGATGATTCTGATAATTTTCAAATGTACTAATATCATCAAGTAGGATAAACATTGTTCCGTACACTTGATCTAATTCAATACTTGTATTTACCTCAGAACTATCAATTAATACTAAATCAAAACAGTTGATTTGATTGTCTTGGTGGATTTTTTTGATTGTATTCTCTAGAGCATCAGGTAAATGTCCTTGTGAGCTTGAAGCAATATCGTAGCATTTGACAAGAGAATCATTAGCATAGCGATTTTGTAATTTAATAAACTGAGGTGTTGAAGTGTTTATGCAGAATGCAGTAGGCTTATTCTGGTTTTCCCAGATTCCTGTCAAAAATGCCTCGGTGTTTCCATCACCAGCCGCAGCTCCAATGAGTAGGGCTGTCTTGATATCTTCTTCGCGTACCATTTTTTGAATATCATGTAAGAATTCATCATTTTTCATGAGTGAAAAACGGTAAGGTAGAAAATAACCAAACCTAGTTTCTAAAGCATGTAATACTTTAGTACTTGGTATTATTAATTTAAAATAAACAAATCGTCTAACCTTAATTAAATAATCAGGGCGTAATTTATTTTTTTGTTTCCAAGGTTGTGGTAATTTTGTAAATAACTTTCTATAAATATTCGTTAGACTTTTAATTAAAAATTTTGTATTGATACTAAAAGTTTTTTTTTGATTATTATGCAAAACTTCACTTTCGGAATAAACTAACTTACTCAAATTTTCTGCCCAATTAGGTTGGTTGCATTTTTTAAGTATTATGCACAAATTTTCAATCCAGTCTTTAAAATCTCGTTTAGGCAGTGGATGAAGGCTATAGCGATACTTAGATTGTTCGTGATAAGATGAACCAACTTTATCTGCTTTATTTGTCAAGCTATTAATAGCCCAACGAGTACGATCTAGTTCAGGATGACTTAATGATGGAAATTGCTGGGCACGTTGCTTAGCTTCATTTAATTTTCCTTGACACAGAAGAGAAATAATGAAATAAGCCCATTCTACTGGCTCAGGATCTATGGCTTTGTAATCCTCAAGAGTATATTTAATTGGTTGAACAATCCAATGTTGTGCTGCTGCTGCATCTCCCTGATAGAGCTTGCAAAGTGCTAATCTCAATTTTGGTTCGGGCATACAGACTGTATAGTTTAGGCAGCGCAGATATAAAGTTTCTGCCTCTTGGTATTGACCTTTCCATAGTTTTTCATCCCCTTTGCGTAGCAGATCTATACTTAATCCATTACATATCAGATGTGAATTTTCAATTCCAGATGATTTTTCTACAATGGTAAGTGGCTCAAAAGGATTTTTCTGAACAATCTTTTGATTAGGTTTGAGATTTTGGTGGAGATTAAACCATTGAAAGATTTGATCTCGTTGTTTCAAGGTGTGTTGAGAATGAACTAGTTGATACCCTGCATTGGTAATTCTCTCCAGAACATCTAGATTTTGAAATAAGTAGTCAAGCTTATCTAATAGGTCATGCTTATCAACAAAAACGCAATTTTCCATATCAACGAATCCTGCGGCTTCAAGGGAAGGAGTTTTTTCTGTAAGAAGACAAGACTTAGATCCTGGTATTTCAAAATGTTTACGAACAATCTCCTTTGCTACTGAGCCACATGTTGGTACAAACCAAGAAGCATTGATGCTGCGGGCATACTGTTCACCATATATCATTCGTGATGTGGAACTTTTTTCATATCCACCATGGGGAAACGTTAGTGATGGATAATACTGAGAAATAATTTTATAAATTTGTTGCCGCCAGGGATATAGATAATAAGTAGAGCCAGTTAACATTGTTGGTATAATTTTAGGCTGATTGTAATCTCGATATATATCAGCATCTATAAAATTCGGCCAGACAAATAAGTTTTTGGCAATCTCTGGTGTGTGTTCAGCTGTAGTAGTGCAAATGGAAAAGAATGTTTCTATATCCCAATGTTCCATGTCGGAGAGAAAACCTGCACGGCAATCACACCACGAATCTCCGTTATGAAATCCTAGCTTAGGTATTTCTGGATAAGCAGAAGTGTTTTTTATATTAATTTTCTGAGCAATATATTTAACACCACTTTCAAAAAGTGTTAGGTCTGGTTGGTACTGGTCACAAATTTGCTGATAGTCACAATCCTCATTAATGACTATCACATCAAAGAACTCTGATAGGCATTTGACATGAAGTTGCAAGTGCAACTTCATAAAGTCAGGGGCACGTTCATGTTTCCATTGAAAAAACACAAGCTTTGGCTTGGTAATTGTCTGCATAAAAATTCCTTTACTAAATCCTGCTATGCTTTGGAATAAACTACGCTTAAATCCGGCTACTAGTTTTCAAAACCTCGATCGCGCGATCCTGTTCCTGTTCGGTCATGTGATGGAACAGTGGCAAAATAATTGCCCGATCCTGTGCTTGTTCGCTTTCAGCTAAGCGTTCGCACTTCCCTGGTTCACAATTACAGGCTTCCCGACTAGTAGTACAAGACCATGCTTCAATTTGGTAGGCACTTTCGCGGTGAGCGCACATAATACCGCGTCGCGTAGCAATCCCAGCATCCAACATCACCTGCATAACTTGCACTTGGTCGCACTTTTCTGGTAAGCGCACACAGTAACTTTGCCAATTACTTCTTGCCCATGCTGGCTCTGTTGGTAATTTCAATCCTGGCACATCTGCCAACTGTTCGTCATATCTTTGGGCTAAATAACGGCGGCGTTCCACAATCTCCGGTAAGCGTTTGAGTTGTTCCCGTCCGACTGCGGCTTGGATGTCGGTCATGCGGTAGTTATAGCCCAACATTGGGTATGACTCAAAAATGACTTGTTTGGCTCCGTGGCGCACGGTGTCAGGTACACTCATGCCGTGTTGTCGCCAGAGGCGAAACTGTTTGTCCCACTCAGGATTATTTGTAGTCAACATCCCACCGTCGCCGGTGCTAATAATTTTACGGGGATGGAAGGAAAAACAAGCGATATCTCCATGTGGCTTGCCGATTTTCTCCCATTGCCCATTCCAGAGAATCTCACTGCCGATCGCACAAGCTGCATCTTCAATTACTGGTAGATTATATTGATGGGCAACTTCTAAGATGGCTTTGATCTCACAAGGCATTCCTATCTGGTGAACGACAAGAATGGCACGGGTGCGTTCGCTAATTGCATCTGCAATTAAAACGGGATTGATATTATATGTTTGCGGTTCAATGTCTACAAATACGGGCACTGCCCCACAGTAACGAATGCTGTTAGCGGTGGCAATATAAGAGTGGCTGACTGTAATCACTTCATCCCCAGGCTGTACACCTACGGCTAACAGCGCTAAATGCAATGCTGTGGTGCAATTGGAGACGGCACAAGCATATTTAGATCCTACGTAAGCTGCAAATTCCTGCTCAAAGGCGGCGACTTCTGGCCCTTGAGTTACCCAGCCGGACATGATAGCCCGCTTGGCTGCTTCAGCTTCAGGTTCGCCCATCCAGGGTTTAGCGATTGGGATATACTGCATTTTCTCAGACATTGCTTGCTTCCTTTGTCAGCTTTTGTTCGCGCCACCAACTAACCAATCTACGCAACCCTTCTTCCAGAGACACTTCTGTCTCAAAACCCAGCAATTTCTTGGCTTTACTCACATCAGCAAGTCGTCGCTGTACTGGGTTAACTTTCCGTTGTGGGCCGTATTCTGGTTGCAAGTCCGATCCCATAACCTTAGCCAAACTATAAGCAAGGTCATTTAAACTGGTTTCTACACCACTAGCAACATTAAATACTTCATCGGTGACATCAGCTTTGGCAGCCAAAATATTCGCTCTAGCAATGTCTTCGATATACACAAAGTCCATTGTTTGCTTGCCATCGCCAAAAATCAATGGTGGCTGTCCGGCGACGATGCGCTCCATCCAGCGAATCAATACTTCAGTGTAGACACCGTAAATATCCATACGCGGACCGTAGACGTTGAAGTAGCGCAATCCTACATAGTCCAGCCCATACATATCGTAGAAACTGCGTAATAAGCCTTCATTAAAGACCTTAGCTGCACCGTAAATGGTGCGGTTGTTGTAGGGGTGATGAGATTCAGTAGTGGGGAACTCCTCCGCCATCCCGTATATTGAGGCTGATGAGGCAGCAACAACCTTTTTCACTTTGGCTTTCACTGCTGCTTCCAAAACATTAAAAGTGCCATCTGCTAAAACTTCTAATGCCAAACGCGGTTCTTCAGCACATTGAGTAATGCGAATTGCTGCCTGATGAAAGACTATATCCACACCTTGCATGACTTCTTGAAGAAGTTGGCGATCGCGGATATCGCCTTCTACAATTACCAAAGGTCCGTGTTCTTTTGCCCAAGCAAGGTTGTTGAGTTGTCCGCGAGTGAAGTTATCCAGAACAACAATCTCAGAGACTCCTTCTTTTACCAATAAATCGGCAATATGAGAGCCAACTAGACCTGCACCACCTGTAATTAATACTCGACTATTTTGCATTTTCTTTTAGTTTGCTAATTTGTTCTTCCAGAATTTGAATACGGTTTAGTAAATCAGACGTGCGTAAGCCTAAAGTACTTTTTACTGACTTAATTATATTGGCTGCTGCTGTTCTTTCTGCTCCTGCAAATTGCACTTCAAAAATTCTGAGTACGCCATCACCCGTGAGGACATCGACAAAACCTTCTGTTTTGGATCTACCGATAATTCGACCAGGAACGCGTCCTACATAAGATGGAGGATTATCTACAGGCTTGGCTTGCCACACCAGTAATTTTTCCCCTTGAAAGTATGTATAAGCCCCTGGAAAAGGAGATACTAATGCCCGAATAAAACAGTCTATACTTCTAGTGGCAGCTGACCAACTAATCTCACCATCTTCAGGCAGGCGAGTACAGCCATAGGTGGCTTCAGCATTATTTTGCGGTACGCCTTCATAACCGCGAACAGCTTTGACAACTGTGTCTCCTAAATGTTGCCCCTGAATTTTATTTAACTTGTCATATATGGTAGCTACAGTATCATCAAAACCAATGGAAATTAGCTGTTGAAAGAGGATATTCCCCTCATCTAAACCAGGCGATATTTTATGAATAGTTATCGCGGCAGTTGTTTCATCATTAATAATTGCCCAATTGACATTGGCACGACCGCGATAACGAGGTAAGGGTGAATAATGGACATTGATAAATTTAGACAGTTCAATCAGTTCCGCTGGCAGTATTTGGTTATAGGAAGAAACCACTACGCAATCCGGCTGAAATTTTAATAGTAGCGATTTAATTTGTTGCTGAGAAGTGTCTGAAAAGATCGGGATACCTACTTGTTGGGCAAGGCTGAAAACGGGATCGTCGGATTCACTGTCTACTCTCACTACCCCTTGCACATTGCACTTCGATAACAAAGATTCTAGTGCGCTGAAAGTAGTCGTACCTATCCCGATCAGAAGTACATTAACCATTCACCACCTACGTTTACAGCAGTTGCACAAATTCCATAGCTGATTTACTGAACTGTAAGGATTCTCGCCAAATCGCTTCCGCCGCTTTTAGCCCTCCTGTTTGCAGTCGGATAATCGGTTCTGGGCCGACTGCAGAAGGCAGAATCCCCATATGTCCAGGTTTTGGCTCTATTTCTGGGCACACTGGGATGTGGTGGGAGACAAAAGCTGAACGCTCGATGTCTCCCCAGTACTGAGCTACTAATGTGCCTGGCCAATATTTGGCAATTAGGACGGCATCTGTAGCAGTTAATACTGGCTCTGGGCGCGGTTGCAAAGCCACCAATATTGCATCATAGGTTTTATCAGTAGGTGCTGCTGAGATAGTGTCAACAGTGTCTACGTTAGTACCAGCATTTACTAAACCGCGTTCAATGAATGAGCTAAAAGGGTTGTCACACAGTAATAAAATATTACTTGTGTAAACAGAAACCCCAGCGTCTAATAACAGCTTGGTTGCCATAATTCCCAAAAATGAGAAGACATCCACGCCAGGATGCCGTTCGTTGACACCTGCTACTTTGATACCTTTTTGACGACAAGCTAGCAGATCCACATCCTCTGGTCTAAACTCCCACGCTTCGTACATTAAACCAATGACTGCTGTGGGCTTCATCCAAGCAATCATCTGTGCATTAATGGGACGAACGTGACCGCTGTTGGTGATGATGTCAGCTTGAGCGACAATATCTTCGGTTTTCTCAGCGATAAATTGTAGCCGATCGCTCACCCCTGCTAGTTCAGCTAGTTCTAATGTCTGGGCTTTGACTTGTTCTAGGGTGCCATAGCGACTACTGCGAGCGATCGCAAACACTTTTTTTGCTCCGGCGATCGCTGCTACGACAGGTGTAACTGCATAGGCTCCAGTTGCTGCTTCTGTAAGAACAGTTAAGTTATCAAGTTGCAGTTCGCAACGCCCAATCGCCTGCTGTATCAGTCTGACGAGACGGTGGGAATTTAAACCAGGGCGGGAATCGTACATTAAACAGTCACTCCCCGAACAATGTTTTGCAGACTTTCAGCAACAATATTAATTTGTGCAGGTGTGAGTTCGGCAAACATGGGCAGTGAAAGTACTTCCCTGGCTGCTAGTTCTGAGTGCGGAAAATCACCTGGTTTGTATCCTAGATCGGCATAAGCTGGTTGCAAATGTACGGGAATGGGGTAGTGAATACCTGTTTGGATACCCTGCTCGTTGAGCTTTTGCTGCAAGTCATCCCGTTGGGGCGATCGTACGGCGTAGACATGATAAACGTGGCGGCTGTAGGGCATGACTGTGGGTACGGTCAAGCTGGAGTCTTTCAGTAGTGCGTCATACCTTGCTGCATGTGTCCTTCGGGCCTCTGTCCATTCCTCTAAGTAGCGCAACTTCACCCGTAAAATTGCTCCTTGGATGCCATCCATGCGGTAGTTGTACCCTTTAAGGACGTGGTGATACTTGCGCTCTTGACCCCAGTCGCGCAGCATCCGCATAATATGGGCATATTCGGGATTATTGGTGACTATCATGCCTCCTTCACCATAGGCCCCTAAATTCTTTCCAGGGTAAAAACTGAAACAACCAATATCACCAATAGCACCTACCTTTTGCCCCTTGTACTCAGCCCCGTGAGCTTGTGCGGCATCTTCTATTACAGTCAAACCATGACGACGGGCAATCTCCAAAATCGGCACCATATCCGCTGGTTGACCATACAAATGCACAGGCAAAATGGCTTTTGTGCGTTCAGTTATGGCTTTTTCAATTTGAGTGACATCGATCGTGTATGAAACAGGGTCAATATCTACAAAAACAGGTTTGGCTCCGGTGTAACAAATTGCTGCTGCGGTGGCAACAAAAGTGAAGGGTACGGTAATCACTTCGTCACCAGCACCGATGCCAGCTGCTAATAGTGCCAGGTGGAGGGCGCTGGTACCGGTATTGACGGCAATACCATCACCTGCACCGCAGTAGTCTGCAAAATCTTTTTCTAAGGCTGTGACTTCATTCCCTAAAACAAATTGCGTACTCTCCAGTACTTTCAGTACTGCGGTATCAATTTCGTCTTTAATACTCAGGTACTGAGCTTTCAGGTCTAAAAATGGAATCATGCTGCTACCTCTGCTAAATTTAGTTCAACTAATCGACCACGCTGCTTCATCGATTGAGTAGCAGCCTCAAGAATCTTCACTGTCTGTAGACCAGCTTTGCCATCAGTAATAGGGCGGTTGCCCTGCATAATGCATTCAATGAAGTGCAATCCCTCTGTCCGCAGTGCTTCTGTCATATCCAACTTGGGCGACCACATATCTCCTGTACGATACCCAATTAGCATTTGATATACGCTTTCAGAATTTCCATTAACGGTAATGCCTTTGTCGTAAATTTTGACTTTCTCACTGGGTTCTAAGTCATCGTAAACAATCATCCGTTGACTACCACCAATCAGGGTGCGGCGGACTTTTACTGGTGCTAACCAGTTGACATGGAAGTGAGCTATCAAATTATTTTCAAAGAAGCATGTCAAGTAAGCAATGTTTTCGGGTTCTCCTGGAACGTGGCTGATTCCTGTTGCTGAAACAGCGTAAGGTTGGGATGGTAATACATAGTTCATGATTGAGAGGTCATGGACTGCCAAATCCCAGATGACATTGACATCATGCTGAAAAAGTCCCAGGTTGACACGCACAGAATCGTAGTAGTAAATATCTCCTAGTTGATTGCTGGCGATCAAATCGTGCATTTTGCGGACAGCACCTGTATAGACAAAGGTGTGATCGACCATTAGCACTAGGTTGCGTTTTTCAGCTTCTTCAATTAACCGTTTTGCCTGCTCAGAAGAGGCTGTCATCGGTTTTTCTACTAGTACGTGCTTACCCGCTTGCAATGCTGCCAAAGCCAAGTCGAAGTGAGTTGAAACTGGTGTGGCGATCGCCACAGCGTCAATCTTGGGATCTGCAAATATATCTTGACAGTCTGTCGTCACTTGGATAGAGGGATAGCGGGCCTGCGCCTTTGCCAAAAGTTCTGGTTTAAAATCACTGATCTTTGTGACTTGAGCATTTGGAATTTCAGCAAAATTCCGCACTAGGTTAGGACCCCAGTAACCATAACCAATTACACCGATATTAATCATGTTTCTTATTATTTTTAACTAATCAAAATCTTTTATTAACAAGCTAGTAAACGCTACTATTCACGGAGGGTGTTATCTTGTAGATTTACCACAATTTGCCTGCTATTTAGTACAAACAGTTGCAAGTCTCATAATTTAATTAAATCTGCCTCTACCTGACTTTCAAAAATCCATTCTTAAAATGTTTCAGTCCTAGGACTAAAGTAAACCATACTATTGCTGAGTTTGGTTCGGGAACTTTCATCGATGGTTTAGTGGTAAATAAAGCATAGTTTGCTTTTTCATTACTTAATACAAAAGTATCTTTACTCTCTCCTCTCGCATTAGACCAATTCGTAATATAGTCACCTACTTTGTTCGCAATATACCAAGATTCTTCGCCAGATTTTATGCCTTGATATGGAACCAATGCATATGAAATATTATTTATTTGTTGTGGAATTGATGGCTCGTTACTAAGCAGAGATATAATGCTATCTACAGTGCTTGTTGGGGAATTGTTCCAGAATGTCGGTGATTTAAAATCAGGGTTATCTGGATAACCAAACAAGTTTACAAAAGTATCAACTTTGAAGGTAACATTATAAGTTTTGCCAGCAACTACTAAGCCATCAATTGCACTTACATCACCTGGACTACGGTATCTAACCTGAGCAGCTTCGGATGGATTAACAGTAGCAAAAGTGGTCGCAAAACTAACAACATAAGCTACATAAAATACTAGTTTTGAATTGATGAAGTTTCGGTAGAGTAAGCCTGTTTCTGTAAACATTGCAAGGAGTCATTTAATATCTCACTGCTTAAAGAATATCAAAGACTGTACATTTATACTTGTATGTATATTGTTATTTTTGTAATGATTTGAATAAGAAAATTCAGCATTATTTGTCTTGACATTATTACTAAATGACTATTCTTCTTGATGAAGATATGCTCCATATGTGACAAAAACTCAGGCTAAAATTAACTTACTATGTTGTTTAAATTCCAGCTAATTAGTATTTAGCTCAAACTATTAGCTGTCATTTCTGAACTTTGGCAGCGATCGCGCACATCGCCAACCACTTGAGCTGGTACTCCTGCTACAATTGCATTGTCTGGAACATCACGAGTCACTACCGCCCCAGCCCCAACTATGGCTTTTTCACCAATAGTCACACCTGGCAGAATGGTAGCGTTACTACCAATAGATGCACAGTTCTTCACTAGAGTCTTAACTGCATACCAGTCATCTTCTGTTTTCAAACTACCATCTTCATTAGTTGCACGCGGATAAAGGTCATTAGTGAACATGACTCCATGACCAATAAACACTTCATCTTCAAGGATCACACCCTCACACAGAAAGCTGTGTGATGAAATTTTACACCGATTCCCTACAATGACATTTTTTTGAATTTCTACAAAAGTTCCAATTTTCGTGTCATCGCCAATAACGCAACCATATAGGTTTACGAGATTGGGGTGAAAAATTTTAACATTGCTGCCCAACTTGACATCATCATTTACTGCCATTACTTATCTGCCTATTTAACTAAAGCTGAATTAATACTTTTCAACAGTTTTCCAAACAGCATCTTCTAGATAAGTACACTCATCAGCTTGCCATTGATACTCTTCACGCTCGATATTGTGCATGGTAACTTCAAACGGGCAAATCTCTGTGAGGTTTTCTAGTACAGAATCGCTGCGACGCTCAGAAAACCATGTTGTTAAGGTATATGAACCCATATATAGCCTAAACTTTGGTATTTCACATCGCAGAATAAATGTTCCTGACTCTCGGCGAAACGGTGCTTGGGGGTCATAGAACCAGAAAATACACATAGCTTGTCGAAGCTCGTTTACTACCTGAAAAGAGAACCACAAACTTTCATGCGGTTTAGTGACATGTAGTGCAAACTCGAAAGTAATCGGTTCTCCCCAAGAGTGAATACCGTCTCCCTGAGAGGGATATACTCGCGCCCAGGCTACATAGTTGCCTGCTTTGTTCAAAGGAGCTTCATAGTAAGCTACTTGTTTATTAGAGGTTTTTTGTCCAGCCATATATAACTGTACGGCTTTGACGGTATCCCCATCAAACTGAATGTTACCTTTAGAAAGGAGTATGCAACGCTTGGTAAGTTGGGCAATAGCTTGCATAGTATGACTGACGAACAATACTGTCCGCCCTTCTTTCGTAGCTACATCCTCCATTTTCCCCAAGCACTTCTTTTGAAATGCAGAATCCCCCACTGCTAAAACTTCATCCACAATTAAAATTTCTGGCTCTAAGTGAGCCGCTACGGCAAAAGCAAGGCGTACATACATTCCAGAAGAATAACGCTTAACTGGAGTATCTAAAAATTTCTCGATTTCTGCAAAGGCAACAATTTCATCAAACTTTTTCTTAATCTCAAATCTACTCATTCCCAATACTGAACCGTTGAGGTATATATTCTCTCGCCCGGTTAGTTCTGGGTGAAAGCCTGTACCTACTTCTAATAAGCTTGCTACCCGCCCCTTGATGACAATTTGTCCTTTTGTAGGTTCAGTAATTCGACTCAATACTTTTAATAGTGTCGATTTGCCTGCGCCATTACGTCCAATTATACCTATGGCTTCGCCTTGTTTAATCTCAAAAGATACATCATTCAATGCCCAAAATTCCTCGCGAGAGGAATTGGATATTTTTTTGCCAATAGGCTGAGTAAATTTCTTACTCAGAGACATGACTCCATTAGCAAGCACATCCCGTAGAGCTTTATAGCGATAACGACTTGAATCGTCTTGCTGGTGAGCAATGATATATTTTTTACCCAGATTTTCGACTTGAATTACACTATTAGACATCTATTCTAGATCCAGCCTAAATTATGTCAGCAAAAGTCCGTTCCATTTTGCGGAAGTACCAGATACCGCTTACCAGCAAGATTACAACTAATCCTAGAGATAGTATGAATCCTGACCAGTAAATTTTTGACTCACCACCCAAAATAGCCCAACGAAAGCCATCAATTACGCCCACCATTGGGTTTATAGAATAGAGCAAACGCCACTCCTCTGGCACAACGTCGCTACTAAATCCTACTGGTGATATGTATAATCCGAACTGCACAATAAATGGCACAATATAACGAAAGTCACGGTATTCCACATTTAACGCTGCCAGCCACAGCCCTACTCCCATAGAAGCGGCAAAGGCGATACCAATAAATAATGGCAGCGTCAGTATCCGCCAATCAGGCACAAAGTTATACCAAGCCATCAATCCCAGCAGAATCATGCCAGAAACCATAAAATCTACAAAGCTGACAATCACAGCACTGATGGGCACAATCAGACGTGGGAAGTAGACCTTGGAAATTAGATTTGAATTACTAATTAGACTATTACTGCACTCACTTAAGGCGCTGGAAAAAAACTGCCAAGGTAACATGGCAGCAAACACCAGAATTGGATAGGGTACTCCAGTGGGTGCAGGTAATCCTGCCAAATTTCCAAAGACCACGCTGAACACTACCATGGTCAAAAATGGTCGGATCAGTGCCCAAGCTATGCCAATGAATGTTTGCTTGTAGCGCACTAAAATATCCCGCCAAGCTAGAAAATAAAACAGTTCCCGATAGCGCCACAGGTCTTGCCAATACTGGCGCTCAGCACGCCCAGCTTCAATCACCAACACCTGCTCAGACGGCATACCTTGACTACTCATACTATTAATTAATTGAAGACTATTGTCTTTAATGTTTAAATTACAAACTGGAAATCTTTCATACCCTGAAAGCTAACCAGTCTTGCATGTCTGCGAGTAAATTCGCTGACAGAAGGGTTGCCTTGAGGATCTATTACTCCTGTTACCTGCTGCCACAGTTCTTGTGGTGCTAATGACAGTTCATAAGTGCCTCCATCAGCCTTACGAACGTAATACCAATTCTTTTGCTGACAATGTTCACACCAGAAAGCTTCTAACCACTCGCCTTCTATTGGCACTGCGGTTTTGTTTGCTATTAGCATTGATGCATTCTGCCGACTCATACCCCGTTGCTGTAACTGACTTGGTCGATCGGCAAATATCTGATATTTCTGACTGACGCTATCTAGATAGCAGCCATGAACTGGGCAGTAGATAGCCCGTCGTTTTGAGCGTTTCCGATTGCGATCGCACCTTCTCTGCAATTCGACCTCCCATATAAATAAAACAGATAAAACAAGGAAGGTTACGTTGGAGGGACTGAGATCGAAATGACCATCGAAGCCCAACTCCGAAAACTTACAGTTAATTATTAAGCTACAGAAATTAAATTAATATCTTTATTTATCAGCTTGGTTTATTGACAAATTTTCTAGAAGTAGAAATTAAATTTCTGGCGATAGTACAAACTTTTTTTCTGGAGAATTCAGATATTTAGCAAAACTTAATTTATTGAATCTATGTATAAGATATTCTAATTTTGAATAAGTTGTTACTTTCTCCTCCTTGTATGTACTGAAATTATAACATGTTTTGACAGTGTTTTATTTTTTTATACAAAATTAATAGAAGGTTTAAATGTAAAATAATTTTTGTACTGTATTTCAAAATTTTATGAAGCACAATCAAATAGTTTTACAAAAAATTTAAATCAGTTGATTCCAACTACTGTAGATTATATAAATTTCTTCTGCTAACAAGACTTAAACATTTTTTGAGAAAAAATAAGCCTCAAACCCATGCAGGGCAAGTAAAATACACCAAATACCCAAAAACGCCTGAAACCCAGATATACCAAGAAACTAGGCAAATAGATGTCAAAGTCTCTCTGTATATACATTTGAGCTATTTTTCTGGGTATTTTATATCTAAGGACTACTAATTGATATTTATTAAACAAATATAAATTTCAGACACTCAAGATAAAGTTTTATTGAACATTGGGCCAGCATTTTTACCCTCCCTAGCGATACTGTTTTTCTTTAAAGATTACAGAGGTAGGGAAGTAAAGTACGTTGGAGGGTCTTACCCCAACCCTGCGAGATTGGAAACCCTAAGGCTCTGAACTTTAGCAACTGAGGTAGGATTCAAGTGAATTGGTATAAAGCTAAAGGTGTAGATTCAAATACAAAACTAAATGTTCCTAGGAAAAAGAATTCTTCTGTTTTGGTTAATTTGTATTTGATTACAGTAGAGAAAAATATTACCAAACTTCAAAAAGTAATTAAAACTACTATTAATATGAGTAAATGCTTCCTCTACATTTTACATAGACTACCCTTGGAAAAATTTTGGAAGGGCACAAACAACTTTAAATTCTTGCCTTTCTAAAAATAGGCAACTCCGTAATTCCGATTTTACCAAGTTGGTTTTCAACGAAACTTAGCTCGAAGAACTACTTACTGTTAAGCTGTTGTACACTATCAAATGCACAACAGCAAGGCAGGAGGTGAGGCAGCCCCCGTCTTGGCGGTTACCGTCGATGGGGGACTGCCGAACCCGAAGGGCAGATTAAAAGCGCAACGCGATCGCTATACCGTAAAAATTAAATGTACCAAAAGCTTATTTAGTAGGGCTTTCAGACATAGTTATTATCTCTTGAGACAACACTGCTTGCTGCAATACATCAAGGTATTGTTGAGAAATAACTTTAGGTGTGAAATGCGATCGCATATATTGACGGCCTGACTTACCCATCCGTTCTGCTAGTTGGGGATCGCGACTGAGTAAGCGAATAAATTGAGCCAGACCATGACTGTCTCCATTATCAAACGTAGCACCACAATCAGCTTCTGCAATTAGTTGCTTTAGGTATGAATATGGCGAACATACCACCGCTACTGGTCTTCCAGTGGCGAAAGCTGAGTACAGCTTGCTAGGAACAACTAAACTCTCTGTAGATGCATCAACACTTACTAATGACAAATCACAAGCTGTCAGGGAATAAGGCAGTACCTGCTTGTCTTGATATGGGAGAAACGTGAAATTGTTCAACCCCAATCGTTTTACTTCCTGAATTAATTCATCGCGTTTTGCTCCACTGCCAATACACACAAATTGAATCGGCTCGTCTTGCAGTTCCTTGGCAGCTTCCAGCATGGTTTCAATGTCGTGACAGCGACCCATATTGCCAGAATAAAGTACGGTGAATGTGTTCACCAAATTATGCTTCCAGGCAAACCAATTTTCTTGCTTAGTAATTGGCACAATCAGATCGGGGTTAGCCCAACTGTGAATCACAGAAATCTTATCGGCTATCTGCGGACAGTTCTCTACTACCCTTTGTTTCATTCCTGGGCTAAGAACCACAATCCCTTTAGCGTTTAGCCAAACTTGTTTGTTGAGCGCACGCCACATTCGCACCAGCCAACTACGCTTCGACACTACTCCCAACGCGATCGCGATATCTGGATAAAGGTCATAAAGGATGCATACATAAGGTAAGCGGAACAATAAATAAGCCAGATATCCGATAATCGGCAAAAATGGAGGAGCTGTAGTCAATAACAATACGTTATTGCGACGCCAAGCTCTGAGTAGATAAAGTGCTGCACGCAAGGTGTATAAAACGCCATTGACAGCTTTACCCCGAATTCTCCCCGGCCAGAGTTGGGCAGTACGCGATCGCTGAATTCGGATTCTGTCCTTTCGTTCAACTGCGGGAGCTGTATGAGATTGAAACGCATATCCAGGCTGACTAGTGAATACTTCAACGTCCACACCTTGCTGCCCTAACTGTTTTACGAGTTCCTCAATCAGCTGTCCCGTGGCAGCATAGTCTGGAGGAAAAAACTGAGTGACTACGGATAATTTGATTGATTGCTGAGTTCTTATAGAATTAGAATGCTCATTTTTATCTTCTAACCGAGTAGAAATGGATTGCAACAATTTTCCATTAATCCATTGATTAAGTCTCATCGGCTGTGTCCTACTTTAGAATTTAGAAATTTTATTGAAATTACAATTGAACAATTAATTGGCACAAAACACCTGCCTGATATGGATCGAAATTTTCAATTTGCTCCAGGCTCAATGTATTTAACAACTGCTATACAAGCATTTCTTCTGGCTTGCTTGTGTATCCCAGCTTTCCTGGTAACACAGCTTGATTAAGACCAAATGGTTTACTTGCTGAATCTGGTAGATGCAACTCTTTTAGACATGGAACACAACGAGGAGGAAAACGAAGTCTGACAACTAGCTACGTACAGTTACTGTTGGGGGATACAGCTTTCCCTACAGCAAACTGTTCAACAGGCTTCTAGGGAACTTTACTTTATGTCCAAAGAGTTACTTCAATGGTAACAACCACTATTTCGCAATAATACTGACTATCAGTTGAAAAATTCGGACTTTACGGTTATGTGATTGTATTTGCTGTATTTTCACCTTATTTTTGCTTTATCGTTATTGAGTACATGTAATTTATGCCTAGAGTATTATTCCCTAAATTTCTTACTACATGTTATTTTGAATCCTAGAATACCATGTTTCAAATTTAACCCTTATACTTCATCAAAAATTTATGTTGCTAGTTTTTTTTTAAACAAAATCTTTATAAAATTGATATTTTACTCTGTATCTTTCCTTATATATAATTATTACTAATAACATTTAATAGTCCATATTTCTAGTGAGTTTAGTACAAATTTTGTTTCTTGACAAGAATAATACTTGAATATCCTGAGATAGAGTTCATCAGCAAGATAGACAACCTTCACATGTTACGCCTGTATACTCTTTAAATTTCCTATTTAGCTAGTTATTAAGTATTTATCCTCTGAAGCAAAGCAAAATATTAATACAAATAATTAGCCGCTTATTCTAGACATTTAGAGGCTTTCGATCGACAAATGTAAAGGGTAATTAACTCAATGATGTTTACCAATAAACCCTACTCTACCCTAGCTGATTATCGCTTACCCTTTAGGTTCTCCGTTCGCGCTAGCGGCGACCTAGGAAAAGGAGTACCATAAGTTGTACGGAACGCATCAACGAGAACACTTACCCTACGGTTTCACGGAATAAATACGGTAACCGACAAACCCTATGAAGCGCATCTACGGGAACTACTTAGTTAATCTACTTTTTTATAATTTACACACAGCCTATTATTTTCGGCTACCTGACCTAAGCTTTTAAAAACTGTTAAGCTAATGTGCATCCATGCAATTCGCATATACAAATTTTGTCAGTAGTATTACAAAATATTAATAAACGATGGATGATTATTCTTTTCCACCCTCTAATTCCGATCGCAGTCATAATGTCTCTGCATTTCCTCAAACTCAACCTGTTCCGTGGTCTGAAGGACAAGGCGATGATTGGAGTTTGCAAGATTTTCTGAGTGTTTTACGACGACGAGCGCTAGTCGTTGCGGGTGTAGCTATGGCTGTAATGGCAACAGTTATTATAAATTTGGCATTTAACCAAAAGCAACCAGAATATGAAGGTAATTTTCGGCTATTAGTAGAACCCGTTAATGATGACACCAAGATGGTGGATATTGTCAAAGACCCTAGCTTAAGCAAGTCTACTCTCGATTACGAAAGTCAAATTCAGGTTCTCAAGAGTCCTGAACTCATGGGAAGTGTTATTAGGCAGTTACAAATCTTATATCCAGAAATTGACTATGATTCTCTGCTGGCATCTCTGAATATTAATCGGCTAGAGGAGACCAAGATTATAGAAGTTAGCTATCGAAGTAACGATCCAAATCAAGTTAAAGTCGTATTAGACCGAATTGCTAAAGAATACTTAGAATACAGCCAAGAAAAAAGGCAGACCAAGTTGCGTCAAGGGATTCAGTTTGTTGAAAAACAACTGCCATTTGCACAGAATCGTGTCGATCGGCTACAAAAAGAACTACAAACGTTTCGGCAAAATTACGACTTTATCAATCCAGAAACCCAGGTTGACCTAGTTGTTAATCAAGTTAGGGCTTTGACCGAACAACGACAAGGAATTGACCGAGAGTTAGCGCAAGCTCGTGCTAATCTTGCTATCCTCCAGGGAAAAAACGGACAGTTGGCAGCACTGAATAGCTCTGCTTTATATCAGCAGTTAATTGCTCAGGTGCGACAATTAGACGTTCAGATTGCTACTGAGTCAACCCGCTTCCAAGATGACAACCCAACTCTTCAATCATTGAAGGAAAAAAAGGAAAGTCTTAAACCTTTAGTGCTTCAGGAGGCACAGCGCGTTTTAGACACAAAACTTGCAGAATTAGTGAATCAAGTTCAGACTCTAGAGGTGCAGAGCCGAGAACTTGCTAAAACAGAACAGGCACTTGAGCTAAAACGTAAGCAGTGGCCGATATTAGCACGAAAATATACTGAATTACAGGGCAAATTACAGATTGCAAGTGAAAGTTTAAATCGTTTTCTCTCTACCCGCGAAACCCTAAGTATTCAGATATCTCAGACAGAACTCGGTTGGCAGTTACTGAAAGCACCGACTAAGCCGGAATATCCCGTTGCTGCTTCGGATCTCAAACGCAACTTTATATTAGGATTAATCGCCAGTATCCTTTTAGGAATTGGCGTTGCTTTACTCTTAGAAAAGCTGGACAATACCTACCATAGCGCCTCTGCCCTGAAGGATAAGGTTAAATTACCATTATTAGGAAATATTCCATTTGAAAAGCAAACTCAAAAACATCAAAACCGTATTAACCTCAATACCTTGAAAGAAAAGGGTCAACAGTCTTTGTTAGTAAATAATCAATGGGAAAAGCAAGTTCGCAGGCATCAAGAACGCACCTTTGCCCAAGAAACTCCCCTTGCAAGAGTTCCAAATCACTTAACTGAGAGTATTACTAAGTCTACTATTGTATCTGAGCAAGATTACAGCAACTATTCCACTCAGTTTTTAGAGGCTTTACGAGTACTTTATGCGAATATTCAACTGCTCCGTACTGAGCGACAGATTAACTCTATGATTGTTAGTTCAGCTATGCCTGGTGATGGGAAATCTACAGTTGCTTTTCATCTAGCTCAAATAGCTACAGTAATGGGGCAACGAGTACTACTTGTAGATGCCAATCTTCGCCAACCAATGATTCATACTCTATCAGGATTAAATAACCTGTGGGGATTGAGTAATTTAATTTCTACAAACTTGCCGATAGGAGAAGTGATTAGGCAACTACCTTCTATGAGCAAATTATCTACAATCACCGCTGGGCCAATACCACCAGATCCCACACAGTTACTTTCGTCTGACAGGATGAAGCGACTGATGGCAGAGTTCCATAACGCTTTTGACTTAGTAATTTATGATGCTCCCCACTTAAATGGGCTAGCTGATGCTACCCTACTAGCACCCCACACCGATGGGATTTTAATGGTGGTAAAAATGGACAAAACAGATGCTTCGGTACTGGATAGAGCTTTAGATAACCTAAAAATTTCACGGTTGAATATCTTAGGTATGGTTGGTAACGGCCAGAAGAGCAACTTCAACAGTTATTAGAAAATGGAAGACTGTATTTTCTAGAAGCTAAATAACGAGGCTTGTGGCTTCAGAACTGAAGCCAACAATAGCTGTATAATTTTATTCTCAGTAATTTCAGGTAGAAACAGAATCAGTTTGTAACACTTGCTATCTCCTACTCCTCTGGGTTTTTTGTCTTAGCTTGAGTTGGTTTGTACTCATTATTCCTGTAAGAGTCTGTTAGAACTGATGATGACAAAAATTAACAGTACAAATTGGATTTGCCAAGGGGCTAAGACCAAACTTAAAATAAGGCTGATAACTGTAAACAAGCCTGTAAGATAAGCAATTTCGTCAGTACACTTTTTAGAGAAATAGCCAGTTGCTAGACCCGTAAAAAGTGGAATTAAAAAAAACAAAGGCATTTTTACTAACCTCTGAACTAAAAGTATAAGGGTTGACACAAAGTAGATTTAGACTGTTTTTTCTAATTGTGGTCAATTTTACCTCCAAGCAGGTTTTAGCTACAACACCCTATAGAAATAAATCGTCTGTACAGTCAATATTAGGCAATCATTCGGTAAATAAGCTTAACACTTGCTGCTAGTACTCTGAGAACGATCTAGCATATAACCTTTAGGAGTAAATTTTTCAACTGAAACACCCAATGCTGAACATTCCTCAACTACTGGCAACTGAACTAGAACTCAAACCTTATCAGGTGCAAAACGCGCTGGAACTTTTAGCGGAGGGTGCAACAATCCCTTTTATTGCGCGTTATCGCAAAGAACGCACTGACGAGATGGATGAAGTGCAACTGCGCGATTTGGCCGATCGCTATACTTATTTAACAGAACTGGAAGAACGGAAATCGGTAATTTTAAATGCGATCGCCGAACAAGGTAAACTCACTGATGAACTGAAAACAAAGATCGCATCCTGTTTACAAAAAACTGAACTTGAGGATTTATACTTACCCTATCGACCAAAGCGACGTACCCGCGCCACCGCTGCTAGAGAGAAAGGACTGGAACCACTAGCAGAATTCATCAAGTCGTTGAATGTGAAAAATGCTGTATCGGCCTCACTAGAAGAAGCAGCAGCAAAGTATCTTTCGGAAGAAAAGGGAGTAAAAACTCCACAGGAGGCGTTAAAAGGCGCTGCTGACATCTTAGCGGAAGAAGTTGCAGAAAAAGCTGTTTTACGAGCATATGTGCGCGATTATCTTCTAGAAGATGGGGTATTCATCTCCCGCATTAAAGATGACTATCCGGAAGGTACAACCAAATTTGAGATGTACCGCAACTATCAAGCTAGAGTAAAAAATATTGCGCCTCACAATATGTTGGCTTTGTGTCGAGGTGAGACTGAGGGAGTATTAAACTATGAAATTGCCTTTGATGAAGATTTGGTACTTTCTTATTTAGAATCCCAGGAAATTAAAACAAAAATCCGTGTAATTCGTGATTTTTATCAGGCGATGCTGAAAGATGCATTTAACCGCCTAATGAAAGCTTCACTCGTGGGGGAAGTAATTTCTGAAAAGAAAACCTATGCAGATGTTGAGTCTATCAAGACATTTGAAGCTAATTTGCGAGAGTTATTACTATCTGCACCAGCGGGGATGAAACCAACTCTGGCAATCGATCCCGGCTTTAGAACTGGGTGCAAAGTTGCAGTACTCGACCAAACGGGTAAATTCTTAGAATATCAGGCGGTATTTCCCCACCAAGCTGCCGAACAACGCACTAAAGCTGGACAGACTATTAAGAATCTAATTGAAAAGTACAAGATTGAGTTAATTGCCATTGGTAACGGTACAGCTTCCCGTGAAACAGATGAGTTTGTCTTGCAGGTATTACATGCAATAGACCGCAAACCAATTAAAGTAATGGTGAATGAGTCTGGTGCATCCATATATTCTGCTAGCAAAGTGGCACTGGAAGAGTTTCCCGATTTAGATATTACTGTGCGTGGTGCGATTAGCATTGGTCGCCGTTTGCAAGATCCCCTAGCGGAACTTGTGAAAATAGATCCCAAATCGATTGGTGTAGGACAATATCAGCATGATGTGGATCAGAAGTTGCTGAAAAAGAAGCTGGATGAAACCGTAGAAAGCTGCGTTAACTATGTTGGTGTCGACTTAAATACTGCTTCTAAGGAACTTTTGACCTTTGTTTCTGGTATTACAGCAGCGGTTGCCAATAATATTGTCGCCTATCGCAACCAGTACGGAGCCTTTAAAAATCGCCGACAACTCTTGAAAGTGCCAAAGTTAGGGCCAAAAGCGTTTGAACAAGCTGCGGGTTTTCTGCGAATTCGTGGCGGTGATAACCCATTAGATAATACAGCAGTGCATCCCGAAAGTTACTCAGTAGTAGAAGCGATCGCATCCGATCTCAATGTGACGTTAAATCAAGTGACGCAAATTGCCGAAAAACTCAAAAAGACAAATCTGAAAAAATACGTTACCGATACCGTTGGCGAACCCACACTGCGCGACATCCTCGGCGAACTGGAAAAACCAGGTAGAGATCCCCGTGCGGAATTTAAGTATGCCACCTTTAAAGAAGGAATTAAGGAAATTACCGACTTGCAGGTAGGAATGGAATTAGAGGGAATCGTCACAAATGTTGCCAACTTTGGTGCATTCGTGGATATTGGCGTGCATCAAGATGGTTTAGTGCATATCTCCCAACTGGCTGACAGATTCGTAGACGATCCCAAGAAAGTGGTTAAAGTCGGACAAGTTGTTAAAGTCAGAATACTGGAAGTCAATGAGAAATTAAAGAGGATTAGTTTGTCAATGAAAGCACTCAAGCAATAGAAAATTTTACACTAAATTGTAGGATTTCACCAAACAGGTAACATAGTGGATACCACCTATATCAAGCCTGTTTCTGTGTTTTTTAATTACTAATAAGTATGACGGTTTATCAAGTACGACTTATTAATCCTGCCATAGGATTAGATCGCACCATCCAAGTACCAGACGATCAATATATCTTGGATATAGCAGAAGAAACTGGCATTCGGCTACCATCTGGGTGCAAACAAGGCGAATGTTCTGCCTGTATCGCCAGACTTATCAGCGGTGAAGTCGATCAAAGCGAACAAAAGTTTCTGCGTCCAAGTGAAATACAGGCTGGTTATGTTGTTACTTGTGTAACTTACCCCTTGTCTGATTGCACTTTAGAAACCCATCAAGAACAAGTATTATATAAATCAGCCCTTTACTATAAGTCTGAGTCCGGAAAATCTAAGTAATTTTTGCCCTGTGACATTAAATTAATCTTAAATTTTAAGGGTGCGTTAAATTTGTTTAACGCACCCTTAAAAACGTTGCTTCATAGCACTTGCGAGTAGGGGCGCACAGCTAGCTGTGCAGATAATAACCGCTAGAGTTTTCTCAATGATAGACCTAACGGTAGAAGTGAATTCTACCTTGCAAGAGAGGTTAAAATTTAGCACATTGTTAAAGATGAGATCAGAAGTGTCAAATAGAAAATCTCTAGTTATTAGGTAAAAACAATGTTGACTCCATTTTTAACCGCGCTAGCTACAGCTTTGAGCTTGTTAATTGTTGATTTAGTTGTTCCAGATGTTGACATTGCTAATTTCCCCGCAGCTTTGATTGCTGCTTTAGTTATTGGTTTGATTAACGGTTCACTGAAGCCGATTCTTTCTACTCTTTCTCTACCACTTAACTTTTTAACATTTGGAGCATTTTCGCTGGTCATCAACGGTTTATGCTTCTGGTTGGCAGCAGCGCTAGTTCCTGGGTTCTCAGTTCACGGAATTATTGGTTTTCTTCTTGGTCCAGTGATTTTATCTTTTGCTAACACCTTCATTAACAACTACTTTGTTGAAAGAAACCTTTTAACCAGCAGTGGGGATGTAAAAAGCCAAGGTGAATTACCTTCTAGATAAGTATCATCGGGAGTAGAAACGCTACCTCCATCGCGTCTCTACTCCAAATAAAATCTGCGAATCAAGATAACTCATTAGATGGATTTCTTGATTTGGTGTCTTCTAGAGAATGTAATTAAACAAAATCACAAATTTGTAAGAACATCATGAAATTAGTTCGTTATCTTCTAGGTTTGTTAGTGCCTCCTTTAGGCATTTTCTTGACAGTTGGAGTTGGGCCAACTTTGGTTATTAACATTTTACTTACACTTCTAGGTTGGCTTCCCGGTAGTATTCATGCAATTTGGGTTATTGCCAAACATGATGAGCAACTTAATAGAGAAGGACGTATTTACTAATACACAAGATTAATTTTAAAAATGGGTAATTGTTATAACACAATTACCCATTTGTGATTTTTAGAATTTACGATGTTGCTGATTTAAAATATGAATTTGCCTCAGATCAAAAAGATTTCGGTAGGGATTATCTAACTTTTGTAAAAAAATCCTTAGCCCAGGCGAATAGAATTAGCGGCTATACAGGCAAAACCCGCCTATCGTATCGCGCTTGCACTGTGCTTCGCGCACCACGCGAGTTTAAAATTCCTTTCGTCCGCCTGCGCGGACTACCCTGCGGGAAGCCGCGATTTCTAATCGAAAAGTATATTTGCAAAGGTGAGATGCCCTCATTTCGGTATTCTTCCACAGGAAAAGGAGTAATTTTAATTCAATTTAGCTTCTAAACTAAAAGAGGGTGGAAATTTCCACCCTCTTTTTTTGAATCAATTGTATAAAAAGCCGTCTATTTATGAATAGTCTCCCGTTCTTTATCAGCAGGTTCCTTATCTTTGAATAAGTCAGCCGCTGTTAGGAGTAACTCCCTCAATGTTTGTTTGATTTGGTGTTCTTTTCTGGCAATGGATGTACCAGCTTCACTTAGTTTATTTTCTAGCTGCGATCGCTTCTGGTCTACCTGTGTTGCAATAGCTTCTGCTTGGGGACGGGCTTGATTATACCAGTTTTTTGCGTCGTCTAAATAAACTTTGACCTCTTCCGAGCGTCCACCATAACGTGCAGCTAAGTTTGCTCGTACAATAGCTAGTTGTGCTTGCAGTTGAGCGTAACGTTTCTTTAACAAAGAGACTTCTTCACTGTTTTTAATATTGTTGACAGCTGAATCAATTACAGTTTTAGTACCATCTGTTTTTTCTTGACCTGTTTCTTCAATCTCTGCCAAAATTACATCAACATCTTGCTGAAGTTGTTCTTCTTCACTATCAAGTTGAGCTTGTAATTTTTTCAATTCTGATTGAGTTTTGGCAATAGATTCATGTCTTTTCGTATTAACTCCTTCCAATGCCCCTTCGATGGATGCTGTCACATCTTCTCTGATTTCTGTGCCTTTACCTTGTATACTTTCAATCACAGCAGCAACGGCATCTTTGACAAGAGTACGAATTTCGCTGGAGCCTTCTTTAAACTCTGAAGATACCTGAGAAACTGCCGATTTGACAATTTCACGAATTCTTTCAGTTCTTAACTGTCCAGTTTCTTTAACCTGTTTGAGGTCGGTTTGAATTTGCTCTTTGATGTTGTTAGGCATTTTCTACTTGGAATAATTAACTAATTTGGATAAAATTTTCTAGACATGGTGCTATATCAATATTATGGCGTAGACATTTTGTGGTAGGCACTTCCTTTAGATAGAAGATTGCTGTATTTTAGCTTAGTCACTCTTATACTTAACTGCTACTACAGGTTATGTGTAATCAGTTGCCTATTCGTGGGATGATAAGTATCTATTGGTAGTAAATGAGAATTAAGTATGTGGCGGGTAAATATCACTTGCTCAAACGATGCATGGAAGCAGTATGGTAGTGATTTTAAGACGACAGTCGATAAGTATCAAGCCGATTGTATTGCTTCCAAAAAAATGCCAGATGGAACACGGATAATGGCATATAAAATTGAAGATGTCAGCGATGCTGAAGCTTTTCAGGAAGATTGTGCAAATTTTGCTGGATTTACAGTTGATTTTGAATCTTTGTAGAATTAGCTCTGGTACTCATTTAGTTATGCAAACAGCCACATTGCTTTAGGGAGAAGCTGAGTGAAAAAACTACTAACATTAATATTAGTCGTGCTTTTATTATTCACAAGTACTTTTACTTTACCTGCAAGTGCAGCAGATACAGTTAACGGCGCAGAAATATTTAGCGTTCATTGTGCGGGTTGTCATATCAATGGCGGCAACATTGTCAGGCGAGGTAAGAACTTGAAAAAGAAAGCACTGAAGAAATATGGTATGAATTCAATAGAGGCGATCGCATCCATTGTCACCAATGGTAAAAATAATATGTCAGCCTACAAAGACCGTCTCAGCGAAGAGCAAATTCAAGATGTTGCTGCCTACGTTCTTGAGCAAGCTGATAAAGACTGGCGTTAAATAATTAAAAATTAAAAGTTAAAAATATGAATCTACCTATAGAAAGTCGTCTCCAATTTACTCCTGATTTAAACATCTGCCGAATATTAAATGGGATGTGGCAAGTGTCTGGCGGACATGGACGCATTAATTCTAAAGCTGCTATTCAAACTATGTTTAAATATTTGGATGCAGGCTTTACTACTTGGGACTTGGCAGACCATTATGGCCCAGCAGAAGATTTTATTGGCGAATTTCGCCGTCAAATAATAGCTAACCGTGGCAAAGAAGCTTTAGCTAACGTGCAAGCTTTTACAAAATGGGTACCTCGTCCCGGCAAAATGACGAAAAAATTGGTCGAGGAAAATATTGATATTTCCCTCAGAAGGATGGATGTTGAATCTTTAGATTTGATGCAATTCCATTGGTGGGAATATCAAGATAAAAATTACCTGGATGCCCTCAAGTATATGGCGGAATTGCAAACTGAGGGAAAAATTAAGCATCTAGCTTTGACTAACTTTGATACCGAACACCTGAAAATTATTACGGAAGCAGGCATTAAAATTGTTTCCAATCAAGTGCAATTTTCGCTAGTTGACCGCCGTCCAGAAGTTAATATGATTCAGCTTTGTCAACAGCATGATATAAAACTTTTTACTTACGGCACAGTTTGCGGCGGTTTTTTATCAGAAAAGTATTTGGGGAAACCTGAACCGCGTGGTTCTGAATTGGCTACCGTTAGCTTACGAAAATACAAAAACATGATTGATGCTTGGGGTGGTTGGCAATTGTTTCAGGAGTTGCTTGCTATCCTCAAAAAAATTGCTGATAAGCATCAAGTTAGTATCTCTAACGTGGCAGTCCGTTACATTTTAGATAAGCCAAGTGTCGGAGGTGTGATAGTTGGTGCAAGGCTTGGTGTATCTGAACATATAGAAGATAACGCTAAAGTATTTAGTTTTAATTTAGATGCTGACGATCGCGATCGCATCGATGCTGTATCTCGCCAATCACGCGATTTATATCAGCTTATCGGCGATTGTGGCGACGAATATCGACGATAACAACCAAGGTTTGAGGAATTGGGTGATAATACGGTGAAGGTTATTGTGAAAACTACTGCTGCCAATCATGCCGCTATTTGCCTTCGCCCTCAGTCAACAGCAAACCTTTGACCTGCGCTGTAACTATGGTTCGCGTCGCTTGGATAAAGCAGAGTTGGCAGCGCTAATTGATTCGTGCGAGCAAAATTACTATACTCAACAAACAGACCGCTTACCTTATCTCACTCAACTGGGACGGCAACTTTATCAATGGCTGGATGGTAAAGAAGGGTGGCTGAGAAGGTCGCTGAATGAAGCAGATGAGCAAACGATTTATTTAGATTTGATTCAAACCAGCGAAGCGCAGGGGTTGAACCCAGAAACGGAACGGGTAGCGTTGGGGTTGGCACATCTGCCTTGGGAATTGCTACATGATGGCAGTGGGTTTTTAATCGAACGCCGGGATATTTCCGTTTTACCAGTGCGTTGTGTGCAGCAGCGTCAAACCCAGGCGATCGGCGTGCAAAATCGCCCGTTACAGTTGCTGTTCATGGCAACTTCACCAGAAGACTCCAGAGTTGCAACCTTAGCATTTGAGCGGGAAGAAGCGAACATCTTGCAAGCAACGAAGGATCAGCCCTTAGCGTTGATTGTCGAGGAAAGTGGCTCAGTTGCGGAGTTGGCCAATTTGGTGAAATCCTACCCAGAAGACTATTTTGATATCTTTCACCTTACGGGACATGGGATAATTTACACCCAAAAAGGCTACGGCTATTTGCTGCCAACAAATACAACATTACCAAACAATACACCTTGCTTCATCACCGAAGATGAAGTGGGGAATATCCAACTTACTACCGTCAATGATTTAGCTAGAGGCTTTCGCGGCCGCTGGCCTCGTGTAACTTTTCTCTCTGGTTGTCATACGGGACAGGTTCCTAACAAGGGGACAGTACCTTCGATGGCGCAGGCGTTGGTGAAAGCGGGGGCGGGTATAGTGTTAGGCTGGGCGCGTCCGGTGTTTGACCGCACGGGTATTGTAGCAGCACAGGCACTTTATCAAGCTTTGGCGACGGGGGCAACTGTTGAAGAAGCAGTCAAAGCAGCGCAGCAGGAGATGATTGACCAAAAATGCACCGACTGGCATCTGTTGCGGATGTATCGAGATACGCGCCCCATTGCAGAACTGGTGACACCACTGAGAACAAAAAATCGTGAAAAGCTGAAGTTTACAGCGCCAGAACAAGAATTTCTCGATGAAAATAATCAAATTAAAGTTGCCAGTCGATTTGAGTTTGTCGGACGCAGGCGACATTTGCAACGGTGTCTCAAGGCTTTGCAGGAAACCAGCGACCAAGTAGGCGTGTTTATTGCCGGCATGGGCGGACTGGGCAAAAGTAGCTTGGCGGCGCGGTTATGTACGCGGGTAGAGGCGCAGCGTCCCAATTTTGCGCGAGTCGTGTTGATTGGGCCTTTGGATGAGATAGGTTTGCTGAATAAGCTTTCTAATAAGTATGAGCGGTTTGCAGATGTTCCTGCACTGCTGAACGAACCAAAGGTGACACTTAAAGGGCGGCTACAAAACTTTTTTGCAGCAATTGAAAACGAACACAACCAACCTTTGCTGCTGGTGCTGGATGACTTTGAGCAAAACATCCCTACAGCTAATATTGAAGATGGTTCATTGCGGATGACAAAAGATGCTTACGAGATTTTAGAGGCGATTTGTGCGGCATTGGCAGAAACCGGGGCAGAAAGTCGGCTGATTGTCACCTGTCGCTATTTGAAAGCAGACACTTTGCCGCCTCATCGCCTGCACTTGGAATCTTTGGCAGGGATGAACAGCAGTGATATTGATAAAATCTGCTTTCCCTTAGATAAGGAAGTTAGGCAACAGTTAAAAACTCAGCGGATTATTGACATTGCTGATGGTAATCCCCGCCTGTTGAAATGGCTGTTAGAGGTGATTCAGCAACCAGGAGTAGCAGCGGATGAATTATTGACTCGGCTAGAAGAGACTGAGCATAAATTCCGCGAAAATATCTTGGCACAAACTCTGCTGGATGCTTTGGAATTGGAAGAACAAAAGTTTCTTGCACAGTTGAGTGTGTTTCATCTACCTGTGACAGAGGAGATTGCAAAGGCTATTTGTTCAATTTCCCACTCTCCCGCCTGGGACTCGAAGCCCCAGGCTAATAGCGAAAGTCCTCTTCAGAAGACTAAAAAATTAGTATGGGTAGGAATTTCTAACCCCCTTGAGCAAACTTCAGCTAAGAGTCAGGAAATTAATTTCCTCGCGGTTGTAAGCAAGCTAACCAGCGTTAGCCTAGTCGAGTCAGCCACAACTCACCCCACCCAGCCAGCTAATTACCGGGTGACGACAATTTTAGAACCGTTGCTGAAATCAGTGTTAAGTGAGGAAGAGTGGCAAGCAACGCGACAGCAAGCGGTGAGGAAAATCCATCAAGTTTGGTGGGAGGAGAATGACAACCCCACAGAAGCAGAAGCATTGGAAATTATGCGATTAGGACTGCTGGCAAAAGAGCAAGAAATTGCTGTCAGCATTGGGGATAGGATTGCAACCCGTTGGGTGAACAATTCCCGGTTTGTGGAAGCTTTAGATTTATGTGAGCAAATCTTGGCAGTTTTTCAAGACTACCGCATCTTGGGAACGATTGCCCGTGCAGAAGAGGTTTTGGGTTTGGTGCAAGAAGCTGTAGCTCATTTTCAGCAAGCCTTAGACCTTTGCCCTGAAGATGAATTACAACAAAAAGCCACCACCCTCAACAACATGGCAGGGGTAATCGCCGACCAAGGAGACATCGCAAGAGCGATCGCACTCTGGGAGCAATCCTTGGAAATACAACAGCAGATTGGCGATGTCAAAGGTAAAGCCGCCACCCTCAACAACATGGCACTGCAAATCGCCCACCAAGGAGACATAACAAGAGCGATCACACTCTATGAGCAATCCTTGGAGATAAAAGAGCAAATTGGCAATGTCAAAGGTAAAGCCACCACCCTCAACAACATGGCAGTGCAAATCGCCCACCAAGGAGACATAACAAGAGCGATCGCACTCTATGAGCAATCCTTGGAAATACAACAGCACATTGGCGATGTTAAAGGTAAAGCCGCTACTCTGGGCAACATGGCACTGCAAATCGCCCAACAAGGGGACATCGCAAAAGCGATCGCACTCTATGAGCAATCCTTGGAAATATTTGAGCAAATTGGCGATGTCAAAGGTAAAGCCACTACTCTCAACAACATGGCACAGGTATTCGTCCAACAAGGGGACATCGCAAAAGCGATCGCACTCTATGAGCAATCCTTGGAAATATATGAGCAGATTAGCGATGTCAAAAATAAAGCCGCTAGTCTGGGCAACATGGCACTGCAAATCGCCGACCAAGGGGACATTGCAAAAGCGATTACACTGTGGCAGAAATCCTTGGAAATATATGAGCAGATTAGTGATGTCAAAAGTAAAGCCGCTACCCTGGGCAACATGGCAGTGCAAATCGCTCACCAAGGAGACATAACAAGAGCGATCGCACTGTGGGAGCAATCTTTGGAAATACAACAGCAGATTGGCGATGTCAAAGGTAAAGCCATTACGCTAGCAAATATGGCTTATTGGGCTAGTGAAACCGGAGATAAAGCTAGGCAGTTAGAGCTAAATCTGCAAGCGGCTTTAGCACTTACACAAGTTCGTGCCTATGTTGATTTGGTGAGAGTTCTGGGTCATTTAGGCATAGCAGATGAAAGCAACGGTTTGGTTTACCTAGCTCAAGCAATCTGGCTGACGCTGAGGATTCAAGCCCCTTTAGCAGATACCATTCAGTTAATCCGTGCTTTATACAATAGAGTGCCTCAAGGCGATGAACTAGAAGCTTTACTAGGAACAACGGCAATGTTCTTTTGCAACTACCGAGGTGAAGGTCATCCCCAGTTAGAGGAACTCCAAAAGCGTAGTATTGAGATAATATCAGGGGCGGCGAGTGCCCAAGGAATTGAAACAGAGGAAGCGTTTAATAATTGGTTTATCCAGCAACGACTCAACGACCCAGAATATTTCCTCGCTCAACTCAATCAACGCCTAGAGGAGATAGTCGGCGATGGGTGGTTGTTTGACCGCAGTCAAGTTTCAGTGGATGAATAAGATGCGATCGCCGCGTTAATCTTAAATTAATGGCTGACAATGTAATTAACTAATGCAATCCTTAATATCAAACAGCCAGATGTGATATGGAATCTCAACTAATACAGAGTTCTCCGGAAATTCTTTCTGGTACACCCGTTTTCTATGGAACTCGCGTACCAGTACAAACATTAATTGATTAAGTAACTATGCAAAATTAATTACAGTAGACCTCTTGCATAAATCCTTAAAGTGTCATGTTAAGCAAAGCGACACATTGGGTGAGATTCTTCACTACACTACGTTTCGTTCAGAATGACATTCCTAATTTCTTGACTTTTGCAAGAGGTCTAGTCATTGCGAGCGAAGCGTTCGCTGAAAGCGTTCTCGCAGAGTAGCAATCCCAGCCCTTGCGATTGCTTCATTTCGCTTCGCTGCATTCGCAATGATATTGTGTAATTAATTATGTTTACCTACTTATCTCGAAGCAGGCGATCGCCTTGACTATTTTTTAGAAGATTTTCCCACTGTGAGCCGCGTACAGGCAACAGCGTTTCTCAAATCACTCCGCTGTAAAAGCAAATACCGCCCTTAATGCTTCTGAGGTTAGGGTAGGATAGTTTTCTAGGACTTGTTGTTCTGTCCATCCCGCAGCAAACAAACCTAATAAGAACTCTACAGATAAACGAGTTCCTTTCACAGTCGGCTTACCCAGCAGAATTTTGGGATCTGAATGAATGTACTGTTGCCAGTCCATAGTTTGTACTCCGACAAAGCTACAGCTATTGTTGCACATTATGATTTTTGTTGGCTTAGTGAAGGGAAATGCGATCGCGTTACTCTTAAATTAATTGCTGACAATGTGCCAAGTTTCTGTAATGAGTCCTCAAGACTCATTCACGAGTATTAAAGACTCGTCCGCGAGTATCAAAGACTCGTCCGCGAGTATCAAAGACTCATTCACGAGTATCAAAGACTCGTCCGCGAGTATTAAAGACTCGTCCGCGAGTATTAAAGACTCGTCCGCGAGTATTAAAGACTCGTCCACGAGTATCAAAGCCTCATTCGCGAGTATCAAAGCCTCATTCGCGAGTATTAAAGACTCGTCCGCGAGTATTAAAGACTCGTCCACGAGTATCAAAGCCTCGTCAGCAGTGTGGTAGAGTGTCTTAGCGACAGCATAAGGCAGTAAAAATATCTTGGAAAGTGCGCTAGGAACGTAACGCACCTACGAAGGTTACTAATCTACTTCATACATCTGTTTATGCTTGGCTAAAAGCTCTTGATATTTCTCATTTGTCTTTGCTTGTATCCACTTAGTTTTAAATATTGCCGCTGATTCCGCTTTAACTGGGTCTACCTCATAAGGAAGAATCTCTTTTTTGGAGTTTGATGCCTCCGAATTTTGTTTATATTTTCTACCACTCTTATGATTAGCATAACGGCGAGAGCGAGTATAGCCCATCTGGATAAATTTCCTTGCCATATCTGCGCCGACAAAATCATCTTTCTCTAAATAATCAAGAAAAATCTCGTAGATTTTCTCACTCGACTCTTTGGCAATCTCAGGAGTTTTAAATCGCCAGTAAGGAAGAATTTCTGATTTGTATGGCTCTACCAAAAGTACACCCTGCTCGCCCTTCCCAACCCGATAGAGTTCAGGATGTTGGCGAAAATCGATACTTTTAAAATCTAAAGAATAATCAAAAGCCATGCTAAGTTTTTACTAGAAATCATAAACTTTAAGAAAAAAGCTTAGCTTCTATCTCAGTAGGGAAATTTTGTTTTACTATGCTATCTAGCCCCAAATCTGCGAATAGCGTCCTTGCTCCAGGCAATCTGCGGAGAGTGCATCACATTGCTCTCAACGTCAAGGATATGCAAGCTTCCCGATACTTCTACGGCACTATCCTAGGCTTGCACGAACTCACTGGGGATGAAGTGCCTGCAACTCTGCTAGAACTTGTCGCAGCCGGGAAAGTAGCCAACTTTATCACCCCCGATGGTACAATCCTAGATTTATTTGGTACACCCGATTTAACACCACCAGACCCAGACCCAGAACGGACTTTCACCAGAGCATACCATCTTGCTTTTGACATCGAGCCGCAGTTATTTGAGCAAGCTGTAGCAGTAATCAGAGAAAATCAAATAGCGATCGCTCATGGCCCAGTCACCCGCCCTACTGGTAGAGGAGTGTATTTTTACGATCCAGATGGCTTTATGATTGAAATTCGTTGCGATCCCGTGTAGAAAAGGAAAGAAAATTAATGCAGATATATCAGGTAATCGAAGAAACAATTACAAAACCACCAATTCCTCACGAACCGCACAAGCAATCATTGAAAGCTTGGGCAATGTATTGTTTGCGAGACAAAGGTTTCATGGTCGTTTATGCCCAAAATGCCGACTTTGCTATTGAAACTAAAGGCAAAGATAAGCTGTATTTTAAAGTTTCCAATAGCGCTGAAGATTTAGATAATTCTATTAACTGGATAGTTTGGGATAGTGCAACCAAAAGCGCTAGTCTTATTCCCCAAAAATAAACTGATATTATGTTCGGTTGAGAACTTAGAAAATGTCATTGCGATCGCAACGAAGTGGAGCAAAGCAATCACAAGTATTTATGCGAACATGATATGATGCCCAAAAGTCGTTTTAACTAAGCTAATCGTCATTCAAATTCATCCTCGTGTCATCAGTTTATCTTCTTTCCCCAGACAACTGCTGCACGAATAATTGATGTTCTGGCGAATTTAATCCCAACTGCAAAATAGCCAGCACCTGCTGCATATTGCCAGCAAGTAAATCTGACATTGACAGCCATAAACCAGGAAATACTTGACTTTTGATAATTCCATTTGCATCTACTTCTAAGGAGACATATTCTCCTTGTTGCAGGCTAAACCAATCTAATTTGTTCTCAAATATTTGCCAGATGATGTATTCTTTTACCCCATTACGACCATAGGCTTTTTTCTTGTCATGTAAGTCAATAGCAACACTGCTAGCGGCTATCTCTACTACAAGTTCTGGCGCACCTTCTATGTAATCATCTTCGTTTAATCGGGATTGTCCCCTAGCTGCTGGTGCGATTAACAGCACTCCATCTGGTTGCGGTTCATTGTCTGCATCTAAGCGCACTGTAGGCTCAATTCCCAATCTCACACCAGCAGTGGCAATTTGATAAGTCCATAACCAACCTATTACGTGACCATGTGGTTCAGCATGACTTTCAAAGCGTAACGGGGATGCCAAGTATACAACTCCTTCAATTAATTCTGCCTTGAGATGAGAGGGCATTGCTTGATAGCGTCGCTCAAATTCGTAGCGAGTGAGGCGATCGCCATTCTCTAAAGGAGGAATTCGCTGCTTGAGTGATAGGTTGACCATAATTTTTTACTCTGGCAAGAAGTCTTACTTTATTATCGCTTGCCACTTAATTACGAATTAGTGTTGGGTTTTTCAAAGACCATCAAATGCTGCTGGGGTAACAGGTTTTTGGTTTCCCGCCAAACTAAACCAACGGCTTGCATTTCTTTGCGTACTTGCTTTTGAGTCATCTTGTGCAGCCTTTTGATCGTAATAAAGGGATTTTCGCCCCGATACTCAACCAGCACTACCCTACCACCTGGTTTCAGCGCTTTTACAATCCCTTGCATGACTTCTTGGGGGTACTCCAATTCATGATAAGCATCCACCATCAGCGCCAAATCGATACTAGCAGCTGGAAGGTTGGGGTCAGTTTCGGTTGCTAAGACAGGTTCAACATTGGAGATGTTTTTCTCTTTTTTGAAAAACTCTATAATTTCTAACATTTCTGGCTGAATATCCACAGCAATAACCTTTCCCTCTGTTAGTAATGGTGCGATGCGAAAACTCATGTAACCCGTACCTGCACCGATATCCGCTACTACATCATTGGGTTTCAGGTTGAGAACACCGATCATTTTACTTGGCTGTTCTTCTGCTTCTCGACTGGGACGTTCTAGCCAGCCAGCACCTGTATGCCCCATAACACGAGCGATTTCTCTACCCATGTAAGACTTACCGATACCATCTAAATTATGGATAGTCCGTCGTTCGTAGATAGTGAGGGATGGAGAAGCTGCATGTGCTGTAATAGTTGGAGCAAGCAGTAAGCACTCCAGTATCACTAAGAGAATTACTATAATATTTAACTTTTGCTTATAACTCATATCTTAATCTGGATGAATATAGCTATACTCCCATAGATTGCCAATTCCAGAAGCTATGGATACTTAATAAGTGCAGCAGTTCCAATATCATAGTAATTCGTAATTTGTAATACCTGCGGTCAGCCACCCTTCGTGTATCTATGTAATTCGTCATGAAGGGGCGCAAGGCAAGAGTGCAGTACTCAGATTTTTTATGGATTGACAATATTAAATCTGTAGCTTTATTTTCAAATTACAAACGGTTCAAGCTGACGACTGTACCACTGTTGCTCAACGCGTTCTGCTACCAACGGTCTAACGATAAACTTGGGTGGGCAACCATCTCGAACATCAATCCGCACGCAGGAGTAAGGCAATTGCTGTTGCGAAGCATAGCCATTGCGACCAACATACAACAATGAATCTGCAACTTTGCGGGTGGAACTATCGGGAATGTCGCCAAATGTCTCCATTAATTCAGTTCCTTCTGGGCGCTGGCGGCGGGGACGACGACCGCTACCACCAGAGATAATGTAATTGATGTGAGAGTCAGCGTATCCAGTATCAACCGTGCGGAGATATTCTAGACAATGAGCGTGCCCATTTAAAATTAAATCGACTATGGGACGTTCTTTAATTAGGGAACCAAGAGTTTCCGCCACTTGTTCCAACACCCAACGCAGGCGATGACGTACAGCCAAAGTTTGTGCTTGGTTCCACTTCGTCGCTTCTGTGACGTAGGGAGGATGGTGAAAATAAATTACACGTCCGCGCACTTCAAAAGTATTCCAAGATTCAATTAGTCTGCTTCGCAGCCAATCAAGTTGTTCAAAGTCGATAATCGGTGTGGTGTGAGTTAGTTGTTTTTCAATATCGATTTTGACTTCATTGATTTGGTCTAACTTGGCACTGAGGTCGTCGAGTTGTTCGGCCTCGTCGGGGTTATTTGGATTGAGGCGATCGCACATTGTCAAAATCTGCAACTCTTCTTGGTCTATTTCCTGGCGACGCTTTTCCAATTCCTGGCGGTAAATTTCCCCTGCTTGCGTTGTTGGTAAAGGTGAAGGTGTATTAAAGGTATTGGAATCAAGGGCGAAGAAGTCAATACCGCCATAACGAAACGTATAATAACGGTTCGGTAAACGTGTAAACTGCCCAGGTTCGTATCGCAGACAGCGCCCTGTGTCAGTTTTAGCAGTGTAATGGCTATCTAAATGATTCTGTAACTCTTCTGGGGAAACAATGGCTGCCATATAATCAAGAAACGCCCGTGCATAGGCATCACCTTGATTAGAACCATGCCAGCCAATCTCAAAATCTTTGTAACGTAGCATCCGACGCAGCCGCAATGTGCTTCCTGTCAGCAAACGATACATAAACGGCACATCATAATAATCGTGATTGCCCAGCACTGGCAGAAACGGTAAGTTAAATACCATGCGATCGTAAGAAATATTTTTGGGATTGTCACCACCCACAATAAATTCCCGGTAAGGTTCGATAAAATTTGCTGGGTAGTACTCATGAGAACCCACAACATAAATGACATCGCCAGTGTGTAGCACAAAACGGCAATCATCCTTGTGAGGAAGCATGAGTTCCGCAACTTCTCGCTGGGGATGATGTCCGTAATGGGATTTTGTCCCACTATCACCGATAACCATAAACGAAAATTCGGGGCTGTCTTCCTTGCGATCGTCTATGACCATACTAGTTTGGTCAATTCCCCGCTGTAGAATACTCGGATGCCTCCATCGCACCCGTTCCTTCATCTTTTGAATTTTCACAGGAATCGATGGTTCAGAAATCAATCTCATCGTAGATACTCCCAGATTTTAATCAAGAGTCAAGAGACGCGATTAATCGCGTCTGTACAAGAGTCAAACTTGAAGTTTCAAGTTCAAAGGCTCAACTTTCAAGTTCAAAGGTTCAACTTTCAAGTTCAAAGGCTCAAATTTCAGCTTCCAAGGTTCAACTTCCGAGTTCAAAGGTGCAACTTCCAAGTTCAAAGGCTCAACTTCGGTCTTTAAAACCTCAAAATTCACTATTAAAAGCTCAAGTTTATTAGCTTCTCTATATGGCTTAACTCTTTTACTGCTACAAATCACTTTCCCATCTCCCTTGCTCTCCTTGCCTCCCCTGCTCCCCCTCCTCTCTTATTGATAACCCGCCGCTTGCAACAAAAATAGCTTGGCGTAACGCCCTCCAGCCTCTAACAATTGCTCGTGAGTTCCCTGTTCCACAATTTCCCCAGCTTCAACAACTACGATTTTGTCAGCCATCCGGACTGTGGAGAAACGGTGGGAAATCAAGAATACCATCTGTTTTTTGGTCAGAGTGCGAAAATGATTGAAAATATCAAACTCTGCTTGGGCATCCATTGCCGAAGTTGGTTCATCTAACACCAAGATATCTGCCTGCGATCGCATAAAAGCACGAGAAAGAGCGATTTTCTGCCATTGCCCCCCAGAAAGTTCCTGTCCTCCCTTGAACCAACGACCAAGTTGAGTCCCAAAGCTTTGGGGCAATTGCTCAATGAAAGGTTGGGCCATGCCTTTTTCGGCAGCAACATGCCAGCGGGTTTTGTCTTCGAGGTGTTCTACATCGCCTACGCCGATATTCTCCCCGACTGTGAATTGGTAGCGGACAAAATTCTGAAAAATTACACCAATACGACGGCGCAGCACATCTACATCCCATTCTTGCAAGTCCAAACCATCTAGAAAAATCCGACCGGAGTCTGGAGTGTAAAGTCGGGTAAGCAGTTTAATTAAAGTAGTCTTACCAGAACCGTTTTCACCTACAATTGCCAATTTTTCTCCAGGTTTCAAATGTAAGGAAATGTTTCTCAATGCAGGCTTGAAACTGCCTGGATAAGTAAAAGATACATTCTCAAAGCGGATACCATCTTGAGGATTTAAACCATTGGTTGCTTGACCCCAAGGCTGTACTACTTCTTCTTCGAGGAAATCGTAGAGATTTGATAAATATAAGTTGTCTTCATACATTCCCCCAATAGAAGTAAGGGCACTAGAGAAAGTAGACTGTCCTTGGCGAAACACTATCAGATACATTGTCATATCTCCCAAGGAAATCCGACCTACCACCGTTTCCAACACAATCCAAGCGTATGCTATGTAAAAAGCAGCGGTACTCACTAAACTCAAGAGATACCCCCACAGTCCCCGTCGCAGAGTTAAGTCACGGTCTTCGCCATACAGTTGATGAAACAGGTTATGGTAACGTCCCAGCAACATTTCCCCAATCTGGTAAAGCTTGACTTCTGTAGCATAGTCTTCTCTAGCCAGCAGATTTTCTATATAGTGCTGTTGACGGGTTTCTGGCGCACGCCAACTAAACAAGCGAAAGGCTTGTCCGGCGAATTTCGTTTCCGCAATAAATGCGGGCATAGCTGCTATTACTAGCACTACTACTGACCAGACCGATAACTTTACTAGTAAAACGCCGTAAGTAACGAGGGAAAGGGCATTTTGTACCAATCCAAAGGTACGATTTACTAAAGATAGAGGGCGAATTGATGCTTCTCGTCTAGCATTAGTCAGTTTGTCGTAAAATTCTGAATCTTCAAACTGCTTGAGTTCCAATGTCAGCGCCTTTTCCAAGATGAGTACATTTACTCGCTGACCTAGTAACACCCGCAACAACGACTGACAAACACTCAGTCCTCGCTGACTGCCTGCTAATAAAGCTACTGCGATCGCTTCTAATCCTACATATAACAACGGCTGAGAAATATTGACAAAATTACTACTTTCTGATATGTGTTGAGAACCTAAGACTACCGCATCAACGATTAACTTCCCGATGTAGGCGATCGCTGCTGGTAAAAGACCAGCTACTAAAGTTAAAGTAGCAAGGATGATGGTTAAAGAGCGATTGGTATTCCACACTAAGCCTATAGCCCGTCCGCTGTAACGGAAAACTGCCAGTGATTGGCGCAGGGCATTTCGTTTCTTTTTAATCTTCATTATTCTTTTTATAGCGTGGAAATACCCGTATTTGCATAAAGGGGATTGCAAATTGGGATAAAGCCACCAGGCTACCTCACCGCACTGCCTCCTCCTGAATTCTGCTGTATATTGTCCACCTTATTTTGTTAATCTTTAGCTAATTACTATTGACGATGCTGGTTACTGCCATAATTTTCTCAAATTGGAAGTTGTTGGCTAAATCTGCTAAATATTTGTTCAGCAAATTATTTGCTGAAGGCATTTGCTCAATTAATTCTAAAATTAGATCGTCGCTACATTGCGCTGCGGCATTGTATACCTGCGCTACCCATTCATTGGACATTTCAGATATCAAAGGTAGTAAATCATCAGGTGTCAAAATCTGTTCTTTAGTCTGTTGTCTAGCGTCCAATGTTTGATTACCTTCTTCTTTATAAAGATATTGAACTCCTAAATATTTACTAAGTTTTTCTAAGATTTGCTCCTGTCGGAAGGGTTTATTAATTAAATCATCACAACCTGCTGTCATCATTGCCTCTCGTTGCTCCTCAAAAGCATTAGCAGTTAGGGCGATAATGATGGTATGAGCATTAGGAACAGAAGAATCTTTCTCCTGTTTCCCTTGCTCCTTTGCTTTAATCTCTCTTGTGGCTGCATAGCCATCCATAACTGGCATCCGCATATCCATAAAAATCAGGTGTGGTTGCCATTCTATCCATTGGGCGATCGCTTGTTGACCATCGCTAGCCTCCCGCACGTTAAAGCCAATAAATGACAGTAACTTAACTAGTAAAAGACGATTATCTGTAACATCATCAACTACTAAAATACGGTATTCTTTTTGCTCTAGTGCTAAACCAATAACTTGACGTTGAGCTTGGTGTATTTGAATTTCGCTGGCTGAAGCTAAACCAATCTGAATATCAAAGGTAAATGTACTACCCGTACCCAAAACGCTGCTGACAGTAATATCTCCCCCCATCAATTGTACGTATTTGCGGCTAATTGCTAAGCCCAATCCTGTTCCTTGTTGAGATTTTCTACCAGTTTCAGTTTGCCCAAAAGCTTCAAAAAGTAAGTCCATTTCTTGTGGAGAAATACCAGCACCAGTGTCTTGTACCTCGAAGATTAGGGATTGGGAAACAAGAGGCAGAGGGGATGGGGGGCTGAGGAACTGAGGGTAGTTAGACAAGATTGCTTCTTTGCAATCTTCAGCCCCCAATCTCACACGCAAAGTCACACTACCACTATCAGTAAATTTGATGGCATTGCCTAAAAGGTTTAGCAAGACTTGACGCAGCCTGCTTTCATCACTTTGCACATATTGGGGAATTTCAGGACTACATTCAAATAGCAGTTTTAGCCTCTTGGAAGCAGCGCGGAAGTGTAACATTTCTTCTAGGCTTTGCAAAAGGCGACTTAAGTCAAAACTGCTGACATTCAATGTAGTTCTGCCAGCTTCAATTTTGGACATTTCCAAAATGTCGTTGATTAAGTTGAGCAGATGTTCGCCAGCACGATTGATAATTGCTAGGTTTTGTAGATGTTCTTTAGATAGAGAACGATCGTGGCTCATGACCTGGGTAAAGCCGAGGATAGCATTCAGTGGGGTACGCAATTCGTGACTCATGTTAGCGAGAAATTCGCTTTTGGCACGGTTGGCAGCATCAGCAGCTATGACAGCTTGTTGTAAAGCTTGTGACTGTCTTTGAGTTTGTGCTAGTAATTGTGCCTGCTGTAAAGCAACTCCTAACTGATTGCCGATTTGAACTACAATGTTGATTTCTCCAGTTTTCCATTGACGGGTGCCAGAATTCTGATAACTCACCAATAATCCCCATAGTTGATTACCACAAAAGATGGGAACAGTAATATAAGCTTTTGCCTGAAAGCGTTCTAAGAGGTTGATGTAACAAAGGTCAAACCCAGCTTTGTAGATATCTGGCACACAGCGGAAACTTGCACCTTGGCTTGCTTGCAGATAAGTATCTTGTTGGCTGTTGGCGCTATCCAACATTTTCAGAACACAACGACCATCTTCTAGCGCACCCTCCGTGAGATTGGGGTGATTTTTGTGTTCCTCTATCAAAGAAATCCAGCCTTCCGCAACTGATTCCGAGACAAATTCGCCATCCCAGTCGGGATTGAAACGATAGACGACAACGCGATCGCAGTTGAGTACTTGCCGTAATTCTTGAGTTGTGGCTGCAAATATCGTCTCCAAATCTAATGTCTGACGCATCCTTTGAATGACTTGGGCGATCGCTCTTTCCCGTTCTGCACTCTCATATAAAGCTTCTTCTGTCAGTTTTCTCTCGGTGATATCTGTAATTGTACCGATATAGCCTTTAACTTTTCCGTCTTCGCCAATGTCTGGTAAAGCTTGAGATATTACCCAAACAATTGTGCCATCAGAGCGCAAGCAGCGATGTTCTGACTTAGATGGTATTGTTCTTGCTGCTACTGCCTCGCACCATAAAATATCTATGCGATCGCGGTCATCTGGATACAGAGCATTTGCCCAACCTTTGCCCAAAGAATCTTGCAGGGGAAGCCCTGTAATCTCGCTCCAGCGTTGATTTAAATATAAGGCGTTGCCATCAACATCGGTGTGGAAGATGCAAACTGGAGAAGCTTCGGCTAATGTTTGATACCGTCGCTGGCTTTCTTGTAAAGCTAGTTCTGCTTGCTTGCGATCGCTAATTTCCACCATCACAGTGCCAACACCAGAGGGGCGATTGTCTTCACCTGGTATGGGAAAATAAGAAATTATGAAGTGGCGGATAATATCTGGCTGCTTGGGTAATGGGCTGCTGATTTCTAGGTTGAGAATAGGTTGATTAGTCGAGAGTACTTGTTCGTAAAACGGTGTCACCAAAGGTGCAATTTGGGGAATGATTTCATGTAACGTTTTACCGATATGGTCTTTTTGCGAGTGTCCATGAATCTCTGCAAGCAGTTCGTTGATTTGCACAAACCGCAATTGGTTATCTACAATATTCAGACCGACAGGAGCGCTGCTAAAAAAGGCATTGAGACGGGCTTCTCTGAGTGCTAGTTCTCGTTCTAGCGTTTTGCGTTCTGTGATATCTTTGTGCGTACCTGTCATTCGCAAAGGCGTACCCTTCTCATCACGCTCAAAAATCTGACCGCGAGCCTGAATCCACTTCCATTCACCAGAGGCGCAACGCATCCGAAATTCCACTTCATAGACAGGACTAGTACCTTGGAGATGGGCGTTTAAGGCTGATTGGACTGCGGGCCAGTCGTTTGGATGTACCAACCGCTTAATAACTGGCTGATTGTCTGTAATTTCGTGTTCTTTGTACCCCAACATCTTTGTCCACCGCCAGTCGCGATAGATTTTGCCGCTGCTGATATGCCAATCCCACAACGCTAAATCGCTAGCTTCTAAGGCGAGATGCAATCGTTCTTCGCTGTGTCTGTGGGCAGCTTCTATTTGTTTGCGCTCAATCAGCCCACCTAACTGACTAGCAACTGCACGTACTAGCAAGAGTAAACGCTTATCTACTGGCAATGAACTGCGTTTAAAAAATACCAAAACAGCCAATACTTGGTTGCCAGCCAGAATTGGTACGCCAAAACCAGCTTTTAATCCTACTTTGGATGCTTGTGGCGATCGCAAAAAAATTGGCTTTCTGACTCGCGAAACATCTTCAATCCATTCTGGCTCCCGACTCTGCCAAACTCTTCCTGTCAATCCCACACCAGGAGCAAATTTGATAGTTCGGCTTTGGCGACAGAATTCTTCTAAGCTGCTTGCTTCTGCGTACCAGACCAAGCTATGTTCTAAAATAGAGCCATCATCATTGGGTATCCAAGCTTCGCCAAAATCCCAACCGATGGTATTACAAATTAAACGGAGAACGAGTTTTAAAGCACCGTTTACGTCAATAGCGCGAGTGATGGCTTGAGCTGTTAATAGCAGTAAACGGCTTTCATTTTCTGCCTGTTTGCGCTCAGTGATATCTTTAGCAGTGCCGAGTACATATTGTTGATCGTCTATCTCGATCAATTCCGCACTAAGTATCGTCGTTTTGATCTCCCCACTAGAAGTACGGAAATCAACTTCATGGTTGCGAATGGCTTTCGTCTGTAGGAGGAGCTGGGTGAGAAGGGCACATTGTTCTCGATTTACCCACATATCTAATTCTTGGTGGGTGCGACCGATAACTTGAGAACGAGAATAACCAAAAAGCCTACAGAAGCTATCGTTAACTTCGGTATAGCGTGTTTCTGGGAAAGTTGACAGGGCGATAGGGTCAGGAGATGACCTAAAGGCTGATGTTAACTTCTCTTCAGATGCCCGATGGGCTGCTTCTGCACGTTGGCGTTCCCGTGCTTCTAACGCCAACGATACCAAATTACCTAAAGAACGGGCGAAATTCTGGTCTTCCAGTGTCCAAGAATGAATAATTTCCACCGCCTCCAAACATAAAACTCCTACGGTGTTTCCCCCTAGTCTAATAGGTGTATCGAGCATAGAAGTTATGTTGAAGGGGGTCAAGTAAGACTGAGAAAATTCTTTGGTTCTGGGATCGCTGTGGGCATCATTTGCAACAATTTGTTGGTCTTGCTGCAAAGCTTGAAAATAAGCTGGATAGTCTGCTGCTGATAGAGAAAATCCGGTAGTGTGTCGATCGCGACTTTGCTCAAATAAGTCAAGGCACTGCATATCAGTGGCTGTTTCGTCATACAGCCATATACTGGCTCGCTCTACTGCTATATTCTTAGCGCCTGCTTCTGTAATTTCGCTGAAAACAGTTTTCAAGTCGCCTTGATACAATAGCTGATTTTTCGCCAGTTGTGTTAATACCAGGTTGTGGTTGCGGAGTTTGATAGTACTTTCTTGTAGGGCTTGTTCTACCTGTTTATATTCTGTAATATTACTAGCTGTACCTGTTACACCTATTACTAAACCCTGTTCATTCCGTAGAGCGATCGCATTTAGCACCAGATAAATCAAGTCACCATTTTTAGCTATACACGTAATCTCATGCTGGAATATCGGTTCGCCATTGAGAATACGTTCAAATAGTTCTTGATTGCGATCCACTTGCTCAGGCAAGATAAAATCAACCCAAGAAAGCCCCATGATTTCTTGAGGTTCGTAGTCGTAAACTCTTTTGACAGCAGAGTTGACAAAAGTAATTCGCCCAGATATATCTACCGACCAAATGATATCTTGGGATGTCTCGACTAGATGGCGATACTTACTTTCACTGGCTTTCAGAGCAGCTTCCACTAACAGACAATCGCGGATTTCTTCTCGCAGTTGCAAATTTTGCCTGTATAGCTGAGCGCGTGCTTCTTTTTCTTGCTCTAGCAGTTGTGCTTGTACTAATAATGCAACTTCCATCTGCTCGCTGATATCTCTCAAGGTAGTCACAACAAAAGACTTACCGTCATCCTGTTGATAAACTCTCTGTGTCATCTCCACATCAATCTGCAACCCATCTTGCTGGGTAATTTGAAATTCTCGATTTTCTAACTGGAAGCTATCTGAAGACAGTGCCTTGCTCTGGTTCCCCAAATTGTGGCAACTGTGGAGCAAGTGGCGTGGTTTCCCCCAATAGGAACTGCCAAAACGTTTTCCCGACTTGAGTCGACTACCATAGGAACCTCCCTTCGGGTGATGCTCCTTCTCCTGATGGAGACACTGCGCGTAGCTTGCTTCTCCGTAGGAGTACGTTGCTAACGCTGCGTTAACGGCAGTTCTTTCAAGTCCAACGGACTGCTCACTGCAACGCAGTGGCTCCTCAGTCTCTAGGAGGTGGTGTGGTGAGGCAGCTGCCGTCCTTGTGCCTTCTCTAATAGAATCTTGATATTGCCGAATTAAATCTGCTTTTTCTGCAACTGTTAAATTTGGATAATGCACCGTAAATTCTTGACCAATGAGTTCTTTGCGAGTCAATCCATACAGATGACAATATGCCGAATTGACCTCTACAAAATATCCATTTTCATCAGTCAGGGAAACACCTAATTTAACTGTATTTAAAATCGCTTGTATTTGGTGATTTTGGTTATTTAATTCGAGTGACAACTGCTGCCGTTGTTGCTTCTCACACAGTAGTTGGTAATTTTGCTCTTTTAATTGTTTTTGTAATTTTTGAATAGTGAGTTGTTTGTGTACGCATGTTAAAATGTTTTCAGATTGCAATGGTTTAGGAATATAATCAATAGCGCCTAATTGATAAAAATTTACTTTTTTAAATATTTTTTTAATATTACCCAGAAAAATTATCGGGATGTCTTGAGTTTTTTTGTTAGCTTTTAAATGTTGATAAACTTCATACCCATTCATCTCCGGCATGATTATATCAAGTAAAATTAAATCAGGAGACACATCCAATACTGCATTGATAGCCAGTTGTCCAGACCGGAATTTTTGTACTTGATAACCTTGCCTTAGGAGAATATCAGATAAAAACTGTAAATTCTCGGAACTATCATCAACTAATAAAATTTTTATCTGTTGAGTATCCATAGTCATATCAAATTTTGAGTCAATTTTATACCATTAATAAATTTTTTAGTTAAACACAATAATAACCAAATAAAAATTTTTGAAAAAGATTAGCTGTAATTTCTGATAATATCTTGTGATTTACCCAGTATTACTGTCGCTACTTCAATTTTATCCAGTTGTCTCAGCCACGTCTGCCTGAGAACGGAAATTCTCCTGAAATCGTTTTAGGGTAGCTGTATCGAGGTGCAATCTTCAACTACGAATATTGGGTAATTTATTTTTGGTACTCTCTAAAATCATAAGTAGATCTCTCCGGGCAAACTTCGATAACTCTGCACTCAGCAATTGCAGGCTAGGGTTCATGTGCAGTTTGGGCACAACCAGGGAATGAAAATATCTCTTTCCTAGTCATCAGTTCTTATCTTTACGATCGATGTGAACTAATTAAACAGAGGTAGAAATGAATATGATTTCTTTATAAAATCTACCTTTGGGTGATTTATATTAAAAAGCTATCACAACTAAACTTGCAAAGCAATGTTTATTATTTATAATCACCGCTATGGTAGATATTTATATCCTTAACTTGTTTGTTATTGGGCTACTCTTGCTAGTAGTCATATTAGGGTCAGGTTGGATTACTCGCTTACCTCTTTCTTTTGCCCTTATCTACCTTGTGGTTGGTATTTTTCTAGGTCCTTATGGACTGGGGTTAATTCAACTAAGACGTGATGACGTATTCAATGCTGAATTGTTGGAGAGAATCACAGAATTTGTGGTAATTATTTCAGTATTTAGCTGTGGCTTAAAAATTGTTCATCCACTCAGGTTAGGGGTTTGGAATATTACGCTACGACTAATTGGATTTTTGATGCCAATTTCAATTTTTGCTCTGGCTATTGTGGGCAAATTATTTTTAGGCATGAATTGGGGAGAAGCTATTTTGTTAGGAGCAATTCTCGCACCGACTGACCCGGTATTAGCCTCAGAAGTCCAACTGACAGATGCAAACGACCAAGACGAGTTACGCTTTGGTTTAACTTCTGAAGGTGGGTTAAATGATGCCTTAGCTTTTCCCTTTGTTTATTTCGGTCTTTATGCATTAAAAGATAATAACTGGGGAAACTGGTTCAAGGATTGGATTTTAGTTGATTTAATTTGGGCGATCGCAGCTGGCATTATTATGGGAATTATTGTTCCCAAAGCTATAGTTTGGATCGATCAAAAAATCCAGAAACGTCGTTCTGCTGATGAGTTAATGGAAGACTTTCTAGCTATCAGTGTGATTTTGTTAACTTATTCCTTGACAGAATTTGTGAATGGCTATGGATTTCTGGCAGTATTTGTTGCTGGGTTAGTCGTTCAGCGCAGTTATAGAAATCCTGAAAAGCCACTAGGACAATTAAAATTTATCGAGCGACTTGAAAAACTTATGGAAATTGGGACAATTTTACTATTGGGGTCGATATTATTATTTAAGCCAATATTTACCAATGCTGCTCAATCTTTGTTAGTAATAATTTTGTTATTTTTGGTTATCCGACCTATAGGGGTCTGGATTAGTACAATAGGTGAACATCCTATGCACTCCCGCCGCCAAAACTTACATCCACGAACTCGCTGGTTATTGGGCTGGTTTGGCATTCGCGGTGTAGGTTCTTTATATTATCTTGCCTATGCTTTTGGTAAAGGATTAGAAGGCGAAACTGCGGAACAAATTGCTTGGATAACTTACACCACTATTGTAGTTTCTGTAATTGTACATGGAATTAGTGCCACTCCATTAATGAATTGGTACGAACACAAGATTAGCAAACACAGAAAAGCTGCTCCCGCTACAATTGATGAATTTGAATAGACTTTCTGGGTACAAATCAGTACCGAGTGCTGAGTGAGGAATTTACATCAGCACTCAGAATTCAGAAATGCATAATTCTCACTCACTAATTACCAATCTTTTTCACAACCAATTGTGAGTAATTTTAACTCCTCGACTTTGCATAGCTTGCAAAAATAAATCTGTTGGTAATGCTTCTTCCACTGGCGAAACTCCTGGTTTTTTGAGGTTACCTTCTAGCAAGAATTGGGCAATGCTACCTGTACCATAACCAGAAATGACTGCGGTATTTTCATGCACTAAACTTGAGCAATAAACGCCTGATTCACCATTATTTTTTCTGCCTGTAACTTCGGAACGTACTGCTACGCCAATCCCACTGAAACGATTAGTTACATCTGTCATAAAATGACTAACATGAGATAAAAATTCTATAGTGCTGCGCTTCTGCATTAACCATTTGGGAAATACATGAGCAGTTATCCAAGTCATGTGATTGTAAAAATCAGGAACTGAGCCAAATTTAGTAATTACAGTTTTTACTGATGGGAAGGCGTAGGGCAGAGTGAAGGTTTCTGGCATATCAAACCAATAAACTCCACTGCGTCCATAGGGTGGTGGAAATTCAACTACTTCTCTTTCACTGTAAGGCTTGACTATGTGCCATTTTCCATCTATCCAAGCTTCAAAGCTATGCTGCAACCCCAGAAAAGTTGTCCGCATCACTGTAACACCAGCACCACCAGAACCAGAAACTAAATAACTTAAATGGATTTTTTCTGGTGTATCAAATTGTTCAATACCCTGACGTACCATACTGTTAGAAATGCCAGGGAAAATGCCAGTATTAATAATTGCTGTCACGCCAGCTTCGGCAGCCTGCTCGTGGTAATTAAGTGCCTTGCTAGTATAAGAACGATGGTCGCTGACATCTAAATAGTTAACACCTTGTTCAATGCATATTTTGAGAACATTGGCATCTCGGTAATGGAAGGGGCCAGCACAGTGGATAACTAAGTCAGAATTAGCGATCGCTTGTCGCAATCTGTCAATCTCGGCTAAGTCTAATATCACACATTGCACTTGCTCTCCCAAAGGTAGGTTCATAGCCTTTCCAGTCTCTGGGGAACGCCCAGTGATTGTAATTTGTGCTTGTGTGTGGGTGGCTATATCCTGAGCAACACTGCTACCAATTCGCCCCCGTCCTCCAAGAATCAAAACGCGGTCTGTCATTACTCCGGTATGGGCAACATTATCTTTATTTGACCAGCTTTCTGTACTGTTTGTCATCAGTTACAAGTATGACTTGCTTATCAATGTAAGGAAGATTCCTATCTTAGATGGGGTGCAAAGTGAACCGTCTGAAGGCTAGCTTCTTCGCTTGTAAAGTGATGGGTTTTCTCAAAAACTAATTTTTTCTAATAGTCACTAATCCATGTATGCCTAGCGCTGCGATCGCGCCTCCTAGCAATCCCCAAGTGCCATCAGCGAAAACATTGATGCGATGAATAAAGGTACGATGATAGGCATAATCTAACTGGCGATCGCTCGCTTTTCCCTCCTCAACTAGCTTTTCTACATATTTTTCGGCTTTTATCAATGCTGCGTAATCTAAGTTAAACCAATAAAGCGATATTCCTACGACCGCTAAACCCGGAAAAACTAAGGTAATTAAGAGAATTGCGATGCGTGTGTTCATATCCTTTTTTCTGATATAGCTGCTCAATGCTGGCACAGCTGGAATCTTTGTGTTACAACTTGGCAGACAAATTTGATAGCGCGTGGGAGTAGGTGAATCGGATTTTGGGAATAATTCTCATAGTGTTTGGCGGCGTTCCTTTGGTCAGGTTCACATTATGAGAGTGTCATTTTTTAGCAAAAAAAGATTATTTTGCGGCATTTTATCCTTTTTTTTGGGATTAATTACAGCATTACCAGTAGATGCAGCTCCCCTAGGATCAGTTGATACTTTAAGGCGGCAGCAGCAACAAATTAATCAAGAGCGTGCGAATATGACTCAGGAGCGCGATCGCCTGACCAATTTGCAAAAAGCGGCACAAAATCGGCTAACTGGTATAAACCAAAACCTCCAAACCACAAACAGCTATATTCAAGATAGTGAGTTGCGATTACAAATTTCTAGCCAACGCCTCCAACAGTTGGAAGCTGATTTAGCTGTAGCAGTACGTTCCTATGAAGAACGTCAAATCGCCACAGTAGCCCGATTGCGTTATCTCCAGCGATCGCCAGCCAGACAAGGATGGGCAGTTTTACTCCAAAGCCAAAGCATTAGCGACTTTATCAGTCGCCGTCATCAATTGAAGCTAGTTTATCAGGCAGACCAACAAATCTTAGCAAAACTCAACGAACAAGCAAACCTGATAAATAAACAAAAAACGGATGTAGAACAACAAAAAAACGAAATTGCCTTGATTCGCCAGCAATTACTAGCACAAAAAGCCGATTATCAAACTCAGGCGCAGTCACAGTCAGAGATGATTCAACGCTTAAATAGCGATCGCTTGGCTTTAGAAGCAGCCCAAAATCAGCTAGACCAAGATTCTAAAAATCTAGAAGTATTGATTCAACAGAAGATAGCAGAAGCTAGAGCAAGAGTTGAAGCACAGGCTAAAACAAATAGCCGTAGAAGTATTATTATCCAAGGAACTGGGATGTTTGCCTATCCTAGCGATGCTCCTACTAGCAGTCCCTTTGGTTGGCGAATGCATCCAGTCCTCGGCTATCGCCGCTTTCATGCAGGTCTAGATTTTGCAGCTAGCTATGGCAGTACAATTCGGGCAGCCGATTCGGGAACAGTGATTTTTGCAGGCTGGTACGGCGGTTATGGTAGAGCCGTAATTATCGACCATGGCAAAGGTATTACCACACTATACGGACATACCAGCCAATTGTATGTATCTGAAGGGCAAGCAGTGCAACGAGGACAAGCGATCGCTGCTGTCGGTTCCACAGGTTTATCTACCGGGCCTCACTTGCATTTTGAAGTACGTCGCAATGGTTCACCCGTAAACCCTGCTAATTATCTTTAAGCGATCGCCAACTTGGCGGCATTTATCGCAAACGTGCTATAATGCGAGAAATTAAGGGCGCGTGGCTCAGTGGATAGAGCAACAGATTCCGGTTCTGTGGGTCGGGGGTTCAAATCCCTCCGCGCTCGTTCTAAAAAGTAACATAATATTTATCCGTTTCACCTCGGTGCTTTCTGCTGGTGGATGAAAAACGCGATCGCTTAGGTATCAAAGCCAGATATAAAGCACGTTTTACTTGCGACTCGTGACTTCTACTGTATTACTCATACCAATTTTAAAAAAGAATGTAACAGATACAAACCTAGAAACCCAGATAGAGTCTGACTTTCTTAATTACGACTGAAGTCTAAACGAGCATCATTAGGAATTGGCATTACTACTCAACAGCTATAGTACTCACACCATCTCTGACAAGATGTCCATCTTCCATGTAGACAATGCGATCGGCAATATCTAAAATACGGTTGTCGTGGGTGACGAGTAAAATTGTACAACCTTGCTCTTTTGCTAGTTTTTGCATTAATTCGACGACATCACGCCCAGATTGCTTATCGAGTGCGGCAGTTGGTTCATCTGCCAAAACAATTTTAGGCTGACTCACTAACGCACGAGCGATCGCTACCCGTTGTTTCTGTCCCCCTGACAAGTTATCTGGATAGTAATTAAGGCGATTTGCCAATCCTACAGCTTCTAGCATTGCTTGCGATCGCATCAGCATTTCTTGTGGCAAAATTTTTGGTTGTAGTTCCAAACCCATTCGCACATTTTGAATTGCTGTCAAGCTACTGTGCAGGTTATGTGCTTGGAAAATATAACCGTTATTGCGCCTAGCCTGTGTAAGTTGTTTAGCACTAGCACCACAAAGTTCTCTACCTAATACTCGCAAACTGCCAGACTGGGCAGAACGCAACCCTCCCACTAAGGTGAGTAGTGTAGTTTTCCCAGAACCAGAAGGCCCTGTCATAATGATAATTTCGCCTACATTAATTTTGAGGTTTATATTAAATAAAACTTGCTTGCGGAGTTGAGATTTTCCAAAATAATGGTCAAGATTTTCGATACATATAACAGGTTCAAAAGAATTGATACTTTGCATTTTTAATTTTTTAGAACATATCAGCGGGGTCAGCAGATTGTAGTTTACGAGTTGCTACGGCCCCAGAAATACTACACATAATGATTGTTAAAAATAAAACTATTAATGCTCTGGTCGCAGTCATGTATATCGGCAAATCTGTGGCGTTGCGAGTTAACTGATAAAGTCCTAAAGGAATTGTAAATCCTGGGATAAAGCCCAGCAATGCTAATATAATCGCCTCTTCAAAAATCACACCCAGTAAGTATAAATTGCGATATCCCATTGCTTTGAAGGTAGCGTATTCCTTCATATGGGCATTCACATCAGTAGAGAGGACTTGATAGACAATAATCACACCTACAATAAATCCCATTGATACGCCCAAAGTAAAGATAAAACCAATAGGGCTTTCTTGTTTCCAATAGTCCTCCTCAAATTTGATAAATTCTTCGCGAGTTAGCACTCTAACATCCTCTTTTGGGAGGTAGTATTTTAGTAGCTCTGCAACTTGTTTTGGATCGTGGTCTGGTTGAGTATAAACCAAACCCAGGTTGATACTCCCTGCTAGTTGTCTAGGAAAAATTCGTAAAAAGTTATCATCGCTGGAAATTAATGTACCGTCTGCGGCAAAGGATGCCCCTAATTTAAATAAGCCATCAATGGTGATAGTACGTTGATCTACTTCTGTAGTGACAGTATTACCTGCCTCAAGTTGGGTTAAAGCCTCTTTGTATTCACCTCTGGTGGCACGGTCAAAGATAAAAGTGTCAGGCAGCTTAATTTTATTTAACTGGGCATTTACTTCTGGTAAATTTAAGGCAGGCTCTTCAGGATTAAATCCAATTGCTTGCAGTGTTGTCTTGCGGCGTGTTTGGGGATTCTTCCAAGTAAATAAACCGATATACATGGCTTCTGTTGATTTCACACCAGGTATATCAGCAGCCTGAAGTAGTCGTCGCCGCGAAAAGGTAGATAAATTTTGAGTGTTACGGCTTTGAGTACTCATTAAAACTATGTCTGCAAGTAATACACTATTTAGGCGGGTGTTGCTGTCATACAGTGCATTCTGAAAGCCTAGCTGCATAAACATTAGAACATCAGCAAAAGCAATGCCTGATAAAGCAACCAACAAGCGACTTTTATGATGACTCAGTTGCAGCCATCCTAGCGGTGTACGCCGTTGTAGTTCTTGAATCAATCCGATCACAGTCCAATCACCGCCTTGACTTGCAAATTAGTAAATTTGGCGGCTTTCTCGCTTGATGCTTCATCTAACCGCACATGAACTTCCACAACTCTGGAATCGATATTTTCACTGGGGTCAGCGTTGATAATATCTTGCCGCTGTACTTTCCAGCCCACAGAATCTACTTTTCCCTGTAATTTTCCTGATAGAGAGTTGCTAAAGATTTGCACTGGTTGTTGGAGACGCACTCTGCGGATATCACTTTGGTAAACTTCTACAACCGCATACATATGGCTGGTTTGCCCAATTTCAACGATGCCCTCATCGGACACCATTTCCCCCGAACGTGTATGAATGTCTAAGATTACACCGTTTTGGGGCGATCGCACATAAGCTTGATCGAAATTAGCTTTTGCTTGTTTGGCGGCTGCGATGGTACGGCTAACTTCCACTTTTGCGGCCTCTACATCTATCGGACGTACTTCGGCGATTTGGTTTAAAGTGGCTTTGGCTGCACTAATTTGCTTGCTACCAGTGGCATTAATTCTAGCTAGAACTGTCTGGGCCTCGTTGATTTGCTTGCGTCCAGTGCTATCAATGCGGTTAAGATTTGCTCTGGCTTCGCTCAACTGCTGCGTTATCGTATCTACAGTTAAGCGCTTGCTATCAAATGAAGACTGAGAAATTGCGCCATTAGAATAAAGCTGCTGATAGCGTTGAAATTCCACTTGGGCATTTTGTTGTTCTGCTTCTAGTCGATTTATTGTTGCCTGTTGTGCCGTCTTCTCACCTTGCCACTGGGCTTCTAATCTGGCAACTGTTTCCCTTTGCCCGGTTTGGTCACCTAATGTCTGTGCCTGGATGCGGGCAACCTCGGCTTTTTGCGCTTCTATCTCGCCTAGTTTCGCACCCGCTTGTACTTTTGCTAAATTTACCTGCGCTACTTTCACCGCTTCTTGAGCTTCTTGGTAAGCTGCTTGTAGGCGAGTCCGGTTATCCAAAATTGCGATCGCCTGCCCAGCTTTTACTTTAAAGCCCTCCATTACCAAAAGTGTCTCTACTCGACTACCTTGACTGGATGCAGGTGCCGAAAGTCTAATCACTTTTCCTTTTGGCTCTAGTCTGCCCAACGCTGTCACTGTTTTAATTTCAGGTATACTTCGTTGGACAGTTTGAGCTGCCACAGAAGACTGTGATTGAATCTGCCAAAATCTAATGATTCCTGCGATCGCAAATCCTGTAGCTAATGCCAGCATAATCAGTTGGCGAACACTAGGCTTAGACGATGCGGAATCTCTTTCTCCTACATCAGGCACTTTCAGCCCCTTTTTGTTTAGTAAGTTAAATAAACTAGTTAGTTTAACTGTATCGTAACTGTACTAAACTGTACATCCCAATTAATGCCAAAAGTCCTCGGTAAAATTAAATTCTCAGACAAGTCTATTCAATCTGGGCAGCCTGTCAGTCTAAGCTGGTTTAAGTAGGTCGGAGTGAATATTTATCATTAAGATAAGGCAGAGGGCAGAGGGCAGATGGCAGAAGGGAAGAGGGTTTTAGTTAAATTTACTTTTCGTAATATAGTTCTGTTTATTTGCACCGTTCTACTTATCTGAGCAAAAAATCAAAGATGAGAAACAAGAGGAGAGAGACAGAAAACAGTAACGTAGGCCGTTTGCTGTCAACAGACAAAGTCAATGCTATCTTTGCTGGTGCAATGCAAGAGTTTCTGGCACATGGCTACGCTGCCACAACGATGGATAAGGTGACAGCAGCAGCAGGTGTGTCTAAAACAACGGTCTACAGCTACTTCCAAGATAAAGAAGGATTATTTATTGCTCTAGTTGAGCGACTAGCACAGGAAAATTATCGAGAAGCGTTTAGCCCCCAAGATTCACAATTACTGCAAGGAGAACCTCATATCGTTCTGCGCCGCCTAGCTAAAAGTATTGTGGAGCAGATAAATAATCAACGGGAGTTGCTGAATTTAGTGAGACTAATTATTGGTGAGTCTGGACGTTTCCCATTGCTAGCGCAAGTTTTCGTTCGCAACGTTGATAAACCCGTTTTGGAACTACTCAGTCAATATTTTGCGGCTCATCTGGAACTACAATTACCTGACCCCCAAGTTGCTGCACGTATTTTTCTTGGGACTTTGGTGCATTTTGTAATTCTTCAAGAGATGCTGCATTGTCAAGAGATTTTACCAATGGAGCGCGATCGCCTGATTGATAACCTAATTAACTTGATGACAATTAATCAAATCCCAAAGAATGTAATTGCAGATCGATATTCAGGTACAAAACAGAAATCATCCAGGCGCAAGCGTACTGCTTCGGGTAAGTTTCAGACAGACTACAATGAACCGAAGCAGTTAAGGTCTATCAGACTTACAGATACGGCTTGGGAAAAGCTGGCAGAATTAGCAACTGAAAATAATTTAACTCGGAGTGAGATGATTGAAATCTTTGCTCGTAAAGGTTTTTAGATCGTCAGGAGTCAGAAAGTTAACAGGAGGCAGTCTCAATGAAAAAATTTTCATCTCAAAGCATGAAAATCTGGCTTTCCCTTACACCCACTTTCGAGCAAGTCCCTATAAATTTACTATGTATATACATGGTAGATTTTGGAAATTAGTCCACTTGCACAATACCGAACTCAGGTTAGTTAATTGTCTGCCAGAATTTGCTTGTATGCCAGGATTGTTTGCTGAGCGATCGCATCCCAACTAAAATTTTCTAGTGCATATTTTTGGGCATTTAATCCTCGTCTTTGGCGTTCTTGGGGATTTTGCAAAGCTTCTTGCAGTAACTCAAAAATTGCTTGCACATCTGTTGTGCCTACCCATCCCGACTCACTATCACGCACCTGCTGATAAATATGCACTTGGTCGGAGATGACCACAGGTACACCTGCTACCATCGCCTCAGCTACGGCAATACCAAAATTTTCATAGTATGAAGGTAAAACGAATAAATCAGCAGCTTGCAGTAAACTAGCTTTTAATTCACCAGTCACAAAGCCTGTGATGGTAGTGTGCGATCGCAATAGTGAATTTTCAATTTGAGATTTTATTTTTAACTCATATTCTGGGTCTTGGGGATTTGTCCCAGCTAGAACAAAATGAAAATGGCCACCAATCGCCAGCAGTTTTTCTAACGCTGGAATTAATAGATTTAAACCCTTTTTCGGATCGATTCGTGACATAAACAGCACCAAAGGTACATCTTCTGGTATCCCCAACTGACCAATAACCAAACTCTTTCCATCTACTCTAGGGGGAATCACACCTAAAGGAATCACTAAATCTTGCGTAGCTACCCCAAATCTTTCTGATATTTTTGCTTCTTGGTTGCTAGTAAAATGAATTGCCGCCGCACCTGCTAAATTGCGGCGTTCTAAGATATCAACATAAAGCTGTTTTAATTGCTTTTTCTTACGCAAATCAGCCGGATCGAGAGTACCTAAAGGACGCAAAATATAAGGTAACTTTTGGTGACGGCATACAGTTGCAGCAGCAGTACTTACAGGAGAAAATAGAGCATGAATATGTGCTAAGTCAAACTCACAAGCGTGAAGTTTTAGCCATTTTAGTAAATCAAGGGAAAATTTGTAGCGTCGAAATGGGGCACAACGGAAATAAATTATTTCATAGCCATCTTGTTTAATTGGGCGATTTAAAGGAACATTTAAAGGTTTTTGACCACTATCACCATTACTATCAGTTGTGAGAATTGTAACTTCCATACCCTCTTTTGCTAAAGCGGGAGCTAGTCCTAGTACCATTTGACTAGGGCCGCCATAAATCAGAGAAATTGAAGGAACAATTTGTAAAATTTTCATTGTTTTGTTGGTTGTTAGTTGTCAGTTGTTAGTTGTTATTTGCCACTGACCACTGACTAATGACTATTCACTTGTCAGTTGTTATTTCCCACTGACTACTGACCACTGACCACTGACCACTGACTAATGACTATTCACTAATTCTTGATAAAACTCGAATTGTTGCTTTGCTAATGCTTTATTCGTATATTTCACCATTGCTTTGTGATAACCCATTTCACCGATAGTTTGAGCAAAATCTGGTTTTTCTATTAATTGCAATAAGCAGTCAGCCAATGCTTTAGCATCACCTTCAGGAAAGACTAAACCAGCATCACCAATTACATGGGGAATTTCGCCAGAGTTTGAACCAATCACAGGTACTTGGCAAGCCATTGCCTCAATGAGTACGTGACCAAATTGTTCTTTCCAACCAACAGAAGTTAATGTTTTAAATTTATCACTTGTTTCTGAAGGTAGTACCAAAGTACTCATTAGATTTATATAGCTGGCAACTTGGTTATGAGGGACGCTTTCTACCAGAATTAATCTCTCTATAACATTGTTTTCTGTTGCTATTTTGATTAATTCTTCTTGCAGTGGACCGCGTCCAAGTAGTAGTAATTTCCAAGACTTATGTTGTAGAGTAATTAATGCTTGCAACAGCGTTAATAAACCCTTTTCCTGGACAAAGCGTCCGACAAATCCCACTACAAAATCAGCTGATTTAAGGCCCAGTTTAGCCGCTAATTCTGGTTGAGTTTTGGGAGTAAACAAACTTTCATCTACACCCAGTTGCGGCATAACTTTAATCTCACCTTTATATCCACGTTGCCGTAAAATTTCTGCGCCATCCTGATTGCCAGAAATGATACCGTGACTATGATTAAGGTTATATTTTTCTAATAAAGCAACTGGTAATTTCAGTTCGTAAGGCAGATTCCACCAAGTAAAAAATACATTTTTCGCTTTGAGTCCTAATAGCTGATTTAAGACAATCATTTGAGTATATGCCAGACCTCTAGACCCTTGTTCTACCTGGATAACTTGAGGACGAAATTGACGCAACAAAGATATCAAATCAGCACCAAACGTGAGAAATCCTTGATGATTTTGACTAAAATTAGAAACTGGAACTATTCTAAATGTACCTTCTTCGCGATATTGAGTTTCAACAATTTTGTTCTGTACGCCACCAGGTCTCCAGCTTTTAGGAACTACAACTGTTACCTCCATTTCGGGTTCTAGTTGAGATAAGGCGCGTAATTTTTCACAATTAAGGTCTACAGTATAGGTATGACTAGCAACTAAAATTTTCATAGAGATTATGTAGGTGTTAGTTGTCAGTAGTCAGTTGTTTTTTACTACTGACCACTGACTAATAACTAAACTTGTTGGTCGAGGCGGCTGTAAATTTGACCATCATTCCATATTGATTGGATGACAGTACCCAAGGCTTTGAGGAAACCTAAAGTGTAGAAAAAAGCGCGAGTCACTATTTTTATGGGTGAACCGCTTTTATGACATGGGGGACGACCTAAGACGTGACAATCAAATAAACGGGCGTACAGGCGTAAAGCTTGGGTAACAGTAAGATTTTTCAGCCCTAGTAAAAAATGGTTGTGGTAGAAGGTGAGTTGATACTTGAGCGATCGCATACTAATATCATGACAACCTCCAGTTTCTTCCCCTAAATGCACCAAATGCGCCTCTGGGTCGTACCAAATCTTATATCCTGTCTGTCGCACCCGCAAACAAAAATCTGATTCTTCGCGCACTGCACTACCGCGAAACCTTTCATCAAACTTTAGCCCGTGTTTAAAAAAAATTTCGCGGCGAAAAGACATATTGCAACCCCTTGTTGTTAGCACTTGCTGAGGTTTGGTTGTATGCACTAAGTCAATGTGATACCAAGCAATTCCTGGATCCATAGCTTGGGGAGGAAGATATTCAATCTCCAATTCTCCGCCAGAATCGCCCAACTTCATCCTGTCAAATACCCGTCCAGCAACAGCCCCCACGTCTGGATTTTGCACATAGTTTTTCGCATGGGCTGCTAAAAAACCAGGAGTTAATTTCACATCATCATCAATAAATAAAATTATTTCACCAGCTGACCGTCGCACACCATAATTACGCGCCCCTGGCAAACTTGCCCAATCTAAACGAAACAATTTAATTTTATTTGCTGCTGCCTGTTCTTCTAAATAAGCTTGAATTTCTGGTTGGTGTTTTGGGGATTGATCTACTACCAAAACTTCAAAATTTGGATAATCCTGATTGAGGACATCTACAATACTATCCTGTAATGTTTCCTCTCGCCCGTAGGTTGGTATGATAACAGAAATCAAAGGCAAATTATTCATGTGCTTTTATACTCAAATAAATTTGCTGTTTTGATAATAGAACTGGCTATATTTCCCTTTGCCATTTTTACTTCACTGGTGATGGAGCAGAATCAATTAAAATTTTGTCTGTAGACGTTTTTTCTTTGTGGCTTTTTGAGGATCGGCATCTTCCTTCTCCTGTTTATCCAGTACTGGTAATTTAAATAGCACACCTGCAAAAAACCAGTAGTAGACAGCCACTGGGTCAACATCGAGAGGGTAGTAGTAAGTGTTGTAACTTATAAACAATATAAACACCCATAAAGCAGCTCCGTAACTGCGGAAATTACGGTTTTTTATCCTGCGATACGTCTTAAAGGCAGTGAATGTCAGGGTGGTAACTAAAGCTACAAAACCCAGTAATCCCACAATACCAACCTCATATAGTACTTTGGGGTAGTAAGTTTCCACTAGCTTGGTTTCACCCAATGCACGGGCTGAGTTAGTGGCGCGACCTAAGCCACTTCCTAGCGGGCCATCTACACTTTTCCAATTTTCCTCAAATTGCTGAACAATAAACTCTTGGGGTGGTGAAGCTTCCCAGCGACTGGTAAAACTTGCTGTTCTTTCTTCTACAACGGTAGGGTTGGTCACCACGGCAATACTGAGAATCAGAGCAAGTCCTACCCCAATGGGGATAAAGCGTTTTAGGTTACCAATTTGACCAGTCAGCAATAGCAAAATCACGAAGCAGGTCGGTACTAAACCTAAGGCAATTCTCTGCCCAGAAACGACTGCATTAACAAAGACCGAGGCTATAGAACCTAAACCTATTATCCGCCAAATAATTGAAGGGTCAGTGAACCCTGTAGCAAAAGTAAAAAAAGTACTAGAAATCAAAAACCATGCCCACTGCCAAGGGGCAACAAATGTTCCTGGTAGGCGAATTATTCCCTGACTAGGGCTATAGACGAGAGAACCACCAAAATAACATCGGGCTTCTAATGTAGCCTTAAATAAGGCACTTCCTTCGGCATTTCTAGTACCTTCACATATGCCAGTCAGTAATAATAAATATTGAATAAATCCCAGTACGCAGCAGATAAGAATCAGGACAACTTGTAGGCGGGATAAAAGTAGAAAGTCTCGCTTATCACGAATTAGATAGTAAGCACAACCAATCAGGGGAACATAGCCTAAAAATACTTTCAATCCCAGAATACCCATGCCTATGGGTATTTCATTAGGTGGTTTTTCTAAGAGTCCGACACTAGGTGGATTCAACTGCTGCCCACCATTGACGAATATGATTGTTAATAGACACAAGCCCAATAAAATAAATAGTGGTGTTTTAATTGCTTTGATAGGAATTAGTGGTAGCCCTCGCTGGCGGCAACTTTGCCAAAGTGCAATCAAAACTGGAACATAGAAAGCATCTTTAGCTAATTGCAAGATAGGACTATTGCCAATGTAATAAGTGATAGTACCCCCAAAGGGTACGTAAATTATGAAAGCAAACAGAGCTTGACGCGGGTATTTGTAGGAAAGACTTAAGACTAAAATTCCCAAAACAGCAGGAAGTGCAGCTTTAATTCCAGCTACTAAAAAAAGCAGAATACCAACAAAGAAAGCAACAGAAAGGGAAGTTGTAACTAAGCTAATGAGTTCTTTACGTGCTTGGGCTGCTTTGCGCTTTTTGGCTAACTGTTCTTTAAGGCTAAGGGTGGGAGTTTCTTTGTTAGCCTGCTTTTTTGAATTTTTTGATTTCTGGGACTTTGTCTTTAATTTCGGCATAGCCGTGCTTTCGCCTATCAACCTTTATATAGAAATGGTGATTACTATAAGTTGTACAAACCAAACTCATCCCTAATCGATGGATTTAAGAATCTGCGATTGAAAATGCTAAAACCTAACTTCGTTGAGTCATAAAAAAGATGCTCTCCTGTTCCCAGGATATACACTGCACCTGCAAATGGTAATGGTTTAATGGCTTTTGCCTTTTGCGTTAAAATATCTCTAACTTGGGCATGATCTATATAGTATTTATAGTACCCATAGCCCCGATTATATTCTGCTGGTTGCGGGAAATTATTCAAATCATATCGAAGAATATTACAAGTCCCACACATTTTATTAAAATCGCTTCTTTTAAGATAGATATATTGACTACCCTCTTGATATTTATAACCTTTGTTGATAAACCATCCATTGCTATTAGGATTTTGCTTAATAAACTCGGTTAAATTTTTACTTACACAGTCATCAGCATCAACTGCCATTGTGTGAGTCGGAGAAAACTGCTGAGCATAAATTAATCCTTTTAATAGTTTCCGCCCTTTATCTGTGTTTCCTTGAGCAACTGGGTTTGTTTCTTTGGCAGCAGGAAAATCAACTGTAATGTATGTGATGTGAGGATGAGTGAATTCTATTTTTGGCTTTTCGTGACAAACGACAAGAGCATGAAAATCAGTTGAGGTTTGATTGCAAACTGATTTAATACATCTCTCAAATAATTTTGAGACACGCTCCCAAGATTTGGAAACTTGGGGACTTTTAAGTGGGATAACAAAAACCAGCATCCTTAAATTATTTAAAAGGAGGCATGAATTATACCAAGAATCTAATATAAGGTGTAAAGAGTAACAATGCAAATACAAATGTGGCAGCTTCCCCAGTGGTCAAGGGACTTCTAAATAAAAAATTTCCCCATCGTAGGGGGACAAGGAGATAAGGAAAGAAGTCGCAAGGAGGAGCCACTGCGTTGGTGTTAGCGTAGCGGTAGCGACGTAGGAGCGTCGGCAGCGCGGTCTTGGGAGTTTCCACGCCACTTCCTACCCTACGGGAAGGCGTTCCGCCTACAACGGGGGTAACCCCCCTTCGGGTTCGCAGTTCCTTCAAGTCGGCGAAGCCGCCCAACGGACTGCTCACCGCAACGGAGTGGCTCCCCATGAGCGACTGCTGTTAGCGCAGCGAAGCGCGAGTCCTCTCCCAAGGGGAGACGCTACGCGAACGAGCGTCAAGGGTTCCCCGGCTTGTAGACGCGCTCTGCGCGGTGAACCAGCGCGGTCTTGGGGGTTTCCCCCATGAGCGACTGGTGAACCCGAAGGGCTTCCCGCAGGGTAGCAAGTGGCATGGTTTTCCTCCGGGCGAAACTTCTCGTATCGGAGACGCTACGCGAACGGAGGGACAAGGGAGACGAGGGAAGAGTTTTCCTACTCGCCACTCCCTATTCCCTACTGCCTACTCTCTTTTTCAAGCTAACTTAGATCGCCAAGTGTTTTTGGACTTGCGATACCAATTCATTTGTCCAGTAGTTAGCAAGTTCAGCGTCAGCTGCTTCTACCATGACTCTGACGACTGGTTCTGTACCAGAAGCCCGGACTAAAATTCTGCCAGCATCACCCATTGCCGTTTCAGCAAGGGCGATCGCTTGTTGAATAGCTTGGCAATCTTGCCATCCCAAACGGCGATCGCGGTCTTCTACTCGCACGTTCCGCAACAGTTGGGGATAAGTCTGAAAGCTTTGGTCTACCATTTCGCTAAGGGAAACACCCGCTTGTTTCACCAAAGTTGCTATATGTAAAGCTGTTAACAAGCCATCTCCGGTAATCCCATAATGACGACAAAGGATATGCCCAGATTGTTCGCCACCCAACATTCCCCCAGTCCGCAGCATTTCTGCTTGCACGTATTGATCGCCTACTGCGGTGCGAATCAAGTTACCACCTTGTTGTTTCCAAGCCCTCTCAAACCCTAAGTTGGCCATGACTGTAGAAACAATCAAATTGTCTGGCAGTTGTTGCTGTTGTTGCAGCTGCTGTCCCCAGAAATAGAGAATGTAATCGCCGTTGACTTGTCTGCCAGTATTGTCTACAGCTAAAACGCGATCGGCATCGCCATCAAAGGCAAAACCTAAGTCAGCGTTGTATTCCTGTACTGTCGCTTGCAGAATTTCTAGGTGTGTGGAGCCACAGTTAACATTGATGCGATCGCCATCTGCTTCGTTATGCAAGCAAATGACTTCTGCTCCCATTTCCTGAAATACTGATGGTGCTAATCCAACTGCTGCACCCCATGCTAAATCTAAAACAATCTTCAATCCTTGAAGATTTACTTGGGGCTGCAAAGGTTGTTTCAACGCCTCGCCATAATGCTTCACTAATTCCCAACGCGAGTAATGCCGTCCGCAATTGCTGACGCTATTTGCAATTGAGATGTTGCCGCGCAATCCGGCTTCAATTTCTGCCTGCAACGCTTGCGTTAACTTAGCACCATCTGCACCAAAAATTTTAATGCCGTTATCTTCTGGCGGGTTATGACTGGCAGAAATCATCACTCCACCTATGGCTTCACTGACGCTGGTGAGATAGGCAACGCAAGGAGTCGGACATAACCCCAAATGCCAAACCTCTAGCCCAGCAGCTGTTAACCCTGCACTCAAAGCCATTGCCAGCATATCGCCGGAGTTTCTAGAGTCCTGTCCGAGAATTACCGGGCCTACTTGGCAAGCATGGTGACGCAACACAACACCCGCCCAAAAACCCACTTGTAATGCTAAGGGCGCACTCAGCAAATCTCCCACTCGTCCACGAATACCATCTGTACCAAATAAGGGAGTTGCTGGCAGCGATATTAAGTTAAGTCTGAAATTCCCCTCAAGACCATTTTCTGCTGTATTCGAGCCGGAAACAGAAGCTCCTCGAATGTTACCTTGAGTTCGAGTTATAGATGAAACCATAAGTTTAAACACCCCACACAGTCACATTGGAAAATATCACTTTACACTCAATTCAACAATTTCAAATGAAATCGCTGTTTACCTGTACTATATACTTGTTTCTTTCTGAAAATTAGTTCCTTAAATATGTTTTTAAGTAAGAATACTTAAAAAAATACTTATTTATTGTCAATTTTTGAAGAAGATTTTCCCTGCTTTGATACTCTTACTTGAAACGTATTGGCAATCAGTGATACCTATTGAGGTAAAGCCAGGATAAGATGGATGAAATTGTCAAAAACCTTTTCTATATCCGCGATCGCTAGATATTCTTCTCTGAACACAACTTAGCTCTAAATCCAATTGTAGGTATAGAGTTTTTCAGCCCTGGCCCTTGGACGGTGTAATAAAAATATAAATTCTGTGTACTTAAAGAATTTTAATATAAATTCTCATCAAATAGTTTTAAGGTAACGTTTTAATGGCCTTTTTTAGCCGTGTGTAAATCACATCTTAGGCAGTTGACCTTTTAAAGTTGAGAAATTTAGTATGAGCAGCAATTTAGCAAGCAAGTTGCGTGTAGGCACAAAAAAAGCTCACACCATGGCAGAAAATGTAGGTTTCGTCAAGTGCTTTTTAAAAGGAGTAGTAGAGAAAAACTCTTACCGGAAGCTAGTTGCTAACTTTTACTTCGTCTACTCTGCAATGGAAGAGGAGATGGAAAAGCACCGCCAGCACCCGATTGTTGCCAAAATTAACTTTCCCCAACTTGAGCGCAAGCATACCTTAGAGCAAGACCTGAATTACTATTTTGGTGCTAATTGGCGGGAGCAAATCAAGTTATCACCAGCTGGCGAAGCTTATGTGCAACGCATCCGAGAAATATCTGAAAAAGAACCGGAATTGTTAATTGCCCATTCCTACACTCGTTATTTGGGTGACTTATCGGGGGGACAAATTCTCAAAAATATTGCTGTTACAGCGATGAACTTGTCTGATGGCCAAGGTACCGCCTTCTATGAATTTGCAGATATTCCTGATGAGAAGGGATTCAAAGCTAAATATCGTCAAACTTTGGATGAACTACCTATTGATGATGCGGCAGCCGATCGCATTGTTGATGAAGCTAACGCCGCCTTTGGCATGAACATGAAGATGTTCCAAGAATTGGAAGGCAACTTGATCAAAGCGATTGGTTTAATGCTGTACAACAGCCTGACACGCCGTCGCGCACGCGGTAGCACCGAACTGGCCACTGCTGAATAATAACAGTGCTGAGTTACGAGTGAAGGGTGAGAAAAACTTTCCTTACAACTTTCCGCAAAATCTAAGTTGCGCTGTAAGCGCACCAAAGGTGCGACTCAAAATCCAAAATTAGTATGAGTGCTAAAAACACTCAAAATATCTAGGGGCGATAGCCTTGTGATTGCTTTGTATTCATCAAAGCAAGCATAAGGAGATTGCCCCTCATATTATGTCCGATTAAAGACTTATCATTAAGACCGCAGGCAGAGGGAAAGGTCTTGGGCTTTCTGCATAGATTAGGGAATTATTGGTTCGCTACCAGCAAAGACACGGAGAGTGGGAAAGTTGTACTGAAATATTCCCATTATCCCTAGTGCCCAATCCCCTATTTCCCGCCTGACATTTTTACGTTTCATAGATATCTTTAAGTCTTAGCGGTACTCGATCGAGACAAGGAACGTATAAGGTGACTCATACTTTTTTATTGGAACCAGGACGCTGGACAATACAGGGAAGTTGGCTGGAGCGTCATGGGATGCCAATCAGCGTTAAAGGTATGACCTTAGTAGCTTGGAATCGAGATAACTGGTTCACTATGGCAACAAAGCTAATATTTCCAGGCAGCGATCGCCCAGAAATCTCTTTACAATACAAAGGGCGTTTGCACGATGGAGAGCGCCAGTATACTTTTTTACTTCAACATAGTCTTTTAGGGCAGGTTGAAGGTGAGGGCTGGCTTGGTCCAGACACTATTGTGCAGCGTTACTGGGTAATGAGCGATCGCGAACGTCGGAGTGGCTTTGAAACCATGCACCGAATTTCAGATGATACATATTATCTAAGTAGTGGCATTATGGCAGGTCATTTTCTAACTAATACTATGGAAGCCAGCCTAGGATGTCAGTCAAAATAAGGGTATCAGGGAATTCTATCAACACATTAAAGCGGCTCAGTACCAGAACGCTACTAACCTCGATATATAGTACAAGGCTAATATCCTTCATCTTTTCAATTAACTAAACATATGCAGTGGATGTAAGGGTTATGTAGCCTTTTGCTCTACACCCTTACCTCCTTACAACCCTTTTTTGGTCAATAGTCAATACTTAATTTTTGATTAACTTTTAACTATTTAGTCAAAATTGGGCAAACTAAAACTAAATCAAAATAAAAGTGCGGGATAGTACTATTACTCAGGGTAAATATACTTATTAAGTTTGTTGGAACGCACTTTTCAATCCCAACACCAGTCCTTTCAAGGTGGGTAAAAATCCTAGAAAATTTTGCCCAATTGTGGGCTTTTCACCTCAATTTACACCTTGAAAGGGCTACTAATCCCGAAACTTACAAACTGCCTACTGGCTAGGTGCTACCCAAACTTGTTAAATATTGGAATCGAATTTTCTATGTCAGACCCTAACATTGGTCGCTTACTCAGCAAACGCTACCAGCTTCAGGAGCTAATCGGTACTGGAGCAATGGGTAGAGTTTACCGTGCTAAGGATCTTTTGTTGGGAGGCGTACCAGTTGCTGTGAAGTTTCTCGCTCTGTCGATGCAAAATGAAAAGATACGGTTACAAGACCGCTTTGAGCGAGAAGCAAAAACCTGTGCCTTACTAGGGCAAAAAAGCATCCACATTGTTCGAGTGATGGACTATGGCGTAGACGAAAATAATACTCCGTTCTATGTTATGGAATACTTGCAAGGGCATAGTCTCAACAATATTATTCGTCAGCATAATCTCTCTTTGCCAAGATTCCTCAGTATGGCACGGCAAATTAGCTTGGGGTTAAAGTGCGCTCATGATGGCATTCCGGTTGATGGCACAATCTACCCAATTATTCATCGCGATATTAAACCCAGCAATATACTGGTAATTCAAGACCCTAGTTTTGGAGAGTTGGTAAAGGTTTTAGATTTTGGTATTGCTAAGTTACTACAAGCAAATAGCGACCAAACAAAATATTATTTGGGTACGCTAGCTTATTCTTCTCCGGAACAGATGGAAGGCAAGGAATTAGACAGCCGCTCTGATATTTATAGTTTAGGAGTGATGATGTTTGAGATGCTGACAGGCAAGATGCCATTAGTAGCACCAACCCACTCCTTTGGGGCATGGTATAAAACACATCATACTCAAGTACCACGCACCTTTGCTGAGGTTAGCCCTGGATTGCAAATTCCTAAGGAAGTGGAAAATTTGGTGATGAGTTGTCTAGCCAAAGCACCACGCGATCGCCCTCAAAGTATCAGTGAAATTTTCCAGCTTTTAGAATCTCTAGAACAAAACAACCGCACGCATACAATTCCAGATAGCAATCATATATCTAGTCATGCCCTTACAATTAAAGCTGAGCCTGAGTCAAATCCCAAAGCCGATTTACAGATATCCCTGTCAAAGGATAAAATTGCTTGCTCTACTTCCTGGCCTGAAAATAAACCTATTGCCGATATTGTTTTCCCCCAACCTATTAATGCCAATGGAGAAATGTTACCAGCCCTATGGGTGATGCTACCACAACGAGAAATTATCAAACGTTTAGCTTGTAAACGTTACAATCAATTTCTTTTCATCACAACTCCCCATCCCATGTTGCTTTGGATTACTGTCATCTATAATCGCAAACATGGTGCTAAATGGTTGCCTTACTATCTCGATCTCAAAACTAGTCTTGGTCAAGAAATAACCAACTTACTGGGACAAACAGGTTATTATCGCCTATTATTCTTTGCGCGAGAGGCACCAAATCGCTGTTCTCATGTCTTAATTACTAGTATTGCCTCTGCCCAACGCCAGCGGCTCCAACAATGGGCAACAGCAGGCAAAACTTTAGTATCGGCAGCCGATCCCCAAATTAGCAAAAGTTTACTCAAAAGCGAGTACGAAAAGATTAAGCCCCAAATATTGGCAAAGTTAGAAGCAATTGATACAGATGCCCATTTCGACCTTTCCGGCTAAGGAGAATATCAAAGATATTTTTTTACTTTTTGACTAAAGTTAAAAAAGTTTTGGCTAGTGCCATGGAAACTTCAACCAATAAATCATCCCACTTGAAGTTGTTCGCAATAGTCAATTTGGCAAAAATGTAAACTTTTATAAAAAAATATGTCTATCTAGTTGTAAGGTTCGTTTATAAAAAATATAATGGTTGGCAGTGCTAGAGATATTTAGTTAAATCTACGCAAGTCCTACCCTGTAGGTATTACAGAGGACTAGTAAGTATATGATGTACAAGCTGCTAGCGAGATTTGACATATATAGGCTAGACTAATGCTGATTGCTAATTTAAGCCCACACTTGAAGTAAAAAATCAAAAATAATATGTTATGCAGCCAACAAAGTTGCTGAATCAAGGTTTGGGTTTTAAATTGCCAGTGTTGAATTACTTATCTGAAGTTGACGCCCCAGCATCCCCAGCCCCTTTCCTCCGTGGAACCGAGCAAGAGAAGGAGGTCGCCCACTGCGACACAAGAACTAATCTATGCCAAAGCGGAACCTGAGTCTATGCCCCACTGATGCTTGAGTAATTCCTGATAAGTTGCCTCCCGCACAACCATCTGCTCGTAAAGCTTGACTAAAAAGTCTTGTGCTTGTTCGTGGCTCATATGCTGTACTTGAGTAGCAAATGAGCGGATGCTGAATTGCTGTTCCAAGGATAACTCGATAGGTTTGCTCATATTAATCTCCGAAGAAAACAACGCGTAAAAGTTATATCGATCGCAGAAGCCAAAAGAGTAATTTTTGGACTGGGATTTGTCCTACACTTGTACCTCTGTATTAAGAAAGATAACAACTGTGTGACAAATTGCCCATACCCTTAAGGATAAATTTTTGGCTTTTGATAGCTTGCACCTAAACCTACTGATATACAACTCAAGTCTGCCAAAGCAGATTCCGGAAGAAATAACCATTTGTAACTTCCGGCCGAGTCGGCATACGTTTATTTACCTTCCTCTTCGTTTAAACACTTCCATAAAGGAGATGTTCGTAAAGAGACGGGGAAATAAAAGGTATTAAGCGTGAATTATATTCGCTATATATCATTAGGCGCAAGATGTCAATTACCTAAATTATGTAAACTTAGTCGCCAACAGGTAAAATTGGTGGCTAAAAATATTTTTATCAAGTTGTAAATCAGAAAAATGCTCAGGCTGAACAAATTGATGAGTATATTTACTTGACTTGTCAGTTGTTAGGGGTCAGTTGTCAGTCATTAGTTCTTTTGTGCTGACCAATGACCACTGACCAATGACTATCGACTGTTTTCAAGTGCAACGATGACGACTGTGATATTGTCGTGTCCACCTTCCTCTTTGGCGGCTTCAATAAGAGAGAGGGCAGCTTTTTCCAGTGATGAGGTGTCATGAAGATAATCAGCAATCTTGCGATCGACAAGTTCTTCGGTCAGACCATCACTGCATAACAACAGGCGATCGCCAGCTTTGGCATCTAGTGGCTGCACATCAACCTGATGTAGGTCTTCACGTCCCAAACAACGCGACAGCACATGACGGAAAGGATGAACCCGTGCTTCGTCTGAAGTGATGTCACCGACTTTGATTGCCCTTGCTACCCAGGTATGGTCTTCTGTCACCTGGTCTAACTGCGTCCCTCGCAAGCGGTACAACCGTGAGTCACCAACATGAGCGCACCAAGGCGAATCTGGCGAGCGAAAAATTACCACGACAACTGTGGTACCCATGTCAGCACGGTCGGGATGATTTTGCTGATCTTGTAAAATGCCTTCGTTTGCCCGCCACAAAGCCTTCTCTAGCAATTTTGCCGTAGACTCAGAAGAATCCCAATTTGCTACCAAATACGCCTGAATTTCGCGAGTAGCAATGCGACTTGCTTCTTCACCTCCTGCATGACCACCCATCCCATCAGCAACAATGAAAAATCGCCCTTCAGGGTCGATATAGTAAGCATCCTGGTTACTGGAACGAATCAGTCCGGGATCGCTGAAACCTGTAAAATTAAGTTTCATAAATTTTTGAACAATTAATACATTCGGTCATAACGGTCGAGGCGTAAAAGCAAGCGGATTAGGATCGCTGAGACTACTGCGGCAATTAAACCAGCCAGCAGCGCCAACCATACATAATGATTAACCAATAAAAGGGTCGCAGAAAGAGTAAATCCACTGATTATCACAGCGTAGCTCATTCCGAGCTGAATATTGCTCTGTCGCCTTAGCAGGCGTTCCGTTTCTATGGAACGGACGCGCACGCGCATATCTCCGCGCTCTAGTTTCTCTAGTGTGTCCTCTAATCTTCGTGGTAATCCAAATGCAGTTGTACTTACCTGAACTGCTTGACGACTTAATTCATTTAAAAAGCTATTGCTATCAGAACCATTCATATTGGTCATAAGCTGCATTGCATATGGTTGGGCAACTTCCATAAAGTTAAATTCTGGATCTAAACCCTTGCCTACCCCCTCTAGGGTGGAAAAAGCTCGCATCACAAAAGTGAAGGTTGCAGGAAATCTAAATGGCTGATTATACGCTATTTCGTACAGGTCGTCACTGATTGTTGCCACAGATTGGTTTTCAAAGGGCTTATCCATAAAATTATCCAGCATATACTGGACAGAACGCCGGACTGGCCCCATATCTGACACTGGTGCGATCGCTCCCAAATCTATGAGAGACTGAACTACGCGATCGCCATCTTTTTGGGCAATGCCAAATAGCGTTTCCATCAGTCCTTCACGAATATTGGACTTAATCCGCCCCATCATACCGAAATCGTAGAAAATTAAAGCACCATCTGGATTGACAGCAATGTTGCCTGGGTGGGGATCGGCATGGAAAAAGCCATTATTGAGCAATTGCATCAGGTAGGCTTGAGCGCCCTGACGAGCAATCACCTTACGATCTATACCTGCTGCCTCTAAGGCTTCGTATTGGCTGATTTTAATTCCGGGGAGATATTCTAAAGTCAGCACGCGAGGCGAAGTGTAACGCCAGTAAACTCTTGGGACTTTCACCCAGTCGTAGCCGCGAAAGTTACGGCGAAAAGTATCAGCGTTACGACCTTCGTTGAGATAATCAATTTCTTCCCAAAGAATGCGACAACACTCTTCGTAAATTCCTATCCAATCTCTCCCCCGCCCCCATTTGGGATGGTTTTGAAAGTAACGGGCAATTCCCTTAAGAATTTGTAAATCTATTTCAAATAGCTTTTTCAGTCCAGGACGCTGTACTTTGGCGACAACTGCTTCCCCAGTGTGTAGCACAGCTTTGTGTACTTGCCCCAAGCTAGCAGCAGCTAGAGGAATAGGCTCAAAATTTTGGAAAAGTTCAGGAATCTTCTTCCCTAGTTCTTGTTCAATAATCGTTTCTACTTGCTCGTAGCTGAATGCCGGCACTTTATCTTGAAGCTTTGCCAACTCTTCTACATATTCACCAGGAAATATATCAGCACGGGTAGAAAACAATTGCCCGACTTTGATAAAAGTTGGGCCTAAGTCCAGCAGGGTATTGCGAATCCAGATCGCTTGGGCTTTTCGTCTTGCAGTTTGCTTGGCCTCAGTTACACCACCTGGGTAACTCCAAGATTTGTTGTAACGCCAAATCTTGAACATTAAGGTCAAAACAAAAGACCAAATGTCTACAAAGCGCCGTTTGCTCGAGTAGTTTTCACGATTCCAACGGTATGCCTTATCTGAATAACCTTGTTCCATATGTTTTGCGTACCGTTGGTTTGTCACCGAATCACCTGGAAGAAAAGACACTTCAGTTCCTAAACTGTTTTTGATAAAGTGTCAGCTGACAGCTGACAGCTGGTAGTTGCCAGTTACTACTGACTATTGACCAATGACTAATAACCAAATTTATACAGAACTACTGCGATAACGTTGTAATTCGGTTCGCAACAGGGCAATTTCTGCTCGTAATTCATCAATATCTGCTTGCAAGTCAACTGAACCTGAAGCAGGTTGGCCAACGCCTGGGCTAGTTTGACTAGCATTAGCAGCTTCTGCCGCCCGATTTGCCCGCTCTGTGACTTCTTCTGTAAACTGGCGCAGTTGCTCTCTAGCTTCCGCATCAAATTTGCCCAGTTCACTCAAAGCGTCGGTCAAGGCGACCTCTAAGCGTTCATTAATTACTTCAGCCACTGCTCTGCCTACGAAAAAGGCCTGTAAAAGGGGGTTACTCATAAATTTTTGTTACGCTCGTCCGCAAAAGAATTATAACTTGCCTGTATGCTTTGCGGCTTCTGCTGCGGAGCTAGAAATTTGGGATTAGAGATCGCTAGACTGTTTCAGTAGAAAAAATGCTTGATGAAATTTGATGAAATACGACAATATTTGGGAAGGTACAAGAACTAGCTATTGGTTGCCAGCATTTTATCTTCCCCTACTCTACGGGGTAAAACCTTTTCTACTTTTTTTGGGATTAGCCGATTTTATACTGAAGCAGCCGCTGGTTTGGCAATAATTTATACTAATTAATACTTGGGTATAAAACCTCATACAAATACAGGATTTGTCAGGGAAATACTATGACAAAGTGATCAAGCAAGTAGTAAGAAAAGCCTTGCAAAATTTGGCAGCAGTAGTGCGATCGCACTATTTTTCTTCTAGCGAGCCAAGAATGCGTAGACGCAAAGCGGCTTGTCGCCAGACATCGCTTTATTTATGACATTCTAGCAACTCTCAATAATATTGCTCTGGTGTACTGGGTAAATAAGTTGTCACTTGCAAAGTTTCCTCTTTCAATTTGAAACTTTGGGTAATGTTGATTCGACTCAGGAAATCGATATCGTGGGAAATGACCAAAGTAGCACCTTGGTACTCATTCATACCTGTCACTATTTGTTCAACAGTTTCAATATCTAAGTTATTAGTTGGTTCATCGAGAATCAATAGATCGATTTCAGAGATACTGATTATAGCGATCGCTAATCTTGCCAATTCACCCCCACTCAATACAGAAGCGCTTTTGCGAACGTCATCGTATTTAAACAGGAAGTGCCCTAGCTGTTGGCGTAACATCTGGTAATTAAGGCTAGGATTAGCAGCTTGCATGTTTTCCAGAATCGTCTGCTGGCGATTCACTAGTTCATAAGTTTGATCGAGATATACGGCTTTCATCGCTGATGCAAGCATCACCTTACCTGACTCTAAAACTGCTGTTTGCTTCTCCATTCCCAAAATTGCTTTTGCTAGAGTCGATTTACCCGAACCATTCGCACCTACAATTGCAATGCCATCGCCAGAGGACACATGCAATTGAATGTTTTGAATCAGCAGCCGTTCTGATACCCAAAGATTTGCACCTTGAATATCAATGAGATTTCTGCGCTTTTGACTTTTTTCTTCTAGCTGAATACTTGTTACTTTGATTGTTTTTACCTTTGTATCTGCAACCTTTTGAGTAGCCTTGGCTACAGATGCTTCATGTTTCTTTTTCGCAGTTCCGGCTGACACCTCAGCTTTGGTTTTAATCAGTCCGGCTGCTATTCTATCGATACTGCCATTGAGAAACTTTGCACGACCATTGCGGTGCGCTTGCGCTGCGCGTTGCTGTTCTTGCATAGCCGCAGCTTGGGTGCGTTTGAGTTCCTTTCTGGCGACTTCGTGCGATTGCAATGCTGCTTCTAACTCAATTTTTTTCTGTTCTCGATACTGAGAAAAATTGCTTCCATACACCTTCAAATCTACAGGTGTAAGTTCCCAGGTAACATCTGTCACTTGGTCTAAGAAAAAAGGTTTGTGGGAGACAATGACATACGCACCAGTGAAATCCAAAAGAAACTGCCTCAAGCTTTCTAATGCTGGCAAATCCATGTGGTTAGTTGGCTCATCCAGTAACAACAAGTTGGGCTGTTGAGATAAACCAATGGCTAGAAATACTTTTGTGAGTTCCCCACCACTCAAATTAACGATTGGTAAAGAAAGGTCAAGGATTGTGTTAAATTGCCCTTGCAAAATCTCTTCAATCTTCCACCATTCATCAGAGACAGAAATTAAAAAATTCAGGACTGTATCTGTATTTATTTCTTGTCTGATAGTACTGATTTGTGGCAAATAGTAGACAACACCATTCTGCCAAACAGAACCTGCACTGGAACTAATTTGACCTGCAAGTATCTTGAGTAGGGTTGATTTACCTACACCGTTGCGACCGACTAAAGCGATGCGATCGCCTGCCTCAATACTCACTTGAACTTTTTGAAACAAGGTTCTTTCTAAGCTGAGTTCATAGGCTAAATTCTCAGCTAATAATATTGATTTCTGCATTCTTGTCAAACCTCAATTCGCAAATTTCCACCTATCTCCGCACAACAATTACGGGTGGATTAGGCACACAACAAAATCAGCCGCAGCAATTTTTCAAGCAGCTTGATGTAGAGAATAGTGATAATCTTTAATGCATGACTATTGTGAAGTAACCTGTCAAATTTATAGTGTTTATCGGGCTTTGACATTTGTTGCTTGGATGCAACAGTTCTTTGGTACTACTTCATTTCAGCTATCTCATTAGCGGTGAGGTTTGATATCGATTACAGTGTAGCACAAAGAATTTCGCAAGGATAGCGATCGCTTTTTTGTGTCACAGACATTTCCCTTAAAGGGGGAACTCCCACACGCAAGTGTTCTCGCGCCTCTGTCTTTAATCAAGTTTTTTAACCACAGAGGCGCAGAGAACGCAGAGGTAGGAGGTTAAGGAGTAATTTTGATACAGAAGAGTGTATTTACCCGTACCCTAAAGATCGGCGATCGCTTACTACAACACTGCTAAAATAAATCCATAAATATATTTGATGCCGCATCCATTCTATGACTATTGCTCAGGAATTAGATTCTCAAGAAGGCATCTCTCAAGATGTTATCTTTCCCCCTGGTGATTTATATAGTGACGAACCACCTTTGGAAACTGAACTACATCTCCGACAAATAATTTTATTTTTAACATGTCTAGAATGGCTGTGGAAAGATAGAAATGACTTTTATGCTGCGGGAAACTTGACTATTTATTACAATCAGCGTCAACTCAAATCAAAAGATTTCCGAGGTCCAGACTTTTTTGTAGTGCTGGGATGCGAACGCAAAACCCGCAAAAGTTGGGCAGTCTGGGAGGAAGATGGCAAATATCCCAATGTAATTATAGAAATTTTGTCTGACTCAACAGCAAATACAGACAGAGGTTTAAAAAAAGAAATTTATCAAGATATTTTCCGCACTCCTGATTATTTTTGGTTCGATCCTTACACCTTAGAATTTGCTGGATTTCATTTAGTCGATGGAGAATATCAACCTCTACAAGCAAATGAACGAGGACATTTGTGGAGTCATCAGTTAGGTTTATATCTGGGAATTTATCAAGGTTTATTACGATTCTTTACACGAGATGGGCAACTAGTACCAACACCTGAAGAAACAGTAGAACAAGTAGAACAAAGGGCACAACAGGAAGCTGAAAAAGCAGAACGTTTGGCAGCAAAGTTGCGTGAATTAAATATCGACCCAGATACAATTTAATGCGATATGGTATGCAGTTTTTGGCGCAGGTATTGAGGAGGGAAGAGAAACAACAATGCAGTTATTTATACCTTAACTCGGTCAATATTTACTTAAAAATTTATAAATATTGATATTTGTTAATTAAATTAATGCTCACCAGACGTATTATTTAATATGCTTTTAAACTAATAATTAATATTAATTTGTATTGTACATTTATTTGTTTCGCTCGTTATTAGGGAAATATTTAGCCTCCGGAAAGCTGTTAGTATGAAAATTCTAGTTGTAGAGGATGACGAGTTAAATGCTTATGCGTTGACTGCCGTTCTCACTAATCAAAATTATGCGGTTGAAGTTGCCTCTGATGGTGATGCTGCTTGGGAATTAATCGAAACTTATGATTATGACTTAATTCTCCTAGATGTGATGCTGCCTAAGCTAGATGGCATCAGTCTTTGTCGTCAAATCCGGTCTAGTGGTCTGCAAATGCCCATTTTATTATTGACAGGGTGTGATAGCAGTCATGAAAAAGCGATCGGGCTAGATGCAGGTGCAGACGACTATGTAGTTAAACCTTTTGAAGAAGAAGAGTTAGTTGCTCGTGTTAGGGCTTTATTGCGTCGTGGGAGGACAACTTCACAACCAGTACTAGAGTGGGGCAATTTACGGCTTGACCCTAGCAGTTGTGAAGTCACTTATGAGCAAGACTTATTGTCATTAACTCCCAAAGAGTATGGACTTTTGGAGTTATTTTTGCGAAACAGCCGCCGGGTGTTTAGTTGCAGCATGATTTTGGAACATCTCTGGTCTTATGAAGATACTCCTGGAGAAGAAGCAGTTCGCACCCATATCAAAGGATTACGGCACAAATTAAAATCTGTGGGAGCGCCCAGCGATTTAATTGAAACAGTCTATGGTATTGGCTATCGTCTGAAACCGCAGGAAGAGGAGGCGGAGGGGCAGAGAGGTAGAGGGGCAGAGGGGCAGAGGGGAGCCAGTGCGTTGGGCGGCTCTGCCAACTTGAAGCAACTGGCGTGCAAAAACAAATCACAACTCCTAACTCCTAATTCCTCACTCAGCAGTGTTTCCAGGCGGGAGCAGACATTAACGGCAGTAGCTGAAGTTTGGCAACGGTTTAGCGGGCGGGTAGACGAGCAGGTGAAAGTGCTGGAGCAAGCAGCAGCTTTAAACCAGAAGGCTTTAAATCCAGAACTGAGAGCGCAAGCAGCACAAGAGGCGCATACCCTGGCAGGTTCATTAGGTACTTTTGGTTTAGCCGAAGGCTCAAAGCTAGCACGCAAAATAGAACTGCTGCTCAAATCTGATAAAACTTTGAAGCCATCTGAGATAGCAAATGTGCAAAATTGGGTGAAGCTATTGCGTCAGGAAATTGCAGCAAAGGGGCAAGAAACAGCATCCCCAGTAGCGATCGCTGATGAACTGCCTTTAGTATTGGTAGTTGACCGCAATGCTATCTTGGCCGAACAATTAACACAAGAATCTGTTAACAAGGGATTCAAAGTTATTAGTGCCACCAATCTAGATACAGCCAGAAATCTCCTTTACCGAGAGCATCCCCATGTGGTGCTGCTTGACCCTAGCTTTTCTCCCCATCAAGAAGATAGCTTTAGCCTGCTAGCAGAACTGGCTCAACGCAAACCACCTGTGCCAGTGCTAATTTTTACAGACCAAACAGATTTTACCAGTCGTTTACAATTAGCTCGTCAAGGCGGACATACCTTTTTGCAAAAGCCCATGCCTACTGCACAGGTGCGAGAAGCGATCGCGCAACTACTACAACAAGCACCCCATGCAGAAGCCAAAGTATTAGCTGTAGACGACGATCCGCAAATTCTCGCTTTATTGCAGACATTACTCAGCCCTTGGGGATTGAAAGTGATTACCCTTGACGATCCACGCCAATTTTGGGAAACTTTAGAAGCCGTTACCCCAGATTTATTGATTTTGGATGTGGAAATGCCTTACACCAAAGGTATTGAACTTTGCCAAGTAGTACGTAACGACCCCCGCTGGAGTGAATTACCCATCTTGTTTCTGACAGTTCACAGCAATGCCGAAATTGTCAATCAAGTGTACAGCGTTGGTGCTGATGACTTTGTTAGTAAACCCTTTGTCGGGCCAGAATTAGTTACTCGGATTATCAACCGCTTGGAGCGAATGAAACTGCGGCAGCGCGTAGCCCAGGGGAAGAGAGCAGGGGGAGCAGGGGGAGCAGGGGAGGCAGGGGGAGAGAAGGTAGAAAATTCTTCTTTTTCCTCTGATTGGCGTGTCATATTTGATGCTGAACCAGAATGCGTCAAAATTGTGGCAGCCGATGGCACTTTGTTGGAAATGAATCCAGCAGGGCTGACGATGATTGAGGCAGACAGCGCCGCACAGGTGATTGGCAAATCAGTTTATTCTCTGATTGCTCCAGAAGATCGGGAGACATTTCGGACCATGAACGAAATTGTCTGTCAGGGTAGTAAAGGTACTATGCAGTTCGAGATTGTGACTTGCCGGGGTAATCGCCGTTGGATGGAAACTCATGCAGTACCTCTGCGTGACAAAAAAGATGGCAGTGTAGTGCAGTTAGCCATAACACGGGACATTACGCAGTCAAAACAGGCAGAGGCAGAACTGCGGCGGTTAAATCGAACGCTTCAGACATTGAGTAATTGCAATAAAGTAATTGTTCGTGCCAAAGACGAGAGCAATTTGCTAGAGAATATTTGCCAAATTATCGTAGAAGTTGGTGGCTATCGGTTGGCGTGGGTTGGTTTTGCCGAAAATGATACCCAAAAAAGTATCCGCCCAGTAGCTCAAGCGGGTTACGAAGATGGATACTTGCAATCTCTCAACCTCACTTGGTCAGACACAGTTCGCGGACAAAGCCCTACAGGAATAGCTATCCGCACAGGTCAAATATCTATAGTCCAGAATATTTTGACTGACCCCAAATATGAAATTTGGCGGTGTCAGGCGAACTCACGAGGCTATGCATCAGCGATCGCCTTACCTTTAAAAGATAATGGTATAGCTTTTGGTGCGTTGAATATATACTCCACCGAAGCAAATACCTTTGATGCCGATGAGGTGAAACTTTTAGAAGAATTAGCAGCTGATTTAGCATATGGCATTGTAGCATTGCGAAATCAGCGCGATCGCTCCTTGGCAGAAAATGCACTGCGAGAAAGTGAAGCCAGCTACAAACAGTTGATAGAACTCTGTCCGGAAGCAATTTTTATCCAAAGTGAAGGCAAATTTATTTTTTTAAACAGTGCCGCCATCAAACTTTTTGGTGCAACTAAAGCCGAAGAATTAATAGACAAACAAGTAGTTGATTTTGTACATCCTAATTCACAAACTTTAGTTCAGGAACGAATCCAATACTTGAGAGAAGTCCAACAGCCAGTACCATTACTAGAAGAAGAATGGCTGCGGTTGGATGGAACAACAATTGATTTAGAGGTAGTTGCAGCTCCTTTGGTTTACCAGGATAAATTAGCGGCTCAAGTCGTTGCTCGTGACATTTCTGAGCGCAAACAAACAGAGAAAGCCCTATACAAAGCTAATAACGAACTGGAATTAAGAGTAGCAGAGCGTACCGCTGAATTAATTACCGTCAACCGAAAGTTGCAGTCAGAATTAGATGAACGCCAGCGCACACAGGAAGCATTACGAGTATCGCAAACTCGGTTTGAAGGTATTTTAGGCATAGCCGATGATGCAATTATTTCCATCGATGCCAGCCAAGGCATTACCTTATTTAACCAAGGAGCAGAGAAGATTTTTGGTTACTCTGCCTCAGAAATTTTAGGGCAAAGTCTAGGAGTACTCTTACCACAGCGTTTTGCCCAAGTGCATCGTCAACATGTAGTTGACTTTGGCAAATCTCCCAATATGGCTCGCAGAATGGGAGAACGGCGGGAAATATTTGGTCGTCGCAAGGATGGCACTGAATTTCCGGCGGAGGCTTCCATATCCAAATTAAACATAGAACAAGAAATTTTTTATACGGTAATTTTGCGTGATGTTACTGAGCGCAAGCAAATTGAGCGGATGAAAGACGAGTTTGTATCTGTTGTCAGTCACGAACTCCGCACACCCCTGACTTCAATTCACGGGTCTTTAGGAATGCTAGCAAGTGGTCTGCTACAGCCAGACTCTGAGCAGGGAAAACGTCTCTTAAAAATTGCTACTGATAGCACTGAACGCCTAGTACGCTTGATCAATGACATTTTAGACATTGAACGCATCGAGTCTGGCAAAGTGAAAATGGAACGAGAAATCTGCAACCTTGCTGAATTGATTGATTCAGCAGTGAATATTATGCAGCCCCTCGCCAACAAAGCGGGGGTGACGCTATCCATTTCTAGCTTATCTGTGCAGTTATGGGCCGATCCAGATCGGATTGTACAAACCTTGACCAACTTATTGAGTAATGCCATTAAATTTTCGTTTGCGGGCACAACTGTATGGCTGGCGGTTCAACAACAAGAACATGAAGTGCTGCTGACAGTCAAAGACACCGGACGCGGCATCCCATCTGATAAACTCAACAGTATTTTTGAACGTTTTCAACAAGTTGATTCTTCAGATTCCCGCGATCGCGATGGTACTGGCTTGGGCTTGGCAATTTGCCAAAGCATTGTGCAACAGCATGGCGGGTGCATCTGGGTTGAAAGTGCATTGAGTGAAGGTAGCACATTTTTCATGACCCTCCCAATTCTGGCAGTTCCCCAAAGTATAGAATCAGAACACTCCTCAACTCCCCACTCCCCACTCGTTTTAGTGTGTGACGATAACCAAATCATTCGCACCGAACTGCAAACTTTACTAGAACGAGGAGGATATCGGGTTGTGACTGTGGCTACAGGTAAAGAAGCGATCGCTTTAGCAGCTGTCCAACATCCAGATGTCATTTTATTAGATTTGCTGATGCCGGGAATGAATGGTTGGGAAACAATGGCTGTCTTAAAGGAACGGGCAGATACTAAGGACATCCCCATTGTCATTTGTAGTGTTTACAAGCCAACTACAACTATTCAACCAAGTGCAGATTTTGTTGATTGGGTAAGTAAACCTGTGCAAGAAAGTTATCTGTTGCAGTCACTCAAGCAAGCGATAGCTAAACCCAGTAAGCAAGTCTGCATTCTCATTGTTGAAGATGACAACGATTTAGCAGAATTGCTCATCACCTTGTTTGAGAGGCATGAAATTGAAACCTTCCTAGCCAAAACTGGACGAGAAGCAATTCGCCTCAGCCAACAAGTCAATCCCGATTTAATAATTCTCGATTTAATTTTGCCAGAAAGCGATGGCTTTGCAGTGGTAGATTGGCTACAGCAGCACAATCATCTTTGTAATATTCCTGTAGTAATTTACTCAGCCAAGGATTTGGACGAGTCCGAACGCAATCGTCTCAAATTAGGACATACAGAATTTTTAACCAAAGGACGTGTGACAACCCAAGAATTTGAACAGCGAGTGATGGAATTACTTCAGCGAATTACTCATCAACCAACTGAATGCTGAGTTCTGAATGCTGAGTCCTAAATGTTTAAGATTCCACAGAACAGCTTTGTAGTAAATATTGTTAATCCAAAATTGGTATCAGAAGGAAGGCAGTAATGACAAAAAAGCGAATTCTAGTGGTTGATAACGAGCAGTATATTCAAGAAGTTGCCAAGATTTGCTTAGAAACGGTGGCAGGTTGGGAAGTGCTAACGGCGAGTTCTGGTCAAGAAGGCATAACTCAAGCCGAGACTGGCCAACCAGATGCAATTCTGCTAGATGTCATGATGCCAGATATGGATGGCATTACTACCTTTGAGAAACTACAAGCAAATCCCATGACCAAAGAAATTCCAGTGATTTTGTTAACTGCCAAAATCCAAGCTTCTGACCGTCGGCGTTATGCTCAACTGGGGATGATAGAGGCGATCGCTAAACCGTTCAACCCGTTAGAATTGGCTGGTAAGATAAAAGATGCCCTTAACTGGGTTGACTGAAAACAAATATAGTCAAGAAAAAAGCACCCCTAAGACGCTGTTTGAAAAGTCCCTATTGATGTATCAAATACTTTCAGATCCCCCTAAATCCCCCTTCAAAAGGGGGACTTTGATTCTAGTTTCCCCCCTTTTTTAAGGGGGGTTAGGGGGGATCGATAAGTGCTTATAATCACAGCCAAACACTTTTCAAACAACCTTTATGGATGCTGTAAAAAGATGATGGATATAAGTTAAGTTCCTAGCACGTTAACCAGTTCCTCTAACAGCACTTTAGCTTTGTACAGTTGCATCAATCTTTCTTGTTGATACCTGTAGGGATAATCCATCCTTCTGCCTTCAAGCGATGCCCTAATCAGTGCTATCTGTTCATCGGTCGGGTTTTCCATATGGTCGAGTGCATCCCCAATATTCTGAACATCAGCAAAGGTAGGATGTCTCAGTCCTTTGTCATTTTCCATTTGTATAAGTGCCATCCTGGGGAATGCCATCAAGGCAGTGATAAAGGTAGTCTTGTAGCCTTGATTTCCTACTGGCTTGATACTGTACCTTTGACACAGTTCCTTTAATTCCTTGATGTTTCTAGTTTCAAGTTCGGTTCTTGTGAACATAAAATAGAAGTGTCTGTTTTTGTTAATGGACACGGGTAGCTGTTGCCGTGGAAAGTTTCAGCTACCCACAAATATTATTTATACCTTTGTCGTCTTAGGTTTCAACCTTTATTTATATTTCTCAACAATGCCTAACCCTAAAGGCAATCCAGAAAGTTTAGAGCCATATAAGCTGACTACTGACAGGGCGGAACCATTAATCGCAAAACTAACTCTCAGAGTCCCACAATCAATGATGGACAAGATTAAAAGTATAGAAAATTACCCAGAATTTTGTCGGCAAGCACTTAAAGAAGCGTTAGACAAGTTTGACCAGTCAGATGATGAGCAACAATGATTCTAGATAACGCGATGTGCGACTTTTTCTGAATCTTGTGGGATGGACATCTTGTCTTTGGTGGTGCGTTATACCATATTAAGACTTACGCACTTAGATCCCCCAACCCCCTTAAAAAGGGGGCTTTAGAAGTTCCCCCCTTTTTAAGGGGGGCTAGGGGGGATCTAGGCTTCGCTTCAGTGCGTAACTCCTACATTTCACCAAATAAAAGATACAAATAATTTCTCCTCTGCTCCCCTGCTTGCTTAAATGTATCAACCTTAAAGTAAAACGTATTACACTGTAGCGACTTCCGCTTGGATGTTTGCGACTTCCGTCTTCCCTGTAAGAACTTCAGCCTTGACGTTTCCGTGTTTCGCGCAGCTTGTAAGAGCTTCCGTCTTCCCTGTAGCGGCTTCTGCCTTGACGTTTCCGTGTTTCGCGCAGCTTGTAAGAGCTTCCGTCTTCCCTGTAGCGACTTCCGCCTCGACATTTCCGTGTTTCGCGCAGCTTGTAAGAGCTTCCGTCTTCCCTGTAGCAACTTCCGCCTTGACGTTTCCGTGTTTCGCGTAGCCTGTAGCGACTTCCGCCTTGACCAAACAAGGCAAGAGTAAAAAGTTAAAAGGCTACTAATTGTTACTTTTGCCTTCTGCCCTCTGCCCTCTGCCCTCTGCCTTTCTTCAATTTGATGAGATAGCAGGACACACCTGCTGCTTGACATCAGGATGACTAGAAAAGTAATCTTTCAGCCACTCGCACCCCCGCACCAGCAGTTGATCTAAACCCTCAACCGGACGCAACTGCACAGTATTATCATCTACCCAAATCGCAATTTCCTTACCATCACGGCTAAACACTTCATATTTACCTTGATATTCAGCAAACTGCTGCCAAGTATCCCCTACCTGCGTCCATAAGCGCACAGTGCCATCTTCTGAGGCAGTGGCAACAGTCTTGCCATCTGGGCTAAATACTACGTTGTTGACCTTTCCGTTATGCTTGAGAATGGCAAGTTCTCCGCCTTGGGTGTTCCACAACTTAGCTGTGCCATCATCTGAGGCAGTCCCAACAATCTTGCCGTCTGGGCTAAACACGGCGTTGTTGACCTTTTCGTTATGCTTAAGAGTGGCAATTTCCTTGCCTTGGGTGTTCCACAACTTGGCTGTGCGGTCACTTAAGGTAGTAGCAATAGTCTTGCTGTCGGGACTAAACACCACGTTCTTGATTTCTGGGTCATGCTTGAGGGTTGCAATTTTCCGTCCTTGCAGGTTCCACAACGCAGTAGTGCCGTTATAGGATGCAGTAGCGACAGTCTTACCGTCTGGACTAAATAGTACGTTGTAGACTGCGCCATGCTTGAGAGTCGCAATTTCCCCGCCTTGCAGGTTCCACAACTTGGTAGTAGTGTCATAGGATACAGTAGCGACAGTCTTGCCGTCAGGGCTAAACACAATATTGGAAACCACACCGTTCAGCTGGAGGGTGGCAATTTCCTCGCCTTGCAGATTCCACAGCTTGGCTGTGCCATCACGTGAGGCGGTGCCTACAGTTTTGCGATCGGGGCTAAAAACCACGTTGTAAACCCAATCGCTATGTTTGAGAGTGGCAATTTCATGTCCTAGGTTCCACAACTTGGCTGTGCCATCACGTGAGGCAGTGCCTACAGTTTTGCGATCGGGGCTAAACGCTACGTTAAAGACCGCATCATTATGCTTGAGAGTGGCAATTTCCTTGCCTTGCATGTTCCACAACTTAGCAGTACTATCATAGGACGCAGTGGCAACCGTTTTGTCATCGGCACTAAACACCACGTTGTTGACCGCATCTTTGTGCTTGAAGGAAGCAACTTTCCCGCCTTGTAAATTCCACAGCCTGGCTGTGCGGTCATCTGAGGCTGTAGCAACAAACTTGCCGTCCGAACTAAATACTACATCATTGACCGCATCGTTATGCTTGAGGGTGGTAATTTCCTCACCTTGCATGTTCCACAGCTTAACTGTATGGTCATCTGAGGCTGTAGCAACAAACTTGCTGTCCGGACTAAACGCCATATTATTGACTGTTTTATTATGCTTGAGGGTGATAATTTCCCTGCCTTGGGAGTTCCACAGCTTGGCTGTATCGTCACGTGAGGTAGTCCCAACAGTCTTGCCGTCCGGACTAAACGCCATATCGTTGACCGTATCGTTATGCTTGAGGGTGGCAATTTCCCTGCCTTGGGTATTCCACAACTTGCCTGTGCCATCACTTGAGATAGTCCCAACAGTCTTGCTGTCCGGACTAAACACCACTTTGTAGACCCTATCGTTATGTTTGAGGGTGGCAATTTCCCTGCCTTGGGTGTTCCACAACTTGCCTGTGCCATCACTTGAGGTAGTAGCAACAGTCTTGCCATCCGGGCTAAATGCCACATCGAAGATCAATCCGTTATGCTTAAGGGTGACAATTTCCTTCCCTTGGGTGTTCCACAGCTTGGCTGTGCCATCGTCTGAAGCTGTAGCAACAATCTTGCTGTTGGGGCTAAACGCTACGTTGTAGACTGCTTTGTTATGCTTGAGGGTGGCAATTTCCTTTCCTTGGGTGTTCCACAACTTGGCTGTGCCATCGTCTGAAGCTGTAGCAACAATCTTGCCGTCGGGGCTAAACACCACATTATTGACATCATCTTTATGCTGAAGCACAACAATTTCTGTGCCTTGCATGTTCCACAAATTAGCTTCACCGTCCTCTGTTAGAGTGGCAACAGTCTTGCTGTCCGAACTCAATACCACCTTGTTGACCTCTTTGCTATGCCTTAATCGATTTTTCTCGCGGATATTTTCGAGAGTAGTTTGCAACGATAGCAGAGGACTAACGGTTGGGTATTTTATGAGTGGGCGATTATCTTTGACGACTTCTTTTAACTCTTTTATAGGTTCTATCGCTTCGATTAAATTCTCCAAAAGAAGAGGATACTGAGATAACTGCAATATTCTTGTTGCTGATTGTTCCAAGCGTGTTGCTATTTGGGCTTCTTGACGCGCGTTTTGGGCTGCTTGTACTTCTTGTTGTGCTTTTTTTGCTTCTTTTTGTGCTACTTCAGCATCTATTTTTGCTTTTTCAGCGTTTTGTTTTTCTATTGCTACCTGTGATTTAGCTTGTTCAACTTCTTGTTGAATTTTATTGAGTTGTGCAGTTTTTTGTTGTGATTCTTGATTAACCTTATTTAGTTGCGTTTGTTGTTGCTGTGCTTGTTGAGTTACTGTTTGTAATTTTTGTTGAGCTGCTAGGGATTTTTCTTCTGATTTTTGAGCTTTTTTATCAGCTGTTTCTGCTTTATTTAAAGCGTCCTCTTGTTTTTGAAGAGTTTCATCTAATTTTATTTCTGCATTTTGTAATTGCTGTAAAGATATTTGCAATTTTTCTTGTGCTTGATTTGCCTCATCAGTTTTTTGTTTAGCTTCTGCTGTTTTATCTCGCGCTACCTTAGTTTGCTGTTGTGCCTGTTGCAAACCAAATCCAGCCAGGGCTAAAGAAACAATTGCTCCAATTACAGTAAAAAACAAAATCCGCCTAGCCTTTTTTTGTGCAGATGCTAATACCTGATTAGCTTGCCTTTCTGTCTCCAAAGCATTTTCTGCTTGTTGTTGTGCCCGTGCCAATAGCTGGTTAGCTTCTTGTTCTGCTGCCAATGCGCCTTGTACTTCTCTGTTGGCAAAATCTTGACTAGCAGATAAATATTGATAGTCTAAACTACTCAAACTTTTACCAGTTGACCATTGTAAAGCTTCTAGCAAAGCTTGTCCCCGCAATAGGCGCGACTCATCTTGAGACTCAGAGGCAATCCAAGCATTAATTTCACTTGCATAAGGGCGGAGTTTTGCTAGTTCTTGTTCGCACCATTCCTGGTTGAATACTTCTTCATAAATGCGGTTATAAATTCGCATACCACTACGCTTGACTGCTAATCCTGTTAATCGCAGTTCTGTTTGTTCTGGGCTATCATCAGCTTCTACTTCTCCTTGTTGTAAAATTTGCTGAACTAAAGCTAATAATCTGCCAGTACGCTGTTCGCTACTTTGTAAAACTCTATTCTGTATTGTTCTCAAATGCTCTGGTTCATCTCGAATTTCCCAATTTTGAATAATCCGATCGCGGACAATATGAGCTACTATTTCTGACGGGTTTCCGAACGAAGTTTCTTTGGCATATTGCACAACTAACTTACAAACTTTTTGAGTTAAAAAAGGCTGTCCTCCTGTCCAGTCCAACACAACTTGCATTAATGCTTGCGAGTCACCTAGTGCTGTTAGTCCTGTTGCTAGCGGTTGTGCCTCTGGGAGTTGAAATCCTGTTAAATCTATTGCTCGACCGATATTAAATGGCGTGCGTCGCTTATCTCCAATTAAATCGGAGGGTGTAGATACTCCTAGCAATGCAAACGTGAGGCGAGTGTATGCTGCTTGGTCTGCGCGCCGATTGTAACATTCTCGAATAACTGCAAAAAAATCATCTAAATTAAATTGAATACTGAGAATACTATCAATTTCATCAATAAAAATGACGATTTTACCAGCAATTGTCCTCAGTAAAACTGTTTCAATAAACTTGCTTAACCGCTGCACTGGCGATAGTAAATCGTTCTCTAACCACCAGTTATCTAAATCAAAATCATTATAAAGCTCAAAACTTCCTACAAGACTGTCAATAATCCCGGCATACCATTCTTGTGGAGTAATACCTGATGTCCCGATTGCAGTGATATCAACCGCAGCACAAGTAATTCCTTCTTGTTGCAATTGTTGCATAACATGCACCCGTAAGCTAGATTTGCCCATTTGCCTAGCGTTGAGGACATAACAAAATTCCCCCGCTTTTAAACTCTCATAGAGTTCGGCATCAGCTTGACGGGTGACGTAGGTGGGCGAATCTAGGGGTAGACTACCTCCAACTTGATATTGATACTGCGTCATGGATTTTTCACTGCTAGCGAATTAATTCACAGGCATTTCTAGCCATTGTTGCAGTATTTAGACCATTATTTCAATTAAGAGACGGTCAACTCAATAAATCTCTGTATTTTTGCAATACTCTTGCTCTCTTATTTTCATTTGGCTTTACAATCTTCAAGGATAAACATAAAAATGTTCTTAAAAAATAGTCAATTTTAATATATATTTATGATTTATTTAATTAACTAATAAAGATACCATAGCAGTCCTAAATCTTTGGAAAAGAAAATTCCCGACTTCACCGAAAAGTCGAGAATTTGGGTCTTTCAGTCTAATTTCTAGTGAATCAGCGACAAACTACAGTATCAGTGCCATATACATTAATATCGTACATAGCGAGCAGGAACCCAGTGCCGACCATTTCGTGTGTTTTCCCAATGCCCAGGAATCAACCTCTGACGGACAACTGGACGATGAACAACTGGACGGCGAACAACTGGGCGGCGAACAACTTTAGGTTTAACTACAGGTCTGACAACAATCTTCGCTGCCGATGCCTGTGATGGGAAAGAAGCAAGTGCTAGTGGTAGAGCAAGTAAAGCACCAATTAGGATGCGTTTCATAATGTAATCTCCTATCAGTTAAATTTGATTTTTTCTACAACATTACTAAATAATTTGCGAACATTGATTCAACCTAATATTTAAAAATATATTTAAAATCAAAGGTTTTTTTCATTAAGAAAAGTACCCGTGAAACTATAGGTGGTCTTGCTTGTTCGCGAATAAATTAGTTTGCTGTATTGCTATGAGTTTAAAACACTAAATAAGAACACACATTGGAATAAAGTCATAATTTCAGCATGACTAAAGTCATGTTTAAGTAATGTGTAAATTTGGAAAAGGAGGATATGACAATTGATGCATCCCACTTTTTATTTTGCAATGAGAGAATAGCTGTCATTGCGTTCGCGTAGCGTCTCGTAGAGAGGAGGAACGACGAAGCAATCGCATGGACTCGCTCGTAGTTGGAGGACTTTGCGATTGCTACTCTGCGAGAACGCTTTCAGCGAACGCTTCGCTCGCAATGACATGCAAAAAAGTGGGATGCTCCCTATGACAAGTGGTGAGATTTTGTAAATGTGATAAATAAAACAATAAATACATAAAGACTATTGGTAAACAAAAAATATCTGTCTTTAGCTAGAGCTTATAGAAACATATGAGTGGTAATATAATTATTTGAGATAATGTTTTATAAAGCGATCGCAATCAGTAAAGTACTCATGCAAATTAAATTTAGTAGTCCTAAATTATGCATGAACAATAAAATACCCGACTTGTTAGAGAAACCGGGTATTTGTGTCTTAGAAAAGCTTATTTGGCAAGTGAAAAGTGTAAACAATATCGAAGAAGACAGCACCAAAGCTATCAACTAAGAATAAATCGTAATTACGAATTAGGAATTATCAATGTAGCCGCTAGTTCTTTAAGGCGATCGCGTCCGTCCCGAAAGACTGGCCAGCCATCTCCCACTAGAACTGCTTCTACTTGATTTAATTGTGCCAGCCTTTGCACAGAAGCAACTGCTTGCTCCCGATTCAGCAACTTGTCATCTGGCAAAATAGTCAAGCTACCTGCTTTACGTGCCCGCACTAAATCTCCTGTAATCAAAGTCGTTTCCTCTAGTAGCAGAGCCAATTCACCAGGAGTTTTAGAGCCATGGAGTTCAATTGTCTTCAGTCCTGGCACTAACTCATCACCATCAGAGAGCCAGCGATCGCAATGTATGGGGAAAGAGTCTTTTTCTGCTACTGGGCCAGCTATCTTGGCATAGGTTTGATCGGCAATTTCTTTAGCTGCCCTGACATGCTCTGAGTTAGTTAGTACAATCCAAACCACACCACCGAGGGATTGCAGGTGATTCCAATCGTGATTTGATAAGGCTACTGGGTCAATCAAGATATTGCCATCTGGACGAATCCAGGCAATCCCATTGAAATCGATATTTCTTGCAGGGTTGAAAGTAGACCAGCCATATAGATCGGGACGGTGCAGAGATTTCATAATGATTCTGGTGCAGTACCTTCAATAATTAATAATTTTTATCAATAATGTATCAGGAATTCAGTTTATAGTTCAAGACTTGCATTTCTTTCAGTTCTGGAAATTGAGTATACTACTGTAAACTTATAGATTTTATGTATTTTATTGAATTTCAGCAATTTCCAGATAACTGTAGTAAAGAAGAACGGAGAAGGCAGGTGACAGAGATTCAGCGCCAAAAAATATCAGCGAAGGCAAACCAGTTCACAGAGTCCGTGATTCGGGAGATGACACGGGTAGCACTGCAATATGGTGCAGTGAATTTGGCGCAGGGGTTTCCTGATTTTCCCTGTCCGCCAGAGTTAAAACAGGCAGCTTATGAAGCAATAGAGGCAGATATTAACCAGTATGCAATTACTTGGGGCGATCGCCAATTTCGGGAAGCGCTTGCTAACAAAGTCCGCTGGTATCTAGGTTTAGACATTAATCCAGAAACACAAATCACCGTTACCTGTGGTGCTACAGAAGCAATGGCATCTGTAATGCTAGCAACCATCGATTCGGGTGATGAAGTGATTGTATTTGAGCCGTATTACGAAAACTACGGCCCCGATGCAATTTTGGCTGGTGCCACACCCAGATACGTAACACTGCATCCCCCTGACTGGACATTTGATGAAACCCAGTTGCGTCAAGCTTTCAACGCCAATACCAAAGCCATCATTATCAACACCCCTCACAACCCCACAGGCAAAGTATTCACCCGTGAAGAACTCACTCTAATTGCCGAACTTTGTCAGAAGTGGGATGTACTAGCATTCACAGACGAAATTTACGAACACATCCTCTATGATGAAACTCAACATATTGCCTTAGCGACTCTTCCCGGTATGGAAGAACGCACTGTCACCATCAACGGTCTTTCCAAAACATACAGCGTCACCGGCTGGCGCGTAGGCTACATCTTGGCAAACCCCGAATTGACAGGAGCCATTCGTAAAGTCCACGACTTCTTAACCGTCGGTGCCCCTGCACCATTACAAAGAGCTGGAGTTGTCGCTATGCAACTGCCACCATCGTATTATAAAGAACTAGCCAAACTGTACCACCAAAAGCGAGACAGCATTTTACAGATTCTAGATAGAGTGGAAATTCCTTATTTCATTCCTAAAGGAGCCTATTACGTCTTTGCAGATATCTCTAAATTTGGCTACAAAAACGATCTCGAATTTACTAACCACTTAATTAAAGATATTGGTATTGCCGTAGTTCCTGGTTCCGGCTTTTTCAGCCAACCAGAGAAAGGACAATCATTCATCCGCTTCTGCTTTAGCAAAAAACCAGAAACCCTCCAAGCCGCTGCCGACAGATTAGTCAAACTGCAATCAACTGCTTCAATTAAAAATTAATTAAAGACTTAGGTTAGTCTTCTCTCTGCGCCTTGGCGGTTAGTTTCAACATCCCAAACTTAATTCATCAAAATGAAAGACCCATAACCACTTTTTCAGTAAGGAGTAACCATGACTACTTACGACAACATTTTGCAAACGATTGGTAGAACTCCATTAGTCAGACTCAACACAATTACAGAAGATATTCACTCCGTTATCTATGCCAAAGTAGAATATCTAAATCCTGGCGGTAGTACCAAAGATAGAATTGCCCTCGCCATGATTGAAGCAGCAGAACAAGCAGGTCAACTGCAACCAGGAGGAACCATAATTGAAGCCACAGCAGGCAATACAGGGGTAGGACTAGCACTAATTGCAGCAGTAAAAAAATATCGCTGCATATTTGTAATGCCCGATAAAATGAGCCAAGATAAAATCAACCTGCTCAAAGCTTATGGTGCAGAAGTAGTTGTAACGCCCACATCTGTAGCACCCGACTCGCCAGAAAGTTATAACGGTGTCGCAGAAAGACTCGCCAAAGAAATACCAGGAGCGTACAGACCAAATCAATTTGAAAATCCAAATAATCCTCTTGCTCATTACTTAACAACTGGCCCAGAAATTTGGATAGATAGTAATGGCAAAGTTGATGTTTTTGTTGCAGGTATGGGAACAGGTGGCACTATTTCAGGAGTTGCCAAATATCTCAAAGAACAAAACCCAAATATTGTGATTGTCGGCGCAGATCCGGAGGGTTCTATTTTATCAGGAGATACTCCCAAATCTTATAAAGTTGAAGGTATTGGTGAAGACTTTATTCCCAAGACTTTTAATCGCCAATTAGTTGATGAAATGGTTCGGATTAGTGACAAAGAGTCTTTTAATATGGCTCGTCGTCTTGCCAGGGAGGAAGGCTTACTAGTTGGAGGTTCCTGCGGTACAGTAGTAGCCGCAGCGCTCAAGTATGCAGCTCGATTATTAGAGCCAAAATATATTGTAGTATTGTTGCCAGATACTGGAAGAAACTACATTAATAAAATTTACTCTGATGTCTGGATGCAGGAAAACGGTTTTTGGGAAGGTAAAACAGTAAGAACTATCAAAGTTGGTGAAATTTTAGCTCAAAAAACTGATTTTCCTTCTTTAGTTACTGTCAGTCCTCGCGATACCTTGAGCCAAGCAACAAACCTGCTACAAAAGCTGAATATTTCGCAGTTACCTGTAATTGATAATAACCATGTAGTAGGTAGCCTGAATGAAGCATCTTTAATGAAATTTCTCCATGATGGAATTAATTTTTCTAACCAAGAAGTTCTAGCAGTTATGGGGAAACCGCTGCCAATTCTCGATGAAGAAGTCGATGTTTCCGAGGCTTATCGAGTGCTTTTATCAGGGACAACAGGTATTATTATTACGCGCCAAGATGTTCCGATTGGATTAATTACTAGAGCCGACTTAATTAGATATTGGATTAGTCAAACCCAAGAAGAATCAAGAGAAAATAATGGAATTTGAAACTAGAGCGATTCATGAAGGACAACAACCAGACCCCCAGACTGGTGCAGTAATTGTACCAATCTATTTGACTTCTACCTATGAGCAACAAGCGATAGGTCAGCACAAAGGATATGAATATTCTCGCACGGGAAACCCGACTCGCACAGCTTTAGAAGAAGCTTTAGGATCGATTGAAAATGGAAAATTTGGTTTAGCATTTGCTTCTGGATTAGCTGCCACTACTACTGTATTAAGTCTGCTTAAAAATGGCGATCGCATTGTTGCTGGTGATGATTTATATGGTGGTACTTATCGTTTACTAGAGAGAGTCGTCAAAAATTGGGGTGTGACAACCACCTATGTTGATATTGATAACTTGAATGACTTTGAAACTGCCATTCAGCCCAATACTAAGCTAATTTGGGTTGAAACTCCCACCAACCCATTGTTAAAAATTGTTGATATAGCTGCACTAGCAAATATTGCTCGTAAACACAACATTCTTTTAGTAGTAGATAATACCTTTGCTAGTCCTTATTTTCAAAAACCGTTAGATTTAGGTGCTGATATTGTCGTTCACAGCACGACTAAATATCTAGGGGGACACAGCGATATTATTGGTGGGGCAGTTGTTACATCTAACGAGCAACTATACACCGAACTGAAGTTTTATCAAAATGCGATCGGAGCGGTTCCTAGTCCCTTTGATAGCTGGCTAGTGCTGCGCGGAATTAAAACTCTGGCTGTGCGAATGCGGGAACATGAAAAAAATGCTTTATTTTTGGCTAAATTTTTAGAAAAGCATCCTAAAGTCGAGCGAATTTATTATCCAGGGTTAGCCAGTCACGAACAATATCAACTAGCAAAAGCACAAATGTCTGGCTTTGGGGGGATGATTAGTTTGGAATTAAAAGGTGGTTTTGCTGAGGTGGAAAGATTCGCTTCCCGAACCAAGTTATTTTTACTAGCAGAGAGTTTGGGAGGGGTTGAGTCGCTGCTTTGCTATCCTGCCAAAATGACTCATGGTTCTCTACCAGAAGCAGAACGGCTTAAAAGAGGAATTAAGGATAATTTAATTCGTCTTTCTGTAGGAATTGAGCATCCACTAGATTTGCAAGCTGATTTAGAGAACGCTCTCAACTAAGAATAGGGGGTGGAAAAGAGATATTTTTATTCCCTTATTGTGCCCATTTTGGGCATAAACCCTATCTTAAAAGTAGAGAGGTTTTATGAAACTTCTCTACAGGGGCGATCGCGTCCATTTTAGGGTGTTATCCAAATATTAATGTGTACCTAACTTCAAGTTAATAGAAGTTAATAAATTGCTGCTGATTCGGCATTTGTTAAAAAAGTATGACATCGTTATTTAGCTAAATCTTAAGTCTTTATTTCGATACTCAAGTTAGATAATTATTTGCTTTTCCAATCTCCCACAGTCAACGCGGGATTACAACATTGACTGAGCAAGAACTATCAAAAAAACAACACTAATTTATGTGGAATTAGCTTTAATGATCGGTAATTATATCGGAATTGTTGATTTATAAAATATGTAAGAAAAAACCCCATTGACTCTTTAAAAAGATAAGATTACTGTTATGAGTAGTCCTTAAAGGACACTACCAAGACATCAATAAATCAAGAGGTATTTCCTATGATGATGATGATGACCGAATCCATAACTCCCGAAATGCAAACTTGCATAGACGCTTGTATGGACTGTCACAAAATGTGCATGGAAACCATGGCTTATTGCATGAGCAAGGGTGGTCAGTACATGGACATGGGCATGATGGGCATGATGCGTGACTGCGCTGAAATGTGCATGATGTGTACGAATATGATGATGGGTGGTTCTGAGTTCATGGGACGCACCTGTATGCTTTGTGCTGAAATGTGCGATCGCTGTGCAATGGCTTGCGAACAAATGAGCGACGATCGAATGATGATGGATTGTGCTGCTGCTTGCCGCAGGTGTGCAGAATCTTGTAGATCGATGCAAATGATGCCTGCTTAATTTTGCTACCTAGCAGAAATTTGTCTGCAACCTATAATTCAAGCGCTCAGGCTCTTATGGTCTGGGCGCTTGAAGTTTTGTTAAATTAATCAAAATTCAAGTTGTATCTTCATCTTGGAGATGAAACCAAACTATAAAATTGTTGAGATTAAAACTGCTTTTTATAAGCCAATACAGTTCAGTTAAGGCTAAAACTCTTTGTCAAAGTCAAATTTTTTAACGTAGACGCTTCTGCGGGAAGCCGCAGAGTACCGCCTTCTCTGAAGGAGAACGCCAAGCACGCACAGAGAAGAAAGAAATGTTTAACTGAACTGTATTGCTTTATAAGCAACTCGTCTACATAAAGCTGAAACAAGCATTAGCTTTGAATTTTTCGCTAAACTCCAGTCAGATGGCATCTACAGGAGTTCATAGCTTGCACTGACACGAAGTGAGCTTCCATGAAATACTTATCCTGCTGATGTCTTATGGCTAAGGGCAGATGAAACAGCTAAAATCCCGTTCTCAAGACCTGCGGAGTTTATTTGAGAACAACATCACAATTGAATATGTGGCAGAACCTCTGAAAGCTGTATCGGCTGAGGCAGAGGTAACAGAGGTGCTACATTGGATGCAGGCACAGGATTTTGATGTTGTTGGAATTGAAAAGGAAGATACCATCACTGGCTATATCGAACGCTCTAGTTTGATGCAAGCTAAATCCGGTAAATGCAGTGATTATCAACGAGTGTTTCATCCCAAAGAACTCATCGCCATTTCCACCCCTCTGATCAAGCTGCTACCCATCCTGCAACAAACTCCGCGATTGTTTGTCTTAGATTGCAATCAGGTAAGTGGAATTGTTACATGTGGGGACTTACAGAAAGCCCCAGCAAGAATGCTGTTGTTTGGTTTGGTGACACTGTTAGAAATGAATCTGCTGCGGTTGGTGCGAATCTACTATCCCCAAGATTCTTGGCAAAAAGTTCTCAAACCTGAGCGGTTAGAAGTTGCTCAACGCCTATGGCAAGAGAGTCAGCAAAGAAACGAAGCAATGGATCTGTTAGACTACCTTCAATTTTGTGATAAACGAGAGTTGGTTTTAAATCAAGCAGAACTTCTCCAACAACTCGAATTGAAATCGAAACGTTTTGGCGAACGCTTCCTGAAATCTGCCGAACAGTTGCGAAACCGCTTAGCTCATGCCCAAAATTTAGTTAGTGGTTCCTCATGGACAGAGTTGATTTCCCTAGCAGAGGCAATGGAAAAGCTGTTAATCCGTTGTGAAGAAATTGAGTAAATCTGTTGCAATAGCGGCATATAAACCGCCTAAAGCAGCAGTTTACGCTGCATTTACTGTATTGAGTAGTGATAGTGTTTATCCCAATGCCAATTTTCCTCATACCAAGAAAAAATCAGGAATTCTTGGATACATAACTAGCAAAATTGCGATCGCATTTAATCGTGTCAGACTGGATTATACCTGCGAAGATTGGCGTTGCATAACAGTGGGATGAATTGAGGTAAGCAGGGGAGGCAGGGGATGCAGGGGAAGCAGGGGGAGAATTTTAGAAGTTGCTAAATCATCCCGCAACTATACAACGCCCGAAGATTCAGTAGGTGGAAGAATAATCTCTAGACCGTACCTCGAAGCAGCAGCTAAAACTTTTTCGATGTCTGCGGGACTGACAGTAGGTGATGACATCCTCTCTAAGACTGGCACACCTACTTCTATGAAAAACTTTTCTAACCCTGCGGGCGTGACCCAGCACAGCAATTTTGCTGGCTCTAAACCAATGTTTGTAAACCTATGGAGTTGTCCTTTGGGAGAATGGAGAAAGGTTCCAGGAGTCGCTAGAATTATTTGCTCATCAAGCTGAAATTCCAATTCTCCCTGTTGAATATAAAAAGCTTCGTCTTCGTGACTATGAATGTGGGGAGGTGTACCGCTTTGCGGTTGAACAATAATTTCAACTAGAGCATAGGCTTGACCAGTATCTTCACCTACAGCTTTAAAAGTATACAAATCCCCAAGCACCCAATAGGAAGAACCTTGTCCTGGTTGCTGGAATATTCCTTTTTGATTAACAGTCATGGTAATTTCCTCACTCATATGCACTAGGAATTGGGTAACTTGTTGCTCAACGACCATTGCCTTTTAATTAAATCTGGCTGACGATAGCCGCAGCGAAAGATACACTGCATTTTTGAATACTGCTACTGCTAAAGGCAAACCATGCCAGTTTGCATAACGGGGGTAACCCCCCGAAGTTACTCCACTTGGGCAAAGCCCAAGACCGCACTTCTCTTTGCAAGCAACTGGCTTTTCCTGGCAACTTCTCTTTGCAGCACTGGACTCACTGCGTCATCTTCTGTTACTGTCTTTTGGAGAACTGCTATTAAGTAACTGCTGTAGCTTCCACTTCACCAGTCTGAGCATTATTACTAACTTTCAGGACGGTATCTATCGCATCTGTACCCATCCGAACAGCTATTTCTGGGCAGGGCTTGTTGGCATGGGTGTTAACTTGGATACTATCTTTTTTATCTAGGCTGACTTCTTGTCGCCCATATTTGAGGACAGTTGACATCCAAACTAATTCGTCCATAAACCTTTCCATACGGCGGATGTAAGTTGGTTTGTCAATCAAATTGCCCGATTCATCAAATAGTTGCTTAACGTTGCTAAAGTTGAGGTCATAGAAAATAGTTACTAACCCCAACTCCCGCATCACAGGTAGGAGGTTTTGAATAACCCTTGTGCCACCAAAAGGGCCTGCTGAAACGCCACACAGTCCCACGGCTTTATGAATGTATTCTTTGAGGCAGGTATCAAGTATATGTTTGAGCAAACCTGGATAACCGTGGTTATACTCTGGTGCAACAATAATTAATCCATCTGCTCGGTCAATAGTTGCAGAAAATTGAGGGTCTTTGAGCGATTCACCTGCATCATCTGTAGCGATCGCAATATTTCTAATATCGATGAGTTCGGTTTCTAGACGATCGCGTGCTGCAACCTGCTCAACGATAAATTTAGCAACGCGATCGCTCTGGCGACCTTGACGGGGAGTGCCGAGGATAACTGGAATAAATAGGGATGAATCTGGCATAGTTTTTTCTCGCTACTGTTCTTGATAGTTCCAAAGTAGTCCACCATCCACAAAGAAAGTGCTACCTGTAATATAGTCAGCATCAGAAGAAGCCAGAAATGTCACTAGAGAAGCGACATCTTGCGGTTGACCCAAGCGACCAAGAGGAATATTTTTTAATAGCGCGCCCAACTTTTCTGGGTCGTTCAACAACTTGGTATTAATCGGAGTTTCTATTGCTCCTGGTGCAACATTATTAATCGTAATACCCAAAGCACCCAACTCAACTGCTAAGTTACGAGCAAGCATTTTCATCCCGCCTTTGCTAGCACAGTAAGCAGTGAAATTGGGAAATGGTAGTTCTTCATGCACCGAACTAATATTAATGATTTTTCCAGTCTGCTTAGTTTCAATCAGGTGTTGCACAAAAGCTTGAGTGGCAAAGAAAACACCCTTTAAGTTGACATTCATCACAGCGTCATAATCTGCTTCTGTAACTTCCCAAAATGGTGCATGTTTTTCAATGCCAGCATTGTTTACTAGAATATCTAACTTCCCAAAATGGTTAATGCTTTCTGTGATTAATTGACGCACTTCACCAACACTGCCCAAGTCTGCCTGAACTGTGTAACCATGCGATTTGGGACAAGAAGCCATGTGACAATTACCACCAATAGCCTCTACCTTTGCTAAGGTTTCCTCTGCTCCTTCTGGGTGAGAGCGATAGTTGATCGCCACATTTGCCCCTGCTTGAGCAAGAGCCAGAACAATTCCCTGTCCGATGCCTTGACTGCTACCAGTAACTAGGGCGACTTTACCTGCTAATTTCATAAACTTTCTCCTTGTGATTTATGGTTGAGTTGTTGATTAATCTTTACTGACTCAAATTGGCAGTACCAAAAGTAGCATTAAATTTGCGACACCAGATAGCAACAGATTTGTAATCTGCTAAATTGATTTTGTTAGAAATGGCATATGTTTGAGCGCCACTATATTTTTGCAAGGGCGCAAGAATGATATAGTCTTCTTTTTTTAGGGGATAGGATGGTGGCTTAGTTGAATTAATTACGTTATCTGAACGATGCAAAATTACTACCAAATCTGGCCCTGATTCAGATGTCTTGAACGATTGTTCAAGTTCTAGAAAGAATTTACCATCTTTGTTAGTGATATGGACTGCTCCTTGAGTGGAATGTTCTCCAGAAACAAACATGCCTGACTTCATAACAGTTGATTCTTGAGATTGTAATGACCGATCTAAAGGCTGTACCTGAGTTGAAGATATGGGAACAGATGCATTCATAGCTATAGGACTTTCATTAGACTGATTAGTTGATACTCCTCGAACACAGCTAACTAAAACAAGAGAAGACAAACTCAGTATTAACAAATCCCTTAATTTCATGATTGAAATTCCTCAATGCATCAATCAGCGATATAGCTCTTGGCTTGAACTTTAAACTAATTGTTACTTAAATAATTAATCTAAAAATTATGGATATATAAGGATTGATATCTAGAAAGCTGATATTTTGTTTAGAAGGTTCTTAAATATTTCTCAGCAAAATTTCAATTTTTAGGTTATGAGCGATTAAGTGTAAATAAAGATAAGTAGAACGGCTGAAATAATTCACGCTATGTCATTGCGAATGGAACGAAGTGGAATGAAGCAATCGCAAGGGTTATATCGATTTTACATTCTGTTACATAGCTAGGTTTATTTTCACCGACTTACTTACAGCAGTCAAGTTATTATCAGACTATGGGTTTGTTTCGCTTCACTTACTATAACCACCCTAATTTTTGCTTGCTATTTATTGTATAAATTTACATATACTTAAGTAAAATTTCATATTTATTGTGCATAAATAACACATTTATCTAGTAAAATTTTCCCATGAAATTATGTGGATATCCAGAGTTAATATCTGGAAAATCCAAAATTTAACATTTGATTTTTCAACTTAGTTTTGCTAAAACATGCAACAAACATCCATGAGCAAAGCCAATGATGAAGAAATGTTGTTGCAACCAACTTGGCAGCGTGAGCGGCAGATAATAGCACGTTTGTCTTCTTTGAACTATCGCACTGGTGAACTGGGTAGCTATTTGCACAACATTGCTTGCGGAGTCAGCGAACTGATTGGAGTGGATTGGACGGTTGTTACCTTTTGCCAAGAGGGTTTTGAAACTGTTCTAGCAAGTAGTCTGGAAATGGCCGAAGATGCACCCCGTGTTTATGCGCTGCATGGTCGGTTAATTGCTACAGTCATTCAAATTGGTCGCACATTAGCTGTTGAGGATGCTGTAGCTAATCCAGAGTACGGCAAACCTGCACCAGGTTATCGGGCATATTTGGGGATACCATTGCAAACGTCCGAAGGTCAAGTATTCGGTACTGTTTGCTCTTTTCATCGGCAAGCAAGGGAATTTACAAAAGAAGAAATTCAAATTGTGGAACTGTTTGCTGAACGTGCGGCAACAGCGATCGACCATTATCATCTTTACCAGCAGCAGTGCCAGTTTAATCATATCCTGGAGGCTGAGGTAGAAAAACGCACCGCAGAACTACGAGCAGTGCAAGCCAAGCTTTTAGAACAGGAACGGTTAGCAGCTATTGGTGAATTTGCAGCGATGATTGTGCATGAAATTCGCAATCCCCTAACCACAACGATTATGGGATTAAAGTATTTTAAGAAAACTATTTTGACTGAAGCCGCTCAAGAGCGATTATCATTAGCACTTAGTGAGGCTAGCCGTCTAGAAAATCTGCTGAGTGAAATTTTGCTTTACGCCAAGCCTCAGGTCTTGCAGCTGTCTGAATTGGATGTAAATGAATTCATTTGTGAGCTGCTGATGCCAATGTGTGAGATGCCAGAAGCACTCTCACGGCAAATCGAATTTATCCCAGCGTTATCTACAGTCAAAATCTTGGGGGACAGAGATAAGCTAAAACAAGTGTTTATTAATATTGTCCGCAATGCCTGTGAGGCAGTCTTACCAGGAGATGTGATTAAATGGAAAGTATACAGTTCGTCTCTAGATAAAGTCTGCATAAATGTCTGCAATTGCGGTGAGCCAATTTCCCCAGAGATTTTGCCAAAGCTAACGCAGCCGTTCTTTTCTACTAAATCTAGTGGTACTGGATTGGGGCTTGCTATTACCAAACGTATTGTCAATGCTCATGGTGGGGAATTATCCATTCAGTCTGACACAGTCACAGGTACTACAGTGAGTGTTCAATTACCTGTTGCCTCTTGACTTGAAAGAGAGTGTAAGGGTGTAGGGTGTAGGGGGAAAATTTCTGTATTCCTTGTCCTTTTTTCATGCATGACGACGAAATTTTTTCATTTCCCGGATTGACATCGAAAAGATAACGTCGCGCTCCCTGTGGACTACCATTAATTGTGGCGATCGCACTTCTGCAACCCGATGATTTAGAATTAGCAGCAACGTTTGATACTCAAGCACAGATAGTTGATGACGAAGCACCAACACAAATATTTGTTGCTGGACAACCAATATCAAAGGTAATGTCAGCCCTAAGTCTTAGTTGCAAAAAGCAATCGCTAGTAAACTCAGCAGTAGCAAAAGAAACTTTCAGCACTTTGGATAAGCTGTTATTGATGTTTGAAAGCAGTCTTTTGCGAACGGTGAAGGAGAACGCCAAGTAGAAATTTGTACCGCAATTGCTGTTTGCTGTTCAGGCTTTAATCTAATGCATTCTGGCACTAATATCTACCTCATCACTCTTGAGCTGACCATCTTCCATATAAACGATGCGATCGGCAATATCGAGAATGCGGTTGTCATGAGTAACTAACAAAATCGTACAACCTTGTTCTTTAGCTAGCTTCTGCATTAATTCCACAACATCGCGCCCAGATTTTTTGTCAAGTGCAGCAGTGGGTTCATCTGCTAAGACAATCTTAGGATAACTGACTAAGGCACGAGCGATCGCAACCCTTTGCTTTTGCCCCCCTGATAGATTTTCTGGGTAGTAATTTACACGATCTGCCAAACCGACAGTTTCTAACATTGACAGCGCTTTCGCATCAATATTCTGATTGAGAAACTCATCATGCAATTCTAAGGACATTCGCACATTTTCTTTCGCTGTGAGAAAAGTCATCAAGTTATGCGCCTGGAAAATATAGCCAATCTGGCGGCGAAGCTTGGTCAAATCCTGCTTGCTGGCTCCACAAATTTCCTGTCCTAAGATTTTCAAACTACCTTCTTGAGCAGAACGCAATCCACCCATTAGAGTCAACAAAGTAGTTTTGCCTGAGCCGGAAGGACCAGTCATAATCACAATGTCGCCAGTGTTAATCTCTAAATTAATATCGAATAAAACTTGTTTGCGAAGCGTACCTCCACCAAAGTAATGGTTGAGATTGTGAATGGAAATTACTGTTTCTACAGCAGAGAGTGTTGAGCTAGAAGCTATCGGTACAGATTCTTGTAACATAGAATTTTTATAATTGAATTTCGCAGAGTTGGGTAATTACTCAAAACTAAAAAACATCAGCCGGGTCGGCAGCCCGTAGTTTTCGCATGGCGATCGCTCCTGAAAAACTACACATAATCACAGTTAAAATCCAAACACGGATTGCCCGATCTACCTTCATAAAAATCGGCAGCATTGTAGCAGCATAAGTGACCTGATATAACCCAAAGGAAAGGATGAATCCAGGCAGAAAGCCTAAGACAGCTAAAAATAATGCTTCTTGGAGAAGGACTCCTAAAAGATAGCGATCGGTGTAGCCCATCGCTTTGAGCGTGGCGTATTCTGGTAAGTGGTCAGAGACATCGGAATAAAGAATCTGGTAGACAATCACAATGCCGACAATGAACCCAACTGCTGTACCCAAACCAAAAATGAAACCAATGCCAGTACCAGTTTCCCAATAATGTCTCTCGACTTTGGCAAACTCTTCTGGAGTTAGGACTCTGACATCTTTAGGTAGTGCTGCGGCAAGTTGCGATTGCACTTTTTCGTGATTGGCATCTGGTTTGAGAGTTATCAACCCAACTTCAATGCGATCGCGTTGACGCTCTGGAAATAGTTGTAAAAAGGTTGAATCACTAGTAATCACATTACCATCAGCAGCAAAGGAAGCACCATCAGTAAACAAGCCCTTAACTTTGATGCCTATACTATTCAGTTCCGTCTCAAAGCTACCTGTTTTATTGAAGATATCGGCAACTGTCCCATATTCCGGACGACCCGCTTGGTCAAACAGAACTTGATACAACTGTTTGAGTCGATCTTGGTTTTGTTTGGTTTCGGGCGATTTGAATGGGGGTTTTGCCGGATCGACACCCCAAACCAATATGGCGCGTTCCAGCCGCGTTTGGGGATTTCGCCACTGTCCGGTGCCAATATAAACAGAATTCACTGACTGAACACCGTCATAAGCTAATGCTTGGTACAGTCGCTCCCTAGAAAAGCTTTTTACCGAGAATAAAGTTTGAAATTGGGGACTAATCAAAACTAAATCTGCTTCTAAGTTGCGATGAGGTTTCACCGCTGCATCAAACAGCGCACTTTCAAACCCTAGCTGAATGAACATCAGCATGTCTGCAAAGGTTATACCTGCAACCGCAACTGCCAGACGCGTTTTTTCTTTCATTAACTGCCGCCATGCCAGCGGCGTTTTGCGAAACAATTTGGAAAACATCTTGCAACAGCCTCAATATCAAAGTCGGTTAAGAGATTGCAGTGTCAGTCTGCTGTTCAAGTTGAAACTGTCGCATTAATAGAAATAAAGGTAGTCCAAGGGAAACCCCAACCAAAAGATTAGAAGCAATGTAAACCCAAAGATTTTGCATTTTCAGACGCGTGCCTTCCCAAAACACAAACACCCAAAGAACTAAGGATGAAATAATCACATCCATGCCAAAAAAACCAGAAATTCTGTTAGCAAATAGCTGCTCAAAAAAAAGCCGGATATCAAAACCATGCTCTAAGACAAATGGCAAGAACTGTGAGTAAGGCAAAAATGTTCCCAGGATGCAAAGTAGGATATATATAACTTTCAACATGATGAAATTTATTGATTTTGTTTTACAGTTCAATTGCTGTCTGTACTTGCAAGTTAGTGAAACCTGCAACTCGTTTACTATCTTCAGGATTTAGGCGAATTTTCACCTCAACTACTCGGCTATCGAGGTTTTCCCCTGGCTGGTTGCTAAAAACGTTTTGCCGATTCACTTGTAAGCCAATATGGAAAACGCTTCCTCGCAGTTCGCCAGGAAATGCTTGACTGGTAATCACTGCCTGCTGTCCGAGTTTCACTTTACTGATATCAGTTTGATAAATTTCTGCTACTGCGATCATCTCCTCAGTTTGCGCTAAGTCTGCAATACCGCTACTACTAATCTTTTCTCCAACTCTTGTGTGAATTTTGAGAATCTGGCCCGCCATTGGCGCTTTAATGTAAGCTGCCTCCAAGTCAGTTTCAGCGCGCTTGAGTGAAGCGATCGCATTTTCAACTTCACTCTGTGCCGCCTGCACGTCTACCGGACGGACTTCGGCAATACTGGTGAGTGTGGCTTTGGCTTCGCTGACTTGCTTACTACCGGTGGCATTAATGCGGTTGAGTGCTACTTTGGCTTCAGCTAGTTGTCTTTTAGCAGTGGAATTAATCCGGTTGAGAACTGCTTTGGCTTCATCGAGTTGCTGTTGTGCAGTGTCCAAACTCAAGCGCTTACTGTCAAATAAAGAATTAGATACTGCTCCTTGGGAGGATAGCTGCTGATAGCGTTCGTATTCAGCTTGGGCATTTTTGAGTTCTGCTTCCAGCTTTTTGATTGTTGCTTCTTGAGCTATTCTATCTCCTTGCCACTGTGCTTCTAGTCGAGCGATGGTTTCTTGTTGAGATGTTTTGTCTCCTAGCGACTGGGCCTGTAAGCGTTCAACACTAGCTTGTTGCGCTTCAATTTCTCCAGCTTTGGCACCAGCTTTCACTTGAGCGAGTTTAGCTTGGGCGACTCTGATTTGTTTTTCGGCTTGCAGTACCGCAGTTTGCAAGCGAGCTCGTGAATCTAAAATTGCCACTACCTGTCCGGCTTTAACAATCTCTCCCTCTTTGGCTAGGATTTGGGCAACGCGATCGCCATCCAAAACCAACGGTGCGGATAAGCTAATTACCTCTGCTTCTGGTTCCAGCCTGCCCAAGGCTGTCACTTTTGGCGCGCTCTGGGTCGTTTCTACAGGTTCAGAAGAGGCTTTTTGACCAATTTGCCCGAATCGTGAAATCCCATAAATAACAATTCCACCTGTAATCGCAGTCGCCGCAATTACTAATGCAATTAATCCTTTATTTACAGGTTTAAATAACAGTCTTTCACCCATTTCTATATCCTCTATATAAATTTAATTATTTATTAGTAAATCAACATTTTGACTCATGAATAATTGGCTGAATATGATTCCGATTTATACCTTTGATTAGATGGATATTGCTGCAAATACGCTGTCAGCATTTTACCCAGTAAATTACACTGATCGGTAAAAGAAATTTTTTCATTTCCCAACAGTCTTTCGAGAATTAACCCGTCAATTAGGAGCAATACAAAAGATATCAAAGTTGAATCTTCAATACCCAAAACATCTCTAACTGCTTGCTGACAACGCTCATCAACCCGCTGAAAAATTCCACTTCCCCACATTTGTTTAGAGTCTTGATGCTGACAAAAATCAACTAAGATATAATGCAATTTAATGTAATAATCTTCATGTTTAGAAAGGTATTTCCCTAGTGCATCCATAGTTTCCTGGAGCGTTTGCCTTCCTCCTAACTCAGCCATTGCTGTTAGTATTTCTTGCTGATTGATCTCCTCTACCAATTGTTCAAACAAAGCTTGTTTGCTAGGAAAATAGTGATACAGCGTACCCGTAGAAACATTTAACCCTTGAGCAATTTGGCGCATGGTGATGGAACCATAGCCTGTTTGGGCAAATAAATCAAAGCACTTGGCAAGCAATTCTTTGCGGTATTGGTCATGGTCAACAATCTTCGGCATGATTTGGGGGTTTATTTATATCGAACGCTCGTTATTCAATAAGTACTATCGCTGCCACTCAGTTGTCAAGCTCTAACAAACGAATTATACTACACATATTACATTTTGTTGGTTATTGCTATATATGTATTATTTTTTGCTGGATACTTTGCTATTTACGTAAAAATTTTATAGATCCTAATTAGACTGCTTATAGAACTTATAACTTTAACTTACTACACATTTCTTAATGTATGCTGGGCTAGTAGTCATGTCAAGGTGAGCTTAAAGCCTTCAATAATTAAATAAATTAGTGAGTCATATTATCTATAGGTTAAGAGCCATAAAGATGAAAAATACTGTCATGCACTGAGCAAAGGATACAGCGCGATCGCTATTAAGCCATCTTCTTTATGGAATACTCTTAACCTGTAAGATTACTGATTCTTTGTAGTTCTGCTAAAAATTCGGTAATATAGCCACGTACTAGCTTCCTTCAAGGGAAAAAGCACATAGGTGAGAGGATTTACCGTCACAATAATGTTTCGGTAGTCTCGTTGCGCCAAAAACAGAATGGCACGAGCTACTTGCTGTGCTGACATGACTCCGTAAGGATTGAGTTGGCTCTTAAACGGACCAAGAATTAACTTACGAATTATACAATCCCCATCCAACCGTTTGAGGGTGACAATATTTCCCAAAGTCCTTTTGCTGAGTTCATACAGCGGACTGAGAGCAGGGGAAACTTCAGCTTCAGAAGTATTCACCCAAATTTCCTTAGTTGCCTTTGCCTGTGGTCCTGTTACAGTTGTTAAAAATATATCCATCAACCGCAATGCTGAAAAAGCATTGACTTCATAAGAAGAACTAATTGCCTGCTGTGTACGGCTAGTGTAGACATTGATTCCGTGGTTGATAATCAAAATATCGATTTTTTCTAAACTAGCCTTCAGTTCGGCTTCATTACCTAACTGCCAGGAAACCACTTTTAATCCAGTTTGCGTTGCTAATTTTTCTGGGTTAGTAGTTAATGCTACTACCTTAGCGTTATGTTTTAGGAGTTCAGCCGCCAATGCTTGTCCTAAAGTTCCTGAAGCACCAGTTAAAGCAACGGTTTTACCCTTGAGAGACAGTCCTGTACCAAGTATTTTATCCACTAACGGAAAGACACCACTATAGTAAGCATTGACATCATCAAAATGATGTCGCCAATGGTAAGACCGATTCACCCACCAAATGGATGGAATTGTTTCTAGAGGGCCGGGTAGATGGTTATAGTCTGTATCAATTGTCCCTTGAAAATACCGCAGGGATGCGCCAAACAAGAAAGTGAAAGCATAGACTACTCCTAACCATAACCCTATTTGATGGACAACCAAAGCAACTACTGTTAAAACTGCCACCAATAGACTCGACTCTAAAATGTCGTGGTAAAGCTGGGAATCTTGGTAGGCTTTGAGGGAAACTACTGATAAATCGCGGCGATATGCCATATGATGCTTGTTGTGCCACTTAGAAAGCCAACTGACTTGGTGACACAAAGCATGGTAGCTATCTCTTAATATTTCAGCGAGCAAAACAGAGAACGATCCCCAAATCGCAAATTGTAAGCAGGAATTTACTAGAATCCAATCTATGTGTAATCTTGCCTCAATTCCAGTCAAGCCTTGAGCTAGCATCTTAATCATATTGTTCTGCACACCACTTTTCTTAATCATTCTTTATATTCTGACAAGAATGGATTAAGGTCGAGTTACAGAGCAAAATCTTAAGGCTAAGGAGTGCTGAGTAGAGACGCGACGCCAGTTGCTACAACGGGGAGCCACTGCGGTGAGGCAGTCCGGTGAAGCACTTGCTGTCTTCTCCCAAAGGGGAGACGCTGGCGCGAAGGCGGTTTCCGTCGATAGCAAAGTGCTGAACCCAAAGGGTCTTGGTGGTTCCCCCAAAGAGGAACTGCCGTTAGCGTAGCGTTAGCGACGCAGGAGCATCACCCCTTGTGGGTCTTGGGGTTTCCCCAAGTGGAACAAGTGGCGTGGGGTTCCCACGCCAGTTCTCTCAAGTCGGCAGAGCCTTTCGGCAGTCGCTCATGGGGGAAACCACGCCACTTGCTTCAAGTCGGCAAAGCCGCCCAACGCAGTGGCTCCCCAAGACCGCGCTGCCTCACCACGAGACTGGCTTTGCAACGCACTGGCTCATTAATCACGTCTGTACAAGAGTTATTATTCTCTCCCTTGTCCCCCTCTGCCCTCCGCCTCTACTTCTATTGATATAAATTTTTGGCTGGAGAATTTAAAAAAGAGGTAATATCGCGACATGGGGTAATTCTCTGAAGCATGTTTATACGCAATACTAGAATATTCTTGCTTTCTTCGCCAAGAGTTTGACATGGTTGAATTCGATGAACAGCTACGCTGCTTAGTTGCCCAAGCCTGTGGACACTCACCTGGAAGCCCTCAGCGTCAGAAGCTGCTCACGCAAATTATACGCTTGACTTCAAGGAGACTTTGGAGGGAAAGTACTCCCTACTATCAAGATGCACTGCAACAAACTTGGTTGTATTTCTGCCGCAACGTTTGTGAAGGTTTGACAGGCCAAATCTACGATCCCAGTCATGGCAGTGTTATTACTTGGTTGAATGCTTACTTAAAACGTAGATTACAAGACTTTTACCTAAACCAATACCGGGAACAAGTTGCAATAGTTACTCCCAAGGTTCGCCAGTTGGGGTCGGGCAGAAACAGTGAAATCATCGACCCTGTAGACAACTTGCCAGCTACTCCCCAAGCTCCCCCCATTCTAGAAAACTTGGAGATATGGGTGAAGACAGATGCGGATGGAGAACTACGTAGTACTCACATTAAAGGGCATCCAGAAGTGAATTGTCAGGTGTTAATTCTGAAACGCCTACCACCAGAAGTGAGTTGGAAAGAATTGTCTGAGAAATTTGGATTGCCAATTCCTACTTTAAGCAGTTTTTATCAGCGTCAGTGTCTACCACGCTTGCGGAAATTTGCTGAGTTGGAGGGCTTGTTATGAAAGTTAATAATTCTATGTGAGCGATCGCATCTCATTGGTGATTAGTCATTAGTAGAGACGCGATGCCAGTTGCTACAACGGTGAGCCACTGCGGTCTTGGGGTTTCCTCAAGTGGAGCAAGTAGCGTGGGAACCCCACGCCAGTTCTCTTAAGTTGGCAGAGCCGCCCACGAGACTGGCTCTGCAACGCACTGGCTCATTAATTGCGTCTCTACAGTTGTAAGTAATTGTTTCCCTGTTCTCTTGCTCCTTGCTTCTTGCTATATTCATGACTAAAATAACCAGGATTTATTACCAAAATTCTACAAACAATAGAAAACGAAAGGCAAAAGTCAAGACTTTATTACATTTGCCTTTGTATTTTCTGATAGCTTTGCTGTACATCCTCGGTTCACCAGTGCTGGCAAAAGTTCCTGATGCAATTAACTCTTCATCTCAACTGACAAATACAACTATTACTAATACTGTCTCTGCCTCATCCCTAGAACAAGGCAAAATGTTATATGATGCTGGACGTTTTGCCGAAGCAGTGCAAGTATTGCAACAGGCCGCTGAGAAATATAAGCAACAAGAGGATAACCTAAGATTAGCTATCACCTTGAGCAATTTATCTCTAGCTTACCAACAACTGGGTGCATGGACTGAAGCAAAGCAGGCAATTACAGGTAGCTTGAATCTGCTGAGGGCAAGTAATAAAAAGCAAAATTGGCAAGTATTAGCTCAATCACTGGATATTCAAGGTCGTCTGCAACTAGCAATGGGGGAAGCAGAGGAAGCGTTAGCAACTTGGCAGCAGACAGCAGAAATTTACAAGCAAGCAAAAAATCATAATGGTGTGGTGCGATCGCAGATTAATCAAGCACAAGCGTGGCGAACTAAAGGTTTTTACACTCGTGCCGTCAAAATCCTCAAAGAAGTAGATCGGCAGTTACAATCTCAACCAGACTCAATAGAAAAAGCAGTGGCGTTGCGATCGCTCGGTGATGCCCAATTAGTGGCAGGGAATTTAGAAGAGTCTCAAGATGCTTTAAATAGAAGTCTGATGATTGCTGAGAACTTAAAATCTCAGCCTCATATTGCAGCAAGTCTTTTCAGTTTGGGAAACTATGCCCGAACACAGCAGCAAATAAAACAGGCGATTAATTACTATCAACAAACAATTCAAGTCTCCTCCTCTCCCTTGGTAAAAGTTCAGGCACAACTCAATCTCCTCAGCCTGCTCATCCAGGATCGGGAGCAACCATTAACAGTGCAATCTCTATTGTCATCGATTCAATCCCAACTCCAGCAACTTCCTCCCAGTCGTGCTGCTATCTATGCCCAAATTAACTTTGCACAAAGTTTAATGAAATTAAGTATTGGGGATCGAGACAGAAAGTCTCCCCAGTTCCCAGTCTTCAGCCCCGAACAAATTGCTCAACTCTTAGAAACTACCGTTCAACAATCCCGTAGTTTAGGCGATAAACGAGCAGAAGCTTATGCACTTTTGAGTTTTGGTAGTTTATACCAAAAGACCCAACAGTTGCCAAAAGCGCAGAGTTTCACTCAGCAGGGATTAGTCTTAGCTCAGACGAGTAATGCACAAGACATTGCCTATCGTTTGGAGTGGCAGTTAGGCAAATTGCTGCGGGCACAAAAAGATATAAAGGGAGCGATCGCAGCTTATGATGCTGCGGTAGAAAGTCTTAAGTCTCTCCGCAATGACTTAGTAGCGGTTAATCAAGATGTGCAATTTAACTTTCGAGATAGTGTTGAACCAGTGTATCGAGAGTCAGTAGAGTTACTGCTGCAATCTCCAGACGGAAACCTGGATAAACTTTTAGATAAAGCACGCCAGCGGATTGAGGCATTGCAGTTAGCAGAATTAGATAACTTTTTCCAAGAAGCTTGTTTGCAAGGTGAAAGTGTGCCACTCGATCGAGTCGCAAACCAAGAAAATCCCACTGCCATCCTTTACCCAATTATTTTGCCCGAAGAACTTCAGGTAATTGTTAAAATTCCCAAACAAAACCTACAGCATTACAGTACCAAAATTTCCCAAACAGAAGTAGAGGAAGTTCTCACTCAACTGCGAAAAACCCTTGTCAATCCCGCTGCGACTAACGCCATCAAAAATCAGTCGCAACAAGTTTATAACTGGCTGATCCAACCGATTGAGTCACAATTGGCAAAGAGTAAAGTGAATACATTAGTATTTGTGCTGGATGGCTCGTTACGTAATTTACCAATGGCAGCTCTCTACGACGGCAAAAAATACTTGGTGGAAAAATATGCGATCGCTCTGAGCGTTGGTCTGCAACTCCAAAACCCCAAACGATTGATTAGACAACAACTCAGAGCATTAACTGCTGGGCTAACTCAGCCCCCACCAGACTTTCCCAACTTTGGGCCATTGCCTGCCATCAAGTCTGAAATCAACCTCATTGCCAGCGCCGGAGTATCCACAACCAGTCTGCTAGATAAGGATTTCACCCGCAAGGCACTGGAAAACAAAGTCAACACAGTTCCATTCAATGTAGTGCATCTGGCAACTCACGGTCAGTTTAGTTCTCGCGCTGAAAACACCTTTATTTTGGCTGCTAGTGGTCCGATCAAAGTCAGGGATTTCAACATTCTTCTCCGCGGTCGGGATGAAAGCCGTCCGGGAGCAGTAGAACTGTTATTTTTGAGTGCCTGTCAGACAGCCGCTGGAGACAACCGTGCAACCCTTGGTCTAGCAGGAGCAGCAGTAAGAGCGGGGGCACGCAGTACTCTGGCATCCCTATGGCAGATTGATGATGAATCAACAGCCTTATTTGTTGGTGAATTCTATCGAGAACTTCAGGGCAACGAAATCACCAAAGCCGAAGCTCTCCGCCAGGCCCAGCTCAAACTGCTGCGACATCCTAACTACAACGCACCCTGTTTTTGGTCTGCCTATGTCTTAGTTGGTAATTGGTTGTAATTTTTGACTGAAGTCAACATTCCCCTTTACTACTTTTTCTGACTTTTTACGAACATATGGCATAAATTTAGTGAATGCGGGCGATATCTTAAATAGGAGCATTAATCGCTGGGGATTAAATTATGAACACTACTCAGAAGTTAGACGATTCCGCATTACTATTACCAATTTCTCAAACGGTTCGCTTTACAGCTCAGCAGTTTGCCAACCAACAACCTACTGCCGAAAAAGCAGAGCAAGTTCAGCTGAATACACTAGCTGTATTGGTGATGAATGATTATTTACAGATGATGGAAATTCCCACTGACCTAACAGCTAGTGACAGTTGGAACCCTGTGATGCGGCTCTGTGCCAATGTCGCTGACTTGCAGGTGTCCTCAGTTGGTCGTCTGGAGTGCCGCCCTGTGCGTTTGCACGAGCCAGCATGTTACATCCCAGCAGAAACTTGGGAAGAACGAGTGGGTTATGTAGTAGTACAAGTTGATGAATCGCTCCAAGAAGCAAGAATATTAGGGTTTATTAATAATGTCACAACTGAAGTATTATCTTTCAGTCAACTGCAACCTCTAGAAGCATTAATTGATTACTTAGGGCAATTAAGAACTTCTCCAACCAATGCTTTAGTGAACTTGAGCCAATGGCTTACCAATCAATTTGAGGCTGGCTGGCAAACTGTTGAATCTTTGTGGAACTTGCTGGAAAGCAAACCAGCTTACGCCTTTCGGAGTGCTATAACTTTGGAAGAAACATCTTTTAACCAACCAGAAACAATTACAAGACGAGCAAAACTGATTGATTTGGGCATCCAAATAGTCGATCGACCCGTAATGTTGGTTGTAGAAATCAGCCCTGAAGCCGATCGACAAACTAGTATTCGTTTACAATTACACTCCACAGGTAATCAAATTTATTTGCCGACAGGAGTACAACTCATAGTCCTAGATGAAGCGGGAACGGTATTTCTAGAAGCCCAAGCTAGAAGTGCAGACAACTATATTCAGTTGCAATTTAGAGGTGAAATCCAGGAACGCTTTAGCGTTCGGGTATCATTGGATGATATGAGTATTACAGAACACTTTGTGATTTAAAGCAGATTTTCAGGTTTTGTTGGTTATTAGTAATCGATACAAGGTAATTAAAATAACAATTCAAAATTAAAAATTCCAGCTTAATTCGTGAGAATTTTGCAGTTTGAAAGAAGTCAAAACAGTGACTACTCTGCGGAAACGCCTAAAAGCGGCTTGCCGCAGGCGTGAGAACTTTGGGGATTTTGAATTAGAGCAAAGCGACGGTCATGGCTAAGTTAGTGGTTCTAAAATTCGGAGACGGTAGTTTCGAGTTGGGATTTCCTGTAACTCTCCAGATAGGTGAAGAAAGCGATCGCCCCTCAACAGAAATTACAGGGAAGTTACCGCCATGTGCCGAAATGCCCCTGTACTACGCCCGTTGGCAATCTAGCTATCTACAATTGGGCAACCGTTACCGCTTGGATGCTGAAAAAATACAAGTGACGAATGTATCGTTTACCCAAGACTGCCAAAGTATGGGCCATATTTTGCGGGCACGCTTTAACACCTGGCTGAAAGCAGAAGAGTTTCGCCCCTTACGAGAGAAATGGCTGGAGAGATTGTTGCCCGCAGAAGAAGTGCGAGTGATTTTGCAATCAGAAAATAGTCAATTGCAAAGACTGCCCTGGCATCTGTGGGACTTATTGGAACGCTATCCTAAAGCTGAAATTGCGCTTTCATCGCCAACCTACGATCGCATTCTCAAGCCACGCGCCCCAAACCCAGTAGTCAACATCTTGGCAATTGTGGGTAATAGTCAAGGAATTGATACCCAAGCTGACCAAGCTATCTTGCAAAAGTGCCCTGATGCAGATGTCAGTTTCCTGGTAGAACCACAGCGCAAAGAATTGAACGACTATCTTTGGGGGAAAAATTGGGACATTCTGTTCTTCGCCGGACATAGTTCCAGTCAGGGGAATCATAGCAGTGGCCGGATCTACTTAAATAGAACTGATAGCCTTAGTATTAGCGAGTTAAAGTACGCCCTCAGAACAGCCATTGAACGGGGCTTACAATTAGCAATATTCAACTCTTGTGATGGGTTAGGACTGGCACGGGAATTAGCTGATTTGTTAATACCGCAGGTAATTTTCATGCGCGAACCTGTTCCAGACCAAGTAGCCCAAGAGTTCTTGAAGTATTTTATTGAAAGTTTTGCTGGTGGTGAATCTTTATACCAAGCAGTGCGACAAGCACGGGAACGATTGCAAGGAATCGAGGATAAATTTCCCTGTGCAACTTGGTTGCCAGTGATTTGCCAAAATCCAGCCCAGATACCACTTACTTGGCAGGAGCTAAAACATACCAAAAAGAAAGATATACCGTCCAATCCGTTCCGCAAACGCGGATTCAATGTAGCTTTTTTCTCTAGTCTGGCCATGACTGCCTTTGTCTGTGGAGTAAGGTTTTTAGGCGGACTACAAGCTAGTGAGTTACAAGCTTTCGACCAGATGATGCGATCGCGTCCTGATGAGGGACCAGATCGTCGCCTGCTAGTAGTGACAATTGACGATGAAGACATAGCAAATCAAAGGAACAATGATGGTGAGATCCTCAAAGGAACTTCCATCTCGGAAAAATCTCTCAATAAACTACTAGCAAAACTCGAACAGTATCAACCCAAAACCATCGGCTTAGATATCTATCGTGATTTTCCTGCCAAACAGCAAGATTTAATTAATCGTCTGCAACGAACTAATAATTTGGTTGGGGTGTGCAAGGGAAGTGATACATCAGCAGGTGTTAAAGGCATTGAACCGCCCCCAGAAATTCCCAAAGAGCGCTTGGGATTCAGTGACTTCCTTCACGATGGTGATGGGGTGGTGCGTCGGCATCTCATGTTCATGACTCCGGAAACCGCATCGTTGTGTTCTGCTTCTTATGCATTCAGCACACAACTAGCATTTCATTATCTAGCCTCTTTAGGAATTCAACCACAGTTTACCTCTAAAGACCCCAAAGCGAATTTGCAGCTAGGTAATACAGTTTTTCAACGTCTGTCGCCTCGTACTGGTGGTTATCAAGGTATTGATGCCAATAGCGGTCAAATCTTACTTAATTACCGCTCCTCTAAGAACATTGCTGAAAAGGTATCGTTAACGCAGCTTTTATCTAATCCAGTCAACCCCAGAGCAATCAAAAACCGAATTGTGCTGATTGGTGTAACAGCAAAGGGAGATTTTCCCGACTACTGGGCTACGCCATACGGAACTACGTTAGACGAACAAATGCCAGGAGTACTTGTACAAGCGCAGATGGTCAGCCAGATTATCAGTGCTGTCTTGGATGAGCGTCCGTTGTTGCAGGTTTGGTCACCGTGGGCTGAGGCAATCTGGATTTGGGGTTGGGCTGTGGTAGGGGGTATAGTTGCTTGGCAGTGGTGTTTTTTCCCAAAATTAGCATTGGCAGTTGGTATTACTTCTAGCGTTCTGTATTTATTCTGCTTGAGTCTGTTAATTGCGGGTGTTTGGGTACCATTTGTACCGTCAGCTTTATCGCTAGTAGTGACAGTTGGCGTTACAGGAACCATCAAATTGCGAAATTTAAAATTAAGCAGACAAAATATCTAGAACTTAGCCAGATTCTTTAGCAATTCTATTTGAGTAGTGAGAATATTTTTTTAATATAGACGCGCAGCATTTCCTCGTCAGCTACTGTTATGAATTAGCCTTCGGGTGACGCTCCTTCGCTTTTAGCATCGCTCTTTGGGCGAGGACTCGCTAACATTGCGCCAACACTTTTAGCATCGCCTCTTGGGCGAGGACTCGACCGAACCACCAAGACTCCGACTTCGTCACGAATTACCCTCCGGGTGACGCTCTCTACGAGACGCTGCGCGAACGCAAGCTCGCTAACGCTGCGCTAACGGCAGTTCCTCTTTGGGGGAACCACCAAGACCCTTCGGGTTCAGCACTTTGCTATCGACGGAAACCGCCTTCGCGCCAGCGTCTCCCCTTTGGGAGAAGACAGCAAGTGCTTCACCGGACTGCCTCACGAATTACGAATTGGTATAAAATCTAAAATTCAAAATGGTATACCTTGAATCTCAGCAGTAATTTTGTGAAATAGAGTTTATAACCTATGAAACTATTTTTAGCATTAGCTCTTAGCTATACAGGTTTCGTAGCTAGTCAGACTTTAGTACTAGCAACACCAGCACCGTTGTCTTCTGCTCGCAGTACAGCAACTCTTGCTCAAACTGCACCCTCTTCTTGGCCGCAACCTCCTTCAGATGACCCTCCAGGAGGTCGCGTCCGTGGAGGAGCTAGGCGGGATACGTGTTCATCAGCCAATCCTACACTCACTGCCCTAGTGCCCTTTACTGAAGATGTTTCTAAACGGGTAACAAATGTCTGGGGATTGACAATAGAAACAAACCCAACTTTATGGTTCTATGTGCCATATGCCAACAATTCTGCCTATGCAACTGAATTTGTGTTGCAAGACCAACAGAGAAATCCAATATACCAGAAAGCGATCGCCCTACCAGAACGACCGGGAGTTATTGGTATTTCTCTACCTGCTAACGCTCTCCAGTTAACAGTAGACAAACAATATCGTTGGTTTTTGAATGTTAACTGTAAGCAACAACAGCCATCGCCCCCCATCTACGTTGAAGGCGTAATCAAACGAGTCAACCTCAACCAAGCAATTACCAAACAGCTAAAAACAGCAACGCCTCTACAACAGTTTGCCATCTATGCCCAAAATGGAATTTGGCACGAAGCACTAACAACGCTGGCACAACTACGTCAGAAAAATCCTCAAGATGAGGCACTTGAGGCAGAGTGGAGAAAATTGCTGGCCAGCATCAGCTTGGATGATGTTGTGACCAAACCAATTCTTCCAGGAAAACTTTAGCAATACTATCGGTCAATCCTTGAGAACTTTCCCAATAAGCGAACAGGTAAATTATCGCCAGACGACAAAACATGTTCGCTCTCTAACTGAACAAATAGAAACACTCAATCAGCAGCACTGAAGGGCTTAAACTGCTTTCTTTGCACCCTTTCACTTTGATGAAGGCAGTTTGTAACTTGATTATCTAGTAGGTTAAAGTTTTTGCTTAACCCATTTTCATACTTTACTTGAAATTTTTTGTTCTCTGGCAGCACAAGATGATTTAATAATTACTATTAGAGTATATTTTAACTCCTCACATCAATAAATTTTAATTTATATTTTTAAAAATATAAGATTCAGCATGGTACAAGGTTGGAAATGTCATTCTTATAAATTGGTTAGTATATTAACTTGCAAATTTTTGTGGATATTAATAGGTACACCTACGCTCGCTCAAATTACTCCTGATGGTACTCTTGGTACAGAAGCTTCCCACGTCCGCCCTGGTGATATTATCCGCATTGATGGTGGTGCTACCAGAGGTACTAACCTCTTTCACAGTTTTGCTGATTTTAATGTGAGAAATTCCGAATCAGTCTATTTTGTGAATCCTTGGGGAATTGAAAATATTATCAGTCGCGTCACAGGTAAAAACATCTCCTCTATTCTGGGAAAATTAGGGGTAGAAGGTGGGGCAAATTTATTTTTACTCAATCCCAATGGGATCATTTTTGGTAAAAATGCCCAATTAGATATTCGTGGTTCCTTTATAGGTAGCACAGCCAATAGTTGGCAATTTTCCCATAATCAAGAATTTAGTGCTACTAATCCTCAAGCACCCCCATTACTCACCATTAACACTCCTCTGGGTTTACAGTCTGGTAGTCAAATATTAGGCAATATTATTAACCAAGGTAATCTGACAGTTGGACAAGATTTACATTTAACAGCAAATAATTTAAATTTACAAGGCACTTTGCAAGCAGGAAGAGACTTAACACTGCAAGCCCAAGATACATTACAAATTCGAGATAATTTTCAACAACCATTCCGGGCGATCGCTGGCGGTAAAATGGTAGTCCAAGGTGAAACCAAAGTTGATATTTTTACCCTTAACCATCAAGCCAGTGGCTTTTTTTCCGGTGGGGATATGGTTTTGCGCTCAAATCATCCAGTCAGTGGTGATGCTCGTTTTTATAGTGGTACTAACTTCCGCATTGAACAAAACAATACTCTAGGTAGCCTGTTTAGTCCCTACGACCCAATTATTTTAGCTACAGGTGATGTAAATATAGGCAACTATACAGGGGCATCCTTGCATATTCTAGCTGGCGGTAGCGTACAACTAGGAAACGTCATTATCAACAGTGTGGGTGACTCCCTAAACACCATTAACCTCAGCAATGCAAATTTCATCCCTGGTACAACTACAACTTACAGTCAACTCAGTCCAGTCACCCTATCCGATGGCAAAACTACTCTCAGCATTCATGGTAGTACTCGTCCCACCCTGGATGTCAGAGCAGGTATTGACTGGAATCAGCTTCCGTTTACAGGAATTCCATCTATTACTAACTCGGTAGCTTTTCCAGCAGGGACGGTAACTTTTCAACCTCCTACACTCACAGGAGCCAATATCAAAGTTAATAACGTCCGCGTTACCCCTGCTAATGGTGTAGTTTACCTAACTAACCAATATCGAGCCAATCAATCATTAATTGGCGACATTACATTTGGTTCGATCAATACTCAGAATTTTACAGGCAGTGGTTCAGTCTTCCTAGACTCCAGTAATAATATTTACAGCAATGTTACCCCCTCTAGTAATGGTCAGATCAACACTAATTCTCGTGACGGGAATGCTGGCAATGTGAACTTGATTGCCAGAGATTCAATTTCTTTAAATAATGGTGCAGCTATCCGGAGTGCCACTTTAGGAGCAGGTAACGCAGGTGATGTGAATATTGAAACGCAGACTCTCTCTATAAAAAACGGCTCTTTCATCACAACAACTACAGCTGGTCAGGGAACAGGTGGAAATCTCACTATCAATGCCTCTAATGCTGTAGAACTCATTGGTACAAGTAACACAGGCTTTCGCAGTACATTAGCCAGCCAAACAGGGGGTGCTGGCAATGCTGGTAGCATGACCATCAACACTCGCAACTTAACTGTGCGAGATGGTGCAATTATCTCAGGTGATAGTTTTTCTCAAGGTCAGGGAAGTAATGTCAATATCAACGTTACTGAGTTTCTAAAAGTAATTGGGACTTCAGCAGATGGTAGATTTCGTAGTGCTGTAACTGCCGAAGTTCAGGGTACAGGTGATGGTGGAAACCTGAAAATAGAAACTCGCAACTTAACTGTGCGAGATGGTGCAATTATCTCAGGTGATAGTTTTTCTCAAGGTCAGGGAAGTAATGTCAATATCAACGTTACTGAGTTTCTAAAAGTAATTGGGACTTCAGCAGATGGTAGATTTCGTAGTGCTGTAACTGCCGAAGTTGAAGGTACAGGTGATGGTGGAAACCTGAAAATAGAAACTCGCAACTTAACTGTGCGAGATGGAGCATTTATCTCAACTACTACCTTTAATCAAGGCAATGGTGGCCAGTTGATTGTCAACGCCTCAGACTCAGTGGAGTTAATTGGCAGTAATGGACAGTTTGCTACCGGTTTGTTTAGTGAAACTAGCAACGGTTCTGGCAATGGTGGAAACTTAGAGATTACTACCGATAGGTTATTAATTCAGAATGGGGCATCAGCTTCTGCCAGTTCATTTGCTGGAGGAAAGGCAGGAAACTTAACTGTAAATGCGCTCGAGTCAGCAGAATTGATTGGGACAAAAACTGATGAAGCAGGTATCTTCCGCAGTAGTGGCTTGTTTAGTTTCACTAGGGGAGGTAGTAATGCTGGCGACTTGAAGATTAACACCAGCCGACTACTGATTCAAGATGGAGGGCAGGCATCAGCTGATACCAGAGGTAGTAGTAATGGTGGTAATTTGACGGTGAATGCTACAGAAAGTGTGGAAATTATCGGAACTGCTGCTAATGGTGAGTTGAATAGTAGTTTAGATACCACAACAGCATTTGAGGGTGCTGCTGGAGTGTTAACAATTAATACACAAAAGCTTGTGTTAAGAGATGGAGGACAAGTATCAGTTACTACCTTTGGAGAAGGTAAGGCAGGTAGTTTAATTATCAATGCGGCTAACTCAGTAGAACTAACTGGTGCTTCCCCCATAGGAGCAAAATTTCCTAGTGCTATACTCTCCCGAGTTGTCCGAAATGGAACGGCTGGTGACATAAGAATTAATACAGATGAGTTGACCATTGAAAATGGAGCGATAATCACTGTCAATAGTGGTGGCAACAGCAAAGCTGGTGATTTACAGGCCTCAGCTAGAGTTCTGCGTTTAGATAATCAAGGACAAATATTGGCAGAAACAGCTTCAGGCGATGGAGGCAATATTACCCTCAATGTTCAAGATTTATTATTTCTGCATCGTAATAGCCAAATTTCTGCTACTGCTGGTACTCAACAAACAGGCGGCGATGGTGGTAACATCACGATTAATGTATCTGATGGCTTTATTGTTGCTTTCCCCAATCAAAATAATGATATTGTCGCTAATGCCTTTCAGGGAAAAGGTGGCAATATTAACATTAATGCTCGCAGTATTTTTAGTTTGGCGCAACGCCCATCAACGCCGCCAAATAACACCAACGATATTGATGCTAGTTCCCAGTTTGGTTTAATAGGTGCAGTCACAATGAATACGCCTGATGTAGACCCCAGTCGCGGTTTGGTACAGTTACCTAACAATTTCACGAATGCCTCACAACAAATTGTCTCTAGTTGTAACCTTGGAAGTCCTGCTAGACGCAGTTCCTTCACTGTTACAGGACGAGGAGGAATCGCTCGTAGTCCGATGGAACCATTTCAAGGTGAAGTATCTACAGCACGATGGATATCATTAGATACGAGAAATCAACGTCAAAACAGTAATACGAGCAATGACAGTCTTCAATCTCCCACACCTAAAATAGTCGAGGCGCAAGGCTGGATTGTAGATAACAACGGTAATGTATCTCTAGTAGCTCAAGTACCGAATGTCACTCCTCGTGGTTTGTCTGTTTCTCATGGAGTGTGTTCGGTTAAGTAACTTACAGATGATTCACTTCTTGAACGACATTGGAAAGAATTAGACAACTTCGGGTACTAAAGCTTGGGATACTTTTATATCTCTTGTTGCTACTACTCGTAAATTGGGAATCAACTTTTTTGAGGATGTGCGATCGCTACTGGGAATGTCAAGAGGGACGGCATTTTTTTCACTTCTTCCAGCCGACTCTGGTAGCAGAACAGATACTTGACTTTTGGCAATCTCTGCGTCAATCGGATTCAGTTTGTTCTTACCTGAAAGTTTAAGCAAAATTTTGGCGTTGCTGAAGTTGGGTACAAAGAGAGATTTTCACAAATAATTTAGGACTGCTATGGAAGAGATAGCGATCGCGTCCATAAATTTAACATCATTCACAGCAAAACTAAAAAGAATCATCAAAAACATTCCGAATGCAAAGCATCTTTGGAAAGAAACTAGTCTCAAGCTAGATAGTTAATTTAGTTTTGCTCAAATCTAGCTAAGTAATGTCCCATATCTGCTGTAAAAAGCAATTAACAGCAGGCATTTTTTGGATTTTATATGAGGATAAACAATGCAAGCTACAATTTTTGCTGTTTTCTTTTGCATAACAGGTACTGAAGAACCAAAGGTGGAGAAATAAGTTAGTAACCTCTTGAAACTGGGTGTAAATGGTATAGAGAAATATTTATTCTTCTTCCCCAATCCTCTTCACCGAGGTTCTCTGACACAAGATGGTTTATCGCCAGCAGAAGGGGGATCGGCGTAAATTGCCAAAGTATGGTATTCGGGGACAGCTTTTTGGTATAGCAATTTAAAAGTATACAGCTTGGTTTTACCTTGCCCTTCAGTAATCACTGTTAAAAGTGTATTTTCCATGTTGGGCAAACCAGGAATTTTTAGTTTTTGAATCCGTCTGAGTTGAATTACATTTGCTGCTGAGTTTTTACAATCTCCTGTATTCATGTTTTGTTCTGGCCCAAATTGCATACACATTGGGCCGTCAAAGTCCATAGTTACTTGCGATGGGTCGTTTAACCAAACTTTTTTAATTACTTCTCCAGAAGGAATAAAGCTTAAGTTTGTACCTTGCTGATAGGAAACTGGGAGAGTAGGTACCACTCCCCCTAAACCCTGTGCTTGGCAGGAAAACATGGAACGAAGGACAGCATTAGCCAAGACGCGATCGCCCAAAAGTAATATTGCAGCCGTAAAAATTAAGGAAGCCAGAGGTAATAAATGAGAAGAATCTGGGGTTTTTCCAACAAAATAAATGTATTTCATGGCTGCAAACAAAAAAATGGGTAGAAAGTCAACCGATTTTGGATCGAACGTCTTTGGAGGTCAATCAATACAGACTTCTAAAACTGTATTGATTGATTGACATAGATTTCAACTTCTTTGCCAGCTGGCATAAACCAAACATTAGTTTGTTGCATCATTTGAGCGATCGCTTGTTGATTGCGTTGCGAAATTTGAGGAACTAGAGAGTTCAAACCACCTTCGAAAATCCCAGCCGGAATGTTGCGTCTAGTGTCAGTAACCTGATAGCAAGAACTACCATAACTAGTATTACCAGAATTGTCATTATTACTATTAACAATAGTATTTGGAACACATTGTATTTTGGTATCAGAACGATTAAATAACTCTGCTGCTTTACCTATACCTCCCAAAACGAATAATCCTGCATCCATTCCTGCTATGGATCGAGATGAATTGGGAAATTTACTAGCCATCAGAGGTTTACCTTGAGTCCCGCGAATAATAATTGCATTACTAGGTAAGTTCGTCTCTGAGATGTTGCCATTATTTTGCGAGACAACTTTAACTACATTTAGCTGCAACAAGCCTTGTTCGGAAATTGCAGCAACTTGAGTTAGCAACTCTGTGTTTGCAGGTAAAGCGATCGAACCATCCACAGCTTTTAATGGTTGTTTTAACTTCACAACAAATACGTTTTTGCCTTCGTCTGAGTCTTTGTCGTTATTCCTCGATCTAGTAGTTTCTCCAAATACAGCCGTTGCTAATACAGCTTTAGCACTACTTCCTACTTTTACGGTTTTCGGGTTTTGCGATTGTGCTTGGCTGACTACAGAATTTTGCTGTTGTGGAGGTTGTGGCGGTTGTGGTGATTGATTAGGATTGGGATTTATTGTCTGTGATGGCACATTAGCATTGCTTTGAGGTTGAGAATTGGATTGACTAATGGCAGACACTTCACCATAGCTACCCAATTTCGCTAACCTTGCCCATTCCTGAAGGGGATCGGGTGGGGATGGTTTTGCGTTCGGGTTCACAACTGGTATTGGGGGTGCTGATGGTATGGCAGCGATAGGGTTTTGTGTTTGAGAAGAGGGGTTTTCAACTCTGCGTTCAACTGCTACTATCCGAGGTACATAAACTGTTCGCACAGGTGTCGGTACTGTTTGCTGTGCCATCCTCAATCTATCTCTGTCAGCAGTGGAGGTTCCTACCTGTGGAGTTGGTTGAGCAATAACTTCTCGAGTTGTTTGTCCAGTTCTGAGATTTTGTTGTGCTACGGTCATTGCCTGTGCTTGTTCAGCAAGGGCTAATTTTGTTTTGAGATTTTCTACTTCCAGTTCTAGACCTTGCTGACGAGATAAACTTGTTGGTTGTGATGGAACTGCTGAGGAAACTAGAGGACTCTTGACTGACTTCTGATTGCTGGTACTACTCATCATTTGTGATAAAAACACGCCAGCTAACATCACTATAACCAACGTAGCACTGCCCACCAAGGCTAACTTAGCGAAGGGATTCGATGAGAGGGATTGCTCGGTTAGAATTTCTTGGGGCTGAGAAATCGGCGACTGCAAGCTAGCTGATTCTGCTGATTCTTCAGTTGTGACATCAACAGTTGGTGATTCTTCTTGCAAGCCTACTAATCTTGCCATCTTGGATTCCCAATCTTCTATTTGGGAATTCCTGTTGGTTAGTGTATCTAGATTTTTGGGAGTAACTTCTGAAGGAATTGAATATGAAGTCATGGTGTATAGCTTGGTTTAAATTTCAAGAACAATTTTTATCTGTTATTGCACATATATTGTAAATTTTTAGCTTGGCCTCGCCAAGACGGTAAGCTGCAAAATGCCAAGGCAGTGGTGCAGTATCAGGCAGTGAAGCAGCTTGTTCATCTATTGCTTCAACTAAAATTTGTTTATTAAACGGAGTTGACGTTCCTAGATTGTCATAGCTACTAAAAGTTAATTGATTTGCAAGTATCTCTACTTTCCATTTGCCATTGCCTATTGCGATTGGTTGAGAAATTTTTTTGACTACTAATACATATTCAGTTCCTCTATTGATATTAATATTTTCAAACTGTGCAGCTGAAGTTAAATTTGTAATTTCTGCTTGAAATTTTGGCTGCAAATCATTGGTTAATAGTTGCGAACTAATTGCCCAGATTGTTTTTGGTGGCTGTTGCTGCGACCACGTAAGCATAAGGGTCATAGTTTCACCTACAAAGTGGCGAATTGTCTCTGGATTTCGCTCAAAACTTGGTTTGGGGTCTACAGTAATTGCTCGACCATCAACGAGTTGTACCAAACTTTGAGGTGTCAGTTGGCGACGTAAATCCTGTAGCAAAGACCCGTGAAACATCAGTAAAAGTAAGGTAAATATGTGTAAGCTAAATGTTCCTACAGCTAAAAGTGGTAAAATACTACTTTTTTTATTATTTTCTGGTTTTAGTATTTGCATAAATTTCAGTGCTGAGTAAAATTCAATCAGTCAGCATATAAATTACAAAATCACAAATTAAAAATTCATCTTAAAAAATTGTCAGACTTGTTTCTATTAGTACATTGCTTTAATTGTTCTTCAGTCAAGTTACTATATTCATCTAGCAAACACAAATTCCGAATTTCATAAATTTCTAATTTGTCAGCACGGTTGCTATAAATTGCTTTTTGCAGATTGGTACTATTCTCATCTAGGGGATAAGCAAAAGAATCTACTGCTTGAACTAGTAAATCTTTATTAAAAGTAGTGATTTTTGTTCTATTATCACTTCGTTTTTTTTGAATTATGTCAGCTACCATTCCCACTCGCCACTTACCTGGTGCAATTTGTTTGGGAGGATAAACCCGCTTGATAATCAACTGTGCTGACATAGCTTGGTTGGGATTGGTTGCAAAAATTTCTGGTGGTGTGATTTGGGCGATCACACTTAAAAAACCTTTACGAAAATCTTCTGATAAGGCAAAACTTGCTACCCAACTACTAGTAGTAACTTTTTGGCTACCTCCTTGTGATGTTTTAACGAGTATTCCTGGATCTGGCAAAGGTTTTGTGACTTCTTCAAAGTTTTTTGGTGGGAGAGTTCCAGACCAGTTAAACATTGATGTCATCGTTTTACTGATAAATTGCCGAATTGCTTCGGGATCTCTTGCTAAATCATCAGTAGCTGCTATTGGTTTACCATCTATCATCTGCACAAAAGTAGGCGGTTTTCTCAGACTAAGTTGGCGAATCTGCAATCCTTGGGAGATGAATAAAATTAACACCAATAGATGCAAACTAAAAGTAGCGATCGCAAAGGTTGTCAAAACACTTCCGGTTCGTTGTTGTTTTTTCTTGAGTAAATTGACCATTTTCTCATCCCACAACTAAAACTGCTTATCTAACCTTCTACCAACTTATATTCTGTCTCTTACCAATGAAGCCGTATTACTAATAGCATTGAAAACTGCAAAGCCTCCTGCACCAGCTACTATCAAAGATAAAAGTGGTGCTAAAATTCCCAGAAAAATTATGAACCACATCAAGTCTGGATTGGCATTATAATCTTGTGCTGGCCCATTAACAATTACTGTGGCAGTCAACACAGCAACAATATTGAATGAAATCTTGGCAATTCCAGCAGATAAAAACCCCGTCAGCCAAGCAAAAATGGGTTTTCCGGCTACGGGAAGCAAAGACCCACCGACAGCCAGTGGCCCTAACGCCGCTATCAGCAACATAGTAGCTTCTATTAAATTTTGAAAAGCATATTGTAAGGAAAAGAAAAAGTTTTTAATAGTAGTTTGTACAGTATTACCCAAGAAAGCATTAAACGTAGTATCTGAGATAATTCCTGTACCAAACCTAATTTGATTTACCTGATTTTCTAGCCGATCTATCCAAGTTTTATTTCCATATAAATTTCTATATTCCTGCCAGAGATCGTCGATTTGGTCGCTGGCTTTGGCAAAGCATTGGGTTTGTTGTTCGCCAGTAAGTGACTGACAAGGACGAAGTAAGGAACCAGCTACTTCTTCCGCAACACTCATACTCACTGCTTGCTGATAAGTTTGATTGGCATCAGCTGTAGTTACTACTTGTTGATTCACATTATTGATAAAATTTCTTACCCCTAATGTCAGATTAGAAAGTATGCTGCCATTTCCAGAGTTACTTAATAGTAAGACAACCACAAAAGGCCAAATAAAAGCTGATATTGGACGAGAATATTCACTATATATTAAATCTTTCAGCCATTGAACCATAAAAAACAGTAGAGTTCCTACTGCGAAAAACACACCCAGATTTGTCAGCGAGCCATATAAGTTATTACTGGTGTTGGTTTGTAATAAATCCAGCCATTGATTATCCCAACTTTCAGCAATGCTTATGGCAGTTCTACTACCATTATTCAGAGTATCATTGATGCCAAGTTGAGCAAATATTTGCCAGTTATAAATCTGCATTTTGATCGATCGGGCTTTCTCTAACAAGAAAGGTAGATGTAAAAATCGATGAATATTAATTGTCTGGGTTTCTCCCAAATAAATCCATTTGAGAAGTAGTGCGTAAAAGTCGTGCTGCTTCTGTTGATGAATCTACTCTCCGCGCACGATTCGACTCTTCCATTTGCTGAGAAATATTTGCTAAATTTAAGTTAGAGTATTGTAAAAACTGGTTTGTTTGTACCGTCTGAGCAAGTGTTTCACTGATAATTTTTGACTGATCTCCTTGAATTCTTATACTTTGCAACTGCAAATTAATTTGACTTGCATTTGCCTGTGCTGTTACTCGATCGGCTGCTTCCTTAATTCCAGGAATTTTACCAAGAATATCATTAATTATGCTTTGGTTATTTTCCTCAGCATTCTTGACTACTTCCTCGATATTTTTCAGGGTTGTCTGAGTATTTTGCAATTTGGCTTTCAATCGTACTTGTCCATTTACACCCATTAAACCTACCACAGAACCACGAGTAAGCAACCGATTGATTTCATTACCAACTGACGTTCCTCTAACCGCTGGATTATTCTCAAATTTATCTGATATGGAGTAGAGCGTTATATCATCCTGAATTTGTTGTCCAGCAGCAATAGGGTTAGGTATTTTCAATTCTCCTGTAGCACCACTCAGAGAACTTTGAGTCCTAATCTCTAGAGGCTTTAAAGTGTCGCTAAGATTATTGCTCAGATAGTTTTGCAAATCCACAGAATAGGATTGAAAATCAGTCCAAACTTGACCTAATTGTGCCATTGCTGGTAAGACGACTAAGAATGATAAAGCAATTGTCAAAAAGGTAGTTTTTTGCATGAATCTGTACCTGAAATAACGTGATTAACATTGTGTATCATTTTTTAAATTCTATTAAATATTGACTAGTTACCTCTCTTCTCAACTACCCCGCAACGAAGCCACTAACTGACGGGCAAATGCAGAAATCGCTTCGTATTTATCGCTGTAACGCTGCATTGCTTGTTTACGTGCAGCTTGTTCATTAGGATTGTTCGCAACTACCGCCAATTGTTCATAACCTGGATAATAGCGACAGAAAGTATAAATGCCATTGTCATCTAGCAACCATTGGCTGTAAACGCCTTCTTTGCGAGGAAAAAAGCTTTCTGTGGCATTCCGAGAAATAATTTGGCGGGGATATTTCAAGATGTTGATAAAACTATCTACCGCGACTGGCTGAATACGTCCTATCAATCGTGTTGTCAAGTTTTGTAAAATTTTAGATGCTGCTTTAGATTTAGCGATTGTGTCAGGGTCTTGCGCTGATAGAATAACCCTAATGCCAGCTTTGGCACCGTTTGCACAAATTCTGCCAACTAAATCAGAAATTTGGTCAAATTCAAATAGAATTGGTGCCTCATCAATGAAGAATATGGAAGCTGGACTACTTAATGCACGTCGTAGTGCTGCTGAATAAGCACTCAAAGATAGTACTGCGGCATCTTCGTTATCTGCTAGATTTCTGAGAGCAAAAACCAAAAGTTGTGCGTCGGTGGGAAAGCTAGATGGTGCAGAAATTGATTGTCCCACGCGACTAGAAAGCCAAAATTGTAAGCGTAAATGAATTTGACTAAGAGCATCTTCAACTCTGCCACTCATAGAATCTAGTAGCAAATGTTCTGGCGAGCAGAAATAGAGAAAGTCTCTTAAAGTCGGGGTTTTGTGCCAAGCCTCGCTACCAAACCCTCCTGCTATTGCCTGACGATATCGCTCTTTGATACCTTCATCAGTAAAGAAGGCTCTTAAAGCCAAGTTGAGTAGGGAACGCACAGTTTGCGCTAGTAGTTGACTTTCACTGGACGAGCCTAAAACCATGGTCATTAAGGCTGATTCTAGGAAGGCCGTATAATCCAGCATCCGATCGCGTTGTTCTTCTGGCGAGAGCGATCGCAAATCTGGCTGTTCAAACAAGTTATTTGATTGTTTGGAAATATCAAAATACGCGCCATTTCCTTCCATAAACTCTGTATAGTCAGTAAATGTAGACGTACCATCCGGTTTGGGAAAGTCTAATGCTACTACAGGAATGCCATGTGCTAAAGCCTGAGTTAAAATTCCCGACACCAATACCGATTTACCAGCACGAGTTGTCGCAAATAGCGCTAAATTTTTGTGTTGGTTAAATAAATCTAGATGTACAGGTGTTCCTCCTTCTTCGGAAATCAACTCAAAACCGTGGCTATCACCTGCTTTAGTTAGTACTAGAGGCATTAGTCCTGGAACTTCACTAGTTAAATACAGTTGGCGACGATTAAAGGGTTTTACCATCAAACCCTCCCAAACTATTGGTAGAGATTGTAACCAAATCTTCCAGGTATACTCTGTTTCCCTGATCACCTGTGCTGGGCGTTGAAAACAATTTTCAATATATCTTGTGGCTTCATCTAATTTTTCTGGACTGGGACGATGCACAAAAATAGCAATACCTGTATAAATAGGTACTGCACCTTCGTATAATTGTTCTTGTGCAGCTACCGATTTCTTTAACTTTAATTGAGCGTTGACATCAATAGTTCTGCTTTTTTCTTGAGCCAGAATAGCTGTCATATTTGACTGCTTCAACACTCTTTGTAGAGTAGTTTTCACCAAGGTTGGATTTGCGGCAGTTAACTGACAAAAAATTTCTGTATCTACTACTGTTTCTCTAGCCAGCAGTTCCCAAAAGTAACGCAGTTGAGCAAATTTATTCGGCCAGCCACCGGGTTTTTCTAGAAATGTCAGTGCCCCAATGTAACTATTTTTAACATTAATCCAGCGGCGATCGGCAGTCGGTACATTAGACTCCATCAGTAAAGTTGTACTATGGATATTTTCTATGAGTAATTTAGTACTAGCTAAGTCTGAAGAAACTTGTTCGTGTAGTCCATCTTCATCTAAATGGATTAATTGGGGAATCTCTATTGGCTGTGTGTCATTAAATCTTCGCCAAATGTGTCCCCAGAGATCGTTAGCATTCAAAGGCTTGATATCTAACCCCATTTTGTTAGATAAAAGCTGCTCCCAACGAGAAAAACCTTGTTGGTAAGCATTTGTAATGATAGCTTCAATGCGCTGGTTTTCAATCTCTGCAAGCTCACCTTTGAATTTCAACCACCACAATTCCGCTCTACTTAACAGCTTTTCTATCCAATCGTCAGCATTGGTAGAATTTGGTTCAATAGTGTAAGTAACATAAAGTCGCAAAAATTTTGGCTTGCGAATACCAGAACTACTAAGTTCTTTTGTTCTAGCTCGTTCTGCCATCAACAAATATTTAATATCCCGTGATGGTGTACGCTTTACTAAGTCTGCTAGTTCTTGTTGGCGTTGTTTGTCTGAACTAAAAGACCCCATGTGCAATGTCAGTCTTTCACCTTCAGGAATATCTTTTAAACCAGATTCAATATTATTAAATATAGTATCTATTTGTTCATCTCTTAAGGTGGTATGAATGCCCCGACATTCAAAACCAAAAACGAAGCAAAACTTATCTCTTTGAGTTCCTTTGGTCAAAATGTAAGCACCAATATCTCGTCCATTTAGCGAGATGCGTAGCATTGTTGCTAAATGTAGAGCATCTTCAAATGGTGTTAATCTTGTTTCTTGACCTGCGATGCCGATGCTTTTTTTTCCGATTTTTTGCTTCATGGTTAACTTCCAGCAAGCTTTGATAACGAGCAAAGCCTCTAGTCCAAGTGGGAACTCCAATAAATTTACTTAAAAAGCGCCAACTCCTACCACCAGTTAATATCCACCAAGTAGCTATTCCCCAACCAGCTACTAGTACTGTCCACAACCATCTTTGAAAATCATCTGAAAAAATTCCTCCAAAAATGCCATTTATGATAAAGTAGGAAGTCAAAGCGATGACTATCCAAGGAAAGATTTGATCCGCTGGAAGTGGTCCTAATGATGGTTGACTTCCTAATATTTGATTAACTGGACGAAATTCTTGTTCCTGCTTTTCAGACATAACTAATTCTTTAATTTTTCTTTACCTTGGTAAAGATTACCTACTATTATCACCAATAACAAAGCCCGTAAGTACATCAGCAACAGTAACAGCTACAACAACCAATAAAGGAACTCTGGCAATACTTTGCCAATCTTCATCTTTACGTACCGCGTTGATAACACCAATCAAAGAAACTGCAATATAGAGTAAGTAAATCGCCCGCAACACATTGAAGATTAAACTAACTGCTGCTTGAGTGCCAGTAGTATTTGTTGTTGTACCTTGTGTGAGATTATTTTTAAAAAAATCTTCAGCTCTCTTAAAAAATTGCGCTTGTGCAGGGGCTGCAAAATAGTCTAACCAAAACAAACTGAGGATGATGACTACTGCTAAGGTTTGTAATGGTATGAGCCATTGCCTTGGTAAATTAACTTGCTGTCCAATCCGATGTATGACTATTGCTATGAGACTGCCAAATAGCAAACAAAAAAGCAAGATAGGGCTTTTTAGGCTGATGACACTTAAAAATACGGCGCAAGCAATTAAAAAAGGTACAGATTCAACTAGGCTTAAACGCCAAAATTCCCAAGTCTCTCCGCATTTATGAGATGTGTTTGTAGCACTAACCTTTAAAACTTGGTAAAAATTTTTCACCTGATAACTATCTTTAGACATGTGTCAATTTCCTTACTATTTATTACGGATAATAGTACTGTTCAAACTTTAACCTCTGATAATTTAACATCAACCTATAATCTTTTTTAAGGAATTTTTTATATTAAAATATAGTATCTATTTTACCTATTACAGATTATTAAGATTTTATTAACGTAATTTTAATAATTAGTTAAATTAATATTCTAGAAAAATTTTTTGGGACTTTCATAACTCCTATATACTTTCCACATTTTTGCTATGCAGAATTTAGAGTTTACCTAATCTAGTGTTAATTCCAGAAAATCTCTCATGCACACTATCTAGATTTCTCTCAACATTGGAGAGTTTGCTAAATAATGATGATATTTAATCTGCTTTTTAATCTGATTTTCTTTGATATCCTCCTTAGCTCGGCTACTCTGTAGGCAAGCTTTCTATGCATATCTACGACTATCTATATCCCATTCGTTATAGTATGCTCCATAGTTACTGTGTATTCTAGTTTTACCATAGGAATAATATTTAAAATTTTATTAAGTGCGTATACCGTTCGGTGAAACCGTTCCCGAAGGGTAGGGGTTGCCGTTCGCGGTAGGGTCTCTGAAAGAGAAGGCATCGCCATTGATAATGCTTTGTATGATAAATAATATAACTTTGCTCTCTGTAATTACCCGCAACTTGCTTGATGTCAAAGTGGAGCATTTACACATTTTCGTTATACAACTTGAATTATTAAGTAATTCCATCAAGTTTAGCACAATTGTATCTAATTTTTTTATACAAAAATAATATTCAAGTCAAATGATAATATTTTGATTTTCTAGTTGACAATCCTAGGTATTAAAGATGAATAGTAACATACGCTTACACATGAGATTAGCTGGTACACTTATTGGTAGTGTGTTACCTGCGATCGCTCAACTAAAACTTTTTAAGTAGTGGTTATCAGGGAGTGCAGTCCGAAACACAGTTTAATAGAGAGCATCCAGTTTGGGCAGAAAGACTCAAATAGCAAGTAAACCATTGAGATAAGCACAACGAACAGAGAGGATTTGATTAACAAGTTCGCCAGTTTTACACTATGAAACTCTCTATCACCTAATATGAGAATTTGATATCCCTTAAATAACCGCAACAACGGACGAATTAATTTTTTCTGCTCACTCAGATTACTACATCCTCTTTTTGGTAAGCATAGCCAGTACACAGGAATTGCCCTTTTCTGTTCAATTAAGCTGATTACAAACACATTTTGCTCACGCCACTGTGTCCGGTCAATGGCGAATCTTACTATTTTATCCTCTTGGCGAATGTTGTTTTTTACCCATCGTTTTATTAAGGGAAACCAGAGATATTGAATTGACAGTTGTGGCAGTAGTAAAAATCTTTGGATACTCCGTCTGCGACTTTCAAATCTGATTGGTTGGGGAAATACCGTTGCTAGTTTTTCAATCGTGACGCTACCAAGATTTGCAGCATCTTGTACTGTGTGGGTTAGGTAGTATTATCATTTGATAGGTCTTGTTGAGAATACTTGACCCATCTTTTTTTACCTTAAAACCGTCTCATTTCCCTATCTCAAATGCTTCAGCCCCTTTGTCACCCCTTCAAGACTTTGATATTGCATTCTTTGATGAAATGGCATGACAGGTTTTTACTTTCTAAATAATAAAAGCCTCCTTTCTTTCATCTAGAGAGGAGGCTTTTTGTTTGTTAGTATAAAACCTGGCACAGAGCTATTGTGGCGGGAGGCAACCCTCCAACTATCGTGGCCGCAGCAGCGTTTCACCTCTGAGTTCGGGAAGGTATCAGCGTGGTTCCACCGCGCAATCAGCACCAGGAAAACTTGTTGGGTACAAAACCCTGAAGACTGCAAGTAACGCGAAATATTGACCAATTGTTGTGAGGTCAAGCCCTCGGTCTGTTAGCACGGCTCGGCTACGCACATTACTGCACTTCCACCTACCGC
>LXQD01000349.1 GCA_003326215.1 Nostoc minutum NIES-26 | reverse complement strand
GGCAAAAGTTATTAGACAATTTGACTCCAGGAAGGGTTGCTCAGGCGATGGAGAGCATTTTAACGACTATTGGTACTCCTGCCCGTCCACCCAAACCCCGCGGAAAGTCCCCAGGCTGGAAGACCGGACAACCTCGACAACGTAGAATTCGCTATCCTGTGGTCAAAAAAACTACAACTAAAGCCCGGAAAGAACAACCAAAATCTGCATAATATCTAACTCTTTTCTCTTTTCAACTTGTCTTACATTAACTCAGTCCTGCTGGGGGTTTTTTTCATGCTTAGTCTAACGTCCAGTAAATAGCGATCGCCTAAAAGGGGTCGAAAAATCAAGGTTTAATCCCTGGAATCCATACTCCATATTTGGGTTTTCCTGTCAATGCGTAAGTCCTAAGCGCATCGAAGCGCGAGTCTTCTCCCAAGGGGAGACGCTACGCGACCGAGCGTCAAGGCTGTGCCGACTTGAGAGAACTGGCATGGGGTTCCCCTGGTTGTAGCAACTGCCGTCAAGTAGTATGAGACCTAGAGCGTTAGCGAGTTCTCTAGCGTCACAAGTGTCACTTGCAAACTCGTGCAGCTAAAGCAGAACCCAAAGAGTAGGTAGACATGGGGAAAGAACTTTCATGTCCCCTTGTCCCCAGTCCCCAGATATTTGGTGTTTTGTAATCTGTTTTTTCAAACTTAGAAAAATAAAACTTACTTAAGTATTTCCCGAACTACGACTGTTGAATGTATTATAAAATACTTTATATAAATTAATTCAAACCATTTATTATGAAGCTAGATGTATGTTCTTGCCAGCAATTTATTTTGAGCAATAAGCATTAAAATTTACATTAAGTACGATATATTAACATTTATTTTTTGTCTTAACGATTACATATTACACATTGGCTATTTTGAAGGTAAGACTAAGTTCTCTCAGCCTTGTGTTTAGCCATTTAGAAAATTTGAAATTTAGTCTCCAGGTAGGCTTAAAATTCGGTGTCGTTATGTTACGCTAAAATATAGGAATTTTAAATTTTTCAACTACTAATCTGCCAATAGTAAATCGCTATTTAGTGAAAATACTTAGGTAGTGTTACTAGCTAGAATAACTTGTCGCTGTAAGTTGGAGTTAAAAAATTGCTTTTTTAACTTTTGTTTATGGCACAATAACCTCTATGGATAGAGTCATGGGGTATCCTTTAAAGGATTCGCTACACGCTTTTAGTATGCGTTGAGCGACTAAACATACCCTAATCTATAGAGGTGAGTTTAAAAATAATGCAGACTAGGTAGACTGCTGAGGAGTGCAGTTTAAAATTGTCGTTTGGCAATCTAACTGCTGTCGGATGTGTGGTCTGCACGAAACTCAAACTATTAATAATTTCAATGACCGAAGAGAATATACCTCTACGGGAAAGTTTGTCATAACAATCCACCGGCCATCAAGAATGTACTTGATTAGGTTGAGGTTTCACTAATTTTACGAAATTTTATATCTTTCTGAGAAAGGTGGTGGTAAAAAATGATTTACGGGAATATGCCTATGATGATTTTTATTTTAGCTACTGGATATTTGTTCACTGTCTATCTATTGTTAGCACTGGCAAAACGAACTAGGCAAAAAACTGTCCCTAGGAATTTCCCTACAGCATCCCAAAAGAAACACCAGCAAGAGTTAGCAGTAACGCCAAAGGTGAGCGAGGTAGTCAATAGTCAATAATTAGGAGTTATGAGTTATTAATTCAAAACTCCTAACTCTTAAACAGCAGTTACTATCGTGCGGGAAGCCCCCAAGACCACTCTGGCTCACCACGCAAAGCGCGTCTACAAGTCGGTAAGCTGACGACAGTCGCACGCCACTTGCACGGCTGCCGGGAAACCAGTCCAATGTAGTGTCTCCTCAAGTCGGGCAACCCTTGACGCTCGTTCGCGTAGCGTCTCCCCTTGGGAGAAGACTCGCGCTTCGCTGCGCTAACGGCAGTTCCTTATGGGGGAAAGCCCCAAGATCGGACTGCCTCACCATAGTGCTATCTTCCCAACACACTAACTCCTCCTAACTTTTTAAATAGTCTTGTTGAAGTTGGGATGCGGTATCAGGAAAACCCACGACTTCAACCATTGGGGTATGCCCTAGCCACTGTACTCCAGACTGAGCGAACTGTTGTGGGCAACCACTGACGACAAAGCGAGTTGGTAATGGGGGATAAGTATTATTTAATCCGAGCAAGTCTAACTCTTGGGCACAAGCTACTACGGTTTGAACGGCTGGGTCAACGAGTTTAACTTGAGGAGGCAGAAGCGATCGCAGTACTGGAGCCAGCAGGGGATAATGGGTACAGCCATAGACTAAAGTGTCAATTTCTTGCTGTAGTAAAGGCTCTAGATAAGAGCGTGCCACCTCAATAGTATAGGGGTCGTCAATGCGATTTTGCTCAACGAGTGGCACAAACTCCGGACAGCTGACTTGCCAGACTTGGACATTGCGATCAATTTCAACAATTGCATTTTTGTAAGCATTACTTTTGGCAGTTGCTGGAGTAGCAATCACACCAATACGCTTGCCTTGCTGCACTGCTGCTCTAGCACCTGGAAGGATGACACCCAAAACAGGCATGTTAAATTCCTGTCGCACTATTTCTAGAGCTAGAGCAGAACTAGTGTTGCAAGCCATAATCACCATTTTGACGCGTTGCTGTTGCATCCAACTGAGAATTTCGCGCGCAAACTGTAAAATTTCGGCTTGGGAACGAATTCCATAAGGAAGTCGAGCTGTATCTCCAAAGTAAACTATTGATTCATTGGGTAATTGCCGATAGAGTTGTCGCAGTACCGTTAACCCACCCACACCACTGTCAAAAACGCCGATTGGGGCACGTTGAGGTTCTTTATCCGAAAAATCGTAAAGATTACCGTCAAAGATGGAAGATGAATACACAGGCAGATATTGATTGAGGTTTTTGGAGTTTAAAATACAGAATTTAGCAGACAATTTGCTAACTTACCACTAAATTCTGTACGCCAAAGAAGTCTATATATCACCTCTTTAATTAGCAATTTGTACTACATTTTTACTTTAGCTGCACTTTTATCTTTGCTTTAAGTATTTGAGGATACCATAAGCGATCGCCTCTGCCATTCGATTTTGGTACTCCCGTGTTGCCAACCGGGGATTATCTTCCCGACCAGTCATATACCCTGTTTCCACTAAAATCGACGGCATAGAACTTTTCCTCAGAACGTAGAATCTAGCTTTGCGCGTTCCTCTGTCCTTGATAGTGTCAATACTCTGGAGAATGTTATTGCGAACCACTTCAGCTAAAGCATATCCACTATCGTAATAATAAACTTCTAATCCGTTGACATCAGGGCGGTTATCAACCGAATTGGCGTGAACGCTGATAAACAAAGTCGCATTCGCTCGCTCGGCAATGTCTACCCGTCCCTGAAGTTCTACGAAAAAGTCCGAATCCCGCGTTAGCACTGCTTGTACGCCATTTTGCTCTAAAATTGACGCTATTCTTTGACCAATAGGTAAGACTACATCCTTTTCTAATAGTCCACCCAAACCAGGCGCTCCGGAGTCTTTACCTCCATGTCCGGGGTCAATGACTACTACCACTTTCCCTGTTGGAACTGAGGTACGCGGTCTTGGTTGGGATACAGGAGGATTGCTAGCGATCGGATTTGGTGATGTTAGGGGCGGTAAACTAACTGGTGGTGTTATTTGACGAGAGCGCTGTAATTGTAGAGCCAATAATTGGTCGCCGACTTGATTAAGTTCACCAATTTGCACTCCCGCTGCTGGTTGGACAAAAATAATTACTGTATCAGGCGCTTGCGATTGCAGGCGTACCCGCAGGATAGGGCTATTGGCATTAAGAGCAGGGCCTGCAACTCTGGGAGCTAACTTAGCATTGGCAATAGCGATGCGGAACAAACCATTAGATCTATCCCAGCCACCAGTAGCCGATAAAGTTTGGTCAGCTCTAATCAGCAGTTGCGTACCATTACCAGTCAGTTCCACAGACTCAATGGTTGCTGGTGAGTCAGTATTAGATGATATGGGGCTGGGGTTATTATCCCTAGGCAAGCTGACAACACGACTGTTGGGCAGAACCACAAACCCACCAACACTACTCGTGGTTGCCCGCCAGTCTGGACTATTTTTTTCCACCTGCAACGTCATCCGAACAGTTGGTTGTCTGCTTTGCAGTTGGGTGAATTGGATGCGGCTAACACCAAAACGATTAACAGATAAATCCTGTTGCTCCAAACTTGGCGACAAAGAAGCACCAGAAATATCAATATTTATTATCTTCTTATCCTGAGTACGATTTACCTGAATTTGCGGACTACCACCGTTAGTACGAACGAAAAAGCCATCACCTGTAACTCGTAAGTTCTCAATTTGAGTTACTGCTGCTACAGTGTTGACCATTGGTGGCTTGTTAGTTGACCTGTCCGAGCCTGTTGTCACCACATTGTAAATATTTCTTGGGGAGAGTGCTGGAATAGATGTTATTCCAGTTTCTGGAGATGTGGTAGGTGTTGGCTGTACTGCTGTTTCTGTTGACGAGGCTACTCCCTCAGTTTCTGGAGTTGGTAATTGTACAGTCCAGCGACTGGCAGTTGAGCCTACAAATTGAACCTTATTCGGGTCTAGGGTATAGCCAGGATTGAGTTCAACGACGATGCGCGTTGTTTGGGGGTCGAACTGCCCGACACGGATAGCCCGAATTGCTCCACTTTGCTGTTGTGTTAATTGTGGACGGCCAAATGTAGTCCCTGGCAAATCAATTACTAGACGTGTAGGGCTGAAAACAAGTTGTGCTTGAGGTTGAACACCCTCGGAAGTATTAATCTCCAAACGGTTTTGATTGGCATCAAAACGCCAAGATTCCAGTCTTCCTGCCAAAGCCGGCGACGATAGTAAAAAGATAGTTCCAATAGTACTCGGTAGTAACCAGTGTAATTTCACAGTCTTTGCTCCTGATTCGCGTTCATAGGAATCGTTAATATCTCGACATATTGGTAAATCCTCACACCGTCACTGCCCTAACTTTAGCTTTGATAGGAAGTTCGTAGATGCAGTTGCAACTATCCGCAGGGGCGGTGGCTGTCACCAATCAAAACTTCCTTTGCAGCAAAAGAATTTTGTGCTGGTATTAAAGACACAGCTAATGGCGTAAAATTTTAGCACGCCCCTTTGATTTTGCCATGCTGTTATGGCACAAAAATTCTACCCACACAACATTAGATCGCATTAAACAAGAGCTAATCAGAATTAACCGCACATAGTCAATCCCAGTCAATGACATTGAGAATCAAGCAGGGATTGGTGCTAGTTTGTTTGATTGCTTGTAATTGATATACCGATCGCAAAATTATCACTCTTGTCAACTTTTGTAGTTAAGCTGGCGACACCCAACCATGAATATTGTTCCCAATATTTATGGGTGGGTATACCTAGTGGTAAAAGATATTTAGGATTATGGATTTTTATGAGTCTGAATGATGTCAATTCTCTCCATGGCAGCAATAGTCGTGTAATTACCGTAATCAACGACGACTAAGTTGGATAAAAGTGGCACAATTTAGGTGTCTTTTGCGAACTCTTTAAACCAAAATTACTTATTTTCGTCCTAGGTACTGGAGGACACCGCGAGCGATCGCCTGGGCCATTTGATTTTGGTAAGCAGAGGTTTTTAGCTTCGCAACATCCTCCCTACCAGTTAAATAACCTGTCTCTACAAGAATAGAGGGCATGGAACTTTTTCTGAGAACATAAAATCTTGCTCGCCGCACTCCTCTGTCTCTAATATTTAGACTTTGGAGAATGTTCTTATGGACAATACGAGCTAAATTCAGACCACTGTCGTAATAATATGTTTCCAAACCACTAACATCCGGACGACCGAGACCTAACGAATTGGCGTGGATGCTAACAAATACATCAGCATTGACTCTCTCTGCCATCGCTACTCTTCCTTGAAGGCTGACGAAATAGTCAGAATCCCGTGTCATCACTACTTGCACGCCGTTTTGCTGCAAAATCTGTGCCACCCTTGCGCCAATAGGCAGGATGATATCCTTCTCGCGCACTCCGCCAATACCAACTGCACCAGAGTCTTTGCCACCATGTCCGGGGTCAATGATTACTACTACTTTTCCTCTGGGAATTGGGCGCGTTCCTGGCTGGGTTATGGGCTGGGGTCTATCCGTCGGGTTTGGTAATTGTCCTTGGAGTGGGGGTAAAGGCAGTGTTCCGGGGATTGTGCTCAATCGACGAGAGCCTTGTAACTGTAGAGCCAAAAGCTGATTGCCTTGGTTGAGTCGCCCAATTTGTACTCCCGCTGCTGGTTGAACCAAGATAACCACAGTATTAGGTTGTTGCGTTTGTAGGCGCACCCGGAGAATAGGACTATTGGCATTCAAAGTAGGGCCTGTAACTCTCGGATCTAACTTCGCATTGGCAATAGCAATCCGAAATAAACCAGAGGATCTATCCCAGCCACTGGTAGCAGATAAAGATTGGTCAGCTCTAATCAACAGTTGCGTACCATTACCAGCCAGTTCTACAGACTGAATTGTTGCTGCTGAGTTGCTAGGAGAAACGGGTTGTGGCTGATTATTTTCTGAGTTGTCTGAATTATTGTTGCCGGGCAATGTGACAACACGACTGGGCAGAACCACCAAACCACCAGCACTGCTGTTAGTTGCCCGCCAGTCTGGACTATTTTTGTCTACCCGCAAAGTCATGCGGACAGCTGGTGGTCGGGTTTGCAGTTGGGTGAACTCGGCGCGGCTAACACCGTATTTGTTAATAGGTACATTATTTCCCTGCGCTAGTTGTGGTGCTAAAGTTGCGCCAGAGAGATCCATAAAAATAGTAGAGCGATCGCGGCTACGAATTACGCGTACCGGAGGATTACCGCCATTGGTATGGATGAAAAATCCATCTCCTGTTACTTGTAATCTCTCAATTTGAGTTGTCGTTGTAGCGCTGACAGTATTTCTAGAGGACTCTGGTTTGGCATCAGAGCCGATAGTCACCACATTGTAAACATTTTCAGGGCGGGACTCTACTCGTTCTGCTTGTGGTTTTGGTAATTGTACAGTCCAGCGACTGGCAGTTTTGCCTACAAATTGCACCCTCTTCGGGTCTAGGGTATAGCCAGGATTGAGTTCAACAACGATGCGTGTTGTTTGGGGGTCGAACTGCCCAACACGGATAGCCCGCAATCCACCACTTAGCGGTTGTGTTAACTGTGGACGGCCAAATATAGTTCCTGGCAAATCAATTACCAGACGTGTAGGGTTGAAGACAAGTTGTGCTTGAGGTTGAACAGCCCCCGAAGTATTAATCTCCAAGCGGTTTTGATTGGCATCAAAACGCCAAGATTCCAATTGTCCTGCCAAAGTCGGCGATGATAGCAAGACGATAGTTCCAATAGTACTGGGTAGTAACCAGTGTAATTTCACAGTCTTTTCTCCTGATTCGCGTTCATGGGGCCGCCAATATTTCAACATCTCAAAATATTGGTAAATCGTCACACCTTCACCACTTAAATCTTTAGCTTTGATATTTTCTTTGATTTTTATGCTGGTATCAAGATGCAATTAGTTGCATAAATTTTTAGTATGGCCTCTAAAATTCTGCTTTACTATCAGCGCATAAAAATTCTACCTGCACAGCATCAAACGCAACAAAAATATCATCATAATTAATCGTATTCAGTCAATCTCAGGTAATGATACTTGACTTAAGTCAATGATTAGTGTTGAGTTGTTTGATTGTCGGCGAGCAACATCCTGCATAAAAAATTTCAACTACTTCCAAGATGATGGGACAATTGCAGGTACTATTTCCTAATTACCGAAAAAATGTCTAAAAATGTCTAAATTGGAACTGAAAGATGGGATATGACTGGCAACAAACATTGCAAATACTAGTAGTAATTAAACAAAAACTAATTCAGGGACGCAGAGTTGAGGATAGAAGTTTCCATTAACAATTGCAAAATCTCTTAAGTGGGATGAAGAGTAAAGGGGGTAGGGAAAGCTTCGCTGGTAAAAGGGGAAGGGGAAAAGGTAAAGGAGAATCTCTGTCTTTTTGCCTTTGCCTTTTAACCTTTTCCCTTTCACTCCTAACTCCTAACTTACTGAAGAAGTAACCTGCAAAGATTTGTCAAACTCACGTTTGATTAACTATCCGTAGAATCTGGTATGGCTTCTCGACTTCCTCCATCATTTGAGGTCGACAATATCGACTGAGGTGGTTCTATTGCCACCGATGTCCCAGACACACCGTCTAAAATCAATTTCTCTGAGTCTTGTACCACGTTGTTTGATTCTGGAAATACGAAACGTAACAAGGGGGGAGCTAAAAAGGTTGTAAGGATAACCATCATGATAATTGCTGCCCCTAATGGTTTAGAGAGAACGCCGCTGGCAGCACCAACACCAGCAAATACTAATCCAACTTCACCCCTAGGAATCATCCCCACACCAATCGCTAACCTGTTAATTTCAGGTTGACCAAATACACTCAAACCTGTGATTACTTTACCGATAATGGCTACTGTAATCAGGAAAATTGCCATAATCAGTCCTTCTCGATTCTCAGGAATTGCTGGGTTCAATACTCCCAAATCGGTTTTTGCCCCAACAGTGACAAAGAAAATCGGCACTAACATGTCGGCAATGGGAATAACTTGCTTTTGCAGTTCCTTGCGCTTATCGGTTTCCTCTAGGACTAAACCCGCCGCAAAAGCTCCTAGAATCGCTTCTAACTGGATAACAGCAGCAAGGTAGGCCATCACAAAAGCGAAGATAAACGCTGGTATCACCAGTTCGCCGCGTGTCTTGAGTTTATCAGCGATCGCCACAAAGGTCTTGTTGAAAACATTTCCTAGCACAATCGCACCCAACAGAAAGCCACTAGCACTGATAATCAGATAAATGACTTTGCCTACGTCTACAGCACCTTCTTTAGCTAAACTGGCGACTACTGCTAGGACGATGATTCCCAATACATCGTCAATCACAGCAGCACCCAGAATAATTTGCCCTTCTTTAGAATTGAGCTTTCCTATTTCTGACAAAACCTTGGAAGTAATACCAATACTGGTAGCAGTCAAAGCCGCACCAGCAAAAATTGCAGGTACAGCACCGATACCAAACAAAGTCATCAAACCTACAGTTCCCGCAGTAAAGGGTACTGTCACTCCCACCACTGCTACAACCGTAGCTTGAATACCAACTGCCATCAGGTCTTTGAGGTTCGACTCTAAACCAATCTCAAATAGCAGGATGATTACGCCCAGTTCTGCTAAAACAGAAACGACCTCCGACTGTACTGCAAACACTGCTGGAGTGGCTTCTGGACTTAACCCAGCAGTGGTCTGGAGGAAAATCATGATTAGAGAGTTAGAACTGTCTGCGCCACCTTCTGGAAACACTAACAGGTGTAAAACAGAGATTCCTACTACTACACCACCTACGAGTTCGCCTAAAACAGGTGGCAAACCCACTAAGTTGGATAATTCCCCACCAACTTTACTGGCTAGGTAAACTACCACTAAACTGAGTAGCACTGCTGCTACTACCATGGAACTGTCTGCTGTTTCTGTTGTGCTTGCCAACAGAGGAGAAGAGAAGTTGATTGCACTTAAAAACTGCATTTGTTCTGTGAAAATCCTTCTCTTTAATTTTTACTTCTTTATGGAAAGCAACTATTTGGAGATTTTCTGTAAATTAATTTGTGCCGCCTGTCAATTCGAGCAGACGTTGCCAATAAAGCCCAGATACCGGGACTACAGAAAGCCTGGGGAGTCGCAGTAAATCAAAGTCTGTGAATTTGCCGTCCTGCTTGATTTGGGCGAGGGTGATGGGCAAAGAGACTTTTCGCAATGCCCGCACATTCACGACTACGAGTTTAGCGTCATTAAATTTTGGATCGGCATAAGGTTCGCCGATCACTTCTGCCATACCAATAATTTGACGTTCTTTGCCTGTGTGATAAATAAATGCTAAGTCGCCAGGGAGCATTGTCCGTAGATGTTTCAGAGCTAGGGCATTGTTAACTCCATCCCAAATTGTACTGCCGTCCCGTTCTAAATCAAAGTATGAATAATCTTCTGGTTCAGTTTTCAGCAGCCAATATGGCATGACAAAATTCCCCTAAATTTTGGTGTAATTATTTCAGTTTCCAAAAATGTAACCATTGTCACTTTTGACTATGGCAATGTCAAAGTAGGAACATACAAATCGTATCTATCAATTGCATTTGAGTTATGCAAATCTCGTGGTGGCTGTTGACCGTTGACAGTTAAATGGGAATTGCTAGATAGGTTTTATTCAAAGGTATCTGTAGCTACTTTTTTGAGGAGTGCAAATTTTATGCATAGAGCCGCTTTATCAGGTTCTCGGTTTCATGCTGGGAATTTTTGGAACATCTTACCGTTAGTCTTGCTGCTAGTTGTGACTTTTGTCCAGCCTGCATCGGCTGAAGAAAAAGCACAATTGTGGCGCACCTTGACTGTTAGCGGTCGGGGCACAGAATCAATTCCTACAACTCTGTCAGAAGTCAGTTTGGGAGTTGAAATTCAGGGTAAAACTGCACAAGAGGTACAGCAAGAAGCCGCTCGCAGATCGGCGGCTGTAGTAGCTTTACTCAAAAGCCGGAATGTGGAGAAATTACAAACCACTGGTATCCGTCTTAATCCTGTTTATAGCTATAACAATAATGTGCAGCGAATTACTGGGTATGGTGCTAGTAATACTGTGAGTTTTCGCATCGTTACCGAGAAAGCTGGTACTTTGTTAGATGAAGCGGTGAAAGCAGGTGCGACGCAAATTAATGGTATTAGTTTTATCGCTAGTGACGAGGCGATCGCAGCAGCTCGCCAACAAGCACTCAAAGAAGCTACCCAAGACGCACGACAGCAAGCTGATGCTGTTTTTAGTGCCCTAGGTTTTCAACCCAAAGAAGTGGTAAGTATTAAAGTTGAGAATGCGAGTGCGCCGCCACCACCAGTTTTATACCGTGAGGAGGCTACCAAGCTAGCTAATCAAGATGCTTCCACCCCTGTAGTTGGTGGCGAACAACAAGTCGAAGCGTCAGTAACTTTGCAAATTAGTTATTAGTCATTTGTACAGACGCGATTAATGAGCCAGCGCCGTGCGGAGGTTCCCTCCGTTGAGGCGACTGGCATCGCGTCTGTACAAGAGTCAGCGGTCAGTAGCAAAGAAACAACTGACAACTGACAACTGACAATTAAAAATTCTCTGGCGAGAAATCTCCGCCTCCTTCTCCATCTCGCTTGGAACCTAATAAATCGAGTTGGTCTACTCTAATAATTGGTGTAGAACGGTTAGCTCCAGTTTGGCGATCGCTCCATGTGTCAAACTTCAAGGAACCCTTCACTCCAATCAGGCTACCTTTCCGCACATAATTGCCTGCCACCTCTGCTGTCTTGTCCCATAATTCTAAAGTGAACCAGTCAGGTTCATCGCTGTTACGAGCTCTCCGCCTTACAGCTAGTGTTAATCTACACTTGACACTACCAGACTCGAAATATTTGATATCTGGGTCGCTGCCTACACGGCCTACCAAGGTGACAATATTGATACTCATGGGCGTTACCTTTTAGTACAGGCGTACTGACTAATTCTGACTTTCATCATAGCGAATTGTGAACCTATTGAAAATGTGTTAAAAACTTAACAACATTTTTGGGTATAACAATGTGAGAAATTACTTGGGGAAACTGAAGAACTATACGGATATACTGAATCAGTTAAAGAATATCAAAAACATAGATGCCTGAGAACTAGCAAGAATTGTCAAAAGTTACATAAAATAGCCTAGTTGGCTGGACTCAGGATAAAAAACGTAATAAAATCCAGCACGATTAACACTAGACAGTTGTAGTCAAAAAGTAACGCAAATAGGGAGCGTAGATACGCGTGGGTCTTTTTAGGAACTTTCGCTCATCGTGGGATATGGGTATCGACCTCGGTACTGCCAATACCCTCGTTTATGTATCTGGTAAAGGTATTGTACTCCAAGAGCCTTCTGTAGTTGCTATCGATCAAAACGAAAAGGTAGCACTGGCAGTAGGAGAAGAAGCCAAAAAAATGCTCGGTCGCACACCTGATAATGTGATTGCCCTACGCCCCTTGCGTGATGGTGTAATTGCTGACTTTGATACAGCCGAGTTGATGCTTAAAAGCTTTATTCAACGAGTAAATGAGGGTAGATCCTTAATTTTACCTCGAATTGTTATTGGTATTCCCAGCGGTGTCACGGGAGTAGAAAGGCGGGCTGTGATGGATGCAGCTGCTCAGGCTGGGGCCAGGGAGGTGTATTTAATTGATGAGCCAGTAGCAGCAGCAATTGGTGCAGGGCTACCAGTTGCCGAACCAACCGGTAACATGATTGTTGATATTGGTGGGGGTACAACAGAAGTTGCTGTACTAAGTCTCCAGGGTACTGTAATCAGTGAATCAGTACGCATTGCCGGAGATGAACTCACTGAATCCATCATTATGTATATGAAGAAAGTTCATAACTTAGTGATTGGGGAACGTACTGCTGAGGACATCAAAATTCGCCTTGGCTCTGCTTATCCGACTAACGATGATGATGATGCCATGATGGAAGTGCGAGGCTTACATCTGCTTTCTGGCTTACCGCGAACTGTCACCCTCAAAGGGCCAGAAATTCGTGAAAGTATGTTGGAACCGCTATCAGTAATCATAGAAGCTGTCAAGCGGACACTGGAACGCACGCCTCCAGAACTAGCAGCAGACATTATTGACAGGGGTATCATGCTAGCTGGTGGTGGTGCGTTACTTAAAGGCATAGATACCTTGATTAGCCATGAAACGGGCATTGTAACCCACATTGCCGCCGATCCTCTCAGCTGTGTTGTGCTGGGAACCGGTCGGGTGTTAGAAAACTTCAAACAACTGGAACGGGTTTTCAGCGGGCGTTCTCGGAATATGTAGAAAAAAATTTCAGATATTGGGTTCTATTCGGCTTTTATTTGGGTTCTATATAAGTAGAATCCAATATCTTATTGAAATTATAAAAAATAGGTATAGATGGTTACTCTACGTCGTTGGTGGGATCGGAAGGGGTTACAAATCGGGTTACTGGCTTTAGTCTTAGGTAGCGCATGGATACTACGGCAAACCCAAGGTACGCTGCTGCTGGAAGTTTACCAAGTGATGACCCGACCTTTACAAATGTTGCAGACAGGGCCTACTCCAGAAGAACAGCTAAAGGATGCCCGGTTTATGGAGTTGCAAACGCGCATAGCAGACCTGGAAAGTCAAAATAAAAAGCTACAAAATTTGTTGGGCTACGTTGAGCAACAGCCACTATCATCGCGCCCGATTCTAGCACGAGTAGTAGGGCGCAGTGCCGACCACTGGTGGCAACAAGTAACCCTGAATCGTGGCTCAAACGCAGGAATTCAAGAAGGCTTTATTGTTAAGGCTGATGGTGGATTAGTGGGTCTAGTAGAGAGTGTAACTCCTAACACCAGCCGCATATTGTTAATCAGTGACCTCAAAAGTCAAGTGGGTGCCACTATTAGCCGAACTTCAGCCAAGGGAGTTTTGCGGGGAGATTCTTCTGCGGAAGCTGTGCTGGAGTTTTATGAAAAAGTTCCCAATGTGAAGGTGGGAGATTTAGTTTCCACCTCTAGTTACAGTCAAAAGTTTCCTGCTGGCTTGGCGGTAGGACGGATAAAGTCCCTAGATTTAAAGAAACTCCCGGCATCAGTGGCAAAAGTTGAGCTTTTCCCACCGATTAGGTCGCTTGAATGGGTAGCTGTATATCCGAAGCCGACAAACCAAGAACCGCAAAAGTCTAATTAGATTCGCAAAAATTTCTCAAAAGAATGAAGATGCCTTCGTTTGGTGGCAGCAGGTCTAAAAAGCCAAAATCATCAGAGCGAAAGTCCAAAATCCAAAAGCCCCTTGCTCGCTGGCATCCCGGTATGCGTCAGCTGCTAGATTGGGCGGTGACAGTTGGCTCTGTACTGTTATGTTTAATGATGTTGCCAACCCGCTTTCCTGGTATGGAATTGTTGGGAATTGGCCCGAATTGGTTGTTAATTTGGGTAGTAGCTTGGAGTGTTAAGCGCACAGTCTGGGAAGGAGTAGTGGCAGGTGTAGTTCTAGGACTACTTCAAGATGCTATGACATCACCAAACCCTACTCACGCTATAACTTTAGGGCTAGTGGGATTGTTAACGGGCTTGATTCAGAAGCAGCGTTTTATTCAGGAAGATTTTATTTCTATTGCTTTAATTGTCTTCGTGATGGCAATTTTGGCAGAAACTATCTTTGGGTTGCAATTGACTGTGATGGGCGATCGCAAAACAGAATACATCTGGGGATATTATCAGCGAGTAGCTCTCGCATCTGCGATTCTCAGTAGTCTTTGGGCACCAGTGGTTTATTATCCCCTGAATAGCTGGTGGCAGAAGATGAAATTGTTCGAGCAATCTTAAAATTGCTTCGTCAACAACTTTTCAGATGTAGCCGGGATTAGGGAAAACACTATTTTGCAGTTAAATAAACCACCGTAGGGGCACAACAATGTTGTGCCCTTATGATTATTCAGCAACATTCAGGCTTTGAGGTGGAATGTTATTGTTTTGAACTCGAACATTCTTATTCTGAGGTGCAACGTTCTTGTTTTGAGCTAGAACGTTCTCGTTTTGAGGTGCAACGTTCTCGTGTTGAGCTAGAACATTCTCGTTTTGAAGTGCAAAGTTCGTGCTTTTAGCTTCAACTTTCGCCTTCTGAACTCAAATTATGCAGCTTTGGAGACTTCTAATGAAGAAAATACCCAAATCGTAGGGACACAGCATCGATAAAATGTCTGTTTTACCGAAAGTTTTTGGATGCCGTGCCCCTACAGACCGAATAATTAATATTTTGGTATTCCTTTATAACCATAACCCCACCTCTTAACCCTCAAAACAAGGGATTAGGGCGATAAGATACAGAATATTTTGATACATGGTCAGACAATATTATTGTGCCATTACCTCATTGTGCTGAATCATGCCTAATTTTTGCGTCTAAATCGCCATCTTAAATCGCTTTCAATTACGAATTACGTAGCTTGCTTCTCCGAAGGGGTATTACCAATTACGAATTAAATAGATGAGCAAAAATATTTACAGTCATTGCGAGCGAAGCGAAGCTAATCGCAAGGGCTGGGATTGCTTCATTCCGCTTCGCTACATTCGCAATGACACAGTGTAATTAATTTATCCGACTAGTTATTTAACCCTGCTCCTCTAACAACTCGTTTAGCGTGTTGGGGTTGGCAATACCCCGCAGGATAGCGTTGATAATCGGAGCCTCTAAATAATTTAAAGACTCGCACAGCACATCTTCATCTCTCTCACCGTCTAATACCAGGCGAATGGCAGCTATGAGATTAACCCAACCAACTTTCACCCATTCCTCCAGCGCAGCTTCTAACTGTTGCCTCACTTCTGCATCATTCACGAATACAACAACCGCAGCAATTAACTGCCCATACTGCCGCAACTCATAGCGCGTTCCGGCAAATGCTATCTTTGCCTGCCGCGACAGGCGACGATATGCTTTAGCTTGGGTGGTATTGCCCAGTTTGTCAGTAATTTCTGCCAAAGTATTGTAAGTTTTCCAAATCTCAGCCGCAGCAGGGTCTAAAGTTTTGTCGATAGCCAAAGCTTCTTCTGCTAATTGCCACGCTTCTGGCAGGTGCTGGGGTTGGTTTTGCAGGAGGTTGGCGAGGTTGCTGAGTAACTTTGATTCTTGTAACCTATTTCCCGCAGTTTTTGCACCTGCAATTGCTTTGCGAAACCAAGCCTTTGCGTCCTCCCGTTTGCCAGTGTATTCATTGACTAAAGCCAATTGATTCCAAGTCGTTGCAGCACCTCCCAGATTTCCTTGAGATTCCTTAATTCGTGCTGATTCTCGGTAGGCATCTTCGGCTGCGTTCCATTGCTTGGCTTCTTGGTAAACAATACCCAGATTATGCCAAATCTTAGCTTGCGATGCGGGTTCATTCACTTGCTGGAAAGTAGTCAAGGCTTGAAGGTAGAGTTGTTCGGCTTCTGGGATGTTGCCTTGCATTACGGCGAAGGTGCCAAGTTGCCCATTTACTACTGCTATACCAATAAGGTTGTCAAGTTCTTTGCTAATAGCTAATGAAGCCTCATAAGCTTTTCGCGCCTGCTCATAATCCCCCATATTCGTTAGTATATCCGCCAAATCAATCTGTAATGCTCCAATCTGCCGCTTGACACTGTCAGACTGTTCTAACTGCGATGCTATTGCCAATGCTTGACGGCAATATGTTGCGGCCTGTGCTGCTTGTCCTTGTGCCTCAAAGCAACGTCCTAGCCGACCTAAAGTCAGACAGAGTTGATAACTCGGTTCCTTACACAAACCAGTAAGTATCTCACTAAACACTTGCGCCGCTTCTTGGTAGCGTCTGGCGTTGCGTAATTGCTCACCTACATTAGTTCGGGTGAGAAACCATGTCTGAGAACCCACCTCCTTCTCTACTTGTTCAACTCGTTGAGTGAGTGCATCGCTATCTTTGTTAAGTCCGAAGAAATTAAGAAACCTGTTTACACTATCAACAAAGTCCACCGCCCATTCTTCCCCTGCATCCAACGCGCCGTGGACTGCATACAGCAAATTCGGCAGTTCTCTCTGAGCAATAGCACGGGCTAAATACGGATTTTTTGTATCTTCAACATATAAATAGCCAGATAGTTGATAATACCGCAAACGATAATGTGTTAGGAGTTCCCCCTTTGCTTCCAGTGACAGGCGCGACCACAGAACAGGGGCTAAGGTGGGGTGAAATTTCAGGAAAGGATAACGGACACTCGGCAGATTTTCTGGTTGTATCAAGCCTGTGTTTTCCAGTGCTGGGCGTAGCTGTTGCCACTGTGACTCAGAAAATTCGGTAATTTGTAGCAATTGATTTTCTAACGCCCCTCCCTGAAACACGCCCAATTTCGGCAACAACTCCCGTGCCTCGTCATCCAAGCGTTCCAAGGATAAATTCAAGGACGCTAACAAGAGATTATCGGGCGTTTCCTCAATCAACGCTGCCAACCGTTCCCCCAACTCTGCCACCGGGCGAATTTTCAACTGTCGCACCAATAAGCCGAGAGAAAGGGGATGAAAATCGACTAATCTAAATAATCGCCACAACTCATTTCGTTCTGGCAGTTTATATACAGGTGACGGCGGTAACTTCCACAAACTCTGGATATACGCCAATGCATCTTCTCGCCCCAACCCCGATAATGGTAATGACCGATGTTTCAAACTGCCTTCGGTGGGATAATCTGAATGATGAAAATTCGGTGTGCGACTGGTGAGTAATAGGCGACATTGCCCCACCTCTGACCATTGTTTCGCTACAGTTAACAATTCTTGCAATGCTTCGGTCTGCAAGGTTTCCAAGTTATCTAAAATTAATAAAAGAGACCTAACCCCCCTAGCCCCCCTTCCCTGCAAGGGAATGGGGGAATCTTCTTGCTCCCCTCCCCTGGCAGGGGAGGGGTTGGGGGAGAGGTCAGAGAGGTAAGCACTAACAGCAGCTACATCAATTAAATTCTGCCCCAACACCGTCGCCAAGGTACTCACCGCCAACCCCACAGCATCCACACCCTGAAAAGCGGCATAATCTACAAAACACACCTTCCCAAACATCCCCGTGCGGGACAACCACCGCCCCGCCTCGGCTGCTAAATAGGTTTTTCCCTGTCCACCAAAACCCGATATGGTGATGCGCCGCGTTCCTTGGACAAACCAGCGTTCAATGTTCCATAATTCCCAACTGCGACCGAAGAAACCGGCTTCTTGGAGTTCGGGGAGGTTGGTAGAAGAGGAGGGGGGGACAAGGGGAAGGGGGGACAAGGGGAGGGAAGAGGTTAATAGGGCAGTGTCTCTGGCGGCTTGATACAAGGCTGGGATAAACCAGTCTTGTAATTTGAAAGTAATTTGCTTGTCTCCCCGTCGCCTTTCGCCCCGTTCTTTATTGAGGTATAAGTCTCGTCGCCCATTATCTAACGCCGCGCCGATACCTTCAGCCCGCACCAAGCGCTGATAAAACTTGGCAAACAATTGATGGGCGGTGACTACCAATACCGAATAGGTCATCGCCAATACCGCCGGAATTCCTGCATGGGTTAACCTAGCTGCGACACAACCCATTGCATCCTCACCCGCCACCATCGCTGACTGACAAGCAGACAGCACAATTAACCCGACTTTTTGACGGTGCAGCATTTCCCCCAAGGTTTCGGCGGTAATCAGGGCCATCTTGCCTTCTGGATTCTCAAACAATAGATAACCCATATTGCTGCCATTGCCATTTTCCCCTTTGGTCGCTCCCGCCGGGTCACTGGATTTCGCCCGTTCGTGGAATCGCCCATCGGGGTCATAAACGCCATGCCCATCAAAGTGGACAATATCAATCGGTGGTAGGCATTCGTCTTCTAAGCGGGCGACTAAATTATCCAAAGTCGCGGGACGCAAAAATTCTACCTCAATTCTTCCTCCTGCTTCTTGGGCGATCGCATCCAACACCGCCCTAGCTTCCCCACGGGGGTCAATAAACCCTGCATCACTGGGACGACTGACCACAAACAGCAACCGCAAACGGTCTTTTGGCTGAACTTTAAACGGTCTACGTCCACCCCCCGCCCCCGCCAAACGACGACGTACAGAAATCCGGGGATTTTCGTTAAATAAATAGATATCTAATGCTGGGTCGCGTAACAATTCCCAAGGTAGAGATAAAATTGCCGGATGACTGGCGCTGATGGTTAATAAACGTCCTGGTTCATCCGCACGTTGAAATTCAAAAAATATGTTCTGGGCGGTGCGATCCTGAAAAACAGCTTCAAATAAGCCTTCGCCCCAGCGTTGGAAGTTGTCTTCAATCCGCTTTGCCCGTTCATCATCCACATCAGCAGTGTAACTATTGGCATAGACTTCAAAATACCAGCGAATATCTTCCAAGTCTTCAGCTGCTAAGGGAGATGTAAAATTTAGTCTGTCGGTTTCTAGGTCGTCAAGTCTGACAATAACTTGATTAATCTCCGAGAAGCGCAAATTTAATTCCATATTCAGGGGAATTGCGGCTTGGTGTAGGGATAATTCGATTGTAAATAAGCTAACGCGGCGTTTGCTGGATTTCCGTGAGTGTGGGGGAAGGGGAGATGCGAGGACGCAAAGACATGGGGAAATGACAACTGACAACTGACCACTGACAACCTAATCTTCCAAGCCTTGGAAAACTGCTGTAAGTTAAGATCTTCAAAAGTAAAACCTAAATATTACTGTTAAAAAATCACGTAAAAGAGTAGCTAGCGTGGAAAATATTGAGAGCGTTACCCAAAATTATGAATAATTTCCCTGCGATCGCTCAAGCAGATGCATCTCTACCTAACTACACTCCAGAAAATACGCTTCCAGTGGATTCGACTGGGAAAAGGGTAGGGAGTGATTTTGATTCCCTGATGATGCGGCGGTGTTTGGAACTTGCCCGTCGTGCCTTGGGACGCACTTCCCCAAATCCGTTAGTGGGTGCAGTGGTTGTCAAGAATGGAGAAATTGTGGGGGAAGGGTTTCATCCGCGTGCAGGTGAACCTCATGCGGAAGTTTTTGCCTTGAGGGCAGCAGGCGATCGCGCTCGTGGTGCTACAGTTTATGTCAGCTTAGAACCCTGCAATCATTACGGACGCACGCCCCCTTGTTCGGAAGGGTTGATATCAGCTGGCGTGGCTAAGGTAGTAGTAGGTATGGTTGACCCTAATCCCCTAGTAGCTGGAGGCGGTATTGCTCGTTTACGTGCGGCTGGGGTAGAAGTAGTGGTAGGTGTGGAAACAGAGGCTTGCCAACAGCTCAATGAAGCTTTTGTGCATCGCATTCTTCACAAACGACCTTTGGGCATTTTGAAATATGCCATGACTTTAGATGGCAAAATTGCTACTACCTCTGGTCATAGTGCTTGGATAACAAACCAAGATGCCCGTGTTGAAGTTCATCAATTGCGGGCAGCTTGCGATGCGGTAATTGTTGGTGGCAATACAGTACGGCAGGACAATCCTTACTTGACTAGCCATCAATTGGGGGCACATAATCCTTTGCGGGTGGTGATGAGCCGCCATCTAAATTTGCCTGAAAACGCTCGCTTGTGGCAAACAGCGGAGGCTCCCACTTTGGTATTGACAGAGGTAGGTGCTAACCCCGATTTCCAAAAATTCTTGCTCAAACAGGGGGTGGAGGTAGTGGAATTAACCTCACTCACTCCAGAGAGTGCAACGATCCACTTATATGAACGGGGTTTTTGTAGTGCGTTATGGGAGTGTGGTGGTACGTTAGCCGCTAGTGCGATCGCTCAGGGAGCAGTGCAAAAAATCCTTGCTTTTATCGCTCCGAAAATCATTGGTGGTAGTCATGCTCCTACACCTGTAGGTGACTTAGGTTTTAGCACCATGACCGAAGCACTACCCTTAGAACGTGTCCGTTGGCGTGTGGTAGGTTCCGATTGCTTAGTTGAAGGTTATTTACCCCAAAGAAACCAATAGTCTTTAGTCTATGACCAATAGGTATTACTGTTTTCTATGGACTAATCTGTTGCTAGTTTGTTAATATCAACACTGACGCTCATAAGCGAGATCGCGGATGAGAGCTAGTCGAGATTGAATGTAGTCACAGAGAAAATCGGTTTCGTTGGGATCTAACAAAGCTTGCGTTGTGGTTTGTTTTACCAACCATTGCACCAAGCTAGCATCGTCCATATGCAAGAGGGTCTTGGTTTGGGAATTTTCAACCACAGACCAGAGCTGACGCAGAATTTTAGGAGTCATCAGACCTCAAGTTCATCATTAGTTAGCTTAGCTGTTTTCAGATTACACAATTCCAGCAGCAGCTTACGACTTGAATCACAAGCTGAGACAAGTATTATTAAAAACTTAATATGGTGATTTATAACTTTATGAAGATTAAGAATTGGGTGACTACATTAAAGAATTAATATAAAGTTACTCACTATAAATTTGTAGTCAGCTAGAGCGCATTTAAGTTGCATAAATACTCGTAGTGGTTGTTGATTAATGACTGTTGATAGGAAGTTGATTCAGCTAAAAATGTTACTCATTTTCCTTACTAAATCTACTTTGTGCGCTGCAAAATGTCACACTACGGATTTTTAATGTTTAGAAATTTGGACTGGTGATAATTGCGTCAGATGATGAGATTGAGAATGGTAGGTTGCAAGTGCTTCCCAAGCGATCGCGTCCTCTAACAAAGCTTGATAGCCTAGTGTATTGGGGTGAAGGCCATCTATGCTCAGACGTTGGAGTCGCCAAGTTTCACCGCGTTCCATCCATCGCTCGAAAATATCCAGATAGGGAATTCGCCGTTTTAAACAAGCATGTCGAGTAGCTTCTTTGTAGCGGTACTGATCGCTATGATTATAGTAAAAACAGTCTAGAAATGGCATTTTGGATTCATCCACTGGCACCATGCCGACAAACAACACGGGACAAAGTTGCTGCGCCATATCTAGTAGAGATGCAATTTCTGATTCAAATACAGCAAAATCTGTGTAATTTCGTCCATCAGGACGAGCTAACCGCGCTGAATCATTCACTCCTACTGACAAAATAATCAAGTCGGGAACGCGATTTCGGAGTTCACCGCGATGGCGGAATTCTACTTCTAATCTTTGGGCTACTTGCTGTGTGCGATCGCCTCGTACTCCCAAGTTGTAAAGTACATGACCGCCGCTATCGGGCAACATCCACCAGCGCCGTAGTTGTTCGACCCAGCCTCCTCTTTCTGGATCGCCAAATCCATAGACTAAGCTATCCCCCAGTGCGACAATCTTCAAAGGCTGACATTGGTTTGGTGGTATAGACAGCTGCATTGGGGAAGAAAGCTCGATTGTTTGCATCTTAAAAAGAAATATATTTTATATCTTTACAAGATTCTATACATTTCTATACCATTAACGGCTATCTTTGTGAATTCTGCAAGCAACAGCGATAGAAATTACTATATTCGGATTTTAAGTACTGAATACAGTACCAAAAAATTTGATACTTGGCTAGTGGAGGGTTAACATTTTCTTTATATTTCTTACCGCCCTGCTTTTCTCAAACTCGACTAAGGTGACTGATTGAGTGCCCACTTCAACCACTGCCCAAAGGAAATGAAAGCATTCAAACGCTGGACTCCAGGTGCGCGGGCAGCAGCGAGTCCATCAACGGCGACTAGTGCAGCGTACTGTAAGCCCAAAAAACTATCAACTGCTGCATGGGGGCCACCGAGAGTTGTTGCCCCGGCCGCATATATTTGACCCTTGGCACTACGCATTTCTACTAACTCAAAGTTATTTGCCACAACCAATCGCCCTAGCTGGTTTATGGGCAAGTTGTAATGTTTTACCAAATCCTCTAGTAAAGGACTTGCTTCCACTTTGGCATCTAGTCCAGTGGCATCAATAATAAAGTCGGCTGCCAGATTCATTTGCCCAAAACCTTTTTCTTGGATATGGGTAATGGTGCGGTTTTGGGCATCCCTTTCCACACTCACCACTTGCCCGAAGGTAATTTGATACCAGCCTTCACTGATTCCTTGTTCAGTAATACGTTGCCAGTCACGGCGGTCGGCGGTGGTAGTACCGCCCCAGTCTGTTAGTAACCTCTTGCGTTCTTCAGGACTAGCTTGTTCTAAGATGACGCGGAGATCGCCGCCCCAACAAGCTTTCGGCCAGTTAAATGGTTGCAATTCGTAATGATTTTTGACTTGACGCTGGGCTTGTTGGAATTTGTTACCTTGGGGTTTGGGCGATCGCATCAAGTGCAAAACTGTAATATTGCGATTTTGCTTTCTTGCTTCATAAATGCGTTGGATAATCCGCGATGCGACAATTCCTCGCCCCCGAATCAACACAGTACCACCTTGTCGCTCTAGTTGCTCGTATACGTGAGTATGTGTTTCATAAGCATTTACAACAGATTTAAAATCTTGGTATTTTTCCCGATAGGCTTGCAAATCTGGGAGAAACTGAATAGCTGGATATCCAGTAGCTAAATGTAAATAACGACTAACTAAAAAAGCATGATTGCCCGGGCCGCGAGAATAGGCTACGCAATATCTGCCATCATCTGTTTTACGAATTGCCCTAACTCGCCCATAACGATAAATTTGATTCCAGCCAATGCGTTTCACTTCCCGATCTATAGAATCAAAGACATTACCCGAACGAGGCGTATAAGTTTCGGCAAAGGTTGGTTCAGCAAATACCTGCCACAAGTACTTCCCTGCGGAATTGATCTGACCTTTAGTGAAGTCTCGCCAAGCTTCCCGCAAAGCATAACTAGGCCAGCCCCAAATATTATCAGGACAAGAATCAGAATTAGATCGCAGTCTTTCATGTAAGGGAATTTGCGAATTTTGACACAGCCGCCGATAACGCGCATACGGCTCCCCTTCTAATCCCAAAGCCACAATCTTGTCTGCACTGACACCACTAATTCGCAGCAAATCAACCCAGACAAAGCTACCTAATCCAGCTCCAATTGCGAGATAGTCAGATTCATCCACTGCTAGCCCTGTGGCATGAAGTGCTTGCACTGGGACTTTTTCCGTCTGAAATACTGCTGGCGGGAAATTGTTACTGGCTGTTACTACAGGTGGGGCTGGAGGTAAGCTAGGGTCTGGGATATCGGTATTTGGGTTAAACCGAATCATTGAAGGAGGGCTGGTGGCTTGGGTAGTTGCACTAGCACCAAACGTCACCGTCATCATGTAGGGACCAATTTGTAATGTATCCCCGTTAGCTAGAACACTGCGTATTTGTCGTTGACCGTTGACAAATATACCATTCACACTCCCTTGGTCAATCACCACTGGCTGGTTTTGTTCACAGTCGATGAGGGCGTGATAACGAGAAACTTCGTTACTATTCAGCAGCATTCTGGAGACGCGCTGTCCTCCATGTTCAGCAGGTAAGCGAGCAAATTCTCTACCAAAAGCTATGGGCACACTTAACTTTGGTTCTCGCCGTTCTCCTGTTGCCGGGTCGTCCCAACTTAATTGAATTTGTAAGTTAGTCATTGGTCAGTTGTCAGTTGTCAGTTGTCAGTTGTCATTAGTTAGGAGTAATTCTTCTCGCCCTGCTCTCTAATTACTGGGTGCTACCAACACGCTTACTGCGGCAGCCAAAGATGTGCCACACCAAGGACAGCCTATTTGCAGATTCTCTGCGGGGGAAATTCTATGACATTTGGGACACTCTAAGCCATAAACCCCTTGTGGTGCTGGTTGATGATGGTGGTGTCTCGGATTTATTTGTGGCTGCTGTGGAGGTGTAGGTAGATGGGGGTTTGTCACCGATGGGTGCGGTGGTGTCAAAATTGTTGCGGGAATGCTGTTAATGACAATGGCAGTAACTTGGAGTTGCATTTGACCCAAATAGATTACACTGCCTTCGCTTAAAGGTCTTTCGCCTTGGACAAGCTGCTGTCCATCCACAAGGGGGGGATTTTGCGATCGCAGATTTCTAATTAAAAAACGCTGCTGTTGGGTATGAAAAAAGATTTCAACGTGTAAACCTGATACAGTCGGGTTACTCACAACAATGTCGCACCGGAGTGGATCGCGACCGATGCGAACTGTGCCAGGATTTTTGCTTGGTTGTTGTTCGTAAATGTTCTGAGTTTTGTTTTGACCTGCATCGTTCCACTTTAAAGTTAGTGCGTTCATTGTTCTAACTTGGGTAACTCGTATTTAGCTACTTCAACTCCTTTCTGTGCGATTCCTAACACGATTGAGTAGAAGCAAGCAAGTATTTAGCACAAACTTCAACAAAATAATATCGAAAATCTTGGTATTATCTCGCAGATGCCAATTTATCAGCAACACGTGTGGTTTCTGGCAGTCTATATTTTGGCGTGCAGCGTAATACATAGTCAATTGCTGTAGGTAGACTGACTTTGTACCCGCTAGATACATACACGGGTTTGACTCCTGTACGTGTTCTTAAAACTGCTCCTATTGTTTCACCCCGATGTATAAGTGGTTGCCTGCTGCCTCTTGTTTCTGGCAGTTCCTCATGTTTGCCAATCAGTAATGATTTTGCTACACCAATTGTCGGTATATCAACGAGTATTCCTAAATGGCAAGCTATACCCAATCTGCGAGGGTGGGCGATTCCCTGACCATCACACAGGATAATATCTGGTATTCTTGTAATCTTTTCTAAAGCGTCGAGGACAGCCGGAATTTCCCGAAAGGAGAGGAAACCAGGAATGTAGGGAAAGGTTGTTGGACGATGCGCTAAGGTCGTTTCAATCACCTGCAAATCGGGAAAACTCAGCACTGCTACTGCTGCACGGCTAATGGTACCATCGGCTTCAAAACCCATATCCACTCCAGCAACGTACTGGACGGGTTCCTTGAATTTATCTTCTGTAATTACCTGCGATCGCAATTGTTCTTGGATAGTTATGGCTTCTTCTACTGTTGATGGCCAAGTATGATGTTGATTAATCTTCATATTTTAAAGTTGTAATTAATATTGTAGTTTTGTTAGTTTACACAAAGAAGAAATATGACTAATGTCAATTGTTTACTTACTCAGTGAACTGCTAAATTATTTAATAGTAACGATTTTATTAAATTATCAATAGTACTATCTAATAAATCTGAGATAGATAGTACTTTTTCTGCTTCAACAAAGAAACGTTTTATCGACTGGCTATAAATGGGATCGTAGTGAAGCTGTAAAATATCTTGCACAAATAAATTCCATTTACCAGCATCAATTAATTTGTACCACTGGCTGATTTTTTCTCCTCCACAGCGAGATTTAAGTTTGTTCAACTTATTTTTTAAAATATCGGGATGATTGACTAGATGTGGATATGATTTTAAGAGAAATTGGACTCTAGCAGCTATCGGTAGTTGAATTTCTATGCAGTTACCTTGTTTCATCTTTCTCCACAAAGACTGAGGTAAATAAACTTGTCCAATTTTTTGACTTTCTGATTCTACCCACACTGGCTTATTAAAATTAAACTTTTCCAATTGTTCTAGTAGCAGGGTTTCAAAATATTTTTGTGAGGGTTGAGGCGAAAGTTTTCCTTGCCATTCTTCACCTAGTAAAGAACCGCGATGGTTAGCCAAATTTTCTAAATTTAAAACTTGAGCGCCATACTGACGCATCTTATCTAAAATATAAGTTTTACCACTACCAGTCAGACCACACAACACTTGGTAGGTAAATTGTTCCGGTAAACTTTCTAATTGTTGCTGTACATAAGCACGATAAGTTTTATAACCACCTTCGAGTAACGTCACGCGCCAACCAATTTGCGTCAATACCAAAGCCAAACTATTAGAACGCTGTCCACCGCGCCAGCAATAAATTAAAGGATAATAGTCCTTATCTTTAGCTGCAAAGTGTTGACTCAGATGCTGGGAGATATTTTTTGATACTAAAGCAGCACCTAATTTCCGTGCAGTGAAGGGGGAAACTTGTTTATAAATAGTCCCTACCTCAGCGCGTTCAGCATCATTTAGGACTGGTAAATTAATCGCGCCTGGAATACGATCTTCGGCAAATTCACTAGGCGATCGCACATCAATTATTTCACTATAAGTTCCTGCCCAAGGCTGTTGAGTGTATGTTAGTAAAGCTGGCATGACGGTTAACTAAAGGTTTCAATTTTGACAATGTTGTCACTTGAATTCTGAAGTTCTCTGATGTGGTGAATTTTAATAAATCTCAGAAAATTTTGAAAATATGCCTAGAAAATTCTCAAAATGTTAGTTCCAGCTGTGAATGGGGAATCCTAGGATAAAAGACTATTTTCTCAGCTTTGCTTTGGTACTGGTTATGATACAGCCGCATATTTTAGAACTTGCTAAACAGGGAGATACAGAAGCGATCGCCTGTTTGATGAATCGCCACTTACAACCCAAGGGTATCACTGCTACAGTTATCCTGAAAAACACTTGCTTACAGGTAATACTGGAATCTGTCCAAGTACCAAATCAGCAAGCCTTAGTTACATTTGTTCACAAAGGAATAACTAGTTTAGATGCTGCATCTATCAAAAGAGTGAAAGTTTCTTGGCAGCAAACGGGCGAACAGTCTCCAGCTTGGTGTGAAGAATTTACTTTAGGTATAGCAGAAACTGAATTAGAAGTAGTAGATGATGAAGATGATTCAACTCCTCATCTTCTAACTGTTTCTATTACTTTAAGTGGTGATAAAACATCTGGATTAACAACCCAAAATTTTGAAAGTATTGCTAATAAAATGACAAAGGATATTTTTGCATACTTTTCTGATGCTTTTATTCAAAAAGTAAGTGTAAGTAATGGTAGCTCTACGATTGTACAAGAACGCTAGTATTTGAATATCTAGGAAATAAAATTTGACCATACCATAACTTTATTTCTGAGAATAAGTGATTATGCCAAATTCCATAGACCTATGTACATGTTGATAATATGTCCTGAAAAATTCTGAAAATGTTGCTTTTGCTTGTAAAAGGGGAATCCTGAGTTAAACGATCTTGTCTCAGGTTTCTTTTTTATTGGTTATGACACAGCCTAATCTTTTAGAACTTGCTAAATAGGGAGATGCACAAGCGATCGCATCTCTGATGAACCGCCAATTACAACCTAAAGGAATTACTGCAAAAGTTGCCCTCAAAGATGCTTGTTTACAGGTAATGCTGGAATCTGCTCAAGTACCAGATCAGCAAGCTTTAATTACTTTTATACGTAAAGGAATTATAGGTTTAGGTGCTGCATCTATTGAAAAAGTTAAAGTTTATGGACGGCAGACAGGTGAAGAATTTCCCGCTTGGAGTCAAGAATTTGAGTTAGTGGTACAAGCTAGTTCAAACTCATTACCTATCAATACCTATTCAAATGTTCCCAGTATGTACAATCAATCGTTAGAGCCTCCTGTCGTTACTCACAAAACTCTAAAAAAACTAGATCCTATCTCCCTAAGCTTTCAAGAAACTCTCAAGAAACACATTGCGTTGAGTCAGAAATGGGAGTAAGTTCCAAACCAAAAGCCAAAGCTTTTTTCTTGAGGTTGTTAACTACACGCTCTCGATACCGTTGCTCATAAGCATCAACGCCAGGGTCAATAAATTGATCGCCAGAAGTCCAAAGGCGATAAAAAATACGTGCTAGCTTGTGAGCAGCAGCAGTAATAGCTTTGGGAGCGCCCATCTTGGCTTGCATACGACGGTAATAAGCGCCTAAAGCCGAGTTACTACGACAAAGAGTTTGAGCCGCCATGCGGAAAGCGTTA
>LXQD01000348.1 GCA_003326215.1 Nostoc minutum NIES-26 | reverse complement strand
AGTAAAACAAGCATAGGCATATTTGCTCTTGGATAACTAATAATTCTTTGCGACCTCCACCAGCCGCATTAATTCTAATTTTCTGACTCTCCTGTTTAGCTTTGATACCTTGGTGTCGTTGTAAGGCGCGATTTAGCAGTAATTGCAATTGTTCGTAACTAATCCCTAAAATCTGTTTTGTTCGTAGTGGATACTTTTGGATATAATCAAAAACCATAACTAATTGCGAAAAATGGTAGACACTCAATTTAACGTTTTACCATTTTTCTTTTCCTAAGTTAATATTTCGGACAAGTCTAATTAGTGAAAGGCGAACACAAAGTAATATTTCTGCTGCTGCCGCAATCCTGGCTGGGCTAGTATTAGAACAAGAAGTAATTGAGCGTTTATTCAGGAGGGACATTATGCGCGAGTCAGTCATTTATAAATCAATTCTGACCGAAGGTAAAGAAGAAGGGATTGAATTAGGCGTTCGCCGTGTTGCTGTTAACCTCCTAAAAGAAAATATGCCTGTTGAAATGGTATCCAAAGTTACTGGATTAACAATCGAACAGGTGCAAAGCTTGGTTACAACAGACATTGAGCAATCCGAATAAGCAATATACTTCTTGTTTAATCAAAGGATTACCATGCGTGAGTCAGTAATCTATCAGTCAATCAAAGCTGAAGGACAGGATGAAAAAGCCCGTGAAATCGCCCTTAACCTGCTAGCCGAGGGCATGGCTGTAGACGCGATCGCTCGATTGACTGGCTTATCAGTTGAAGTAGTGCAAGAGTTGCAGCAGCAGCAAACGAATGAGTAACTTAGGATACCTGCTCTTGAACTACCCTAACCTCTACAAACGGCTCAATACATCCCATCGCTCCTTCTAAATAGTGCAGTACATCGCCCAAATGCGTTTTCATTTCAGAGTCAACATCGTTACGGGTTGACAGTTCTAACCACTTCGGATTTTGTGCGATGCCTTCGGCAAGCCGCAAAGCGTCTACGCCTGAATCTTCCCGTAGCATTCGTTGAACGTTTTTAGCATTTCGATTGGTTCCATTTACTTACCCTCAGTCACTTGCAAGAAAAACCCGCAGCCTGTGTTCGTAACCTTCACTAATTCCCTATCCAGCAGTGCTTGAATTACAGGTTGGGAAAATTTGATACTGTGCAACGGAACTGAACCACCGCAACAGCGAAGTGAATGCAGTAAATTCGCAGCAGTCAAATCAGAGGCATTTTTATGAACTTTAGCCATTACTTTCTCCTTTTTTAATTGCTGTCAATTGCTCTTACAGCATCATTACTTGCAATTGATGTAGTTCAATTTCTGTCTGTAATTGACTTTTGATTTCCTCAATAGAAAGTGCTTGGAGTTGCTCATCAGAATAATGCTGGACTTCTGAAGAATGCTTATGTTGCATTAGCGCGTAATGCCAGCCATAACCATACTTATGAGCTAATTGGCAGTTGGCAGGGTAATATGACATGCCAAGGATTATCCCTTGTTGAGTCCGTTGACCGAAGGCAAATCTGGGGTAGTCCTAGTGTTTGGGAAGAAATATGGTTGGTTCCATTTTTCTGATTGATGAGTGAAGTTATTTATTGGAAAGCCTTAATTACGCCGCAATGGTCTTGTCATCAGCCATATATGCAGCTTTCACCTCAATCGGGATCTTGAAGGGGGGGCATAGTTGTTGTAATGTGTGCCATGATTAAGCGATTTACCGTGTTGAGGTGGCGATCGCATTTTCCTTGGTGTGCAATCGCCTTTTCTACTTCGGGACTATGCCGCTACAGGTTGCCTGACTCCCAGTGATGCGATCGCAGCATCAACACTGTCAGCTGTCCGACTGCCCCCCAGTTGATTGCGTCGGCTGTACCATTGATTTGCTCTGTTGTACCCGATGAAACCAATACACAGGCGATTCAGGTATAGAGTCGTGCTAAAGGAAAGCCAGTCAATCTGTCCGTGTGTCAAACCAAATTTGATGCAAGCTGCTTCCAGTTCTGAGCTGAGGCGTTCGTTGCGTTCTCTTGGTGTTTCGGGTAGTGTTGCCTTGACTTCTTGCACTTTTATGGCGAACCAGTTCCTGTCAAAAGCTAATCTTCCACCGTCAACAAATTGCACCCATACTGTGATTCCGGCTTCAATCCAGATAGTTTTGATTTCTTCGGGAGTGCGTTCGATGATGGTTGCAATGATGCGGCGATCTCGGTCTGTTAACAGGTCTAGGGTTGGGGCTATGGTTTGGGCTTGGGCTTCTATGTGTTTGTATAGTTCTGCCTGTGCCAGCGCTTGCTCATCTATTGTGTTGCAGTTGAAGCTTGAAGGTGCTTGCTGTGCGAAAACTGATTGAGTCATAATATAGATTCCTTTCAAAGGTCAAAAGGCGATCGCACAAGTTTCCGAGGCTGGGGCGGTCGTCTTTTGTTTTCATATATCTATAATAACAACTCAGAGTACAAAAATCAACTAGGAGTGCAAATAGTTTTTGTGACTTCAACACGCAAGTCCGTCATAATCTCAATCAGTTCTACACCAAGGGTTTTGGCGATTGCCGTAATAATTTTCGTAGAAACAGACGCAGCTTCTCCATTTTCTAGCTTTCTGATGTATTCTTGGGAGCATTCTACCTGTTGATTCAGTAGCGCATCTGCAATTTCGCGCCTAGACTTCTTGCCACGCAATAATCTCAGGTTGTTCCCACATTCTTTGTTCCACGCAAGCATTACAACCCAGTCCAAGGGAACCATAATTACCTCCTTTGTATTTTTTAATTTTACATTTGCACTTTCAGTTGTCATGTGGCAAGATAATTTTGTACTGTGAGTTCAAGCAACCAGCTTAGTTATACAAGAATTTATCGGCGGTATGAGTATTCCAGCCGTCAAATTGCTATGTCAACTTATTTTAAGGAGGTGGTTGCTGATAGTACAGCAGTTTCCGTTTGCATTAACCAATTTTTGCGTTGTATGCAGCACATAAAGGTAATGCCATGCTGACACTAGACCGCGAAAAAACATCAGCACCCAGCTACAGCAATCTCAACACCAGCATCAAAGAAACCTTCACCGCCATTGACCGTTTTGAATGGCAAGCTTTAGAAGAAATCTTGCAAATGCGGGAAAAGCAGCTTTACCGTGAAGCTGGTTATAAAAGTTTTGAGGAATACTGCCAAGCTGAGTTATCCGCCTGGGGTGGCTACCGAAGAATCAATCAACTGCTGGGAGCCAAGAAAGTTAGGGACACAGCTGATGAGTTAGGCGAATACATCAAAAACGAACGCCAAGCCCGTTCATTGCTACGGCTAGTCAAGGAACCAGAAAAGTTAAAACAAGCTGTTGCGATCGCGCTCGAACAAAACCCCTCACCCAGTGAATCAGACTTTGCCGCAGCTGCAAATAAAGTGGTTCCTCGTCTTCCACGCCAAAAAACCCAGGAACCAATGGTTCCTCAAATTCAAGAACCAATTGTTTCTCAAATCCAGGAACCACTGGTTCCCCAATCTGCCAAAGTCACGGTTACATCACCAACTCATCCAAGACACGGACAATCAGGAACCATCTCAGCAGACCCACCCAATCCAAGGCAACAGATTGTCACGTTTGAAGATGGTAGCAGAGAACTGGTTAACAATGCCGATCTAGATGCCCCAAGTGTTCCATTCTCTACTGAGCGAACTTACCCCAAAGAATACGCCGAAGCGATCGCACAACTCAAACAACAGCACCAGCAAGAATTGGAACGGCTGGAACAGGATTTGAGGATTGGCTTGCAGACAGAAGCGACAGCCCAAGCCCAGCAGCAAGTACAAGAACAACTGACCGCTTTACAAAACCTGTTTCAACAGCAGAAGGAAGAAAATATCCAGCTACAGCAACGGCTGTTCGAGTTAGAAGGATTGCGACAGCTAGAACTTGAAAACCAACGGTTACAAAAACGTATTCAGGAATTGGAACGTGCTGTAGAAGAACGCCCTGCTCAGGAGTGGGGCAATACTCTGACCAAACAGGCAACTAAGGCACTCAACAAGCAAGTCAAGCAAGCTCTGGAGAATACCATTGATTTGCGATCGCTGGCGCAGGAACCACCCAAGGAAAACGCCACCGAATGTTTACGGTTGATGGGCATAGCGTTAGGTAATCTGGCTACTGCTATGAACAATACTAAAGCATTAGAAGCTGCGGCTCTAATTCTGGGCAGTGAACCGACACCAATTGCGATCGCATATCGAGCCGAGCAATTAGAAATGTTGCCCCAGGCGGTTAGTGATATTAGACGGGTACTGTCAAAACCTGGGTGTACGTGGCAGGACTATTGGGCAGTGGTGCAAGAGTATGAGGTAATCAAACAAGACTATTGGGCCGAATTGACCAGTGAGGAAACAGAGTTAATTACCGCACTCCAGAATACATCCTCTCAACCGCGCACTATTGGCATCGGCTCTATCGTTGCTCACGCTGACCCCTACCGTACTTTGTATGTCGAGAGGGGTGAAGTCGTAGAGGATTTAGGCGAGGAACTGGTGGTTGCCTGGGATTGTTGGAAGGAGCAATCGAAAAAGACTGATAGGTATCTCCGAGACGAGTTGCGATTCTGGCAACCTGAATAGGCTTTCAGTGTTTCAGTAACTTTTTAGACAACCAAATACAAGTACCAAGCCCCGCATCACAGTGGGGGAAATTTTCGTGCGTCAATATAAACAGGAGATTGTAAAATGACTGCAACTATTACAAGACCCAAGCCCAAAAAGGCTGCTGCCGCCAGCAAACCACAGTCACCGTATAAAAGGCTTCATGTGATTATCCCCATTGAAGATATGTTATGGGCATCGCAGCAAAAACCATCAGTGAATCAGCTATGGCAGGAGTGTTGGACGGCTGACCCTTATGGTTCTCGGTGGATGCCCCTTTCTACTGGGATGGGTTACAGTACTTTTATCTGTGCAAAGAAAATTCTATCTGACAGTGGGCTATTCATCTTCAAACCCGACAAGTCCATAGAAGATGGACGGGAAACGGCTAGTTGGATGGTGAAAAATTTGCATGGCAGTCGAATGAAGGAGTTTTGGGAGAAAACCAATGCTGAAAATCAGCAATCAGATTCTCTAAAACAAGAACCAGATTCTCAAAAACGAGAACCAAATGCTGAGATTTCAGATAAAGATGCTGGCTGTGAAGGAATACGTGCTTTAAATCAAGCATCTATTTTAGGTCAAAGTGAGTCAGAGCAAGGGTTCTGTGAACCCTCACGAACTGCCCAGGAACAGTTCACGAACTCTTCAAAAGAGTTCGTGAACTGTGTCTCTGACACGCTAAATGAGATTTTGCAAGTTGAGGAGACGGCTCATGCGCCCTTGGGGGGCGCTTCGCCTTCACGTATCGAAAGCGCGTCAGAACTTGAAGACTCGCTTATGGCGAATGACTGCACGACGCTGGCGCTTGTGGATGTTGCACCGAGTCAATCTGCTTCGTTGGGAGGGGAAAACCGGGATTGTGGTGTTGAAGCGACATTTCCTCATGAAGATACTTATTCCGCCGCGCCCGTTCCTCAAAATGAATTTTATTTAAATTCTGCGATCGCTAATCAAACTCAGGGGCAAGTAGAAGCAGGTAATCCCGCTTCGTTGATGGCTGAAAATTCAGTTTCGGGTGGAGAAGTTAAAGCAGTTCATGAGGGTGAAAGTTCCGTCGCGCCTGTCCCCAGTGCTGAAAAATGGTCGCATGAGGCAATCGTAGCGAGGTCTAATGTGCGACCAGAGCGTATGCAGAAATTGAAAGTTGCGGCGAATTCGGGGCAGAATCCGGGGTTTGAGTACTTGCAGGAATGCTGGAATGATGATCCGGCATTGCAAATTGTGATCAAGAAGCTGCTGGCGAAGTTTCCGCAGTGGGGGGTTGCAGTTGTTGATGGGGTGCTAAGGTGTTAGCTAAGTTTTTAGGGCGGAGAATTATGTGGGTTGAGGAGAAATTGTTTATTTGAAATAGATAAGTAATAGACTAAGCCGTATTGTTACCGAGGTTCTTATGTTTCTACTAAGGCAGACTTGGCATAAGTGTACTTTACTAGATGCGGAGTAAGAATAGATGATTTCTGAGGTACTGAAGCCGAATATACAGGACTTGCAGAAAGATGTTATTGATCTCCTAGAGCAAGTCAGTTCGCTGATGAATCACGCTAGTACAGCACTTATTTCTGATAGTGCTGGCAAAAAATACGCAGAATTTGAGCAACAAGTCAATCAGGAAATAGATAAGGTCAGAAATCTTGAGTTGAGAATGGCAATTGTTGCACCAATGAAAGCTGGCAAATCTACTATTACTAACGCCATCATCGGGCAAGAGATTTTGCCAAGTCGTAACGCGGCGATGACGACGCTTCCGACTGAGATTATTTTTGATAGTAACTTAACTCAGCCAGCTTTATATCTAAATCCCCAAATTTTGACAGTTTTTCAAGAAACACTATTAGCCTTACGCCACAGAATTGATCAGATGGGGATTGAACAAGCGCAAGAAAAACTTGCTCAGTATCCTCATTTAGCAAAAATCCCAAAGCAAATTCAGCAAGCAGTCGGACTGACAATTCCCGGCAAAAGTGAAGGAAGGGAGAAGATTATTCATACCTTAACTAGTTTGAATGATATTGTCAGAGTGTGCAGTCTTTTAGAACCACAAGCAGATCCGTTGCAATACTTAATGGATGTTCCCAGAATACACACTCAATTTTGGCGTTCATCTCAAACTAATCAGCAATCAGAAAATCTAGGTAAATTAGTAATTGTTGATACTCCTGGGCCAAATGAGGCGGGAGAAAATTTGCGGCTTCAGGGTGTAGTTGAAGAACAGCTTACCAAAAGCTCTATAGTATTAATGGTTCTAGACTTTACCCAACTTAAAACTGAAGCTGCCGAAAAAGTCAAAAAAGATGTTGATAAAGTTATAGAACTAAGAGGCAAAGATAATTTATACGTGTTGATTAACAAAGTTGATCAACGACGAGATGGTGATATGAGTCCTGAACAAGTGCAGCAGTTCGTAGCTGCTGAGTTTAATATAGGTGGTTCCGGCGATATTAATAGAGTATTTGAAATATCAGCTAGACAAGCATTTACCTCTGCTACCTTTTTAACAGAATTGCAGCAGGGTTCCGGTATTAAAGTGACTGAGCTAAAAACAGTGCGCTCGCTTGCTCAAGAAGTGTTCGGTATTGATTGGGAAGAAGAACTTGAAGAAGCAACGGCAGAAGATTTACAACGCAAAGCTGAAAGGTTGTGGAAAAAGTCAGGTTTTGACCAGTTTCTAATTGGTGCTATTAATGCACTTATGGCAGAAGCTGCACCTCGAAGCATAGAATCTGCACTCAGGATTACTCGTGCTTATCTTGAAGAATTGAATAATGATGTACAACTTCGTAGCAGTGCTATCAATGAAGATGAAGTAAAATTAAAACAAGAAGTCAGTGCATTAGAAAGAGACTTGCAATCCTTAGAAGAATGTCGTAATCGTTTGCAAGAAATAGATAAAATTAAGGCTAATCTCTATAAACAGCTTGAGAAAATTATTGAAACTATTAAACAAGAAGCTAAACAAAATTTAGAAGCATATTTTACTGAAGAAGAATATCAACGTGCAGATTTTATAAAAAAAGGAGGTTTGGCAAGCCAAAATTTTTTTAAATGGGTTTCTAAAAAGTTTAATAAAATTGAGATGCCTAAAACAAGTAATAGTATAATTGAATTCCAAAGCTCAACCGCAGCAGAAGATTTTGGGGAACAAGCAATCGCATCTGCAAAGTCTAATATTATACAGCCTTTGGTTGAAAGTGTTCGTAAACAAGCAAAAAAAATAATTGAACAAGCACGTCAAGATATCACAAATTCTTTAGATACTGAAACTCAGCCTATTATTGAGCGCGCACGTCAAAGATTAAATGAAAGCTTTCATGTCAATTTGTCTTTGCCAACACCAAATTTAGATAGTAAAAGTATAGAAAACACTAAAGTAAACGTTAATCAGCATACTAAATGGATAGCTCAAGGTTACGAAACAAAAATAATTGAAAAGAGAGACTTCTTCCATTGGTTTGGGTTGGTTAAGAAAAAAGAAACTATAAATGTAAAACGTCCAGACAAAAAAGAGGACTATTACACAATTTCGCTTCAAGAAATAATTGATAAATCAAATAAATTAATTGAGGATAGTATTAAAAACATTAAAGGGGAGATAAATCAATACTTAGATGAAGACTTTAAACAACGAGTTGATAAATTTTTTGCAGAGCTTGATAGCTATTTGACTAATTACTGTAATACTTTAATACAGGCACAGACAGACCAAAAAATTCAAACTGATGAGAAAGAAAAATTAGTTAATAACCTTCACTCGTTAGAAACTCAAACTAGTCAAAAGATAAATAAAGTTAACGGGTATTTAGAATATTTAAAACATATAAATAACTAAATCAAAAATGAATAAAGTTTTAGTCAACAAATAGCCATTATATTAGAATAGCTAAAATGTCTAACACAACAGATAAAAATATTCATATTATTAGCCCTTCTACTCGCACCCTTGAAGAACTTCAGCGTCGAGTTCCTGGTGTTGGTGATAAAGCTATAATTGACTTGATAAATGGTATTCAAGTCAGCAAAGATATCATCCGATATCATAAAAATCGAAGTTGGTTTGGAGAACTATGGGATAAACTAGATGGCAGCAATAGTAAACGAAAACTCCTATTAAATGGGAACTTAGTTTCAGGGCAAGAAACTCTTTCTAGCTGGATTTTAGAAATTAGTGATTCACTTCGCATTAGTCAAGTTGCTTTGAAAGTCACTCAAAACTCATTGCTAGAAGCGCGTGATGCTATTCGTAATCATAAACAAAGTTTGCAAAAACAAGAATACGCAATAGTTCAACTCAGCGATCAACTAGACGAGTTAGCTCAAAAAGTTACTACAAGACTTAATAATCTTGAGGCCCAGGTACATTGTTTAGAAGTGCGAATTGCAGCAAATGAAGATTTAGATCATATTGTCACTGCTTGGGCTGCTGGTCAAACTTATACAAATTTTCCTTGGGCTGTACAAGTTGCTTTACTAGCACGGGAAGTATTTAGTAGTTCTGTAATGATGTATGAACTAGAAACTGGAGATACAGAACGTTATCGTCAGCTTTTGGTGAATAAAATTATTGCCACAAGGAAACAACTTCCTGATAGTTTCTTTGGTCTTGGTGATTTATTAGATCAATCCTGTATGAGAATGACAAAAGATGACCAAGAGTTAACAGCCGCTTTACTGGAAATTCGCTCCGTTCCACAGCAGCGTTTGGTTAATACACCACATTTGTTTGTTATTGGTACAACTTTGGAACTAGCGACGCTACCAACAGAAGCTAGACCGGCTAAACCAGCACAAAGCGCACTAGCACTATGTCGCGCCCAAATTGGCACTATTTCCCGCACCACCGACGCACGGGAATTTATCACCTATGTGGTGGAAGAAACTGCAAATGATTGTATGGCGATGATGCAATGAAACCAGCTAACCCTCAACTTGGACTTGTACTTACAGGTGGTGGTGCTAAAGGAGCATACCAAGTAGGCGCTCTTCAGTATATTGCTGAATTAGGACTAGAACCCCAAATTATTGCCGGAACTAGCATTGGCGCTCTTAATGGTGCTGTTCTCTCAGTCGCTTATCCTTTTCCCTACGCTGTTCAACGTCTGAATCAACTTTGGGAACAGCTAAGTAAAGCAGAAATTTTACGCCCAAATACAGGTGCTGTTCTCCATACTCTTAGCTACACTACTCAAGCTTTTACACCTACACTGCGGGGATGGTTACTTGATTTTCTTATAACAAAAGGTTTAATGCAAAACTCAAGTGCTATTTTTGACCCTGCTCCCATCGAGCAACTGTTACGAGAAGCTGTTAACCCTGGTGAACTGCGGCGTGGTATTGAATTATGGGTAACAGTCTTTCCCTCTTTGAAAATACCCGCTTTGGGTTACGACTGGTTGGTTGATTTTATACGCGCTCGCACTGGCACTGATGCTCACTGGCTTTGTATTCAGGACTGTACTGATGATGAAACAGTTTACAAATTGCTTCTAGCTAGTGCTGCTCTTCCTCTAGCATTTCCCAGTCAGGAAGTTAACGGACAATCCTATATAGATGGTGGTTTAGCTGATAATGTACCTTTGAGAGCTTTGGCAAAACGTGGTTGCAAAAACGTCATTGTAATTCACTTAAAAAATGGTGCTGCTTGGAATCGCCATGACTTTCCCGAACAAACTGTAATTGAAATTAGACCCGAACAGAGAATTGAAAAGTCTGATACTCCGATAATTGGCAAAATTGATAGCTATCTGGATTTTAGTTCAGAACGCATCGCCGAACTAAAAAAGCGTGGTTATGAAGATGCTAAACGCTGCTTAATTCCAATCATGGAGGTTTTTAAAACTGTGAAAGACCAACGTGAGTCTCATAACTCGTTGGTTAATTCTACACAGCGTCTCTTGAACGACCCACCACTATGAAAATATTTTAAGTAAGTTATTTCATTCGAAAACTGACTAAGGGGCGATCGCCTATCTCAAAGAAGCGATACGGACTTGGAAAGGGATCAAGTCGCCGGAAGCTGTTTTTGTGGCTGCTTGTAAGGAAGGCAGAAAACCCGAATCCGCACAGGCCAAGTCTGGTGTGAAGGATTGGTTCGAGTGGGCAAGGCGGCAAAGGATTGTGATTGCGATGTCGGGAGAGGTTGTGTATACGCCTGATGGGGAGGCGGTGGCACTGGCCGAGATGATGCGGCGGTATCCGATACAAGAGTAGGGTTTTGTGTTTGCTTAAAATTTTGAAATGGTTATGACTGAGAATTTTGTTTGTAGGGTTGAGCAACTGTTCGGTTTACACCTACCAAGCTACCCAACCCAGTTTTATTTTCGGATACTGTCACCAGCATCACAGGTGCAGGCTGGACTCTTCGGTTGCACTCTCGACAAATTCCCACTTGCCGACTCTCGCGGTGAAGAGTACTCCCGACGGCACACACAACCCGAAAACCGATATTGTTGTTATCGTTGTCGCGGTTGTTGTTGTTGCGATACGCAGAACGGCAGTTTTCAGGATTGTTGTTCCAGGAACCGCCCCGCAGTCGGGTTCGCCTGCCCCTTCTCTACTTTCTCCTAAAAAAGAGGGAAGTAAATATCTGTTGGCGTAATTGCCATGTATCGCCATGTTCTAAGTGAGCAACCCAGCTTTTTATAGATTGAGTCACTTGCTTAAGTTCAAGCCTACCTTGAGCATAATCTATTTGCAATCGCTTAAGTCTGCGTCTTGCATGATGTAAATTGGTATTTCTTACCCTAATTCTGTCAGAAAATACTCTGAATCCCAAAAATGTTGCGCCAATTCTCGTTTCAAATAATTGGCTTTTAACTGGATGAATTTTGAGCCTTAATTCACCTAAGTATGCTTCTATTTTTAGTCTAGCGTCCGCTAATAATTCTTTATCATCGCTAAATAAAGCAAAATCATCAACATAGCGAACATATTTGGATATCTTTAGCTGTTCTTTGATAAAATGGTCAAAGCCATTCAAATAAATATTGGCAAAGAATTGACTTGTTAAATTTCCAATTGGTAAACCTTTCTTTCGAGTCACAGGAACAAGTAAATTATCTCCAGGAAAATAATCGATTACTATTTCTTGTTCGTTGCTGTTATTAATAATAGTTTCAATTAACCACAGTGTATCTGAACATTTGATTTTACGGCGGATTAATTGTTTTAGAGTTATATGGTCAATACTCGGAAAATATTTCTTAATATCACACTGAAGCACATAGCGGCTTTTCCGAGCAAAGGTAGTAAATTTCTTCAAAGCTCGATGTGTTCCAAACCCAAGCCTGTTAGCATAAGAATTATCTATAAAAGTTCTTTCAAAAATTGGTACTATGATATTGCATAGTGCATGATGTACAACTCTATCTCGATATGGTGCGGCTGAAATTAGGCGGCTTTTGGGATTTATTAGGTGAAAAGTTCTGTAAGCCCCTGGCTGATAAGTTTTATCCGTTAACTGCTTCTGTAATCTAATTAATTCAGTTTCTAGATTATAGTTAAAGTCTAAAACATTATCCCGAAATCGCTTTCCTCTTTGTGCTTGACGCGATGCTATAAGTATGTTTTCAAAATCAATTATTTCTGGGTAGAGATTTCCGTAACGCTTCATGATTAAGTTTCTCTATCTCTTTGCTTTTTAATCCACCCTCCTAATTCTATTCCAATTTCATCTATAATTTTAATGGCGTATTCATATCTTTGAACTGACATCAAGTTGAAGTCAAGCAATATTCGTGTTTGATAACGCAAAATATCTATCTGAATATTGAGAGATTCGAGTTGAGGAAGTTTATTTTTGGCATATTTGGCTTTAATTAAACCTTCTAGTAAATCATACAGTTGATTGATTATCCTATCTCCTAAAGTAAATTTATGAATTTTTGGTAATCTCTCAACAATTAACACATACCATTTAATGCAATCATACGTCTTTTGGATGACTGATAATTCTTTCATGCCATTTTTTCTCTATTCTCCACCCACTCTTGTTTTCTAAAAAAAATTAGATCGTTCCGCTTCGCTACACTAAGCAAGTGTAAAAAAACAAGTGCAAAGTGTAAAAGAATAACAGTATAAAGGGTTACTACAGAATCCTCCCGACGGCACACACAACCCGAAAACCGATAAAGAGGTTATCGTAGCCGCGGTCGTCGGAGTTGCGATACGCAGAACGGCAGTCCTCAGGATTGCTGCCCCAGGAACCGCCCCGCAGCACGGCACTCCCTTGTTTTTGAGAAAGGTTATCATTTTCATTAAACCATGCACTCCCATTGGTTGGCGCACCTTCATAGTTATCGTGCCAATCATCCAGGCACCATTCCCATATATTTCCGTGCATATCGTACAGTCCAAAGGCGTTTGCTACGCCAAAACTGCCTACATCTGTCGTTTCTTCTCGATAGATACCTTTGGGGCCTCGACCATAAGAACCCGACCATCTTCCATCTTTATCATCTGTACCGTCATAATTAGCTAAATCGGTTGTAATTGTTTCTCCAAAATGGAATGGTGTCGTAGTTCCAGCCCTACACGCATATTCCCACTCTGCTTCACTTGGTAGACGGTAATTTCTTTTTGTCTGCTCAGTCAGGCGATCGCAAAATTCCACCGCATCGTACCAAGACACTTGCTCTACAGGTCGATTTGCACCTTTAAATCTAGAGGGGTCAGCTTCTAGCTCTTTATTTACTTGAGGTAGTGCTGCTACGGCTTTCCACTGCTCTTGAGTGACTGTATACTTGCCTATGCAAAATTGCTGAATGTTCACTGTATGCTGAGGGCTTTCTGAATCTCCATGCTTTAGTTCATCCTCTGGTGAACCCATCATGAAGTTATCACCAGGGATTAGCACCATTTCTAGAGTAATTCCATTACCCAATTCTTCTACGTAGTATTGGGCTGTCTTTTGTGTTTCTTTTATAACTATTCTAGACATTTATTATCACTTGCTTGAGTTTTATTCTTGCTTGATTGTAAGTATGGAGGATTCCCAACCTTGTTTTCTAAAAAAATAAGATCGTTCCGCTTCGCTACACTAAACAAGGGTAAAAGAACAAGTGCAAAGTGTAAAAAGACTAAAGTATAAAGGGCTACCGAAGAATCCTCCCGACGGCACACACAACCCGAAAACCGATATTGTCGTTAACGGCGTCGCGGTTGACGTAGCCGCGATACGCAGAACGGCAGTATACAGGACCGTAGAGCCAGGAACCGCCCCGCAGCACGGCACTTCCTTGTTTTTGAGAAAGGTTATCATTTTCATTAAACCATGCACTCCCATCGGTTGGCGCTCCTTCATAGTTACTATGCCAATCATCCAGACACCATTCCCAGACGTTTCCGTGCATATCGTATAATCCAAAGGCGTTAGCTACACTAAAACTGCCCACAACTGTTGTTTCTTCTCGATATCTTCCTTTTACCCCAGCACCGTAACTGTACTCAGCATTATAATTTGCCAGTTTTGAGGTAATTGTTTCGCCAAAATGGAATGGTGTTGTTGTTCCGGCTCTACAGGCATATTCCCATTCCGCTTCACTAGGAAGGCTGTAGGGTCTACCTGTATATTGAGATAGGCGATCGCAAAACTCCACCGCTTCGTACCAAGAAACTCGCTCAACGGGGCGATTTGCACCTTTAAAACCAGAGGGGTCAGGGTCAAGTTCCCTGTTGACTTGCGGTAGTGCTGCTATTTCTCTCCACTGTGCTTGGGTTACTGGGTATTTGCCCATGAAGAAGGGGTGAACAGTTACTTGGTATTGCGGACTTTCGCCACTGTAGCGCTCTAGTTCATCTTCTGGAGATCCCATCATAAAACTGCCTTCAGGGATGGATACCATCTCTAGTTGAACACCATTGCCTAAGTCTTCAATAAAGCATTGGGCTTGCTGACGATGGCGGTGAATGGTTAAACGGCGATCAGCTGTCCGCTGTTCTAGAACTTCTTTTACATTTCTCTTGGTGACTTGTTCACCAAGTACTTCTGATAAGATTTTCCACAGGTTTGGCCCGATGTTATTTTCTAGATAAGATTGAGAACCACCTTTGCCTGTAATTGACTCTGCAATCTCTCCATAAGTTCTACCTGCTAATGTTTCTTTTAAGACTTTCAGTTGAACGCTACTTAAATGTTCTTCTGTTTGAGTAAAAACCATCCCCTCTACAACGTCAAGGATATTATTAACTTGTATGAGCGCGACTTCAAATTCAAAAGCTTGCAAGTTTATTGATGAAGATGATTCTGTTTCATCCTCATCAATAATAGAGATAGCGATTACTGTAAATTCAAAGGTTTTAATGGGTGGTAAGCGTTCAATCTGCCATTTAGCTGCCGCCACTTTATCTAAAAGTTCTTGCGCTCGGCGGGCATATTCTCCCCCCCAAGTTTTGAGAACTGCTGCTTCAACCTCGGCGAAGTAAAGATCCCTGTTTACAGCCAGATCTTGGATAGAACCCTCTGGGTTGGGAATGAGTGCTTGAAAATCTCGTAGACTTCCATAGTGATGCTGGATAAAATCTCCAATTTCTCTCCAAATTTCAGCCGTGCGTTGAACCGGGCTATTTTCGAGCAGTAACTTGCGAATTCCTGCTCGAAACTCATACCAAGTTTCTGTAACAGTCGCTTCCAATGGGGCAAAAGAAGACCGTTGGAGTAGACCACTAAAAAAGACTTCGGCTAGATGCCAATATTCGCTATCGGGTAAAAACTGCTGTTGTGCTAACCGCATCACTGGAGGGATTAAAGGAACCGCAGCCAGCACCTCGGCGAGTTCCCGCGCTTTAGGGCTAGCATCACTCAGGAATTCTCGCAGTAAATATTCGGGGGTCTTCTCCCCTGATTCGAGTTTATCCTTCACTGGCTTGCTGTTATCAACCTTTGTTACCTCTGGTGCTTCCTGTCTTATTAAAACCCCTTGGATAGAATTGCTTCCACTCGCCGCAAGGAAATTCGCCCAAGTAGCAAAATGGTTGGGAGATAAGTTAAAAATCGGAAATTGATATAGATCTGCCGTTGTATGGAGTCTAGCTCCTACTTTCAAAATTGAGTTAGCACATCCTGACTGAGTAGCAACAAGCGGTCGTTGAATTGCTTGGTGCAAAGCAGTCCGCTGCCATAGAGTCTGGGGAAAGACATGAGCAATAGCAACAGGATGCCGATCTCCCAAAATAGCCAACGCCGAAAATGCTGCTCCTGAATGCCAAGCCTGACCCAAAGTATCTGTTAGTACAACAAAAAGTCGATTCCGCCCCGGTGCAATAATACTACGAATTTCCCGCTCAATACGTTCAGCACCTGAGAACAATCGTGGCTCACTATTCTCAGTCTCAAACTGCCATATTCGTACATCCCGGAAAAACCCTTGCCACCGAAAGAGCGTCGCCACACCCTCTGCTAAATCTCCCCAAAATGCCATTGAAGGTGAGCGATCAATCAGTAAATGTACCTCAAACCATCGCTCTAAGGGAGGACGAAATGCCATAATTAGCAATCCATTTGCCTCGGCTGTCTGCTCGACTGTGGCATCAATATCCAATTCATCTGCCAAGATACCCGGAACTCGCTTGGCTAAAGGCAAAAGCATCTTACTGATTGACGCAGGTTTGGGTAAAGGAAATGGATCGGGAATGGGAACTGGCGAGGCACGGTTGCTTGACGGCGATTCTATGTTTTTAGGAGAAGCTGGGGGATGATCGTAGTTTTTGGGATAAGTGGCAATAGGTGTTCGTGGTTCTGTCTCTCCAACAGGGGAAGGAATATTCTTGACGCTACTTTCTGAGACTTTATCAGCAGATACATCCCCATCAGGAGGACGCAAATCTTCTGTCGGTTCAACGCTTTTAAGAGATGGAGGAGCAATAATGTGATGTAAATGAGCTGCACACCAAATCAGTTCGGCAGTCTCTGTCTCATCTCCCCACCATTTTTCATTCTCTCCAGCCATTTCCCCTTTCTACTTTTACAAAGATTTAAAAATAGTATCTAACAAAAATTGACGGTTCTCTTGGGTAATGTTTTTACCTTGCAGTAAGAGATAGACAGCATTTAATAATTGGTCAGTAGCTAATTTTACGTCCCGTTTCTCAATGCGCTTGAGAAATTCTCGAATTAATTTTCTAGCTGGCTCATCCAATTGCTTTAGAGACTCAGAATCGAACCGCTGCTCTAAAATATTATAGAAACCTTCTTCCGTATTAGGTTGCCTGATGGATAAACGTAAACATCGGCGCAGAAAGGCAGGTGGAAACTCTCGTGCTTCATTACTGGTCATTAATACTAAGGGAAACTCTTTGCATTGCACAAACCCTTTTTTGATAGTAATTTTGCCACCACTATCATTGCGTTGACTGCGGTAAGGAAGCACTTCTACATCGTCACTTTGTAATCGAGCAAGTTCTGGTATCTCAAAAAATCCTTCCTCAAAAATATGCAATAGATCGTTGGGCATATCAATATCACTCTTATCAATCTCGTCAATGAGCAGCACTGCTGGTCTACCTGGTTGAGACTGATGAAATGCCATACCCATCGCTCCCAACCTCAAATAGTTGCCAACTTCAGGTTCTGTAATCTCACCTGTTTCACCAACTTTTTGCCTGAGTAGAGAGATTTCTTGCAGTCGCCCAATAGCATCGTAGGCATAAAGTCCATCCTTCAAGGTGGTACGAGAAACGATTGACCAGCGATAAGGCCCTGGCAGTCCCAGTTCACACGCTACTGCATAAGCTAATGATGTCTTACCAGATCCAGGATTCCCTTCAATCAGCAAAGGGCGGCGCAAACACAACGCAGCATTAACTAACTCTACTGCTTGTTCACTGGCAACGAACCCCAATGCTCTTGGATCTATATTCCCTACGCCTACGGTTTGTTGGCTCTGTTTTAACTTCGCTTCCTGATCCCACTGTGTGGCTGACAGACCAAAGGTTCGCCAAGGCGGAGGCGGCGGGATGCGAGCAAGATGCTGTTTCTGCTCTTTTGACTTTGGCAACTTATTAGCACTCAGGGTTAAGCCACGGTAAATACGAAGATCCTTCTGTTCAGGCGTTTGGTCTTTGGGCATTCTATTCCACTACATCGGTGTTTAAGGGTCTACAGCGTTGGGAAGGTTTAGGATATAAATCATCCCAAAAAAGCGTTACCTCCAGATCTTTTCTCTGTTTTCGCAATTTATGTATTGTCTGCGGCCAATTTTTCCACTCTGATATTTTTATGTCATTACCTTCAGCTAAAGGATTCTCTAAACATCGGCTCCAGACAGCGATCGCTTTAGCTTCTTCAATCATTTCTAAATCTGATTCTGATGGTTTCGTGCCAATGTAGTAAATCTCTGAGTCCGGGGTACCACCATTAACCCATAAAGCTTTTTTTCGTTCGTAAATTTCATCACGTATTTCACGAAAGTCTTGATCGAAATACCGTTCAAATGAGTTAATAAAGATAGAGTACTCTTTTCCCAATAATTCTCTTTTTCTGCCACGGGGAAAATCAATATTTTCTAAAGACTCTTGGTAAAAACCCAAGGGGACAAAAAATTCAATTGTAGGTTTTATCTTGTCAGGTAAACTATAACGTATTTTACGAATCAATTCCGAAAGAAAATCTTCTTTTTCTAGACACATTCGCAAAATATTACTCTTTTGTTCAACACCTTGCTCAAACTGTTCTGGTTTCAAGACTACCCTCTCTGCAAACCTACCCAACGGTAATTCTTTGCTTTTAATCCAAAGATTCATATTCAAAAAAAATAAGCCAGTTGGCAGACCTGTATTTCTCTGTGCATCTACTTCAGGCTCAATTTCAATTTGAATCCTCAACTCTTCTTCATTAATAAGTTCTTTAAATTTATTAAACGATTGGTATACAAATTTTTTTATTTGGTCTAACTTCGCTTCTTGTCTATATTTAATAACTTCAGTTTGCCAATTTTTAATTTCTTCGGCAAGGCTCCGAAAACTTTCATTTTGACTACTTTGCTCAAAGAATTTAATCCTACACCATTCTGAACAAGCAATTAGCGGACAAATTTCATCTGATACTGGTTTAATTGCTAAATCTTCTAATTTATACTTAAGTCCAAATTTATCTAAGACAAATTCCTCAATAAATTTACTACTTAAAAGAAAGGAATTAATAAAAAACAAGCTATCATCAAGTTTTTTATTTAAGATGTATAGTAGTTTTTTTATAGATTCCTGAGTTATTTCTTCCCTTATCAATATAATCGTATTTTTATAATTTTCATAAGCTTGCGGGTTGAAATCTTTAATTCTCTCTAAGAATTTATCAATTTCTTCTTGATGTTTTTCAAAATAGTCAAGAATTATTTTGTCTCTAAGATACTTTTCCTGCCCATCAGTAAACTGATTCCGCACAGCAGTAAAATCGTCAAGTGATTCATGAAGTTCTTGATGAGTTAAAGCTTCTATTAATTTCCTTAATTTGGAACGATCATACTTCATTAACTACTTACCGTCTAATAATCCAAAAATTTTGACCATTCTCTTGTTTTTTTCGTAATGCAAATCGTTGTTCAGGAGATGTATTGTGTATCAATAATTGGTGCATATCTTGAAGTAAATCACGGGCATCTGCAAAATAACCATGACCTAGAAGTGTTAAATCTATATTAGAAACTTCTACTGTATCTATGCCATCAACAACTGTAATCGGTGGGAAAAAACCAACACGGGGATGATCATGAATAATACCTGATGTTGCCAAAGCTCTATCTTTAGCAGAAATGTAAAGAGTCGTGCGTTCAGCCAGATTTTGATAAGCTTGGGCTAATTCTTCAAAGATATCCGGGTCAACATCAGGAGCAGCGAGAAAGATTTGTCCAAACGAGATTTCATTTCCCTCTTGAACTTGAGCTAAAATTCGCTGCATTGCCCTGAGCAACCCTCGATTCCCCATACTATGAGCAATGATATGGATTTTTTCTATTCCACTTCTTTGCGCCAAGTTAAGTAAAAACTCAGCAATATATCTCTCACTGGCTTCAATCGTCGCCTCGTCTGCTGGATAGCTGGCTAGTTTTCCTCTTGACGGCCAGCTATAGAAAGCCATAATCCCTCGCACTTGCAGATCTACCCCTATCTGCGCTGCTCGCAAAGCTGCATCTTCAAAACTGACGTTAAAACCGTGAATGAAGACTAAAGCGGAACGCTCATCTGGCTGATTTTCTCGCAACGTCCGCTGAATTTCCTCCCAAAAGTTATTTTCCTCAAAGAGTTTCAGGCTCTCTTGTTTTAGTTTGAGGCGATCGTCAGTAAACGTTAACAACCTCTGCCAAAAAGGAGAACCAGTAGAACCAATTTTATGAGACTTTGGTACTGCTACTTCACAAGTACCATAATGAAGCTGGCGATCGCGCTCTCTTGAAAATCCCTGAGATACATCCTGTGGGTTTATCGGTTTCCTGTTAGTCGCAAACCAAAGAGGATATAAAGTAACTTCCGTTGAATTTGTGCGCTTTACACTACGAGTCGCTCTGGGTTTCACTTCTTCTCTCTGAAGGATCGATGTATCACGAGTAATGAAATGTGGCACTACACTATCTGGCAATTTCAATAATTTAATTTCATTACGACCAACTTCAAAGGCACTGTAATATCCTCTACCAAATCCTAAAGCTCGATAAAAACCTCCGGCAAATGTTACGGCAGATATATCGTCAATTTCTTTACTCATCCCGACAACACAGCTAACTTTCTTTGCTAGTGCATCGGCTTTCTCTAATGAAAAGCAGGCATTAAGTACTACACATTCTATTCGTCCCCGAAGCACAGCCAATAATTCTGCCAAGACTTCTAGAGAAACTTGCTGGGCTTGTCCTTGAGAGTTATTTAAAATAATTTCCCCACTGGGACTGCCGTGACCACCGAAGTGGAGAATTAGCGGTTCATATTGCAGTAAGTATTTAGGCAGTTCTTCTACTTGAACGTCTCTTTCGACTTTAACTATATAGTTTTTTCCCTCTTCTCCTTCTTGCAATCGCTGTCGAATTCGATTGCCTTCTTCCTCTAATTGGAGTCTGTCAGTCTCGATTGGATTGGCGGCGAGAACTAGAATATCGCATTTTTTGTTGTCTGAGACGTTATGGGTCTGATTTTTTTCTGGGATATTAGGTGTCTGATTTGATTGTAAATTTGTTTTGTCGCTTGGGGCTAACTTAGTTTTTGATATTTCAGAACTCTCTAACTCCGAAACGTACTTATTATAAGCTGTCAAATTGCAGTTTTTAATAGCTTCTAACCAACTATCAATTTCTTCTTGATGTTTTTCAAAATAGTCAAGAATTATTTTATCTCTAAGATACTTTTCCTGCCCATCAGTAAACTGATTCCGCACAGCAGTAAAATCGTCAAGTGATTCATTGAGTTCTTGAGGAGTTAAAGCTTCTATTAATTTCCTAAATTTAGAACGCTCGTACTTCATTGACTACTTACCCGTTTTAAACTTATCGCTTAGAAGAAAATAATTGAAAAATAAATTAAGAGTCAGAATATAAAATTCAAAATTTTCTATCCTTTTATGGATAAAATTTCAATAAGGAAAAATGTTTCATATTAGTTTCGCCCATTAAGGGCGAGGGTTTAAACTAATCTTTTTCACCTCTCCCACCCACCAGTTTGGTGTGCTTCACTAGCTAACCATTGCTTGATTAACTCCACCACAACACGGCTCATCTTCAGCCCACGTAGAGCGCAAGCAGCATGGAACTGCTTTTTGAGTTCATCTGGAATACTAATTTGCATAGCAGCTCGTCTAGATAATGTTTGTACAAAGCTATAAATGTATAGAACAGCGTTTAAATGGATATTAGCAGTAACAGTAGATTTACGGAAGAGGATCGGCTTGAGGAAAAACTACACTTTTTGGCAAAATATTTGCTGTGTTTTGATTCAGCTTTGATTTCAGTATTAGCAACTTTTTACTTAGATTTATCAAAAAAAGTCAATCTATATTTATATTTCTACATATTTAAAGAATTCAAATATGTAAGAAAAAAATAATATAGCAATGCTATTTGATTTCCAAACTGCTCGTAAAGGGAGGAAATAGGGAATAGATGTGTTAGCGATCGTGTGTAAAGTCACAAGTTAGCTAACGCACCTTTATCAGTCTGAGAGGATGTTTGAAAACTTGGCAAGAAAAAAAGAAATTTCTGATTGTTCTAGTTCGTTAACAAATCCGATCAATGCGAATGGGCATTCGCAACCTAATTCTTGAGTTATTAGGACAGTACTGAGATTATTTTCATTACAAACAGTATTGAAAATATCTGAGGAGCTTAAGTCTAGATTTGCATCTAGTTCCTGCACTCGTGTTTCTATTCTCTCGCTAAAATTAGACATAACATTTACTCAAATCTAACTAACATTTTGGAAAAAAAAAATAGCTTTAGACTGTCATGGTAAATAAAGTAGCGATTGGTAATTAATCAGACAAAAAATCTTTGAGTGCGTTAGGAATTTGCCCTAAAGTATTTCCAATCTCAGTTATTAGTGCATTCCAGTTTTCACTAGAAGAGATTAATTTGTGTGGATTACGTTCTTGCCAGTAGCCAGCTTCATCTACTACTTCCTCAAGTATCCCTAGCTCTAGTGCTTTATCAAGTAGCGCGATAATCATCGTATGAGCCAGTACAAAATTGGCACTTCCACCATGTTCTGGCAACTGGGCATATTGTGTTTTGCACCATGAGTGTGCAACCCAGTCAAAGGAATTGGAGTAGCGACACAAGAAAATATCTAATTCCTCTGCCCCTGGTCTTGTCAGCGCCGTAAATCCAACAATATGAACTGGATACTCCTGAGCTTGATAGTTGTAAATGTCTATCTTGATGGCACGAATTTTCATAAGATACCAAGGATCTGGAGATGAGCCTGTACTAGGAATACATTCTGTTCCTGTTAACTCAACAATTTCATCATCCAATTGCTCAAAGGGTAAATCAACAGCACTTCGATGTAATAATCCAACGAGCTGACGTATTTCCGTAACAGGTCGCTCACCGGCATTAAAACTATAATGAATAGTTATTCCCATAGGAGTTAAATAAAAACATTTAGACTTTTACTTTACTCCTTGGCAAGAAAAAAAGACAGTCTAAAACTGCCTTGATAAACTTTGAAATTTTTATCGAGAACTAACAACCGTCTTCTTCTCTAGCACGTAGTTCATCCATTCTTTGATAGTAGTCAATTCATCAGCCTCATTAGCTACTGCATCAACAACCTGCTTCTGATACGAAGATTCAGCATCATGTGGATGCTCAACTTTGTCAGCTGCCCAAGCAAGGCACATAGTCCTTACTAGTTCATCAACTTTACTAGTATTTAGCAGACTCGGACGAGCAACGTTCTGAGTTTGCAGCCATTCCTTAACCAAATCTACTGGGTAGTCTAATAGAGTACGAACATTTTTCACCCGTAGGTCTTGTGAAGACGGTGGTGGAGCTACAGCAGGTTTTGACGTAGTTTTGGAGTGAGTTGTTTGTTCTGTAGTAGGAATAGATTCTTCATCAGAGCTAGAAGACAACTTTGTTTGAATGCTCTGTATGATTCCTTCCCAATCGGCATTAGCATCCCACTCTTGACGAAATCTAGTCTTGGTGATTGCATTATAGAGTCGGCAGAAGACTACCGTTTCTTCTCCAGGTGTAGCCGCAAATATCAACGGCTTAGAGAAATCTTGGACAAGTGAAGCAGCTAGGAGAAAGGTTTTGGCAAAATTAGTTTCAATCCCAGTTCTGATTACATAAACTTCGTCGGCATTGACAACAATATCTAATTTAATGTTGTCCTTTCCCCTGAACTCTTTAGCAGTCAATCGCAGTTCGGTTAAATAACCTGTTAACCCCTTTTCTTGTACAGGAATAGTTTTATCATTATTGATGTCGTAACGATACCATAGGTAAGATTCACCACTTGATTCACCACTTTTTACATACAGATATATCGGCTCTGGTGGATTACATAATCCTAGTTTAATTTCAGTATTCATTAAAAATCCTCCTGTTCATCAGTAATAGTATTTTGAGTAGATTGTTTGTAGATTCGAGCTTTATTCATTTGATGATTTGATTCTTTCAATACAGGTTTTGCCGCTTCTTTAACGGCAGTTTTTGCTTGCTGATACAAGAATTGAGTCGCGCCTTCGGGGTCTTCTTCTGGGTCGATTTGACCCCATAACGAACAGCCTATTTCTAAGGATTCGTAATCACCAAGGTTAAATTTTCTTTGATAGGTGACAGAGATAGTTTTGATTTCCATAGCTATTTGAGAATTCCTCAAGTTTTAGCAAAGCTATTAATTAATAAGTCACTGATAACAAAAACTCTTCAAAAGATTGATACACATTTTCGTCCTTGCGTAAATCAGAAACCTTAAATTCTGACCGCATCAGCCCAAAACGGAACATTACATTTGAGCGACAACCGCTAACTACAGTATTTTCTAAGAATAAAACTGCACCGAAGCACAGTTTTGATTCCGAAGTAACTTGGCCCTCAATAGACTCAGAATAATCCACTGTTTTATGGCAGTGGAAAGCTTTGTCATGAGTAATTCCTTGTAAAATATCCTGTGCTTTTTCAGGAGAAAGTGCATATTTAACAGATATTTTGAATGGACAATCTTTGCAGGGCTGTTTCATCTTTTTTGTTTGAAAATAGAAAATAATGAGAAACTACCACCAAGCCATTAAATCAGCTTGGTGATAATTCTTAAATATTCCGCCAGAAATTCTTGGCTAAAGATTTGAGGCTAACTGTTTGCGGCTCAGATTTTATTGCTGATGTAGTCTGCCCGATAGCTACAGAACTCGAAGGTAGCAATGAACTAAGCAGTTCTCGTTGATGGTCAACATCTGCCACACTTTGATAAACTCGATATGGATCGATTTGCATCCCTAATGGTGTGGTCACGATTTTAAGATATTGATTTAGGGCATTGAGATAAGCAGTTTGAAAATTCTTCTGCTCTACGTAACGACGAATAATATCTAGCAGTTCAATCGCTCTTTTGATTTCAGAAACTTCGCAACTACTATCGATTGTAGACTGACTCCTTCTATAGCCTTTCATTAACTTTTCGCCTATCAGTCCATGATATTTGAAAATAGCTTGCTCATGGCTATTGAAAGAATGAACTTTTGTTTGAGGATTGTACCCGACTCTCCCCCATTGGACAGTTACTTGAGTACCTTCAACTTTAGCTGACCAGAACTTATTGCTGTTATTAGCAGTATCAACATAAACAAGATAAGTTTCCATGATTTTGATGAATTAATGGATAAACAGGCGAACATTTGTTCATCAAACATTCACCCCGCTAGCGCTATTGCATCAAATAGTCCGGGCATTGCCCTAATGAAGTTGATGTTGCAATGCGCGTTTCCTTGTTTGAGCTTCATCTTGCGACTTGATTATTTATCAGTTCAAGTTGCGAAACCGTGCAGTCTTAAGAGATTTGGTCGTTGATGCGATCGCACTTGATGCAGCCCTGGCGGTCTTCGCCCATTCCCTCATTCGCTCAACTGCCGCCGCATCAGTAACAGCCAGTGGAGTAATAGAGGAGCGAATTGCTTCCAAATCACCTAGCGATACCTGTTGTGGTCTACCTTCATCGAATGCCAGTAGTGCGGCTTCGGCTGCTAGCGTCTCCAATTCTGCCCCTGAGAATTTTGCAGTATTAGCTGCGATCGCCTCTAAATACTCGTCCTCAACAGTAATGCCAAAGCGTTGCAGATGAATCCGCAGGATTTGCACTCGTTCTGGTTCAGACGGCAGATCGACGAAGAACATTTCATCAAACCTGCCTTTTCGCTTGAGTTCAGATGGTAGTGCTGACGGGTCATTGCAAGTTGCTACGACAAACACACCACTTGTACACTCACTCATGAAAGTGAGGATATTGCCAAGTATTCGTTGAGAAACCCCAGAAGTATCGCCACTACCAGAAAGAGCTTTTTCTATTTCGTCTAACCATAATACGCACGGAGCAATAGCTTCGGCTGTTTTCAGTGCGCGGCGAACATTTCCCTCTGATTCACCAACCAGACTACCCAGCATTGATGAAATGTCGAGTTGAAGCAGTGGTAAATTGAGAATATTGGCGATGTTCTTTGCCGAGTGGGATTTTCCTGTACCCGGAGGCCCTGCTAGCAGCACACCTTTGGGTTGCGGCAGATGGAGCGATCGCGCTTCAGTTGTAAACAACCGCCGCCGCCGTTGCAACCACTCCCGCAACAAGTCAAGCCCGCCGAAGGGAATGGTTGCAGGCTTGCCTAACTCGATGCCCATCTGGGAGAGTAGCCGAGTTTTATACTCAACAACTAATGGCGTAACGGTGGCATCAATAGTAATGCCATCACTACTCAAACGCTCTTTGATAGTCAGTCTCAAGAAATCGCTGATTTCTTCAAGTGTCAAACCCAGTGCTGCCCTTGCCAAAGATTCCTTTTCTTCGGTAGTTAGCACTACACGGAATGGTACATCTTGTTGGGTGGCAGATTCTGACAAGTAGAGCAAGTACGAGTATAAATGCTCTTGAATCTGTTCAATAGTTGGCAGTGGCACTTCTGCAAAGGGAATCAGCCTTACCAGGGACTCGTGCAGTTGGATGTTCTGACCCAGGAAAATGATGCGTTTTTCTGTGGGCTTGAGTCGGTGGTACAAGTTTTTCACTCGCGTGAGAATTTCCCAACTTAGTTGTGGTGAGTTATTACCAATAAACGGGTGAACATCGCCCAGGATGAACACCCCTACACCATCAAAACTATTGATGTACTCGAAGATGTACAACAGCGGATCTGCTGGTAATGGTCTTTTGTACTCGTTCACGGGTTTAAAGACCAATCCGCCATCGTCGGCAATCAGGCATTGTTCAAGGCTAGATACTCCCAGGTTGAAGAAGTACACAGGGCTGTCTAGTTTTATGAGTGCTTGTGTTGTGAGCCACTGTATAATTGTGGCCTCTTCGGGTGACAAAACTTCTAATCCAATGATAGGGATTTGAGAATCCAAAGTAGCGAATAGGTTATTTAGGTTCATTGCTGTGAATTTTGATACGGTAATGGCGATAATTCGTCGTGAGTATTCACAACCTTGACGATTACCTCATAAGCTTCGGCATCGCCGCAGAAAACCTCTGCTGTACCGTTGTTGTCCTTGTAGGCGAGTGCTGTTACTATTGCATTCAAAAGCACACAAAGCCCTTCAGTATTAGCTTTAACGAGCGCGGGCTGTCTTGGTTTGTGCTGCGCGTAAATCTGAACAAACGGGTATTCTTTGGGTAAATCGTTCATGATATTTTGGGGAATCCACTGATTCCCCGCTTTTTCTTATTGCCTTAGTCGCGTTTGATGACTCGAACTAGCCCGTAGCTGCTGGGTTTGTGCTTCGGGCTTGAATTCTCGTTCGCCCTCTACAACTCCCAATGCCTCCTCTATTGGCTGTGTCGCTTCTAAACAAGACAGATCCTCAAATCCTTCTGCTTCTACTCGCACTTCACCAGTAGATTTGTCAAAGTGTATCAAAATTGCGCGTTCCATAAATTATCTCCTAGCAAATTGCGATATTTCCTGATGTCCGGCAAAGGTTAAGCGTAGGGTTTGCACTTGTCCTATCTCTTCCTCTGTAATCGTGCAACGGCCAAATCGCTCTTGTAATTCATGAGCTTTGGCAACAACCATACGTTTACCGTAGGCTTGCATTAACTGGTGAGTGAAGAAGTTTTCACCAAGCCGAGGTGCTGTTTCATACTCGTCATGTATCACTCGATACGCGCTATCAGCAGAGTTCCACTTAAAACCAATATCTGCATTGGCTTTGATTGTGTGTCCAGAAACAATAATCTCTGCGCTTTGCCCTTGTGAATCGCCATAATAACCCTTAAGTGGTTGTGGCGTTTCGTAGAGCCGGGGCTGAAGTTTTAAATCCTGTAAAGCTTGCACTAGGCACTCACAATTAGTGAGTCTTGTTTTGACTGTTGAAAAATGTGACATGATGAAACCTTGAATACTAGCATTAGTACGATGCCCTGAAATTCTCAGGGCATCATTTTTCTAACGGAACTTAAACGCGCTAACAGTAGCCTTCGACAATCCCACGTCAGAGCTTGCAAGCTGTTGCAGATTACATTGCTCGTCTACTAACTTCGAGTAGATTGCATCCATCTTTTGCTGCAACTGACTGCGCCCGTCCGAACCCAAATTCTTAGATTCGATATCCGGGTCGTTAACGATAGAATCCAAATGCTCCATCATTGACTGGAGACTATTGCCAGCTTCCGGCGAGGCATTTGCTAGCAGGACACGAACCTTCTGCAAATGCTTCTTCCCAGTCAGCCAACTCTTCTAACAACTGCGCGGCTAGTTGTTCGCCACCAGCGATCGCCGCTTCCTTCAATCTTTGTTCCAGGTTTTGGTCGTACTGGTTGATGAACAGAGTGATTTGATTGAGGCATTCGGCTTGTTGTTGACTGAGTTGTTCGGACAGTGCCGGGATAATCACGGGTCTTGATATTACCACTTGCAAACAGTCTTCTAACTCAGCTAGAGTTGGGAATGCCTTCAAGAGATTAACCTTGACTTCCTCTTGCTTATCTATTGGCAGTTCCCAAGTATTTAAAGAAATGAAGTTTTCGATTCGTTGCTGATAATCTTCTAAACCTTGCTCGTACTCATCCTTAAGTTTGGCGCGTAGTGCTGGTGCGATCGCGTCTCGAATGTTGAGCAACTGACTCCAAACCAGGGGCGCAAGGTCTATCGGACAAATCCAGTCACCGTTGTCAGAACTCATCCACTCCTGCACTGATGCAATTTCTTGCCTGAGTTGGCTTGCGGCTTCATTCAGTGCTTTGAATACCTTGATGCCTCGCAGACCGACTTCAGAATTCGTCACCTTGATTAAGTCGGATTCGGTGTCAGTATCTTCAGCCTTCAAAACATCTGCCCATTTAGGGGCTGCACTAATTGTGCTGTTTTTAATTCGGATGCTAAAGCGAATACGGGTTTTATTTAATTTCAAGAAATTGATTCTCTCGACAGTTGCATTTTGCAAGAATGTTTCATCACCAGCGATTGCTTGTACCATTTTTCAGTACCTCATTTTTTTTCATTGACTTACCGCATTGCGGTGGAAATCTTTGGACATCACACGAGTCGTTTGGGAATAAAGTCTCATCTAAGCTAGACGGCAACCCAATAAATCCCTTGTTTTTAACCATGCAAACTTGCCTGTTAATTCTTGCTGTACCAAGCTGCTGATTATTTTTGAGTTGTTGAATATTTTTGATAGTCCGATAAACTATCTTTTGTGAATTTCCTCTCTGAACCTTAATCGGGTATTTGACAACTGGTGGCTTATGTATTGACATCACAAAAACCCCATCTGTATAACATTTTGGTTTTTTGGAGGCTGACAGGTCATTCCTTCGACTGACTGACATTTGATACTCAGTTTTGTATTGTTGAGGCTGATATTAGATGTCTTTCTTTGATTTGGCAGTGGTGAAAACACATATTTAGCATTCTTACCATTACCTTCAGTTCGCACATATCTATAACGTGTACCCTCAATCATGTATACTTTCGATTGATTCAGGGTTTTTGGGTCATAAACAGGATTTAGTTTCATGACTTTTTCTCCAGTTCTAGATAGTAGCCTATTCCCGTGTTTGTAACTTTGGCTATGTTCTTGGTTATTAAGGACTGAATTATATCTCTGCTAAAAGTTAGCTCTGATAATTTAGCTCGTCCACCTCTGTTCTTGAGAAACAACAAACAGGCATTGGAGTTATCAGCAGAAATTCTGTTGCTCTTTTTGGTTTTCATATTTCTGATGGCTGAAATTGTTTGAAGTAATAATTCAGGAGTTGTGAGACTAAAAACTCCTAAATTATTAAGATTTAAT
>LXQD01000347.1 GCA_003326215.1 Nostoc minutum NIES-26 | reverse complement strand
CGACTGCTTTTCGCATGGCTGCACAAACTTTATGTCGTAGTCATTCTGCTTTGGGTGCATATTACCGTCGTATGCAATCACGGATGGGCGCTCCAAAGGCGATTACCGCTACCGCTCATAAACTGGCACGTATTTTTTATCGCCTTTGGACATCTGGCGAACACTATACTGACCCTGGTATTGATGTTTACGAACAACAGTATCGAGACAGAATACTTAAAAACCTGAAGATAAAAGCTCAAGCTTTTGGCTTAGAACTCATCCCTATTTCTACACCTACCGAATGTGTTTCTTAGGAGTCTGCGAACCCACAGGAGTGAATCTAAAACAAAACACGAGCTATCTTGTTAGAGGGTAGTTCTGCATCACCATCTAAAACTAATGTTGAATAGTTAAACCACCATCTAAAACTAATGAATGTCCAATAACGAAATTAGATGAATCTGAACATAACCATAATACTGCTTGAGCAATTTCTTCTGGTGTACCTAATCGTTTTATCGGATATTGATTGCCATAATTATTTATTGTTTCCTCACTTAAAGCTGACATTACCATAGGAGTTATAATAGTTCCTGGGCAAACAGCATTAATTCTAATACCATCTTTAGCGTATTGTACAGCTAAAGATTTAGTAAGTCCTAAAACTGCGTGTTTGCTAGTACAATAAAAATGAATATTATGTTGTGGTTTATTTTCTTGATAGTTTGTTGAATTAGCAGCAATTAATCCTCTAATAGAAGCATTATTCACAATTGCACCACCACCATTCTTACACATTTCCGGAATTTGATATTTCATACATAGCCAAACTCCTTTCAAATTAGTATTAATAATTTGATTCCAATTCTCTTCCGATTCATCTATATTGACTTTTAGAATTCCAGGAGTTCCAGCATTATTAAAAGCATAATCTAAACGACCAAAAGTTTTAACTGTTTGGTTTATTAAATTTTTAACTTCTGTTTCTTGAGTAATATCTGTAGGGATAAAAATACTTGAACTACCTGCTTTTTCGATTAAATTAACAGTCTCTTCACCTTCTTTAATTCTCCTGCCAGCGATCGCTACTTTTGCTCCTTCCTCGGCAAAAGCTAATGCTGTAGCTTTGCCAATACCAGAATTACCTCCTGTAATCAGAATAACTTTGTCAGTAAATTGCTTCATGATTAAATAGTTTTACTTTTATTCAGAATTTAGTCCGATAATACTCACATTCCGCAGGTGCGATCGCTTTTGTAGCAGCTATGTCACCTTTATTCTTGGTATGATGCAGCACTAACGAACCCTAAATAATAAACCATTATCATATCGCTTTGCAGCGCTTGAGGGTCTGTCTTTAGTTAAAACGAGCGCGGCAGGATTCGAACCTGCGACCAACGGATTAGAAATCCGTGGCTCTATCCACTGAGCTACGCGCCCAAGTTAAAATAGTGGCTCCCAAAGGAGTCATCCGTACAATTATACCGTTTTCCCTTACCAAGAAGCAAACGAAAATTGCAGATTCCTCAAAAGCAAGGCTAAGATCCAAGTCGCTAGTTAGTCGATGTACGCTAAAAACGAAGCAAATGGGCTATTCATTAGCTATATTATGTAGCCAATGGGTGGTTATTTGCATATTGTGGCTTACTATAGGGTAGCTAAAGAGCGATCGCCAGGCTTACTCTCATGACACGCTAGGTAATCGCACTCTTGGCGATACAGCCAAATCAGATTATAGATCGCATATCATAAAGCCCCTGTGAGGAGTTATTTGCTAGTGCCATGTTTATTCTCAAACGGCAGGATGTTGAAATATCGAGTATTCAGCACCCAAAAAGGGATCAGCAAGTGCCGATCCTCCATTATCAGGGGCAAACCTTTCGCTTGATTAGCGTCTTCAAAGCTGGCCAAGAGGAAGAAGCTAGAGCTTTGTGGAGAGAATTAACCGATAACCGAGGTAAAGCCTGTGTCTTGCTGGAGGAACCAGACCGCTTTAGTGTCTGGGGTAAAGTCCGCTTAGACCAACTAGGTAGTGACACGGGTGGTCATAGCAAAAATGGCATTTATGTTCAAGCCAGTCTTTTGCTGCTGCAAGCGATTTATATGGACATTGAAGAGTTTTTAGGCACTCGGCAAGCGTCATTATTTCAGAAAGATATTGCAGAAGTATTACGGCAACAGAAATTTCCGGAAGCATCGACCCTAGAAGCAGTTAAGCACTTAGTGACTATCAACCCCCTGGATACAGCCAAACTTCCTCCTTGGCAAGAAAATCATCTGATTAGCCTTTTGCAAGAACTGCACAAACTAGGAAAAACATATTTTGGTAATGTCAACTTTGCCCATCAAGTCACTGATAGATTACAAGATATGGCAGAAGCAGAGCGATCGCTGTTTATGACTTGGCTAAATCAATCTTCACTGAGTAAACTGTGGCAATAGCATGGAAAGTGTTGGGAAAATAGCGGCTAATGGTAGTTGCTTTTGGCGTTCAATTGTGTATCGCTGGACAAATAAACCGCTGACCACACAGTCCTGCACCTCAAAAAACCGCCAGAGTGCATTTACATAGTCAATTCCTATGAGTAGCTCGTCCAACAGTTCATACCGTTCTAAATCTCTGTTCACAAATCAGAACATCATACTGGCTAGCATTGGCTGGGGAGTGCTAGCGCTGTTATACTTTTTGTTATTTAGTGCCAAAGTTCCAGGGGCAGATGGCGTAGAAAGCCGTGCCGAGTGGTATGTAATTGGTACAAATATTTTTGAAGCGTTAGCTTATCTGGGTGCTGGTATTTTATGCTTGAGGAATTGGCGTAGCCCGCAAATTGTCAGTAGTCGGAATGTTTGGCTTGCAATTGCCGTAGGTATGCTGTCTTATTTCCTGGGAGGGATATTTTTCGGCTATACGGAAATAGTTCTAAAAGAAGAACCAGATGTGTCTATTGGCGATGTATTTTTTGTACTGACTTATTTATCTCTTGGCGCAGGCATGATTTTAGCAGTGGCTTCCAGACGAATCAATCTAGAAAAATGGCAATGGCTAATTGTGTTGGCAATTGGACTGTTCGGCAGTTTGTTAGCATGGTGGATTTCCATGCAACAGGCAACATCCACAGAACTGTTAGTCACTATTTTAAATTGGTTTTACGTAGTTAGCGATGTAGTTCTGTTGATTATTGCTACCACGCTATTGCTAGCCTTTTGGGGTGGACGAGTTGCTCAGTCTTGGCGAATGATTGCAGCGGCCGCGTTTTCGCTCTACATTGCAGATATGTGGTTTAAATATGCCCAAGGGCCCAATTATCAAAGTGGAGAGATACTAGAAGTGTTTTGGGTATTTAGTGGAGTGTTATTCGGGATGGGCGCTGTCCTAGAACATGACGCATCATTAAGCCGAACTCGGCGGGAGCGTGGAAGAAAACGAGCATAAAAAAGTTTTTTGGTATCTACCGTGAGAAAACTAACAGATTCTGACAAGCAAGAAATTCTTAAGTTATATCGAGAGACTGCTGAAACGACCTCAACTTTGGCAGAACGCTACGACGTGAGTAACTCGACGATTAGCCGCCTGCTTAAAAGCACTTTACCAGAAGACGAGTACGAATACCTCGTTTCTTTAAAACGTGCTGCCAGGACTCCTGAAGGCAGAGCACAGGTTAACTACGAGCAACTACCTTTGCTGACTCAGCCAGAGCCAAGTAAAGAACTTCCCAGCAGTGAAAGCCCCCGCTTGAAACTGCCAGTGAAGCAGCAGGAGACAATAGTAGAGCCACAAACCCACTCAGAAGAGGCTGAGGACGAGTTAACGGCTGCTAATAGAAGGGTGCGGCGGCGTTCTTCGGCGACAGAAAAACCAAAACTAAGACCAGCAAAGCGATTAGAAATCGTAGAAGAAAAACCGCCGGAAATAGTCAGCATCCCCAGCCCTATGTTGGAGGATGAACGTCCAGAGGCAACCGTGGTTGCCCAAATGCTAGTAGGTGAAGACTTGCTAGACGAGTCAGAGGATTTGGACGATTTAGAAGAGGACGATTTAGACGATTTAGACGAGGACTATGATGAGGAAGAAGACGATGACGACTATTTAGAAGAGCCAAGACCTTTAGTTACAAGACGCAGACTAGGTGAAATACCAGTACAAGTCTTGCCATTGTCAGCAGCCTCTTTGCCCAAGACTTGCTATTTGGTCATCGACCGTGCTTCGGAATTAATTACCCGACCACTTAGGGATTTTGGGGACTTAGGGCAAATTCCTAACCTCGAAACCCAGCAAAGAACTTTGCCAGTGTTTGATAACCACCGAGTGGCAAAGCGCTTTTCTACCAAGCGCGATCGCGTAATTAAAGTTCCCGATAGTAAAATGCTGCATAAGGCTCGTACTCATCTGCAAGCCAAGGGCATTACGCGGCTGTTAATTGATGGTCAGGTCTACTCGCTGTCTACAGTCTAAGATTGGGGACTGAAGATTAGGTATTAGGAAGAAAAACTAATTTAGTTAACTGAATTTCTTCCTAGTTCCCAGTCCCTTATTTGTAAACAGCAGTTACAAAACGTGTTGCTAAATTAACAATGTCTTGTTTGCGGGCAATTTGGTTAATCCATTCTTGTGGAATACTTTCTACACCGTAGTAAATTCCGGCTAACCCACCAGTAACCGCTGCGGTGGTATCTGTATCTCCACCTAAATTTACAGCCTTCAGTACTGCCTCAGAGTAGGATGAGCTAGTTAACAAACACCAAAGAGATGTCTCCAGGGTATCAATCACATAACCGCCAGAATTAATCTCCTCAACTGGCAACTTGGAAATTTCACCATTGAATACTCTGCTGAAATAGGGCTTTTCTAAAATATATTCAACAGCAGAATAAAGGGATTGGATTTTATTTAGACCTTGTATGTAAGCTGCTTGGGGATTAGCTCCTTTTAGCAGTTCCTCAGCAATACTAATATAAATACCACAAGCCATTTGGGAGCGGAGATGAGCGTGGGTAATGCAAGAAACTTGATGCACCCGCGAAATCAACTCTGGAAAAGCCAAAGTTTTGTGACAGTAAGCCATTGGCAAAATTCTCATCAAAGAACCATTACCATTACTGTTTTCACCAGTACCCCCTGCTTTCAAGGGTGGAGTTCCTTGTTTCCAATTTACAATTGCCAGAAATGTAGTGTTACCGATGTCAAATACTTCGCCATGAGCTGTCCAGTAACCGTCGTTGTACCAGCGCCAAAAGGAACTTGCTATAGCATCCAGTGAAAATCCCTCACAAAGACTGTCTGCTAGGCAAAAAGTCAGCGAACTATCATCCGACCAAGTGCCAGCAGGAACATCCCAAGTTCCATAACCCAGCATCGATGTAACTGGAGATTTAACTCGTTCAGCGCGGCTAGTAAACTCCACTGGCACACCCAAAGCATCACCGACACATAAACCCATCAAACCAGACAACACCTTTGTAGTGGTTAGCATTATTCAATCAGCATGGAACTTTTCTATAAGTAATTTTACTGTTGAAAAGCCGCTATTAACCGCTTGCTATCATCATTAGCAATAAACAGCAGCCGCAAAACGTCTTGCTAAGTTAATAATGTCCTGCTTGCGGGCAATTTGATTCATCCATTGTTGGGGAATACCTTCTACGCCGTAGTAAATTCCGGCTAACCCACCTGTAACGGCGGCGGTTGTATCTGTATGTCCGCCTAAATTTACAGCTTTCAATACGGCTTCGGCGTAAGATGAGCTATTTAATAAACACCATAAGGATGCTTCTAGCGTATCAATTACATAGCCCTCAGAATTAATCTCTGCAACTGGCAACTGGGCAATTTCACCGCTGAAAACTCTGGCAAAATGCGGCGTTTCGGAAACGAAGTGAGGAATAGAATAAATTTTCTGGATGTTTTTTAACCCCTGGAAATAAGCTTCTTGGGGGTCAAACCCTTCCAGCAGAGCAACTGCGATACTAATATAAATGCCACAGGCCATTTGCGATCGCGCATGAGCATGGGTAATTGCAGAAACATCATGCACCCGCGAAATTAATTCGCTAAAAGTTAAGCTTTTATGACAGTAAGCCATCGGCAAAATTCTCATCAAAGAACCATTGCCGTTGCTCATTTCACTAGTTCCCCCTGCCTCTGAGGGTGGAACCCCCTGGTTAAGGCACATAATTACTGCATAAGTACTCTTCCCTATGCCAAATATTTCCCCACGGGGAGTCCAGTAAGCTGTCTTGTACCAGCGCCAAAAAGAATTAGCTATGACATCCAAAGAATAGCCTCTACAAAGACTTTGTGCCAAGCAGAAAGTTAACGAACTGTCATCTGACCAAGTTCCCGGCGGTTGATTCCATGTGCCATAGCCCAGCATCTTTGTCACTGGAGATTTAATTCGTTCAGCACGGCTAGTAAACTCTACTGGCACACCCAACGCATCACCGACACATAAACCCATCAAACCAGATAACGTTTTTGTAGCGGTTAGCATTATTCATTCTCCATGAAAATTGCTAAAACTTAACTTTATATATTTCTTCTGGAGTTTGTTGCCATATCTGTTACACCCCAATTAATTTTGAATTTTAGATTTTGGATTTTAGATTAAAAGTACTAACTTTAAGACTATTCAAAAAATTTCTATCGATACACTTATCCGAGTTGGGTTGTCATTAGAAGATTATGCCAGTAAACAAAGTGGCTACTTTCAGTTAAATATCCCAAATAGCAAGATATAAGCACGTAAAGATTAAAGTTTATTTGGATAATATATAGCTGATATACCTATAATTCTCATGCATCAATAACGATAAGTATTTAACAGTTTAAAAAAATTATCTGGAACATTTTTATACGTTTTCCGACTTTGAATATAAAGTAAAACCTACAATTTTTTCCAGATTATGAAAAGATTACTGAAGTCTTTGGTGACAATCTCTGCATTGTCTTCATATGTTATTGTGCCTTTATTTCTCAGTGCTGGTCAAGCTGCTGCTGAAACAAAAAAGGGTACTGATGCTAGTTATATTGGTGCTGGTGTTGCAGCCGATGTTACCAATGGCGGACAAAATAACGATGCTGCCAATTTTGGTGGTAATCTCACAGGTCGCGTCAAACTAGGAAATACACCATTTTCGGCACGCGGTAATGTTCTTTGGAACGATCAGACGAGTGCTATCATCCCAGAAGTTTCCCTAGATGTGCCAATTGCTAATAAAACTAATGCTTTCGTAACTGGTGGTTACTCTTTTTTGGATAAAGATGGCTCACCAAGTCCCCTTGGTAACAGAGATGCTGTAGTGGTAGGTGCTGGTGTGGAATCAGAAGTTGCTAAAAACTTCCTCGTTTATACTAATGCCAAAGTCGGACTTCGTGCTTACCAAAATAGCCCTGCTTCTGCTATCAGCATCAATGGCGGTCTAGGTTATCGCTTTAAATAGATAGGCTAAGGAGTCAGAATTCAATAACCTGCTGACTCCTGACCTTAACTAAGTCCTAAATTCCTCTATACTGATTACTCAGCACTCAGAATTCTTTACTATCAAAGGCTGGTTTTGTTAAATGTTACATCATGGACAAAGCCAGCTTTTTGCCATGTTAAAATTAAATAATTCCTCATATTTCCGACCGGATTACCGGGAATCAATCAGCCGAAAGGGTGCTTCGGCGGTTACCGATGCTTTATTGAGAATACTATACAACTCTAATGGTTAAATCTGCTCCTCCTCCAATCGTCAGCCGTAAGCCTTCCAAAGTAGAAGGAATCAAAGAAAATAGTAATTTTTTACGTGAACCTGTAGCAACACAGATTCTTGAGGATACTACTCACTTTAGCGAAGATGCAATACAGATTCTCAAGTTTCATGGCTCCTACCAACAGGATAATCGCGACAATCGCGTTAAGGGGCAGGAGAAAGATTACCAGTTCATGCTGCGGACAAAAAATCCTGGTGGATTTGTACCGCCACAATTGTACTTGGCTTTGGACAAGCTGGCTGATGAATATGGCAACCACACGTTGCGAGCAACCACTCGTCAAGGTTTTCAACTGCATGGGATTTTAAAGAAAAATCTCAAGACAGCAATTGCTACCATCATTAAAAATCTGGGTTCTACCTTGGGTGCTTGCGGGGATATCAACCGCAACGTGATGGCACCACCAGTTCCCTTTAAGAATCGCTCAGATTATCAGTATGCCTGGGAATATGCCCAGAATATCGCTGATTTGCTGTCACCACAAACAGGTGCTTATTACGAAATTTGGCTGGATGGAGAAAAAGCCATTAGCGGTGAAGAAAACCCAGAGGTGAAAGCAGCAAGACAGCGCAATGACAATGGCACAGTCATCCATGACACTGAAGAACCGCTTTATGGCACTCATTATATGCCCCGCAAATTCAAAGTTTGTGTGACAGTGCCAGGGGATAATTCAATTGATTTGTATTCACAAGACCTCACTTTGGTAGTAAATACGAACAATCAAGGGCAACTCGAAGGATTTAACATTTTTGCTGGTGGTGGCTTAGGTAGAACACACAATAAAGAAGAAACCTTTGCCAGACTGGCAGATCCAATTTGCTATGTAGCTAAGGAAGATGTTTACGACCTAGTAAAAGCGATTGTTGCCACTCAGAGAGATTATGGCGATCGCACCGACCGTCGTCATGCAAGATTAAAATATCTAATCAACGATTGGGGCGTAGATAAGTTCCGCGCCAAAGTCGAAGAATATTTTGGCAAACCAGTCGCACCCTTCCAACCATTACCAGAGTTTAAATATGAAGATTTCTTGGGCTGGCACGAACAAGGCGATGGCAAGCTGTTTTTAGGTATTTCTGTTGATAATGGTCGAGTCAAGGATGAAGGTTCGTTTCAACTGAAAACCGCTTTGCGGGAAATTGTCGAACAATTCAATTTACCGATTCGCCTGACACCACACCAAAACCTCATATTTTGCGACATCGAACCAGACAATAAACAAGCCATTCAAGCCATTCTCGATCGGTGTGGTGTCGTCTCCGACCCTGGTAAAATAGAACCTTTAGTACGGTATGCCATGGCTTGCCCAGCTTTGCCTACTTGCGGCTTGGCAATTACCGAATCAGAACGAGCAATACCGGGAATTTTAGAGCTAATTCGCACGGTATTAGATAAAGTTGGTTTACAAGACGAGCATTTTGTGGTGAGGATGACAGGCTGCCCCAACGGCTGCGCTCGTCCTTACATGGCAGAACTAGGTTTTGTGGGTAGCGCCCCCGAATCTTATCAAGTTTGGCTAGGAGGTTCGCCCGATCAGACACGGTTAGCGCAACCTTACATCGAGCGGCTGCACCATAACGATATTGAAAGCTTCCTAGAGCCGATTTTTGTTTACTTTAAGAAAACCCGGAAATCGGGGGAAGGCTTTGGTGATTTTTGCGATCGCGTTGGTTTTGATGCCATCCGTGAATTTGTCGCCCAATACCAGCCAGAGCCAGCTACGGTAACTATAGAACCAGAGCCGCTTACAGTAGCCACTAAGTCCCGCAGAGCTAGGTATCGGGTGAGTTTGCATGATGATTTGTACAATAAAGTCAAAGCCACAGCTGCAAGCCAAGGTAAATCAATGACTGATTTAGTCAAAGAAGCGCTAGAGTCTTACTTCCAAAATCTCCCTTAATCTGTGATATTCGCTCTCGCTATAGTCGTCAGGCTATACCGAGAGCGTTTAAGTGCAGCTGTTTTTTGATTGCTCCATAACAGAAGCGCTGAAACACAACACACTGCAACCTTACACACATTGAATGTCTGAGGCTGCACATAAACTAATTGCAGGTTTAGAATTGGATGATGAGTTGTGAATCGGCTGCTTTTTCAGTTTATTCCACTTTCTCAAAATGAAATCCACCCGTTTCCATACTTCCACATTCTTCGCTCCTACCTTTAACTACTCGGACTAAAACTGGTTTAGCATCTTTCCGTTCACCATTGATGAATTGGAGTGCATCACCTGAAGTTTTATAAGGTGAATTTTTATCAGGTCGTAACTTAATAGATTTTAAATTTTCAATTACATCCTTTCTAGAAGGATTTTTGGACTGTGATATGGCTGCGATAAAAGCCTGAGTTGCATCATAACTAGAAGCTGTTGCCCAGTCAATTTTCTCTTCCCATCTGTCGCAAGCCCACTTTGCAAATTTTTGCAAGTTTTTCTCTTCAGGAAACCAGGGAACTGTCAATATTAAACCTTCAACACCTTCTTTAGCTTGTTTTAAAGTTTCTGAAGTATACAGAGTTGCTCCTCCCAACAATTTTAAATTTAAATTGCTTTTGAATTCTGGACGTAACCTTCTTGTAAAACTAACAATGTCAATTACAGTAGAAACTAACTCTGTATCTGGGAAAAAAACAACTGCATCTGGAGGATTGTCATAAAATAGATTGCTTTTAAATTCTTCGCGTGCGTTTTGTTGTGAATTTTCCAATTTTATATATGACTTTACTTTTCTACCTTTCTTTTTGTCCTCAAAGAAAACTGCAAAATTCTTCCTGATGTCTTCACTGTAGGAATCTTTTTCTTTATAGAAAATAACAACTTGCTTTATCTTATTCTTGATAGCATACTCGGCTAAGTATTTAGCAGCAACTTCAGTAGAGAGGATTGTTCTGAAAAAATTATCACCCTTTAATTCCGTACTGGCGCTAGTAGGGGCTATCATTGCTAAATCATTCTTTTCATATTCCTTAAGTGCAGATTTACTAGCTGTACTAGCATTGTGACCAATCACTGCCAATACATTTTGGTCTTTAATTAACTCATTAGCAACTCTTTGAGCTTGGTTTGAATCATTACTATCATTGGCTATGATGACATTCAAAGGTCTATTTATGAAACCAGCTTCTTCGTTTTCCTGATTAAACTGATTTTGGGCTAAGGCGACTCCTCTCAACATTGCAATAGCAGATGTTCTTCTCGTAGAAATAGGTACAACTACAGCCACGGTTATAGGCTTGACTTTCATCTTTTTTCCTCGTTCGTGCGCTAAGGAATTATTATAATAAATTTCTACTTCAGGATTGTTACGGTCTATATCTTTAGATTTTTCGAAAAACTCTGTTGCTTTTATATAATCATTTTTTGCAAAAGCTTCAACCCCTTTTTTTCGATAAAAAGTTTCATCACCTAAAGAGAAAAACTTTTCTCCTTGGCTAAATAATTCTGGCTCTGAAGCGTATGGTGTAAACCATGATTGGAATTTTTCTTTTAACAGGAATCCGATTCCTCCAGTCAGAATTATCATGCTGAAAGTTATTCCTAAAAGTCGGCGTTGGAAACATAATTTTTTTTGTATCTTAATTTTTAGATTATCGATTTCTGGTTTTTGGCTGGCATTAATAAAGAGAACAGGAGTTAATTCTTCGGAAGTTCCTTCTAGTTGCATCTGTACACGCCCAAATCCAAAAGCCTCTTCAAAGGAACGATTTGCCGCTAGTGCTTGGTAAAAACCGATAGCAAAAGCGATCGCACCTCGATCCCCAATCGCAGTATTCATACCAATGACAAACGGGATATGCTGGGCAATAGCTCTAGCCTGGATATCTGAATAACAAGCATTGAGAAGTACACACTGGACTCGATTGGCTACTAATCTAAATAATGCAGCTAAAGCCTGCGGTGAAATCGGCTCAACTGTACCCCTGTCATTCTCAAAGCAAAGCTCACCTGTACTTGCACCATGTCCTGAAAAATGTACAATATGAGGTCGAAAGTTGAGTAATTCTTGACTGATATCTCCTGGACGTGCAGATAATGCAGACTCTAAGAAAAATCTTTCTCGATGCTGGCTCTGTTGCAACCTTTGTTTGATTTCTCGCAATTCTTGTCCTAACCGCAGTCTAGCCGTATCAGTAGGTTCAGCCGTTAAAAACAAAATTCTTATCTGGCTATCATTGGTGTGTGTCATCCAGAACTCTTCCTAAAGCTCCATTAATTAGCTGTATTCTCACTCTTAGTTCTGATTTAGCATACTTACGAGAAACTACGGTAGTGATTCTACTGAATTTTAATGTTTGATAAAGATAGATCGACTCAAAGCCATCTATATAGGAAACAAATCATCTCTACATCCACCACGCAGAAATATTCATGTCTCAACTACAACGAATTGCGATCGCACCCTCCCAACTCCAAAATCAGCAAATTTCGCTCACAAAAGAGCAACAACATTACTTAGGGCGTGTGTTGCGTTTGCGTGAGGGCGATCGCTTTATTGCTATGGATGGCAGAGGGAAATGGTGGTTAGCACAGTTAGCAACAGAGCAAGCGCAGGTTTTAGAACCACTGACAGTATTAACTGAATTACCTGTATCAATTACGCTTATGGTAGCATTGCCCAAAGGCAACGCATTTGATGAAGTTGTGCGCTGTTGCACAGAATTAGGTGTAGCTTGTATTGCTCCAGTGTTGAGCGATCGCACCTTACTTAAGCCCAGTCCCCAAAAACTCGAACGTTGGCGACGCATTGCCACAGAAGCCGCCGAGCAATCAGAACGTTCTTTCGTACCAACAATTTTAGAACCTGTAGCTTTTAATGCTGTGACTGCTAACGTCACAACTCAGCGCTATATTTGTGAGGCTCGTGGTGAGTATCCCCATTTGAAGAATGTGATTAATCCTGCCTCTACAGAGATGATTATTGCTACCGGGCCGGAGGGGGGATGGACAGAAAAAGAAATTGAGAATGCGATCGCGGCTGGATTCCAACCAGTTTCTCTGGGCCGTCGTATCCTGCGCGCAGTTACAGCACCAGTAGTAGCATTAACCCTAATTTCCGCAAGTTGTGAAGTATAAATGATTTATATCTCACGCAAAGATGCAGCATGAGATATTCTACTAGCCTGCGTTGAAAGTAAGCGATGATTGAACAAGTTGCCACCGCTTTTGAGCGTAAAGACTATTACACAGCTGCTAAATTACTCAAACAGCTGCTAAATGAATCGCCAGACAATCCTTGGGTGCAATTTTATCTGGGAAGGCTGCATGAAGTATCCCAAAAGCACGAGGACGCGGAAAAAATATATCGGCAATTGCTGCAAAGTACGACTAATGCCAAGATATTGACACAAGCACGGCAAGGATTGCAACGGCTGCAAGAAATTGAGCAAGAAGAAAGACAAAGAGCCATTGCCAAAGCAACAGTTGAACCCAGCAATACTGAACTTGGGGTACTAGTCTTAGAACCTCTGAGTAACGAACTTAAAGCCATCGCTGCACCTAAATTTGCTCAGATTATGCAGCTAGATCCTTATACTGCAAGACTAGTGCTACCAAGTCGTGGCTGGAGACTATACCGCACTGGACAAGTAGGAGAACTCAAATTTTATGGCACGCAGCTACAGAAAGCTGGAATTCCTTGCTTCTGGACAACGATAACAGCAATTCAGCAAATTCAAGTTTTTCAAGTCCAATATTTCTCAGAATCTGACCTCAAAGCAACTGTTATTTGCTGCAACGAAGCAAATCAACTTGGTTCCCTTACTTTTGAATGGTCAGAAGTCAAAGCGCGAGTTTTAGGACTACTGCCAATTTTTGAGGAAGTTGTAGATGTCGATGCCCATTATAAACTAGAACGCAAAACCAAAACCCAAGATTATATGCAATTTTATGATTTACATCTACCTAGCAGACGTTGCATTTTGCGACTTTATGACAACGGTTATGAATTCCAGCAAGGTATGGAGATTACTCCCCAAGCTAGCCAAAATACAATCAGAATCAATTGGAATGGCTTACTAAGCTGGATTGACCAACAATTGCCTCAAGTTAAACTTTGGTCTGATTTTACTCCTTTTGCAGAGACAGTATTGGATCAAACAGAAATGCTCAGTCATATCCAGTCTCACATTCATCTGTTTCGTAGGGAACAGACTAATTGGGACCCAGCTTTTCATTTATATAGTGGACTGGTATTTGTCAATGCTGCTAGAGCAATCCTAAATGATTAATAAAATCCTTTCTTTTCTTGGCGTTCTTGGCGTGCTTAGGGATTCATTAAAAAGTAATTTTTTTCAACAGGGAATTTAGTAATGAACTCCTGACACTCTTAATCTGGGCTATTTCCGTCACCAATTGTTGATTATGCTGACTAATTTCTTGAATTTCTGCGGGTAATTTGGAATCTGATTCTGCAAAAAAAACTCGCTTATCTAGATTCTCTGCAAATTTAGATTCTAACAAAATAACTAAATCGGTACTTTGAACACTTTTATCATCTTCATCATAAATTAGTTCTAGTTTAAGATGATAAATATAGGATGTATACAGCAAATCTTGTGTTTTTATATTCCTAGATAATTGGTGATAATTTTCTGGTAAAGACAAAGTAAATGTAAATCTATCTACATCATTACAACTAACACACTGAGAAATTTTAAAATCCTCAATATACACAATTTTCGGATTAGCATTTAAATAATTTTCTGCAAAAAGATTGATTGGTAAAGACAAATCAAAATTTGCAGGTGCTGGTAAAGGAACTTGATAATCATAACTAGGTAGAACAACTCTACTTCGCTGCATCGGCGCGGCAGCAGGTAGAGCAAAATTTTCCATATTTTTAGCTTCAGGTAAAAGCCAACTTTTCAGCAACCAGGAATTATAAAATAAAAATTTAGTATTTTTTAAAAAAGCAACTTGATTGCCAATATTACGAACTTTTAAGTCAATTACAGGAGAGTTAGCCGACCCTTCTAAGGAAACATCAACTATTTTGATTAAAGAATCACTAGTTAGCAAAGAAGTGTGAGATAAACTAGTTTTATAGTTAGCTTTGGCTAGCCAGTCAGCAACCTCTCTCCAGTCTTTTAAAGCATTAGAAGGTCGTTGAGTTAGTACTTCGATATAGCGATACAATCCTCTAGATAAGTCAACTCTCAGTCCCCTAACCTCTCGATTGATTGCAGCAGCTATTTCATTAGGACCATAACCACAAAGTAATCCTCGCAAACAAGTCTTTTCCAATTGTGTCAGTTGTTTGGGTTTACTAGCAATTTGCTGCTTGGCAGAGGTGAGGTCTTGGTACAAGTTTGCTAAATCCCAGTCATTTTCAGCTTCTGCAAACGGTTGTGGAATTGATGTCATTTTCGGATGTATCAGTTTCTCTTCAAATCCTAACAAAGTAAGAATTCAGAATCCAGAATCCAGAAGTCATAATTTAGAAGACTTTGATACCCAAGCTTAATGATTTTAATAAAATCAAGTGTGGTATAGCTGCTTAATTTTCTAATCATTCTGGATTATGACTACTGATTCCTACATTTTTACCTAACAAAACTCCTAAGAGTGGTTAGGTTACAGTCACTAGTTAATTTAGTTAGTCTAGTTTTAAGCTTAATAAAAAGGATAAATCTTAGCTATGAATATGACTACCCAAAACCAGCAGTTAGGAGGTTTGTATGTCCAATCCCCTCAAGGACAACAGCTAATCTTTCCGCTAAAGCATACGAAAGTCACAGCAAAAATTGCAGGTAACTTGTCACGAGTAGAGGTAATACAAACCTTTGAAAATATATTCACGCAGCCTCTAGAAGCCATTTATGTGTTTCCGTTACCGGATGAGGCTGCGGTAGATGACATGGAAATAAAAATAGGTGTAAACATCATCAAAGGTAATATTAAAAAACGTGAAGAAGCGCAAAAAATCTATGAACAAGCAAAACAAGTAGGACGCACCGCCGGACTTCTAGAACAGGAACGAGACAATATATTTACCCAATCTCTCGCTAACATCAAACCTGGCGAACAAATTGATGTCACAATTCGTTACACTGATAGTTTAAAATTTGAGGCCGGAAATTACGAATTTGTTTTCCCGATGGTGGTAGGGCCAAGATATATTCCCGGAACGCTGATAGATAATAGCGGTGACACAGATAGAGTTCCTGATGCTTCCCGAATTACACCGCCTGTAGTCCCAGAAGGAACGCGATCGCGTCACGAGATTAATGTCACAGTAGAAATTGATGCAGGTATGCCAATTTCTGAGGTGGGTTCTCCCTCACATCAATTGAAAATTGAATGCTTAGGTCAAATCGTGCGGGTACAATTAGCTGGCGAAGACACGATTCCCAACAAAGATTTAATTCTTCGCTATCAAGTTTCCAGTCAAACAACTCAATCTACAGTACTAACCCAAGCCGACGATCGCGGCGGACATTTTGCAATTTACCTGATTCCAGCTTTAGAATATCGTACTGATGAAATTGTCCCCAAAGATGTGGTGTTCTTAGTGGATACTTCCGGTTCCCAATCTGGCAGTCCGTTGCAGCAGTGTCAAGAATTGATGCGGCGATTTATCAATGGGTTAAATCCTGACGATACTTTCACAATTCTCGATTTTTCTTATGATGTCAGGCAGTTGTCGCCTACACCTCTACCGAATACACCACAAAATCGTGCTAAGGCGATCGCTTACATTAACAATCTACAAGCTGCTGGCGGTACAGAAATGCTTAGTGGCATTCGTGCAGCTATAAATGTCCCAACCCCAATAGAAAGGTTACGGACAGTTGTATTGTTAACCGATGGCTACATCGGCAACGAAAATGAGATTTTGGCAGAAGTACAAAAGCACCTACAACCAGGAAATCGCCTTTACAGTTTCGGTGCTGGTAGTTCTGTTAACCGTTTCTTATTAAATCGCATCGCCGAGATTGGACGGGGAAAATCCACAATTATTCGCCATGATGAACCGACACAAGCAGTTGCGGAAAAGTTTTACAGACAAATCAACAACCCCGTGCTAACGAATATTCAAATCTCTTGGCAAGGTGGTGGAGAATCGCCTGTGGTTTATCCAGGTACAGCGCCTGATTTATTCGTCGAACAACCATTAGTGTTATTTGGTCGCAAACAAGATAGAGCTAGTGGCAATCTGCAAATCTCTGGCATCGCTGCGGGCGGTAAACACTACGAAAAGACTTTTCACCTCATATTTGAGGAAACGGGAAATTCTGCTGTAGCGCAGTTATGGGGACGTTCCCGCATCAAAGACTTAATGAATCAAATGGTGAGTTTTGAAACTAAAGCTGGCGTAGAAGCAGTGACAGAAACTGCCCTAACTTATCAGTTGCTTTCCCAATACACTGCTTTTGTGGCTGTCAGTGATGATGTGCGCGTTGAATCAGGAAACGAATATTTATCCATGCAAGTGCCAGTAGAAATGCCCGAAGCAGTTAGTTATGGAGTTTTTGGCGGTAGTGTCATGCACCAAATGACACCTTTAATGCCACCAGCACCAGCCTCAGCACCTCCAGACTTTCTCCGGCAAAGGCCTAGAGGCGATCGCGCAGCGTCTCAAAGAGAAGCAGCCGATGGCCAGACATCGTCCAAAACTAAAAAATTTGCTCTACCCCCTTCAACAGTTAAAGAAGTCGGCGAGATTTCAGCAGCACCAATTCAGCATCAATTGGAAGTCATCAGTGCCACTGGTTTAGATGAATCAGCAATTGCTGAACTAACTCAACACCTACAAAAACTAAACTTACCTTCTGGCTTTAGTGGTGAAATCGTCTTTGAGTTCACCATTAACAAAGGCCGGGTAGCACGGGTAATGTTAGATGAGGAAGCCTCAACTCTGAAAGATACAGTTGTAGTGGAGATGATTAAGCGAGCGCTTTTGATTTGGAGAGTTCCCCCATCTGCTAGTGGCAAAGTTGTCTTAAGCTTGCGTATTCACTAGTTAGTAATGAAGAGACGCAAACCTTCGCGTCTCTTCATCTTGGGAGTAATGCAAAACTTTTGTTTGGTAAAGCGTGAACCACAATAGAGTGAGGAACAGAAACTACCCATAATGGTACGTTCCTAAAGTACCCTAAATTAGGATTTACAGATTAATTAATCCACATTCCTTAACCAGGGGTTTTTGCCTGACGTGCCATGTCAAGATAAGCACTCATATTTGCCCCAGGACGACGACGACCATTAGAGCTAGCAGCCGAAGGAGCAAGATATTTAGGTGCGAAGGTAGTTTCTTTGGGCTGCTCTTTGACTGCTTTGGCAGCTTTGGCATTTTTGCCAGGTTCAACTTTCAGACCTTCGGCAGTCTGAACTAGCTGAACATCAGCTGGTTTAGTCTTTTTACCTGCTTTTGCCTTAGCTTTAGTTGCAGCAGTTTTTGTTCCGTTTAACGAAGCTGGTTGGGATGAGGTTGGTGCATCTGATGTAACTGTATCTGCTACTTTCTTAGCACTTGATGTAACTGTCTCTGCTGCTTTTTTGGCGTTCGATGCAACTGTATCTGCTGCTTTTTGGGCGTTCGATGCTACCTCTTTAGCTGCCTCTTTAGCAGAATTTAGCAGATTCGCATCGCGGCCTTCGTCTAGTTCCAAGTAGTAGCCATTATCTTTTTTCTTACCAGGTAACAGCCCAGTAACAAAACCTACAATCCCATTGATTAAATTGGTAATTAACTTCTTGATAGAATCGAACATTAGAATTGCTCCTGCCTTTTATATCTGTAAATGTTTGCCGTAATATTAAGAACTACAGCAGAATGTCACATTTTTTTACGCCACGCTATTGCGGTGACCAGCTTTATAGGTTTGTACTAATCAACATTGTAGTAACACTACAGGGCAAATGTTATCAACTTTGCAAGCACTTGCAACCTGTATACACCGAGAATTAATTATTAAATTTTACTGTAACTCAGGGCAAGATTCTGAAAGTTTGCTTAATAAAAATTAACATTTTTTATTGGGCAAATACTTGTTTGTACTCAACCAGTAGGAGGAGTGTCACAGCTTGAATACAGGCGATCGCAGTACTCGGTTAAATTTTCTACAGACTTGATGCAGGCGAGTTTGGGAGATGAACACTGAAAATCAGCAGCGCAACCCTGTGTTACTGGTACATGGCATTGACGATACAGGAGCAGTTTTCTATCACATGACTGCTTACTTGAGGCAACTGGGATGGTCTGTACATACTATAGACTTAATGCCTAATAACGGTGATGTGGGTCTTGATGTATTGGCAAAGCAGGTAGCCGATTATGTTGCTGCCAACTTTACCATAGACCAACCGTTAGATTTGATCGGCTTCAGCATGGGAGGAATTGTCAGTCGTTACTATGTTCAGCGACTGGGAGGTATTAACCGCGTGCAACGGTTTATTACTATCTCTTCGCCTCATCATGGAACTATAATTGCCTATGCTTCCCAGCGTCCTGGTTGCTTGCAAATGCGCCCCAACAGCGCTTTTATTCAGGATTTAAATTCTGATGCTGCGATGTTAAGGCATCTGAATTTTACGTCTATCTGGACACCTTACGATTTAATGATTGTCCCGACGAGAAGTTCGCAATTGCCCGTGGGAAAAGAAGTAATATTACCAGTGGCGCTGCACTCTTGGATGCTGACAGACTCAAGATGTATGACAACAGTAGCAGCAGCCTTGACAGAACCAATTAAGCCCTATCTCCAATTTGACTATATTCATAGCTGCCAAAAATCGCCTCTGGGTGGCGGTAATATTTGATTTCGATCAAGTTGTAAAAAGGATCTTCTAAAAAGAAAGTACGATGTTCTAGGGGAGAACCCACAAAGCGATTTTTCGGTTCTTCACGAAAAAAGAGCTGTTGCTGTTGTGCCCTTTCTAGCAAATCCTCCCAGTCTTGCTCTTGAGTAAAAATTAGTCCAAAGTGTCTAGGATAGATAGTGCGTTGGCGTGTCAAAGATTCTTTGGTAACGTGAGCTACTAATTGATGACCGTAGAGGTTGAGAATCAAAGCTAGAGGGGTTTCCCGACCAGGGATACAGCCCAATCCATCAACATAATATGCTTTTGTTTGGGTAATATCAGTGACCGGGAAAGCCAGATGAAATAAAGTTTGGCTCATAGCTGGTGTAGAGGAGATCGGTGGTTGATGTATTTACAATTTTAGAACTTACATACTGAGACAAAAAATCAAGGATTTGGGCAGGTATGTAATATTAATTCGTAATTCGTAATGACGCTCGCGGACTCGCGCTTCGCTGCGCTAACGTAATTTGTAATTAAATTTTGTTTGTAGTCAATCTGAATACAGTTTTATATAAACTCAGCTTATATCCTATTAACGATGTTTGCATCTAGTCATAGGGCTACCTTGTGTTTATTTACCCAGGTTTGCAAGCAATGACTAATCAACATCTTTGTGCAACTTTATTAAAATCTACTTATTGCCCAAAATTGAGTGCTGTGTTAGAGGAGGCAAGTTAAAGATAAAAGGTCAAGGGATAGTTCTTTGCTTTTGCCCTTAGCACTTTTCCCAATCCTAAGTCCCTAATCCTCAATCCCTGTGAAACACCCAAGTTCCAAAATTGGTTATTCTGATGATATTCAGGCAAAACTACTCGTGATTCATTGCTGATGTTATCTTTAATTGACTCTGCAAATCCTTGGTTAGTAGCGGTGGGATTGAACACAATTTTATTGGGTTTAGTTGGGATTGCTCCTAAAAAGCTGCTCACCCCAGCTGGATTGTTTCACGCTTGGTTACTAGGCATACTGATTTGGGGAACTTTAGGGTGGCAAGGATATGTAGTGGTAATGTTCTATTTCTTGATTGGTTCTGGGGTAACACGCATCGGCATGGCACAAAAGGAAGCAGAAGGAATAGCTGAGAAACGTTCTGGGGCAAGAGGCCCTGAAAACGTCTGGGGTTCAGCTTTGACTGGGGCGTTGTGTGCCTTAGGGGTAGGGATAATCAATTCAGGATTTCTTTTACCCAATTCCCAGCCTCTAGTCCACAGTTTCCAATCCCTACTGTTGTTAGGCTACGTAGCAAGTTTTAGTACCAAACTTTCTGACACTTGTGCTAGTGAAGTGGGCAAAGCATACGGTAAAAGCACCTTTTTGATTACCACACTACAACCAGTACCCCGTGGTACAGAAGGGGCAATTAGTATTGAGGGAACTTTAGCTGGTGTAGGGGGTTCAATTGCGATCGCTTTAGTAGCTTGGGGAGTCGGTTTGATAAATTTCTTGGGGATAGTTTGGTGTGTATTGGCAGCCTTTATTGCCACTAATTTAGAAAGCGTAATTGGCGCAACACTGCAATCTAAATATACTTGGCTAACCAATGAAGTAGTCAATATTTTGAATACATTAATCGGTGCGATCGCAGCGATGCTACTTGCTTGGTTCTGGACAACTACCATCGTCTAAATTACTTTCCTGATTTTCTGGAATCTAAAAGTATTTTTTAGCAACACACATATGATGTTGTTGCTGTGCTGCTATGCAACAGATTAAGATGAGCGATTACGCTTTTGCCATGAGAACGTCAGTTACAATGCTAAATTGTTTTATGTTAAGAATTGCTTGCTGACTAAGTTAGTGCTGTATATTTGATAGTTTATAAAAATTTAACTGTTTTTACTGGTTTAATTCATGGAATCTTTATCATTTTTAACCGTCGATGACCAGCCAATTTCTATTGACAAAGCAGTAAAATATCTGCAAGCCTCTGGAAAACTAGCACAGTTCATTGGTGATATTCTCCGCCAGCACGTCATCGAGCAGGAAATACAAACACGAGACGATATTGAAATCAGTCCAGCTTTAACAGAACAAGCAATCATTGATTTTCGCCTCAAAAATCAACTAACTGACCCCCAAACTTTTCAAGAATGGTTAAAGAATAATGGCACAGATTACGTTACCTTTCACACATCAGTTGCTTTTAGCTTTAAGTTAGAAAAACTCAAGGCTTTGGTAACAGAACCAAAACTCCCAGAATATTTCGTAGAACGTAAGATTTTTTTAGATCGGGCGATCCTCTCGCGGATTGCTGTTGAGAACCGAGAACTGAGTGAAGAACTACAAACCCAAATCGAAGAAGGAGGTAGCTTTGAACAATTAGCTAAAGAGTATTCACTGGCAGAGGATCGCATTGTCAACGGCATGATGGGACCAATCAGTCGGGGAACAATGCCAGATAAACTCAGGGCTGCTATTGATGTAGCAACCCCCGGACAATTGGTAGGGCCAATTGAACTCGAAGGAAATTATAGTTTGTTTCGAGTCGAACAATTTCTGCCAGCGTCTTTAGAAGATACTCAACTCAAGCAAGCATTACAAAATGAATTATTTGAAAAATGGCTAGCAGAGAAAATTCAAAAGCTGACAGTCAAATTACAAGTGAGCTAAAACTTCTAAATAATGAATCTCTACAAGTAAACGTGCTAGCTGCTGTGCCGTGGAATCAGCCGCCTCTGTGCTGGTTGACTTCCGAACAACAAACTCGATTACAAAATCAGTTAGAAATTCGTCAATATCGTATAGGAGAAAAAATTTGGACAACCGCAACGGGAGGTTACCAGTTCTTCATCATTGCTGGCAAGGTTCGCTTGCGGACAGAGGTTCGCAACTTGAAAGAACAAGATGTTGGCAAACCTTTAGCAGCCTTACAAGCAGGCGATTGGTTTGGTGACTTACAAAAGCTTTCTGTAGAGTATAAGGCTGTAGCTGCCAGTAAAGAAGTAGTAGTAGTTTGTTGGGATACAGCACTGTGGGCAGAAATCTCCACACCACAAATTGAAGAGTTCTGGCAAGGTTCCCAAGAAGATGCGGTGAGTCCAGTGCTACGGGAGGGTTTCCTTCCGCAGGCAACTGACGAACCCGTAAGGGAGACACGGGGACACGCAGAGAAGTTGCGTGCGGGGGTTCCCCCCGTTGAGCAAACTTCGGGAGACACGGGAACATGGGAAGATAGTTTCTCCTCATCTCCCCCTGCTCCTTCATCTCCCTTCCCAGTAACATCAGGTTATCCTTTTATTGCTAGCTGGAATACAGCTGCTGCTTGTTTAACAATGGCGGCGCAACAGTTGGAAAATGCTGTGAAACTAGAATGGGTGCAACGTCAACTCAGGGGAGAACGCCCGAAACATCTTATAGAAGCAGCAGAAAAGTTAGGCTTGGTGTTGCGGCAGTTGCAAGTGAGTTGGATTGATTTGCGGCAGTTATCATTTCCGGCTTTACTCCAATGGAAATCTGACTCTCGCTCGACACCTTCTTGGGTAGTGGCTTATGGAGTTAAAGGTTCTAGCCTAATTATCGCTAACCCTCTAAATCCCGATCGCACTTGTGAAAGTCTTCCTCAGTCGGTAGTTGAAGCCTCTTGGGATGGCAATCTCTGGCAAGTAGAACTCATATCCAAGCAAGAAAAATTTAACCTCAGTTGGTTTACTCCAGCAGTTTGGAAGTACCGAAAATTGCTAGGAGAAGTATTACTAGCATCTTTTACCTTGCAGCTTTTGGGGTTAGGTACACCGCTGATTACACAAGTCGTCATTGACAAAGTCATGGTGCAAGAGAGTTTGCCGACTCTTGATGTCATGGCGATCGCACTTTTATTGGTAGCTTTATTTGAAGCGATACTCGGAATTCTGCGGCTATTCATCTTTACTCATACAGCCCGGCGCTTGGATTTGAGCTTATCAGCACAACTATTTCGCCATCTGATGCGTCTGCCTTTAGCTTATTTTGAGTCACGGCGCGTTGGAGACACAGTAGCCAGAGTCCAAGAACTCGAACAAATCCGCTCCTTTCTTACAGGTACAGCATTAACCGTAATTTTAGACAGCTTCTTTGCCGTGGTTTACCTGGCATTGATGTTTTACTATAATATTGCGCTCACCTTTGTGGCTTTGGCAGTACTACCACTGTTTGCCACCTTGACAATAGTTGCTACACCAATTCTTCGCAATTGGCTAAACGAAACTTTTAACCGTAGTGCTGACAGTCAATCTTTTCTAGTTGAGACAGTCACGGGAATTCACTCAGTCAAAGCCCATGCAGCAGAACCAGTAGCCCGCGATCGCTGGGAAGGCTTATTTGCTCGCTTCATCCGTACCGGCTTCAAAGCTTCTACTACTTCCAACATTAGCAGTAATATTGGTGACTTTCTCACAAATCTTTCCGCCTTATTGATTCTATGGTTTGGTGCGAAGTTAGTTATAGAACAGAAACTCACAATCGGTCAGCTTGTAGCATTTCAAATGCTCTCTGGGAGAGTTACAGGGCCACTTCTGCGTTTAGTACAGTTGTGGCAAAATCTGCAACAAGTCCTACTTTCTGTAGACCGCATTGGAGACATTCTTAACGTTGCCCCAGAAGCTGAATCGGGAACTGGTTTAGTTTTACCACCCCTTAAAGGTCAAGTTACCTTCGAGCAAGTCTTTTTTCGCTACCAAGTGCATACCGAACCAGTACTGCGAGGCATTTCCTTTAACGTCGAACCAGGGCAGTTTGTAGGCATTGTCGGACGTAGTGGTTCTGGTAAAAGTACCCTCTCGAAGCTATTGCAACGCCTCTATCAAATAGAATCAGGACGTATCCTCATTGATGGTTTTGATATTAAAAGCGCCGATTTAGCTTCACTGCGACAACAAACTGGTGTAGTTCTCCAAGAAGACTTTTTATTCAACGGTTCCGTCTTGGAAAATATCACTCTCGGTAATCCAGACATCACAGCAGAGCAAGTAGTACAAGCTGCAAGACTAGCTGTAGCACATGACTTCATCAGTCAATTACCCTACGGTTACGAGACCAATGTTGGCGAACGCGGTACAGCTTTATCTGGGGGACAACGGCAACGCATTGCCCTTGCACGGTTGTTTCTTACCCAAGCACCGATTTTAGTGTTAGATGAAGCTACCAGCGCTTTGGATAGTGAAACTGAACAGCAAGTATTACAAAACTTGCAACAAATCTCCACTAACCGCACTGTGTTCCTGATTGCTCACCGCTTTGCCCCCCTCAAACGTGCGGATTTAATTTTAGTTTTAGAGCAAGGCATCATCGCTGAACGTGGTACTCACGCACAGTTGTTGCAACAAAAAGGATTGTACTGGTCGCTCTATCAACGGCAGCAAGCAAACATTTAGTAAGTTTGACGAGCTAAAAATCTATGAATATATAAAACATAGACACTGAGCGAATGGAGCATAATTCCATTCGCCTGTTGAATTTTGCAAACTTGTCATACAACAGTCTGAGAGATTTAGCGATCGCAAGTATCAGTAGAAAATTTAGTATTACTAAAGATGAAAAACTAGGGCAACTTAATAATAATTAATCATCTAAACTTAATATTATTTTAGGCAATTTCAGTTTGCAAAATATACAGAGAATCGTCCGGATGCCATTCTTTCCGTGTTACAGCATAATACACTACATCTGAGTTATAAAAGTGGGCATTTTTCTGATACTTCATCCCGACTTTCTGAATCACACGCACTGAAGCAACGTTTTGGGGATGAGCGATCGCTACTATCCGATCCAACTTTACTTCTAAAAACCCATATTTCAAAGTAGCTATAGAAGCTTCTGTAGCTAGTCCCATTTGCCAATAAGATTTGTCAAAAACATAGCCAAGCTCAACTTCTGGTGTATTTTCCAAGAAACCCAGTCCACAGCGACCAATCATGTTGTCGCTATCTTTGTGTATAACTGCCCACATGCCAAAGTTGTTTTCTTGCCAATGTTGAATATGTTTGCGTAAACTTGCCTGTGTCTGTTCTCTGGTTCTGGGTGACAGATACCTCATAACTTCTGCATTGCTATAAAGGCAATATAGTACATCGAACTCTTCTAGAGTGAAATGTCTTAGTCGCAGTCTTGCGGTTTCTATCTCAGGCATGGTATTAAAGCAAAGGTGCGAATGTTACGTTGAAAAAACGTGTTTCTCCTATTGCAAAAATTAATATAATGCTCTTACTATGAGCGTTTACCAATCCGTCAAAAAATCTTACAGACAAGACCGTTGGCGTAACAATGACTGGCGGTTATTCCTGCGGTTAGTACCTTATACCCGCAAGAGTGGACGACTATTAGCACTAGCAGTGTTTCTACTTGTGCTGCTAGCACTAGCTAATGCGGTACAACCATTGTTAATTGGACAGGTTATTTCTTTAATTCGCAAGGAACCTAGTACATACGAGTTTCTCAGGAATCGTCCCTTGTGGCAAGGGCTAAATATACTCCAAGCAGCATTGCTCACCGCGATTATTATCAGACTGGTATTAACTGGTTTTCAGGGTTATTTACTTCAGAAAATAGGGCAACAAATCACAGCAGCAATTCGCCAAGACTTATTTCACCATGTCACATCTCTCGCAGTACGTTTTTTTGATCGGACACCTGTAGGTAAAATAATTACTAGACTAACCAGTGATGTGGAAGTCTTAGGAGATGTCTTTTCCACTGGGGCTATTGGCATCATATCTGATTTGTTCACCATGCTAGCGATCGCTAGCTTGATGTTTTCTATTCAATGGCAACTTGCTTGCTTGCTACTATTAATGCTGTTACCAGTCACCTGGACGATTATTTACTTTCAGCAGCAATATCGCAAGGCAAACTACAAAGCCCGAGAAGAACTTTCTATCCTGAATTCTCAGCTACAAGAAAATATACTCGGTATTAATGTAGTGCAGCTGTTCCGACGAGAAAAATTTAACGCGGAAGTATTTCGGAACACTAACCAACGCTACACCCAGGTGGTGGATCAAACCATTTTTTATGATTCAGCCGTTTCAGCAACTCTAGAATGGATTGGCTTAATTGCCATTGCAGGTGTGCTGTGGATGGGTAGTGGATTACTTTTGGGCAAAAATCTCACTTTTGGTAATTTATCAGCATTCATTTTATATGCCCAGCAATTATTCGACCCTCTGCGGAATTTTGCTGAAAAATTTACTGTAATTCAAGCTGGGTTCACCGCTATGGAGCGCGTAAGTGATATTTTAGATGAACCAATCGAAATACGCGATCGCGCCAATCCACGCTTTTCCATATATGATGCGACATTCGGCTACATAGACGAGATTGAAGCAAATCTAGAATTGCAAGACCAGAATACTACCCCTGAATTGGGAGAAATTCGCTTTGAACACGTCTGGTTTGCTTACAAAGATGATGATTATGTGATTAAAGACTTGGATTTCATCATTCATCCGGGTGAAAAAGTAGCACTAGTAGGCCCCACTGGTGCGGGTAAAAGTTCCATTATTCGTCTTTTGTGCCGTCTCTACGAACCTACCCAAGGACGCATTTTAGTAGATGGTGTAGATATTCGCGAGTTGCCCCAGGCAGAACTACGACGCTATATGGCGGTAATTTTACAAGAAGGCTTTTTGTTTGCTGGCAACGTTAAAAGCAATATTACACTAGGCGATCGCTACAGCTTTGAGGAAATCCAAGAAGCAGCACAGAAAACAAACATCGATCGATTTATTGAACAATTGCCTTTAGGCTACGATACTCAACTGCGAGAACGAGGAACAAATCTTTCTAGTGGAGAAAAGCAACTTTTAGCTTTTGCCCGTGCAGCCATTCGCAATCCCCAAATTTTAGTACTTGATGAAGCAACCGCTAGCTTGGATGTGGGCACAGAAGCTTTAATTCAGCAGGCATTAAACCAGCTTTTGGCGGAACGTACTGCTATAATCATCGCCCACCGTTTGTCTACAATTCGTAATGTGGATCGAATTTTTGTGTTAAAACGAGGTGAATTAATAGAACAGGGAAGCCATGAGGAATTGTTGCAACAAGGGGGAATGTATGCAACTTTGCACAACTTGCAAATGTTAGGAACTTAGTTAATTTAGGATTGTGCTTTTCTGGAGATATTTTAGTATAAGTTAATAGAAATTAATTAAGAATACGTCTGTAGAATTATCTAATCAGATTAGTAGCCGTCATGAACTACATACACCAGGACAGATGAAAAAACTTTCTTTCCTTCTGCCTTCTGCCTTCTGCCATCTGCCCTCTGGCTTTTTCAAGTCAGTAGATGACAAACCCTTTCATTGACTATATATGCTATTTTGCTTCTACTTACTATAAGTTACGACTTTTTGAGAAGCCAGCCAAAGACTATCTACAGCATATTTCACGAATACCGATTTTTTGATTGCATTGCAAGAACTTTTCACCTGTAGCGTTTTTGTTGCATCTTTAACAAGTTTAGCCTGGTAAGTGTAGAGACCAGAACTATCTTCAAAAGTTAACTCACCTAAGATGGTATTGTTGTCTAAACTTTGCTCAATAATTTTACCTACTGCTTTGTAAGCAAACCAATTCCATCCGTTAGCAAGAATTAGTTCTCTTTCTAAAATTTGCAGCGCAGGTGGTAAAATTCCCCAGCCTCTATAAACTTTATTTAAACATTGAATGTCACCAGTGCGAGTCAAAATTGACTGGAATGACTTTTGGTCGAGAATGCCATAATATCTTCCTTCTGGCAAGTCTATAGCTGTTGGTGCAAATCGATGTCCACCGAAGTGGCTAGATTTCCAAATCCGAATATTGCCCAAACATAAATCAGCAATAGTAGCGTTAGCATAGAAGTAAAAAGGATTACCATATCTAGCACAGCAAAGATCGTGGCTACCGTGGGTACATACTAAAATATCTCTGGTTACACTTGTTTCTATTTCATACTCAGAAGTTCTGCCCAATAACCATTTTCTAACTACTGTAGCTACTAGTTCAATATTTGGTAGTTTAAACTCGTGCTTGCGATATCCGTTGCTTAATCCGTCTTGTCTTTGATAAATCAACAAAGTTGTCTGGTCTATCTTATGTGACGCATCATTTGCAATCAAAAGAAATCTTATTGGTAATTTAGCATGATGTACTTCTTGTACCAAAAGCTGTAAATTCTTTGGCACCCATTTGGAATTAAAAGCTTCTGAGAACCAAGGTGGAGGACATTCCACTAGAATATAAGCTTGATAATTAGTAGCACTACCAATAACATCCTCTCCTACTTGTTTTGCATAGTCAGAACAAAAAAAAGTATTCATTGCGCGTACTCATGAAATTGATATTCTAGGCAAAGGGAATAACAAATTGTAGTTGTGTTCTTGGCTACAATATCTTCGACTCAAAAAGGTAAAAAAGTATCCTTTTGCATTTCTTGGTTAGAACAAGGTAGCCACTTTATAACATTATTTCCAATAAACGTCTTTCCGGTTAATAAAATCTCTAAGAAGGAGTCAGGCAATCTTTGGAGATAAACTTCCATAACTACAATAATAGATTTTTACCGATATTGCTAATTATTCTCAATTAGTTTAAAAATCAGGACAGCTAGCTCAAGGTTAGTTGTTCTCATACCCTAGATTTTCAGTGTGGGGATTTCATGAGCAAAGTTAGTAACTAATCATAGCTATTAGCAATAATGCACCAATATTAGCAAATCTGGTATCCACCTTGTGACCTCATCTAAGCTCCTGTAGGGTAGATTAGGAGTTCTTGAGGTTCATGCTTTGACTGTAACTGAAGTCAATAAGGAATGCAAGTATTTGATAATTTTTATAACTTTTGCTAATATATATTTCCCCTAGATGCTAATTAGATTAAAGTTTCCAGGCAGATAATCACTAAAAAACTTGTGGGAGTGGGCATTACTACTTTCAATATAATAGATAAACTTTATCAATTATTTACAATTGTTGCGTATAGTTTGGTATCAGTATCTAAAGAGAGTAGCGGATATTGATGCATTTAGACTATTAACTATAGGAATCATATTTGATTTCTGAAAAAAACTGCGAGATAATACGGAGAAATATATCTGTCTAACAGCAAACAATGATAAATCAGCATCTACAAGCTGCGATCGCAGAACTACAAGAATTTATAGATAATCGCCCAGATGCCCGTGAGGTGAGGAAAGCTTTGGCAGTGAAACTGGTTTATCAAGGCTACAAATATGAGGAAATTCAAACAATTTTAGATGTGTCTGTTGGTTCGATAACGAGCTGGAAGCAAGCCTACAAGGAATATGGAATTTTAGGACTGCGCTTAAATCATAA
>LXQD01000346.1 GCA_003326215.1 Nostoc minutum NIES-26 | reverse complement strand
AGTACACGCTATCCATGCCGACTGCAACTGTTGAAGAAATTGCTCATCACTTAAAAGCTTGACTTTTTCTCCTCCTATAGCCCGAATGCCTGCTTTTGATTGAAATAGCTTTTGAGTGTCGCCAGCTATCGGTGCAAACTCCAGATCGAACTGCCTCACGAATGACTCAAAGTTTTCGTTTGCTGCCACTGTTACTTCATGCCCAGCACGTTTCAAGCCAATGCCCAAAGCGCAGTATGGTTCCACATCGCCCCTGGAACCTACTGTTAGGATCGTTATCTTCAGCTTTCGGCTGGGTGCAGTGGGTGTACTTTGGCTCAAATGCTTTTCCTGTTGGTAACTCTGGAGCTACTAATGAATTGTACCTAATCCGCGAGTGGCTAGTGGCGATCGCTCTTATTCTGTCTTTTTCAGTTTTTGTTGATATTGCTGATATTCCTTATCTTTATGCTGCCAATATTTATCTACAGTCTCTTTGGCAACCACAGCACTTTCATATTCACCTCCACCCTGGCTGATTATTCGCACTTTTGTTTGTTTACGTAAATCAGAAACTATTTTCCCATTCACTTTACGCGTCTTTGACCAGTCTAAAATTGGTTGTGGATAAGAACTATGAAGAATGTATTTTTCAGAGAAAATTTCCGGTAAACTGTACCCTCTTAGTTCCGGTATCCAGTGATAGATAAAACTTCCGTCTGGGTCTTTCTCTGAAATATTTTTATTCGGATTATATATCCTAAAAGTATCGCTTAAGGGATTAGTTACACCAGCCTGCATTTGCCACTGCCAGTTATCAATTGCTAAGTCTCCGTCTACCAAATAGTTCATATAATGTCTAGCACCATGATGCCATGAAATCCCACAGTTGATAGTCAGGAATGTGGCACACATTGCCCTCATGCGAAAGTTCATCCAGCCCATTGTTTTGAGTTGCCGCATACTTGCATCAATTAGTGGGAAACCTGTCATCCCTTGTTGCCAAGCTTGGTATAATTCTTGTTTGGCAGGTAATAGCGATTCTGGTGTGTACAAACTATCAAATTCTGGGTAACGGTTTTTGTAAGCTATTTCTGGGTAAAAATAAAGGCGCTGTGTAAAACTATCATGCCAGCGCAAGCGGTCACGAAATGCTTTGAGAGAAAATTCTGCTTTCGGCTGACTTTTTAATTCTTCTGCCCTCACCTTAGTACTTTGGTAAACAGTACGGGTTGAAATAGTCCCAAAAGTCAGGTGAGGTGATAAGTGAGATGTTGCACCCCTCTGTGACAACATTGGACGTGATAGCTTCCAATGATATCCTTGATATCTACTCTTCAAGAATGAATCTAATGTAGAGATTGCTTGCGTTTCTCCTCCCGAAAAGTAAACTTTTTTAACTGCCAAAAAATTCTGGTATTTGTGTTTGAGTTCTTCAAATGTTAACTGAGGTAGGTTAACCTTTAAATTCGGTGTATTGATAGTTTCAGGTTTTTGATGTTGGGGTTGTCTTTGGTAAGTATAGTATTCGCAAAACCACTCATCACGCTTATCTGATAATTGTAGAAAGTTGTTTAGCCCAATGTGGTAATCAAGTTTTAATTCTTTGTAAAAATCGATTATAGATTTATCTCGGCTAATTCCATACTCTACCTGTACATCTCGATTAAACCAAAGTTTGGGTCGATATCCTTGCTCTGTTAACTGCTTAGTCAACTCTTGCAAAATAACTGTGGAATTGCCTTCAAACAAGTATAACTGACTACCTAACTTTCGCAGGTTGTAGTCAAGATTGGATAAAGACTCAAATAAAAATCTGACTCTCCCCTTTCCCACATCAGCCCAGGTATAAAACCAGGGGTCAATAATGAACAACGGTAAAACTGCTATACCGTCAGCAGTTGCCAACGTCACAATCTCGTTATCCGTTAGCCGTAAATCTCGACGGAACCACAGAAGGTGCATAGTTCAATTTTCTCAAATCGTAATACATTTGTACCAGTAAATTGCTTTAGTGTCCAATTTGAGAACAGATGCTCCCCTTCAAGCGTAGCTAAACACAGCAAGTGTGTGTTGTTTTTACCTGTTTTTTAAGGTTGAAAGCATAGATTATTAAGCAATTTAAAGGTATTACCCAGCAAACTAAATCTTAATATGAGGTAATTATAAATTATTCATTTTTGGTATAAAGATTCTGATTATCAGTAAATATATTGAGTTAGCAATGGCTATAATTAAGTTCTAGCAAGTATGCTGCCATTAACATTATTTCTGGATTGAGATTCACAGTATATCGAATCTTACAATTAAGTCTAATTTATGTATTCTTTAATTTAATTAATAGAAAAATATGAACAAAAAATGGGCTGTTAAACGAATAACCATAAATCTTGCATCCACCGAGAGCGAAAAATTAGAACAATATTGTGCAATCACAGGTAGACCAGCAACAGATATAATCCGAGAGTTAATCCGCTCTTTACCAATGAGCCAAGCTGAAGTTTCTCAATCTTCTCAAGTAGTTTTTACTAAAGAAGTTGCTCATACACAGCAGTCAGTTAGCCTGGGTTAATTACAAATATTCATTTTCATCAGAGCGAACATCTAATAATTACCACTGTTTGAATATGCAAACAATGGTAATTGAATCACTTGTGTTTGTTTCGCATTCTCCAGGTTGGACAATGAAATTCCCAACAACCTGATACTGCGATTTTCTAGCTCAATCAACTCAAACAGTTCTGTCGCCGTGGTGAATATGACATCAAACTCACGGGTGTACTGGGCTATTGTCTTACTACGCGTGATTTGTTGGTAATCAGAGAATTTGATTTTTAGCGTTAACGTGCGCCCCCTTGTGGAGTGTTGCTCTAACCGTTGCTCCACAATTTGGGCAATCTGTTCGAGTTCATGTAGCATTTGAGCGCGAGATCTCAGATCCATAGCAAATGATGTTTCTGCACCAATCGACTTGCGGACTCTGTTCGGCTCAACTGCACGGTCATCCTCTGCTCTGGCTATCTTGTAATAATGATGCCCCACTTTGCCAAAATGTCGCGTTAACTCAAAGAGCGAACGCTGCTTCAAATCTGCACCAGTATGAATGCCCAAAGAGTGCATCTTACCTGCTGTGACTTCTCCGATACCGTGGAATTTTTCAATCGCTAATCCTTCAACGAAAGCTTCAGCTGACTGGGGTAGAATCACCGTTAATCCATTGGGCTTGTTCTGTCCTGATGCCATCTTTGCAAGAAACTTATTAATTGATATGCCTGCCGTCGCCGTGAGGTTGGTTTCTTGTAGTATCGCTGCTTTGATTAGTCTTGCAATAGTAGAAGCGTAAGTTATATTTTGCTTATTTTCAGTCACATCCAAATATGCTTCATCCAAGGCTACCCCTTCGACTACATCGGTGTAGCGTCTGAATATGGAATGGATTTGGGCAGACACTTCTCGGTAGACATCAAATCTTGGTCGCACGAAAATCAGTTCCGGACAACGAGCGATCGCCACCACTGATGGCATTGCTGAGTGGATGCCAAATTTTCTTGCCTCATAGCTGGCTGCTGCTACCACACCCCTTTGATTTGGACTGCCACCAACTACTAATGGTTTGCCTCGGTATTGCTGGTTGTCTCGCTGTTCTACCGATGCGTAAAAGGCATCCATATCAATGTGAATGATTTTCCTCATCTACTGGCTCTGTTGAAGCATCAAACATTTCTACCAAGGGGCGAGAGTGACTATTCCCTCTTGAATTTGTGATTTGAATTAATATTTAAGAAATTTATCACTACAATAGTACATTAGCACTAGCTTTTGTTTTTTCATCTACTTCTACATTAAGAAAGTCTTTGTAACAGCTTTGTAACAATAGCGTTAAGCTTAATCAAACGGCGTTTTGCCGTCACTTTTTTAATGCATGGTAGTTTGAGACAAGAGCATGACTATTGGTATTTGGGTTCTCGGCGATCAACTATGGGATGAACAGTCAGCACTACTTAGTTGTGTGCAACAACGCCAACAAACTCCTGTAATTTTTATTGAATCGCTCTCTCATGCAAGGCAACGTCCTTATCATCTGCAAAAACTGGTACTAGTCTGGTCAGCAATGCGTCACTTTGCACAGGAACTTCGATCTCACGGTTGGCCAGTTACATACACTCAAGCATTAGACTTCAACACACCCTTATTTGAGTGGATTGAGCAGTACCAGATTACAGAACTGCGCGTGATGGCTCCAACGGATCGTCCTTTTGCTGAGTTGATTCAAAAGCTAAATCTGGCAATTCAAGTCACTTTCACACCCAGTAACCGTTTTATCTGGAGCGATGAAGAGTTCAAACAATGGGCTAAGGGGCGCAAACGCTTAATCATGGAAGACTTTTACCGCCAGGGACGACAGCGCTTCAACATTCTCATGGAGGGGAATCAACCTGTTGGCGGACGATGGAACTTTGACCGGGAGAATCGCAAACCACCCAAAGGCAAGCTGACCTTACCGGAAGCTCTGTGGTTTGAACCTGACTCGATTACACAAGATGTTATCAACTTTATCAAGCAATCTGAAGCATTTAAAGAAAGTCAAAGTTATTGGCTCCTTGAGCCATTTCGTTGGGGTGTGACGCGGCAGCAAGCGCTACAAGTACTTCAGTTTTTTGTCCAAACTCGGCTGTCTGCCTTTGGCCCTTATCAGGACGCAATGGTCACAGGAGAGCAGACTATGTGGCACGCTATGCTTTCTCCTTATCTCAATCTTGGATTACTTCATCCATTGTCAGTTGTTCAAGCAGTAGAACAAGCATATTTAGACAACAGCAGTCACTGGCAGCTAAACAGCATTGAAGGCTTTATCCGTCAGGTGTTGGGTTGGCGCGAGTATATGCACGGAGTCTATATTTACCTACAACAGGATTACTCCGAAAGTAACTGGTTTAACCACACTCATCCATTGCCTGCTTTTTATTGGACAGGCGATACAAAGATGAATTGTCTGCACCAAATTCTAACTCAGGTCAAACAAATCGGTTATGCCCACCATATTCAACGCTTAATGGTACTGAACAACTTTGCTTTGATTGCCGGAATTTCGCCCCAAGAACTTGAAGACTGGTTTCATGCCGCCTTTATTGATGGCTACGATTGGGTGATGCAGACTAATGTCATTGGTATGGGGCAGTTTGCTGATGGTGGAATGATTGCATCTAAACCTTATGCTGCTTCTGCTAACTACATCAACAATATGAGCGACTACTGCAAAAATTGTACTTATAAACATCGTGAGCGCAGTACAGATGATGCCTGTCCTTTCAATTTTTTTTACTGGGACTTTCTGGCTCGTAATTACGATCAACTCAAAAATCAGCCACGCATGACTCAAATTCTGCGTAATTTGGAGCGGATTTCTCCATTGGAGCTTCAAAAAATCCGTTCTTTAGCTTCAAATTGGCACAATACTCAAGCAGCCACTTGTCAAATTTAAGATCAGTCGCTCTCATACAGTAACTTATTTGTTGAATTGTTGCATTACTGCATCACTTCTGATGCTTCCAACTGAGTTTGTACTCCCGTTCAACAGCCGCCAATAGCTTCGACTGCAAGGATGACAGATAAGGTTTGGCTTGTTTACCCAGCCCCTGCAATAACCAATCTACTGCTTCATCACGGCTAGCCACTTGATACAACTGCCGTAATCTCAGGCATAGCTGCTGCATAAAGAGGCAGTCGTCATCCAGTAGTTCCAGTGATTTTAGATGCTCGATTTTGACTGTATACTCACCGTCCCAAGTTTGCACGGTACAGCTATAATCCCCCACATGAATAACCACGCCCCAAAATCCGCCTTTGCCTCTCAAGTCTGGGTTGTCTTTGGGCAAAAGAATGCAGATTTCACCAACTCGGTAGGGATTGGGAATTTTGGTTCGCTCACGTATTTTATCTACAATATCTTGGACTATGCGACCAGAGGGAGTTTTACCACCAGCTTTTTGGACTGCTTGCTGCCATACTTTCTGCTGCTGTGATGGTTCTAGCTTAATCAGAGGTCGCACTTGTCGTTCATTGGTAGGCAAAATGTGATCCAATGGATCACATTTTGACTTTAAGTTATCAAACACCACAGCCGCATCCATTAACAAGTAGGGTTGTCGGCGGCTGTAGCCAAAGCGATCGCGGCAATATTCCTCGAATGTTTTGTGCGTCGAACGGTAAAGACGGCGATCGCGCAACTCTCTCAAAGCCTTACCTGCTTCGTAAAAAGCGTGTTCTACTTTTCGTTCCAAATGTAGGCGATCGCGCTGCTCGGACTCTGACAACTCCTCTGGAACTTCAACCGCCATCACCTCAATTGTTGCTCTTGCTGGATTGTCCTGCTGTTGAGTATCTTTTGATAGCTTAAGCGCTGGCTTTGGCTTGCTAGATGCAGCAGGAGTAGCTCTTTTGCGTCTAGAGGCGGGTTTGTTCATTCTGCCACCTCCCCATAGAAGGTAGTTGAACAAATATTTAGTTGTATGATCATGGTAGTAATCTTATCTTACCTATTCCCCACCCTTTTATTGAGGTTGGGGTTTTTCAATGCTTCTTCTATCTTTGCATTTGTCGTCAATTGCTTTGTTTACAGACCGAACAAATTATCTTGTTTTCACTACTTGTTCAATCTTACCCAAATCACACACTATAAATAAGGCATTTACTCAATTTCAAGTTGCATCTGTTTTTTGCCTAAAGCTTTTGACATTTGGATAAACATGAAACCTATCAAAAAATCTGAGCTACTCATTCTCAAGAAGTCTGTTACATCGCAGCCAACACAAGAGGAACTTTCTCAAGTTGATACTGCCTTTACCAATGAACCTGCCATTGAGCAACAGCCAAATATAGGGCCACAAAGCCAAGCCACAGAATATCTTACTACCTATACTCCAGCATCAGACTATCCTATACCTCAGTCTGCTGGTAACTCCGGCTGGCAAGCTTCTGATATCTGGCGCGAGTTACGGGTTGATGCGTTTTGTGATTGATAGCCCAAAAGCGATCGTTTCTCATTGGATATAAAGCTGGTAGGCTAGCCGAAGTAGAGTACATGAATGGTTGTTTTGATTATAAAAACTAAGTAATAACAAATATTACTTAGTTTTTATGGAAGCTTCATTGTGTTGTCTTCCATTCCTCAACTGTTAAGCAAGATTTGCCAGTTGGAATTAGTCCTGTGGTTGCTGATACACCATAGTTATTCAAAGCAGAAATTTCGGTTTCTGCATCGTTGAAAGCTTGCTGCACTATCTGTTGTTTTTCTTGCTTTGACAGCACCTCAATTTTCACATCCGTTGGCGAAGGGGTAGCCTTACCTTTTTCCAGCATGAAATCTCTGACGTGATAAAATTCTTCTTCTTTGGGCTTCCCTGATTTTAGACATCCTCTAGATTTGACAAATAGCCCTGTATTATGAAAGTTAGCTGCAAAGTGTTGCTTGTTGACAAACTGTGCTTTGTTTGCAGCCCACATATAAGCTGGCTCGAAATACCCTTTGGTTCGTGGGCTTCGAGTTTCGTTACACCTTGTCCCATTGTTATAAGGAGCATTGTAGTCACCACAGACTTTCCAGCTAATTCTATATAGATCGGGTGTATTTTCTACGTACTCTCTAATTTGCTTATCTGTTTCACTTTCTTTGTTATTTTGGTCAACAGCCGTTCTCGCTGTATGAGCCTCTTTTAGCTTCTCTTCTGCTTGAGCCACCCTGTCTTCTGAAGGCTGACAAGACACTAACCCCAAGCTCAAGAGTGCAACGGCAAACACGAGGCTGCTTATTTTCTTGTGCATATTAACTCCTCATCAATTAATTTCTAGAAAACTGTTAATTAATTTACTTTCTGAGCCTTAGATCTACTTCTTAAAACTATTTAAATTACGAGCTGAAAATTATTATACATATGAATATATATTTGAAAATTTTAATTCCAAAATATTCACAATTAATTAAATATTATAAATTTATGATATAAGTAGTATTTTAATTATTAGTTTAACAAATAATGATTATTATACTTCTTTAGGTAGATGCAATATTACTTTTAATCTTTGACGACAACCATAAGTAATTATTTGTCGTCGTTTTTTCTTAAAATCAAGCTTAAAATGAATTTTTCTCTAGTTAATTTTTTTTACAAATGTTTTTACTTTCATAAAATAATTTTGAGATAAGTACAAAATTAATAATTGATTATTTATCAAGGCTATCTATTTGATAATTTGCATAAAATATACTCTGACAATTTTTAACTATAATTAACAAAGTAAATTAGATTTTTGTATATTATGAAGTTATTAAACTTTTAACTTACATGTATTTAAAAGTTTTATTAATAAAAGTTTTTATTTATTAAACAGTAATTTATAAACTAAAATTTGTTACTATTAATTGAGGAAATTTCAGCATGCTTTTAGATTTTTTTAATAGTCGTAATGGTCGTAATGGTCGTAATGATGTAAAAGTAAATATTATTAATAGTTCTAATTTTTATAAATTACATATTCCCTTATGTTATCCTATAAAATTCCAATATAACCGATTGATTAATGCTGCTATTACCACAATATTAATTTACTGTTCAAGTATTTTTCCATCACAAGCTCAAATCAAGCCAGATATGACTTTACCAAACAATACCAAAATAGAAATAGAAGGCAATATTCAAAATATTGATGGAGGAACTCAAATAGGAAGTAATCTCTTTCACAGTTTCGATGATTTTTCTGTAATTAATGGAACTACAGTTCACTTTAATAATTCATTAGATGTTCAAAATATTATTACTAGAGTCACAGGTGGGTTAGCTTCTAATATTGATGGGTTAATTAAAGCTAATGGTTCAGCTAACTTATTTCTAATTAATCCTAGTGGGATTTCGTTTGGTGAAAATGCTCGTTTGAATATTGGTGGCTCCTTTTTTGCAACTACTGCTAATACTGTCCAGTTTCTTGGAGATGCTAAGTTTAGTGCTACTAATCCTCAAGCACCACCACTGTTAGCAAATAATGTTCCTATTGGTTTAGGCTTTGGTGATAATCCAGGTGTAATTAAAGTGCAAGGTACAGACAAGGGAATAATTTCTCCAAATATAGGAAACTCACCGACTGTTACGAACAGCCAAATAAGTGGGCTACAAGTACAATCAGGGAAAACTTTGGCTTTACTGGGAGGCGATATAACTTTAGAAGGTGGCATCCTAGCAGCAGAAGGAGGAAAAGTTGATCTTGGTAGCGTTGCTTCTGGTGTAGTTAACCTGAGTTTAATTAGTGAAAACTGGACTCTAGGATACGAAGGAATTTCCAATTTTAAAAACATTCAATTATCAAAACAAGCTTTGGTCGATGCCAGCGGTACTGGTTCTGGAACTGTTCAGGTTCATGGAGGTAATGTTAATCTCACAAATGGCTCAATAATGTTAATTCAAAACCGAGGGGAAACTTTGTCTGGAAGCCTTAACATTAATGCTTCTGAGTCTTTGGTTTTAAGTGGAGCTTCCCCTGATGGCAATATTTCTAGCAGCTTATTAACGGAAGCACTCAGTACTGGAAAAGGAGGCGACCTGAAAATTTCTACCCCACGATTAATACTTCAGGATGGAGCAAGAGTAGGAGCAGTTACATACACTGATGCGCTCGGAGGAAATGTAACTGTTGAAGCCTCTGATTCTGTGCAATTGTTAGAAAACAGATTTGCTAATCCTTATCGCCGAGGAGATATTATTAGCTCTCTTGGTGCTGGCACTGTAGCTTCTGGGAATGCAGGTTCTGTTGAACTATCAACTAATTACCTCCTAATTACTGATGGAGGAACAATAGCATCCTCAACGATGGGGACTGGTAAAGGAAGCAATATTACTGTCGATGCAAATTTCATTGATATTATAGGAGTAAACTCTGTTCGTTCTGCACCAAGCGCTATAGCAGCTTCAGCCTTTAATGCAGGAAATGCAGGCAGCTTATTTGTTAATACCAAACAATTGCGAGTAACAGATGGAGGAGCGTTAAATTCTGCTTCTAGAGCTACTGGTAATGCTGGTAATGTAACCATTAATGCTGATTTGATAGAAGTGACTGGAGAAGATTCAAATGCAGGAGCCAGTCATATAAGTTCCTCTATTGAAGCCTCAAATGAAATTGTAAGAAAGATATTTGGACTTCCATCAGTGCCCACTGGCTCTGGTGGAAATCTAACGATTACGACTAAAGTTTTAAATGTTAATCAAAGAGGTTTAATTGATGTAGGAAATCAAGGGGTAGGTGATGCTGGCAAACTTGAAATTAATGCTAGCTCTATCAACCTAAATAATCAAGGAAGTATTGCAGCGTCAACAATTTCTGGCGAAGGTGGTAACATTTTCTTGGACTCACAAAATTTACAGTTGCGTCAGAATAGTACTGTTACTGCCAGTGCTGGGAATAATGGCAACGGCGGCAATATCACCATCAACGCAGGTACATTAACTGCTTTAGAAAGTAGCAGTATCACAGCAAATGCCTTTGAAGGGCGTGGCGGCAACATTAAAATAAATACTCAAGGATTTTTCATTTCACCTGATAGCATAGTTGCAGCAAGCTCTGAGCGAGGAATTAATGGTTCGGTTGAAATTGATGCTCCACAAACTGATTTTGTAACAGCACCCTTACCGTCATCAGCAGTCACTGTTCCTGATACCAACGATATTTGTACCACACCAAAGGAAAATACTAGTATATTTTCCAATGCTGGCAGTGGAGGTGTACCTCAAAGTCCTAACGACCCTCTCAATAGTCCTGCTGGATGGTATGATGAGCGCAACCCAGCCACAAACAAACGAGCAGAAGAAACCATACAATTGACTGAGGCTGAACCAGCGCAAGAGTTTGTTGAAGCGCAAGGTATGAAGCAAAATGCTGATGGCACAATACGTTTCACTATCACACCAGATACAGATAATGTAACTTCCTACGGTTCTTCTACAGATTCACCCTGCCACCACTCTCAAGAATCTTCAGAACAAGTCAATCAGCAATCCCAGGAAGTAACAAACCAAATTCCTCCTGAAGAAGCCGAAGATTGAGCAAAAATCCTGACAGGACGAGGTTCTGCTGCTTTTGCCAAAATAGCTTTAAGAAAGTTGTTTCTACAACCAATACCTTTGCCAAAATAAGAGCCTAAAAAATTTTTGGCAAAAACGGCAAAATCACCCATACATAGGCGTTTAGCTTATAAGGTAGCTGGGAATGTCAGACCCTTGATATTGCAGGCGATATGTTAAAAAAGCCTTGTGGGAAACCTGGAAGGAATTTTTAGGACTTATTGTTTTTGCCAAGCCTTAGAGAAAAGGGAGTTTAGACATCAATTCACCCTCGTAAATTGGCGAAGGTATTGTACAACAATTTAAACTTCAAACATGCTAAATATCCAGTGCTTGAATTTGTTGGGAGCAACTTTTTTGCTGACAGTTTTCAACCCAACAGCTAGCCCATTGTCGGCACAAACTTTAACTTCAGACCAGATTACAGAGAAACTCCCTACAATTCCTCAACGTCCTCGAGTTCCCTCTCCATTACCAGAAAAGCAAGAACCTATAATACAACCATTTTCACCGTCATCGAATCCTCTAGATATTCATGATGAAAAACAGTTGACCCTCAAAGTAGAACGATTTGTCTTCCAAGGTAACACAGTAATTGATACGTCACAACTAGAGACAGTAGTTGCACCTTTTATCGGTAGAAAAATTGCTTTTTCTGAGTTACGTCAAGTTCGGACTGCGATTACTCAACTGTATGTGAAGCGTGGTTATATTACTTCTGCTGCTTTTATCTCCACAAAAGGAAATGAAGCCCTCGATCCAAATAGGGCAGTCATTACAATCCAAGTAATTGAGGGAAAGCTAGAGAAAATTAAAGTTATAGGTGGCTCAGGATTGCATGATTACATTCGTGAACGCTTGTCAAATACAACTGAAGTAGTTAACGAGAAACGTTTAGTTGAGGCTTTGCAATTACTACAACAAGATCCTTTGATTGAATCAATTACAGCACAATTAGATAAAGGATCTCAATTGAATAAATCTATTTTGAACGTTCGAGTCAAGGAGCGTCAGCCATTTACAGTTTATACTGTCTTAGATAACTTTCGCTCTCCTGCTATAGGCAGTACTCAGCGCCGAATAGAGTTAACTAATGCTAACTTGCTAGGTTTAGGAGACAAGCTGAGTGTTGGTTACAGGAATACAGACGGTAGTAATACCTTAACCACCACTTACTCTATCCCACTTAATCCACAAAACGGGACTCTGGAGTTCTCATACATCAACTCTTCATCCAATATTATTGAGCATCCTTTTACTAGCTTGGATATCCTGGCTAATGCCCGCGCTTATGAACTGACTTTTCGACAACCACTAGTACGAAGGGCTAGTGCGAAATCAATACAAGAATTTGCTTTGGGAGTGACTGCTTCTCGCACGGAAACTGAATCGTCCTTATTAAATACTCCTTATCCCTTGGTTGCTGGGGCAGATTCTCAGGGGCGAACGCGAATCTCTGCTTTGAGATTTTTTCAGGATTGGATACAGCGAGATCAAAAAGGAGCTTTGTTAATGCGCTCTCAGTTCAGCTTAGGTGTTGGTGCTTTTGGCGCTACGGTCAATAATTCTGCTCCTGATGGTCGGTTTTTCACTTGGCTAGGTCAAGTTGTATGGCTGAGGCATTTAGCAAACAGTACAACTTTGGTAACTAGAGCAGAACTCCAATTAGCAGACAGACCTCTTGCAGCACTCGAACAAGTTGCATCTGGTGGTGCAGATTCTATACGCGGTTATCGTGAAGCTAGCTTCTTAACTGATAACGCATTCTTGTTTTCAACAGAATTGCTAATCACAGCTTGGAGAAAAGACCAACAACAATTGCAGTTAATTCCTTTTTTCGATATTGGTACTGCCTGGAACAATGATCGTGCTGTCAAATTATCCAGTACACAAGCTACAGGTACTTTAGCCTCTGTAGGACTGGGTTTGCAGTACCAATGGGGAGAACGCTTTCATGCCCGCCTTGATTGGGGCATTCCTTTAATTTTTGTTGATACAAATTCAGATTCAAAAACATGGCAAGAAAACGGAGTTTATTTTTCCATCGACTACCGACTGTTTTGAAGTACTTTCTATTAGGTATATCCCTGACATTACTTATAGTTTTCGGACAAGGACAAGCAAAATCTCAACTTTCTTCCAGTTCCTTGTCTCAGGCGCAACAACTCACGCAAACAGGACACGAGCAATTACATAGAGGACAAGCCTCAGCAGCCTTACAGACATGGGAAGCAGCATACCAAACTTATTATCGTCTAAACGACTCTGAAGGCATGGCTGGCAGTCTCATTAACCAAAGTTTGGCACTCCAAGCTAGTGGTTCTTATCTTGAAGCCTGCCGAACTTTAATTCAAGCTTTAAAGTTAGAGGATTGGATTTGTGAAAATCCCCAATTACAACAACTGTCTTTAGATAAGTCTCAGAAGCATTTAAATGCTCTGCTAGAAAAAGAACCACTTATGAAGTCTCAAGTAATTGGGCTACAAAATCTTGGTGATGTCCTACGGCTAATTGGTAAACCCGAAGCCTCTTATTTTGTGCTACAAAAAGCTCTATTAATGGCTGGAAGCTTAAGATTAACGTCATCAAAGCTTAACGCTCAATTATTGCTAAGTCTTGGTCATACTGAACGTACTCTTTATACCCAAGCCAAAAATATATATCAATTAATAGATGAACCTGGAGCCAAACAAGAAGCACTGATAACAGCTCAATCAAAAGCTCAATCTGCTCTAGAACTATATCAAAAAGTAGGAGTAGAACAAAGTGGCATTGCACTTCAAGCACAGTTGAATCAAGTAAGTTTATTGTTAGAGCTAGAAAAATTGTTACCAGCAGAAATTAACGTAAATTTAGAAGCTGAAATACAGTCTCTTCAGGATTTAATAAAACAATTATTAACTACGCCTCAACAATTTGAAACTTTACCAGTAATTCAATCTATATATGCGCGTCTAAACCTAGCTATAACTTTAATCCAAATTGACCAAAATATCAAGTTGAGGCGACTTATTTTTTCTCAAGAAGAGAATCCACTGTCAACAGCATTGTTATTAGCTAAGAATGCACTATTTTCTGCCCAAGAAATCGACAATTTACGAGCCGAATCTTATTCCTTAGGAACTTTTGGCGATATATACTTGTATTTAGGTAAAATACCTGAAGCAACACATTACTTTGAAAGAGCTATGGGATTAGCTCAATCGGTACAAGCTTGGGATATTGCTTATCAGTGGCAGTGGAAACTAGGACGTTTATATCAGCTTTCAGAAAAGCTGGGTAAAGCTAGTGATGCTTATGAGGCCGCTATTAGTAGTCTTGACCAAGTTCGAGGTAATATTTTATCAGTTAATCCTGAACTTCAGTTTGCGTTTAAAGAAAAAGTTGAGCCTGTATACTATGAATACATGGAGTTACTCTCTTCTCAGAATAGAGCTAATTTAGAACAAGTAACTGAAGTTCATGAAAAGTTAAGAATAGCCGAATTAGAAAACTTTTTACAATGCGGTAAAGTGCCTATATTTTCTGGTAAACAAAATCAAAATTCTCAAGATTTACCACCTGTTATACATTTAATTAAATTAGGTAATAAAGTAGAGATAATTCTCAAACAATCACCTAAGAACTTTTATAGTTACACAGTTGAATTAAAAGTTATTAATGAAGATTTAAATAATTTACTCAAATTAAGTCAAAGTCACTATTTTATTGAAACAGAGGAAGTAGATTTTCTTGTTTACTCTCAAAATCTTTATAAATGGTTATTTGCACCAATCAAAAAATATCTACCAGAATCAGGAAACTTAATTTTTATTCTAGATAGTTATTTTTATAATTTACCTATTACTATGCTGCATGATGGGCAAAAATATTTAAATGAATCCTACAGTATCTCAATAGCTTCAAGTTCTCGATTTTGGCAAAGACAATCTTCTTTATCCAAGCATTCGAGAGTTTTGCTTGGTGGTATTTCTGATGTTAGCCCCTCTTTCAAAGCTCCATTAGTTCCTAAAAATTTAAAACCCCTACCTGAAGTCAAAACAGAAATTGAGAATATTAAAAGAAACACTGCTTCTGCAACGGAACTGCTCGATCCCGAATTTACTAGTCATAACTTTAGAAAAAAAGTTGAGAATGGCTCATTTCAAGTAATTCACCTCAGTACTCACGCTCAGTTTAGTTCCGATCCCGAACAAAACTTTTTTTTGACTTGGGACAAGCCTTTTAATGTTAAAGAATTCAAATTTTTACTCAAAAATCAGTATTCTCCAATTGATTTACTCGTATTGAGCGCTTGCCAAACAGCAAAGGGCGATCGACGATCAGCACTCGGAATTGCTGGAATGGCTGCACAAGCTGGCGCTCAAAGTACAATTGCAACTTTGTGGCTAGTAGATGCTGACTCTACTGCTCAACTGATGAAAGAATTCTATATAGGTTTAAAAAACGGTATGTTTAAAACAGAAGCGCTTAGGCAAGCACAATTAAAATTGATGTCTAATCCTAAATATTTCCATCCTTATTTTTGGTCAGGATTTGTTCTTGTTGGTAACTGGCTCTGAAGTAATAATTTTAGTCCTGCCTGCGCTTGAGCTAATTCATTCAAATTACCCCTGAGCTTTGCATATTGGATCGCCATCTTATATTCTCGCATGGCCTGTTCGGGTGAACCTACATTCAGATAGCGATCGCCTAATAATCGATAGATAGTAGGATTTTGAGTTTTTGCTTTGACTCGTTCCTTTAAGACTTCAATTGCTTCAGTCAACAGATTTTGTCCCTTATATACACTCTCAATATCTACAGCTAGCTCGTCTGGAGGTAAATTCAAATTTTGAATGCGTTCAATAATAGCTTTTGTCTGTTCAGCTTTTTGAAGAGACGCTACCATCAGGATTGATTGGCTGGCAATAAACTTTTGTTCTGCCATCTTGGCAAGTACGTTTACTTGATAGATATTTCCAGGCTGCATAGCTGGTTGCTCTTTAGAGTAAGGCAGTGAAATTGAGTTGACTTCCTTTGACCAATTAACTCCCGTGCCTTCAATTTGCACTATATAGCTGATAGCACCAGGAATTGCAGTCCAAGAAAGTGAAGGACGAGAATTTAAGATTAGGGGGCTGTAAGGCACGATTAGTGTTGGTACATTCTCATCATCTGGTCCCTTGACCTTGAGGCAATCGCCTCTAATTCCAGAAGTACAATGCTGAGATTGGGTTTGAGAGCGCGATGAGCATTGTTTACCAATAGCACCACCAGAAACATTTAAAATATTTCCGCTCAAGTAACATAAAACTTCAACAGTAGCTCCAGCCACTGGTTGTAACCGATCCTCTTCACAAACTTTACTTCCTGCTACCCTACGAAGATCGCCGCTAATAATTCGAGCTACAGGCTTACACACAGGCTTTTTTAAATTGCCTCTTGCTACTGGTTGGCGCTGACCCCATGCACTGCTAAAGTTTGACAAAAGCAGTATTGATGCAATCACTGCAACTTGGAATTTAAAAACTTTTTTTCCTATTCTGGCTGTTGATTTTGGTACAGTCAGCATTACACTTATTAACTATCTGACTATTAACTCAATAGTAGACAGCTTACCGGAAGAGCAGTATTCCGGTCAATTTTCCTTAAAAATCCTCTGTAATACTTGCTGTCTCCATTCTTGTACCTCTGGCAACCCAGAATTTGCTACTAGACAAACTTCCCAGTATATTTCAGCTTTACTCAAGTTACGTAATGCCTCATATGTCTGTGCTAGTAGGCAGTAGGCATCTACTCTTTGCGAATCTAATTTTACTGATTTTTGTAGGTATTCTTCTGCTTCTGCGTAACGCTGCTGCTTGAATCTCGCCCAGCCTAAATTTTTGTATAAACCAGCTTGCCACTCACGATTTTGGGTACGACTTAAACCTTGAATTGCTAGTTCTGCTGCTTGGGGGTATTTTTCTTGCCTGTTCTTCAGTCGCGCTAAATTGCTGAGAGCATTCATTGCCTGATTGTTACTATACTGAATCGCTAACTTGTATTGTTGTTCTGCTTGCTCATATTTTCCTTGATCGTCATAAAAATTCCCTAAATTATAGTGCGATACCCAGTTATCAGGCTTAAGTTTGAAAGCTCTTTCATAGCTCTCATTCATACACTTTGTATCAGCAAGTAATTGACAAGCTAATGCTAAGTTATTGTATGCATCTACATCTTTGGGATTAAATTTTATTGCTAGTTCATAATTTTCTCTAGCAATTTTAGGTTCATTCCGATGACGAGAAGCTATATTAAAGTAATAATTAGATATGACTAATTTAATCCCTTCAAAACAACTAATGCTTACTATTAAGCCAAAAATAGCTAAACTTAATAAGAAGATTTTTGATCTGACTACTCGGTTAAATTTTAATTTAAGTGGTAAACGCTCTAAACGCTGCAAAATTATTTTAGTGCTTTGAGGACGCTGCCCAGGGGCAGGAGACATCATATCATCAAGAAGATCGGCAAATGGTTTATCAATCTGAGGTGCATATTTTCTCCAGATTAGTCTGGATCTATCTTCATTTTTTGGTATATCTATTAATGATATATTAGTTACTAAATTTACAAAAGTCCGCCCTAAAGCGTAGAAATCCGACTGCGGTACTGCCTGTCCCTCAATTTGTTCAAGAGGAGTAAATAAAGGTGTAACAATAGATGTTATTTCATGCCCACTACCTAATCCTGTACTAGTTCCTCCACTGGTACTGATTTTTGTTAAATAGGTTCTAGTAATCCTTTGCGCTGCACCAAAATCAACAAGTACTAATTTTCCATCAGGCTGATGAATAATATTTTCTGGTTTGATATCTCTGTGAAAGAAGCCTGAGCGATGAATTAAATCAAGAATATCAATTAATTGATGGAACCAATCAATTGCTAAACTTTGGGAGATTCTCCCATAACTTTTTACCCATTCTCGTAAATTTTCTCCCTCAATCTTTTGCATTACTATACAATGCAACTCTATAAGAGTATCCTTCAATGTAAAAGTAAAATAATCATTCATAGTGGAACGAGGAATTCCAGGATGTTCGATAAGCTGCAATGCAAGTGCCTCATACCGAACTAGCTCAACTAACTTAGGCTCATTCCACTTCAATATTTTCATCACTCTTACTTGAGATCCTAGATTTGACATTGTGCCAAGATCTTCAACCTCAAAGACATCCGTAAAGCTAGATAAGTCTTTATCAAAAGGACGCAACGGGCGTAGTAAACGAATACGCCCGTTTATTAGCAGAGGAGTTCCACAAGCTAAACAATTATCAGCATCATAAGAATTGTGGCGTTGACTACAAAGATGATTAATGCAGTAAACCACAGATAATTTACTCCTGTGTGCAATTACTATTAGTTATTGCTGATGGGACTTTACGTACAAAACCCCGCGGATCCGCCAAAATATACTTTTTAACAACTGGTTCTAAGCTATAACTAACTTCTTGTTTACAAAACTTTCTATTAGCTTCAACTAATGAACGTTGTTCTAAAATTTCTAAGTCCATTATTACTTCAGAAAGCGATAATTTCAAGTTTAATCGCTTCTCTAGATCCTCAACAATTTTAGAGAACTGAATTGGAACAGAATTTTTTGATATCTCCTCTGCCAAATAAATCATAATTTGCCTTTGGAGGTTGCTTAAAAGCCCAGCTTGCCCAAATTGCTGATTTAGCATAGCTTGAATTCGAGGCCCTATCACAGTGGATCTATATTCAAAAAATCTTTTAAGACTACCTCCAAAAAATTTATGTATTTTATCAATAACTGACTCTAATTCTGAAGGATTAGCACGATAAATTTCAATTAAATCTTTACACTCTTCTCCAGATAAACCTTTGTCATATAACATTTGCATTGCAGATTTTTCATCTATACCTTCTAGTCGCAAAGGTACATAAGAAAATCCTCTAGTTAAACAAGCAATTTCTTCTAAAGGTAATTGACTTGTCACGATTATACAACTAGAATGCTCTGTTTGCGTTAATTCAATAAAAAAGTTTTCATACTCTATCTTTTTTTCATAATTATCTACTTGTACTAGGCTCTCTAATCCGTCTATTACTAATAAACACCGATGCAATGAAAGTTGTTTTGATAGCAAGGAAAGCTTGGCTCTGAAACTATTATCATTTGTATTTATCTCAAAAATACTAATCAGGTCAGTGACTAGTTTATCAATCGAGGAAAAAGCATTTACAGGTTTCCAAATTACATAATCATAAAAATCTGTTCTTTCAAACAGTATTTCTTCAACTAATTTTGCTACAAAACATGTTTTTCCTATTCCTCCAACTCCAGTTACAGCTATACAACGCCGTTTAAAAATATTGACTTGATTTTTTAAATATGTAATATCTTTTTCTCGACCATAAAAAAATGCTATCTTGGGCATTTCTCCATATTTTTTAGTCTTCCCTACTAAGCAATCAGTGTCTAAGTAGGATACTTTTGGCTCTTTTAAACAATCACTTTTTAATACTTGAAGTAAAACATTTTTTAAATTTAATTTTTTAACTTGCACTCCATCACCAATAATTTCTGAAAGCGTGATCCACAATTGTGGAGCGACTTCTTTACGCAAATATTGAGCGGTGTATCCAGAGTCATCCGCTATCTCACTATAGTCTTTGCCCTCCCAAGATCCTACAATTACAGCTATTTCAGCTTTTGACAAATATTTACCAGTATAGTGAAGCACTTGTTGTTTTAATATCTTAAGTACTTTCTCTAGATCTAAAGTTACAGTGTTTTTATTTGAATACATAATCTGTCTGCATCGCTATGCCAATAAATAATATCTATTCTTTTTTACCAAAAGTTATGGTCAGTACTTTACATTATTTAACATAATGTCCTGTTGCTAAAAGCAGGTGATTCGAGATATAAGGTATAAAATGCTAATGATGCAGCAGGTCATTTAGAACACCTTTGTGAAAACTTGAGCGACAACGCTAGTACAACCCAAGCTAGGGAATACTTCTGGAACCACTCTTAGTTTTTCAGAAAATAGGTGAACAAACGTCCAGTGTAAGAGCCTAATACCCAGTATTCACGACAGAAGCCGTGAGATGGATAATACACCTTTTTTTAAGGTGTTAAAACCTTTAGGCTATCCAGAAACATTACAAATGTGGAGAAACTAAAAACAAAAAATCAAAACGGTGTTAGATACTAAACGACCAGAACTTCTGGAGCGGGGAGCGCTGGAGAAGATGGGAAAGTGAAGACAATACTAGTACTGTTCAGTTAAGAAATTTATCTGTAGGGGCAAGCAGGGGTAGCAGTGGGAGCAAAGGGAGCAGCAGGAGAGAAGAGCCGTTGGACACTAACTCTTTTCTCCCCCAGCCTCAAGGGCAAATTGAACAAAGATTTATCAAACTGGGCTGGAGGTAACACAATTAAACAATCACAATCTTGCTAGATGCGAAAAGACGCGAAGTTTTGTAAGATCGAGCTTGTCAATGCGTACAACCAAAAATGGAGGAAAACAAGGCACACATAAAAATGTAGGCAAAACGTACTAAGTAGTACCGCTTTGCCTGGAAATCAAACATTTGAATAATTTCAGAGCGGGGTTGATCTCTGGGTGACGAAGAAAGTGGCGATTAAAGTTTGCCGACTTGATTCCACTGACTTGTCAAAAGATCCCACGCTGCTTTACTTTGCCATTATAGCGATAAAGGGAGAAGTATAGCTAATTTTTGCTGACCGTTTTTGGCAATTTGGTAAAAAATTTATATTTCTATGATGTAAATTTTTGTAAAGAGCAGCGCAATCAGTCCAATTCGCAGTTCGCAATTCGCAATTCGCAATTTGCAGTAATCGCAATTTGCAATTATCTCTATGCCTGTACTTGGCTGTGACTTTTCACGGTATGTAGCAAAGGAGCGAGGGTGTGGGGTGTGGGGTGTGGGGTGTATAAAACTTTCTTGTTTTCCCACTCAGCCACACCCTACCCCCTACACCCAGCCTTGATGATGGTTTTGGTACTTCCCGTGAAAAGTTAGGTACCTGGCTTACCACAAGGTAGGCAGGGTCTTGTACTCTGAATGGATTAATCAATTACCTCTGTAATTGCGAATTGCGAACTGCGAATTAGTTAAAAAGCCCCCTCTGAAGCTGTAAACCATAGCTATCGGAGGAATCTACTGTGTCAAATAACCAATGCCCACAAGAGTTGGGTGTTGGGGATCAAGTGTTGTCATCTAACATTTGTGAATACCCCAATAATCTCACGGCTGCTGAATACCATGAGTTAGCCGTGAAGAGCGCGATTCATCTATCGTTGATCGAGCGCAACTTTTCTCATATCGAAGGAGAATCAGTCTACGATTATCTGTTCATCTCTGGTACTATCCCCCGAAAAAACGCTGGTCGAGTTACAGATGGTTTTTTGAAAGCCTATCTGCATCTGCTGGCAGGAGGATTATGGATTAGCGGACTTGACCCACAGCTAAACTGGCTCCCAATGGAGTGGGGACGAATGAAACCCTCCTTACCCCGAATTGACTGGGAAAAAGGGAAACCAGTTAAGTACGAATCGCCACCCAAAACGCCTAACCGAGTTACATACTTTGATGTTGCCGATTGTATCTGGGATTTGGTGGCACGCAGGTGTAACATTAAGCGATATCACTCACCCCTGGCACTGCGATTACAAAATAGGCTTACTCCACTGATATTTTGGGAATGGGTACAGCGGCATCCAGAGATCCCAATAATATTATGCGAAGGCGAGAAGAAGGCTGCCTGTTTACTCAGCTTGGGGTTTGTAGCGATCGCATTGCCTGGTATCTGGAATGGTCGCGTGGGCAAAAAGGATTTTGACGAGAAATTACATCCCGATCTAGTACCACTGGCACAAAAGGGACGCAAGTTCATCATCCTATTTGACTACGAAATCAAACTGAAAACTCGCTGGTCAGTATACAGCGCCACAGTTCGCACAGGTAAGGCGATTGTTGCTGCTGGTGCGGAGTGTGAAGTCGCATCCTTGCCGGGGCCTGAAAAAGGTGTAGATGATTTCGTAGTCGAAAGGGGTGAAAACGCTAACGCACTTCTGACGGCGCTTGTTGATGATGCTAAATCACTAGCTGATTACCAACAATCATTTCTAATTAAGCATCGGGGATTGAGAAAATATAAGCCTGATTTGATTGTTAACGTCAAATATCTGACTCAAGCCCTGTTGGTAAAGGAAACAGAAGCAGGCTTGGGGGCAGTTGACGAGATACCCCCTACCCCCCAACCCAAGACTCCTAGCTCCATATTTGCAGCAAGTCTTTATAAAACTGACGATTCCCAATCTCAAAGAAAGTACAGACTTAAAAAAGCTCACCAAAATCAACCAAAATATTTTGTCTTCCCCCGCTCCGGATTGGTAGTACTAATCAGCGATATGGGAACTGGTAAAACCCAGTTGATGCGCGCTTGGCGTGATGCTCACCCAGACATTCGATTTCTCAATAACGGGCATCGTGTCAATCTACTGAAAAATTTAGCTCAACGCTTGGAAACCGAAATGTATTCTGAGCTTGGTTATACAGGCATGACTAAAGCGAAAGCATTGAGCATCACTATTGACAGTCTCCATAAACTAAACACTCAAGCACTAACTTATGGTTGCATATTTATTGATGAAGCTTGCCAATACCTGACGCACCTATTACACAGTAATACTTGCAAAGAACATCGTGCTGCCATTTTGGAAGTATTACATTATATTGTCTACAACGCGCCCCTTGTGGTGATTGCCGATGCACACATGGATGACATAACAATCGACTTTTTCCGCTCGATGCGACCACAAGGCGAACAACCATACATTATCAAAAATGAATGGAACAATGGCGATCGCACCATCTATTGGTATGAAGGTCAGGATTCAAGTGCATTGGTGGCTCAGATTTCTGCCGCACTGATGATTGGTCAGAAAGTCATGGTAGTCAGCGACAGTAAGCGTTTCATCAAGAAACTGGAAAAATCTTTGAGTGTGCAGATTGAACAAGAGGCTTCGCCTGGGGAAAGAGACAAGGAGAAGAGTGTAGATCAACAAGTAGCGAAGTCGGAGGTTGGAAGTCGGAGGTCACAAGTGAAGTCTTTACCTCCGACTTGCGACTTCAAACTTCCGACTTTATGGCGAATCTGGTCTGTACATTCCGACAACTCCGGTAGTGAGGAGAACGTGGCCTTTATTAAAGACATCACCAATGCCGTCAAAAATATAGATATATTTTTGACTTCGCCCAGCCTGGGAACTGGTATAGACATTCCAGACTATCATTTTGATTTGGTCTTTGGTGTCTTTCATGCGGTCAGTCAAACCGCAACAGAATGCGCTCAACAACTGTGGCGCTATCGCCCGAAAGTACCCATCCATGTTTGGGTGGCCCCCAAACCCCCATTTGGCTACTTTGACACCAACCCCACCAAAATCAAACAAAGGTTACTCCAAACCAACGAAATCACCGCTTTTCTGTTGCGGATTGACCGTGAAACAGGCAAGCGCGGAGCTGAGAAGGATTGGGCATTAGACGCTTACTGCCAAATTCAAGCCAACCGCCATCAATCAATTAATAATCTTCGGGCGGATCTGCGCGATTTGTTAACCCAGATGGGCAATTCTATAGTACCAGTGGGTGAAGAGCATGATGCAATGGCTTTGGAATATTTGAAAAATGCTGCTGATATACTTGATGCTGCTCATCATCATGCCGTCGCCAAGGCTAAGACTATTTCATATAGTGAATACCGGGCACGTCAAACTAAAGATTACCTTTCACCTGACGAAATTAACGAGTGTGAGAAGTTCCGTATTCATGATGCCTATGGCATGGAAGTTACTGAATCTTTGGTTGAGAAAGATGATGGCGGTCGATTAATTCGGGCGATCGCTGCACTGGAATCTATTCTCTCACCTCCAGATGAAATCATATTAGACTCCAAGACTACTAAACAGTACCCCGCACCGCCAGCATTTGTTACCCAACTAGACCGCGCCGAACGGGACAAACTACCATTTTGCATGGACTGGGGAAATTATTCCGCTAAGTGGTTAGCCCGATTCAACTTGGGACTTCATCACATCCTGAAACGTTTAGTAACCGGGCAAGAGATTACTGCTTGCGATCCACATCTATTAAATATGACAGCGATGGCCATTGAGTGTGCTGCTCACATCAAAGCAATCCTGGGTTTCACTGTGCCAAGTGACTGTCAACCGATTTGGCTGTTGGCCACCCTAGTCGAGCAGCTTGGACTAAAGTTAGCTTGCCGCAAAATTGGCCCTCGCGGTCAACAAGTGAAATTCTTCTCGCTCTCAAAATCGGAATTAGAATTTGCACAGTCCGTTATCGCTCACCGTCAAAAACAGCGTAGTTATTATCTTGAAAACCAGTCATCGTCTAGCTTTGAACCTATTTCTCCCTCCGTATCCACCCCCCCCCATAATTGTATAGGGAACCCCCATGATAAGGGGGGGGATACTACGCAACCAGAAGAGGCTCTTGAGCAGAGGGGCAGAGGGGCAGAGGGGCAAGAATCTTTCTGCCCTGCTTCCTCTACAGATCGCATTACTTTACTTCATTGTGTTGAAATGCTTCGTTCTGGCATCGCCCAAGGAGTGGAAGCAATCAAAGGCATCCTTAAGCGATGGACTGGTGATTTGCGGTGGGAGACTGTGCTGGAGTTGGAGACGATCGCGCCAAGTTCACTGCGCTCCTTGGAGGCGATAGTACCTGGATTTTATCAATGGCTTGATGAGTCAGTGTTACCGATGGAGAGTGAAGCCTAGACATGATGGTGTAGAGTAACTATCTGCTGCTTTTCGCACTCTCATACTCCTAGTAATCGTTGTAGCACTTGCCATTGTACTGGCAAGAGGCTAATTGTTGCACGTCAGGTAATGTTGAACAAGTAAGCATATAACAAAATTCAGTCAAAATCAATAGATAAAAGTACGATTTCAAGTTCATACTTTTAACCATATGAAAGTCTGGATGAATATGTCATAGTGATATCGTTTTTCCGACAAAGAATGAAATGAAAAATGGATGAATTATGGCCAAAAACGTGGGAGTTTGAGCATCCATCAGGAGTAAAAGTTCACGTCATAGATACAGCAATTGGAATTGAGTTATTTCAGGAAGATGTTTTAGAAATAATTTTTCCAGAATTAGATAAAGAATCGAGAGAAACAATAAATATAGAGGCGAATAAACATTGTGTAATCAACCAAGGAGAAAATCTAGAAGTAAAAACCATAAATGCTTTAGCTGTCCATTCATTATCATCAATATCAAAGGCTAAAGCTAGAAAAGTGAGGAGTTTCATGCAATGGGTGAGAGTGCATATTATGCCTAATTTTCGAGAAAGATGGGAAAAAAACTTAGGATTACACTATGCGAAGTATGCATTTTACAATATTGATTATAGTCAGAAAAACTCTTTAATAAATTATTTACTAACCCAAGGAGAAAGCTGGCATGATGAATGTATTGACTGGTATATACAATTAGTAAATAAGAAAATTCCTTTATCTACAGAATGCCCAATGCCCAGTGATACTTGGGGTGTAGTATTGAGGCAAGAATATTTTACAATAGCGTCAAAAATAACAGAGCAGATATATAGTTATCAAGATTTGTACGAACAGCAGGTATTGTTAGCAACAAATTTGTTAAAAGCGCAAGAACTAGACTTACTGGTTTTAAACTTGTTAAGAAAACTGAAGTACGAAGAATCAATAAACATAATCACACAAGGATTATTTCTACAAGCCTTACATTCAGTAGATAAAAATAAATTTAGAAATGTTGAAGTGTTAACCCCATTTTACTTAAGATTAATCGAGTGTTTCTCTAATGAAATACTGGCGGATTAACATATATAAGTTCCGTAAAAAAACGTGGATTCTCTACGCCACTTGAATTTTGTGAAAACCATGAGGAGAAAAAATCAAATGACAGATACAATCACAACTAAGGCTGACATCCAAGCTCAAGATACCAATAAAAAAGAGCAGTTAATCAAAAAATACTCGCGGAGATTAGTAATAGTAACAGGAGATAAAGGGGGCGTAGGAAAATCAACATTTGCTAGAGGGCTGGTGCAAACATATATAGATGCACAGCTAAGATTTGTGGGTTTTGATGCAGATATTTCTAATTCACAGTTAGTCAGATTCTATGGAGAGCATTGCTCGATAGAACCATTAAATATATTTAAAAATGGCAATATAGATAAGTTTTTCGATGGATTGAAAAAAAAGATTTATCCAGAACCGAATCAAGATGGATATCAACCGAAAGAAGAATCTCGGTTTCTACTAGAACTACCACCGCAGTCGAGAATAATACTACAAAGATTTATCCAGGGAATGGATTTTCTAGAAACAGCAGAAACAGATTACGATATGCGCGTAACGATGGTAGTAGTTATTAGCCGGATCAGCGATTCAGTAAATCAACTAATAAATTTACATAGTTTTTGCGGTCAGCGGGTAGATTACTTGGTAGTTAAAAATCTCTTCTTTGGCGAGGAAGAGGAATTCACTCGCTACAACAAATCAATAGAAATTGCAGAAATCAGGAATGAAATGGAGAAAGATAAAAGCCCATTTATTACGATTAACATGCCCGAATTGATTGAACACGCTTATGATTATTTAGATGAGAAAAATATGACATTTAAGCAAGGGATGGAGCAAAAGGATTTGCCTTCTGTAAAAGGAAGAGTTACAAGTTGGCTAAGGACTTTTAAAGAAGAGATTAAACCAGCTCAAGGGATATTAGGGTTAGATGATGTCAAAATCTCCTAAACGGATGATTATGACTGTAGGTGATTCGCGGGTAGGAAAATCTACAGTCATCAAACTATTAATTGATTTACTCCAATCTCAAAACAGAAAAATCAAAGTATATAACCACGATAATCTTCAAAGATTTAAGGCTTATGAAACAGTTGTCACAATAGATAGTTTAGATTTCTTTAGAGGGGAAACAGATAAGATACTTCAAGATTTGAATAATGATGAACTTGAGATAATTATGGTGGATATGCCAGGACAATATTTAGAGAAAATCTGTCAGTACATTCAACGTACAGATTTGTTTAGTCTTTTAGTTGATTACCAATGGAGCCTGACATTTGTGCAACCAATTTCCCAAAGAATAGATTGTGTAAATTATCTAAAATCTCTATTAGAGTTTGCTATTGATAATACTAATTACGTGTTAGTAAAAAACCAATATTTTGGTGAAATATTTAGAGATTACCAAGAAATAATGCAAAGTAAATTTAGGATAATTGGAGGTGCTGAGATAGAATTGACTCGATTACATCGGGATCATTATGAAGCGATAGAAAGAACAGCAAAACCAATATCTCAGTGTGTGACAGATACATCAGTTTACTTAGTGTATCGTACTTATATTTATCACTGGATAAAAAACTTTCATGCCTCAATCAGGAATGAAACTATAGCTAGTAAATATTTAGGTATTTGAAACAAAATTTTGAAATCTTAATAATTGTGTGAAAGATGAGAGCAGAAGAAATATTACAAGGATATTCCGATACAGAGCAAAAGCGCATAGCTCAAATGTGCCATGAGTTAGGAATCTCACGAGACGATCCAATGTTTCAAATAATGGCAACACTGGGGAGATATGAGGAGACAATGATCGATCTCCAGGCAAGAATGGAAGCAATGGTAGAAGCTTGGGCTGCACTCATTGACCAGAAGCTAGAAGCGACAACTAAAGCTGCTCAGTCAATGCACTATACAGTAGTGTCCTCTGCTGTGCGAGACGAGATGAAAAACCTAAAACCAACAGCAGGCTTACCCTTAGATTTGCCGTACAAGGGAAAGTGGAAATTAGGTTTTTGGTCTATCTCAGCTATTTTTGGAGGATTAATTGCTGCCGGAACACTCATCGGTTCCCTGACAACTTGGAATGTGATGGCAAACCTAGGTGAAAGTAAAACAGTAGTAGTATCAGCAAACGAGATGAAAGTTCTAAGGTGGGCAAAATCCACCACGGGCAAACAAATGTATCAGTTATTGTTGGATAACGAATCGGCCATTAAAGCCTGCGAACAAGAAAATCGACTACAAGGATATTGCTTGATTCGGATGGACAGAAGCAGAAAACAGTAAATCAGCAGACAGGATCGAATTTCTCGCCAAAGAAGTTTTCCTGTTCTAAAACATCAAGAGAATTGATGTAGCCGAACTGAATACCTTTGATAATAGCGTGTGAACGGTTACGAGCATTTAGCTTGATGAGGATATTGTTGGCATGAGTTTTAACGGTACTCAAGGTGACGAACAGCTTGCGGGCAATCTCATCGTTAGATAGACCGCAAGCTATCATTCTCAAGACTTCGGTTTCACAAGTAGAGAGAGGTTCATTATACTTTTTACCTTTTCGCAAGATGTGATATTTACGCCAGTTATGATTATCGATAATTTGCTTAGTCATACTGGGGTCGATGAAGCAATCATTTTTATAACTGCTGAGAATGGCTTGGCGAATCAAGACAATATCAGTTTTCTTAAGAATGAAAGAATTAGCACCATAACTTAAGGCTAAATCAGCCAATTCCTCATTGCGATGATTAGTAATAATGACTACTTTCGAGTCAGTATGTTGCTTAATTTGATAAGTGACTTCTAAGCCACTAATATCGGGCAAGCCAATATCAACAAGAACAACATCAGGGTGAGATTGTTGAACTACCTTCAGTCCATCCAATCCATTACCAGCTTCGCCGCAAATTTCCATATCAGGCTCACGGTCAATCAGAGCCTTGATTCCCAGACGTAAAAGAGACTCATCCTCAATAATGACGACTTTAATCATTTGAATGCAAGAATTCAAGTGGACACAGAAAGAATTCAGGGGTCAAAGTCGAGAATTGAAAGTTAAATATTGAGATGACTTTATGCTGGCTAATTCTCTTTCTTTAGCTACTAAATTCTTACTTAGTATTTATAACATAAGTATGCTCAAAAAATTTTTTATTTCAAAATATTAACTATGAAATAACTGACGTTTCAAGCGAGTGCAGAGTCCAGATTAGTCTAGATTATAGTTTAAAAGAGAAATTAAGTCTGAGATAATCATCAAAAACACGCCAGAGAAATCAAATTTATTTATAATATAAATAGTTGAAGATTCTCGGATTAATGAATAGATTTCTTAGGGAGGATGGCGTGAATGTCTAATAATAATAAACTCATAGAAAAGCTAGGTTTAGCAGCTGTTTCCCATGATGCGTGTAATCATATTGATGCAATTAGTTTGGGATTAAATCAGTTAGTTAATGGTTGGCATGGAAATAGCTTAGAAGAAATGAAACCATTATTAATAGCGATTTTAAATACCACGGATAGAGTACATCAATTGGTTGAACTACAAAAGATATATACATTTCAATCATGTATACAGTTAGAGACGCTCAACCAAATAAATATGTTATGTTTATTACAACAAACTTACTTAGAGAATTTGCCGTTAGCAAAATCCCGTGGTTTAACACTTCATTATGAAACCAGTATTAATTACAGACACCCAAGATTTGGAAAGAATGCTCTCTAATCTGTTGCAAAATGCCTTGAACTACACGCAAAAGGGAGATATTTTCTTACGATTGCTCAACCAAAATGATGACTTGGTAATTGAGGTGGAAGATACAGGTGTAGGGATTAAACCAGAAGAAATCTCAACAATATTTATTCCTTTGTGGAGATCGCCTGATAATACCTTACTCCATCCATCAGGCTCAGGATTAGGTTTATATGTAGCAATAATGATAGCGAAAGCGCACGGATTAAAACTGACAGTAGATTCTGTAGTTGGCAAAGGAACAAAGTTTACAATAATATTCCCCTATCGGGATAGTAGTCCAGGGCAAACGCATCTAAATATTGACGAGCCTGAATTAGAGTAGGAATTACCAAAACCCAAATCAAATAAGGCTTTCAGGAAATTAAACATTCATGCAGGTAGTAATGATAATCATTGTATAGGGGAAATTAGAGGCAGCCGTCGGCTGCCAGTGCGATCGGAGTCGGTTTTTGTAGTAAATTCAAGATTGCGGTAAAGAAATAAAGAAAAACTACTCACTTGCGTTTTCATGAAACTCAAGCCGAAAATCACGATTGCTGACCACTTTGCTGTCATGGAAGACCCACGAATAGATCG
>LXQD01000345.1 GCA_003326215.1 Nostoc minutum NIES-26 | reverse complement strand
CATACCGCCAGCGTTCATCCTGAGCCAGGATCAAACTCTCCATTTTGAAGTGTTTGCTTTAATAGCTCTTTATTTGGCTGAATATTTATCCACCTCAGCCTGGTGCTTTAATTTACTTGACGCAGGCTACTTGTGGTATAATGGCTTTCAAACTATAATATTTTCATGGTTCGGTCGCCTCTCGAGCGCCGCTCTTTCGCGTCCGTCTCTTGGGCACTTATCCAATATAGCTAACCTAACCTTCAGTGTCAACTCTTTTTCCAATTTTCTTTGGAAAGTTTTTTTCGACCCCTCAAATAGTCCACTGTCCTGGGTTGTAAGCAACAATGGTGTATGCACTTTGCTGAGTTAGGAGGGGATTGCGTGAATTTTCAGTCGGTTATTGCCACACTCCATCTTTTCTGGGGCAACCAAGATTGTCTTATCGCCCAGCCCTACGACATTGAAAAGGGAGCTGGCACCAAGAATCCTCATACCTTTTTAAGAGCATTAGGACCCGAACCTTGGGCTTTTATTTAAAGAGCCCAAACGAGCTGTATGCATGACCAATGACTACTGACTCCCCTAAAGAGGAGTTATTTGATATCACTCAGCTAGCTAAAATTAAACTGACGAAACAAGACAAGTGTCTTGCAGAGCTTTGCTTGTTAAGGATTTTAATTTGCAAATGTCTGCCTAAACTATCTAGTAAAAATGGGCTTGTCAATGGTGTAACAACATGGAAACTAAACAGATGAATCACAATCTAAAGTAGGATTTTTGTACGGATCTGCCAAATTTAGACTACTGCTGTTGTGTTTCTATCCCTGATGACAAGCCTTGCTATGAGGTTATTCAATCGCAGAGCGGAACGCAGGAGCAGGAAAGAGACTTTGAAATGCAGCTAGCCTCTCACTTGAAGGTTCTGGGGACTCATTCCAGAGACTTTCATAGTAGAAAAAGGTGACACCTAAACCACGTCCTTGGGCAGCCCGTACCTGAGATTGAATTTGTTGTATTGAAACTGGACGATTTCGCAACCCTGTCATGATCCCAATTCCAGTTGGTATAACTCGTTGGGCTTGTTGAATTTCTGGGCGGGCAATATTGGCAATAAAACTTTGTAAATCAGGACGATAAATTTGCACAATTAGCTCGTCTACAATATTCAGCCGTATCCAGGTGAGCCAGTCTTGAAGCTGAAACTTAAAAGCAAAGTCATAGTAATTAGGAGATACGGAGAAAATCGCTTTGGGTTTTCTCTGTTTCACAGCTTGGTTGAGTTGTACCATGAACGCTGTGATTTTATCTGCTCGCCAGCGCACCCACACTGGATCTTCGGGATTGGTTGGAGGATTTTTCTTAGTTTCCTGAGTGTATAAGTTAACTGTGTATTGGTCATAACCAAATTCACGGGGTAAACTCATGTGATCGTCAAACTGAATGCCATCTGCATCATATTGGGTGACGACTTCTAGGACGAGACTGCTGATAAACTGCTGTACTTCTGGATGGAAGGGATTGAGCCACATCACTTCACCAGCAGCACTGATCGAAGTTTGGCTACCATCTCGCTTTTGGGTGAACCATTCTGGATGATTCAACGCCAGTTCTGAGGTTGGAGGGGCCATGAAACCGAACTCAAACCAGGGAACTACGAGTAATCCTTTGCGATGACCTTGGTTAATGAGGTTTGTAAGAATGTCATGTCCATCTGAACCTCGCAAGACAAAAGGCTGGATACCTGTACGCTGTGCCACGGCGCTAGGATACATTACATAACCGGAATTCCACACTACAGGATAAATCGTATTAAAATTCAGCCGTCGTAGTTGATTCAAGGCTTCTTGCACTTTGGTGCGTTCTTTGAGCGTATTAAAATCATTGTTGGTCATCCAAACCCCACGAATTTCCTGACGTGGTAGTTGCGCGATCGCAGGGGTGAAACTACTCACCAGCAATACCGTGACAAACGATATCAAAACTAGGATCGGGAAAAGGCTCTTGAGCAATGTCTGACGAAAAGCCTTTTGGGTTTGGAAGTTCGCAATCAACGAAAAGCTTAGCCACTCTGGTCTTGGGGTTTCCCTAAGTGGAGGAAGTGGCATCCAAGACTGCGACCGCCTCACCGTAGCGCATCTCTGCCGCCAACCCTGGAGAAGGAAACTTAATTTCATAGGTTTGAACAATCTGTTAGCTACCCACACTTGCTATCGCATGTTTCTATGACGGAACCTACTAGCCTTATATTTTACAAGCATTTATGCTTACTATAAATTGGTTAGTTAATACTCGTTTATTCAATGCGACGCACCGAAAATTTTGCCTCAAAGAAACTGAGGCAGAATTAGCACACCAGGATTGTTGACGCAGTTAATAAGTCATGAGTGCCCGATAAAGCTTTCGTATTACGGGCAAAGGCTCAATTTAAAGATAAATGCAGCGTTGTAGCAAAAATATGTATATTTACGGTAAATAAAGTTATTTATAGCACATTTTAGCTTGCCAGATAGAGATTTAGTGTGCTATGCAATCACACTTTTGTAACCTCTATTTTATTGCGTAGATTCTAGATTCCCTAGCTAGGCAAGGAGATGAATAGTACTTTTTACTCATGACACCATTAGTCTCAGATATCAAATAATCACCACCGTTGCAGATGCCAATATAGGACTGTTTGACATTCCATTAATTATGCACGGCTTACAAAGAGGAGCAGCTTGCAAAGTAGACCTTTCAGATAATTAGAACTTCTGGGAAGTTGTAGATGTACTAGTGGCGAAATCAGGCGATCGCTACGGTATGCTAACGTTGCGTGTACCGACAATAAAAGAAACCTCAAATGTCTGATTTTGGTTTTACCCACGTCGCACTTGAGGTTAGCGACATCGATAAAAGCATCTGGTTTGATGCCAAGTATGCTGTGATTAAAGTTGTGCATCGCCGCACCAATTCTACAAGTCAAGTAGACGTTGCTTGGATTGGTGATTTGACTCGACCGTTCGTGATTGTGCCGATCCAAGTGGCTAAAGTACAAGGTAAACTTTCACCCGCATCTCATCTCGGCGTAGCTTGTAAAACCCGCGAGGAAGTCGATCGTCTTTGTAATGAGGTGCAGTTAAAAGCACTTCTGCTAGAAGGGCCAAATGACTGGGGTCATCCTGTCGGTTACTGGGCTTTCATCCGAGATCCTAATGGTCATACCCTTGAGTTTCCTATCTTTCTTTTGTCACTCTAGGCAGAGGAAAAAGAGAAAAAGTCTGACCAAAGTGATAAAAACAGGTGATTGTGTAAGGTGTTCATGATGCTAATCAGGTGAGAAAATCCACTTTGAAGTTGGGGAATAGAAAATACTTTGAGCCAAGGTTTAATTAGATTGAAAAGGATGATTGGTTGAACAATAAGACGTAAATTATTCAAGATATTCTTCCAACCAAACTTTTCATCCCACAAAGGATGTTCCGCAAATATTTGGAGAATATAGCTGTGAGAGTCGTGGAACACACTTGAATGAATGCTGACCATGAGATAGGTACTACAAACTATTTCCCACCATCTCTGAATGTGAGGATAATGAGTCAGCCGAAAATCTGCCCATCCCAGTTCATTTTTACTTTGTTTGAGTCCATATTCTACCCATGTTCGTAAACCGTAGAGATTTCCAACCTCTGAGTATTTAATACCCGGAACATACGTCATTAAAAACCAGGTTGAATTTTCTGGAAGCTTTTCTATATCTGTTGTGATTTGCCAATAACGAACATCGCGTCGTTTGCCAAAAATAATCTCTCTAATATATCGAACTTCCTGATTACCATTTGAGAAAACACGGTCGAATTTTCGCCATTTGTTATACCTAATGCTTTGTCCTTTTGGCAGCCAAATTCCGTGGTTACTACGTATAGCAACAACAAAATTCAGTTGTAATTGATTCAAAACACTAATGAAATTCCCATCACTTTCCCCATACAGGCTATCTGCCAAAACCAATTCAAACTTAAATCCTATTCCTTGGAGTTCTCTGATTAATTCTGCTGCAATTTCTGGTGAGCGTTTTATATTTCTCTCCTGCTTTCAATCTCTCTCGTGGTTTATAAATTTGAAACGTTAAAGGAAAGGTCATATCCTCAATTACACCATAGGCTGTCACTAGAACTATGCCATTTTCTATTTTGCCTAAGTTTCCAATATACTGCCTTTTCACATAGTCTGTAGTACGACCTTGTTTTGGGTCTCCAGTTTCATCAATTATTAGAATGAGCGAGCGCTCATTTAATACTCGTCGTATTAGTTCTAATCTTCGTTTTTTTAATGATTCTACTGACCACGGTGATTCTGTTAAAAAATGATTTATGAACTGCTGATTCTCTAACCCTACCACCTTTGCTATTTCTGGTAACGTTTTCCTTTTTATCTCGGATATCATTCCCAAATGTAGATCTCGAAAATTTTCACGCACTCCTAACTTCTGGAAATAGGTTTCGGTAGATTGCACAATATTCATCCACAAATTTAATGCTTGGTTTGGGGCTTCTTGGCTGTGTCATCCTCCCCTCCTGGCTTTGAGTACTCTTTTCTGATTTTACTCTTCCCGCAGTGACAAAAGAAAGCTATGGTCAGGAGATTAGTTTTACAGTCGCGCAAGCTAGCAAAAAAGCGTAATACCAATGCTATTTGCTGGGCATAGAACTACAGCGATCGCTCTAGCTTAGGCTTTATATTGGATTCACTATGTCCCAGAAGTCTGCGAAAAACTTTTACAAGAACTCAATTTTATTGATGTCACCAATGGAGATCCAATCAAAATTGCTCAACTACGATATTTGAATGCGGTCTGTTCAGAAACACTGCGGATTTACCCAGTTGCTTTTTTTGTTTGCTGCGAATTCTGCGATATCCCATGCATTTTATGGGTTACGATTTACCAAAAGGAATGTTCTTGTCTATCTGCATCTATTTGACTCATCATCGTTCAGATATCTACCCAGAACCTAAGCTGTTTAAGCCAGAGCGCTTTTTAGAACGTCTGTACTCCTCTACCCCTCCGACCTCTATCTTTATTGTTAAAGTGGTAATCGACCTATAACTAATCGATATAGCAAACGAACTATTCTACCTATAATTGGCAGCTTGAGTAAGCGCTGACGCAGTTGCATTGTTGTTGAGTTGTAAAGAGCGATCACCTCAGTTTGTAGACGTTGGCGTTCAATTTTAAGTTGAGCAAACTGTTCCTTTATTTGTGCATTTTCAGCCTGCAATTGATTGACTATTGGGACATTTTCAGCCTGTAATTGATCGACTATTTGTGCATGTTCAACCTGCAATTGATTAACCTTGAGTTGGAATTGCTGAAGCTCAGTTTGTATTTGGCTATATTCGGTCTGTTGTCGTTCATATTCAGTCTGCAAGTGAGAAAAGCGGACTTGCAGCAGTTCGTATTCTCCATATCGAGGTATCCACTTATGTAAATAAGCTGAGACAGCTTTTGCCTCTATTTTGGGATCTATGAGTTGTGTCTGATGAGTGGCGATCGCTTCTCGATATAGAGCTACAATCTCATTGACTGTCGCATCAAGTCCAGCTGTTTCGCGAATTCGTCGAGAAACCTCAGCCGCATCATCAGAGTCATATCGAGCAATTTCTTTCACCAACACATCTGGATGCACAGTTTCTTGAAGTGTGCGAATCCCAAAATTGAAGCGTCTGAGTTGGCTAAGTTCAGTTGTTGTCACTATTGCACCAGCACCCCTATAGTCACAAAGAATCACCGCACAACCAACTGCCATTGCTTCTAAAGCACATCTTGCTTTAGCAAAAACAAGGTCGTAGTTGCCTAAAATCTTTTCTGGATGGGTGCAGATATTACCTACACCTGCTCCAATTACGTCTAAAGCAATACCTGTGCGGGCACATGCTTCTTGGACTGCTCGTAAATAGGTGTGTTCGCTAGCCTGGTTGCTAAATACTAATGCCCGTTTGGGAAATTTCGGCAGGGAAGGACGCAGAGAAAATTTGTCCAAATCAACGGAATTGTAGATGACTCGAACACGCTCTTCTGAAATTCCATGTCTGAGCATGAGGCGATCGCGACAGGTATAATCAACACCAACATAGTATTGAATGCGAGGCAGTAAAGGTGGATAATCATGCCAAGCTAGCCAATCATGACAGAAAAATATCCCTGGCACTTCTGGAAAATGCAACAGAGCTGTTACCGTTCCTGGGTGATGATGTCCGTGGATAATGTCTGGTGTCGCTCCTACTGCATCTAAATTATCTACCACAGGAACTGTAGCTACACGAAGTTCCTCTACTATGGAATCTGGTTGAGTCGATGTACCTAAATGTGTGCAGTAAACAATCGGCGTATGGCCTTGCTTGAGTAACTTGATTGCTAAGTCTTTTACATAAGTTTCTGTTCCAGTTCGTGAGGCAAGGGTAATATTAGTAATTAAAACTCGCAAACCACCCATTCTAATAATTCGTAATTCGTAATTTATAATTAAGATTAATAGGAAACAGCTTGATACAGATGGTTTACAATCGTTATTTTGTTCTACAAATCATACATTCTTGCCCAATTTGGCATTAGCTCAACTTTTTGATGTGAGTCCAAAGTGCTTCAGCCAGTGGATAAACGTGTTCGCGATAACGTAGTACTTGCTGATATAAACCAGATGCCACTTTTTTCTCACCGCACTGTTCATAGAAAGGCGTTTCTTGCGTCTGACAATCATCTTTGCCACGAATATCCATCGGGCGTAGACATTCGATTTGGAATGCTTCTAGCCCAAATGTTTGAATAGCAGAATTTACTTCATCAGCAATTTCATCATATGCTTGGGCAGCTACTAGTTTTCGTGCCATTGCCTCATCATTTAGTTGCAGGCGAATCATCTGCTGGGAGAACGATCCTGGAAAATCATCTGGTTTCCTATTCAGCAAAAAGTCGAAGTTATCAATCTTATATCCTCTTTGCAGTAAAACCTCAACTGCGGCATTAATCATTAGGCGACAGATATCATGAACAGGATTGTAGCCCTCTACTGCATCTCCAACAACTATTTTCACTTCTATCTTGCTGAGTGTATCAACTAATTCTTCAGTCAGCCCAATAAATAAATCAAAGTCTTGATTTAGAATTGCTGCATAAATTTGAGAATCTGAAAATCGACCATAGATACTGCCTTGTTTTGCCCCAACTTTGTTTAAAATTTTTGTGGTTGAATCGAGCCTCGACTTGCCAGAATGTCCAGAACCATCTGTCAGAATAAATACGAAGGGACTAGCTAACTCTAACCAGCCATAAACTCTGATCTCATGTCCTGGATGGGCAATTATGAGGGCAGTGCCAGAGGTAGGTATACAGGACAAAGGCATTTAAAGATTTTGGATCTGGTTCCATCTATAAAGTTAAAATCAAGTTACTATAGGGCACATGCTAGCGCTACCAAACTTTATAATTTGTTACCGATCGCATCTATAATAATTGAGAATCTAAATGACTACTATAAAATTGCTTTGATAGTAGCGATCGCATGTACTACATTGTCCACAACATAAACACTTTCTGGGGATATTTTCTGAAAAAAAACTTGGCTTTCTTTATCATCAGTCAATAAAATCACTTTCTTTTTTCCTTTCAAAGCCAAGGCAATTTCTGAAGCAGTTCCTGCACCCATACCGCAGGCAATCACCACATCACTGGAGAGAACATTAATATTATTACGAGCATTTCCCATATCTGTGAAAATTGCAATATCCACTGCTTGAGAAATACCATCCTGGTTATCGTTGGGGAGAATGCCAACAGTTAAACCATTGCCAGCTTTTGCACCCTTATTTGCTGCATCCATTACTCCCACATTTCTACCACCAGTCAGCAAAGCCCATCCTTGTTGAGCAATGAGTTGGCCTAGTTCATAAGCATTTCGTAAATCATTTTCTTTAGCCTTTTCTCCAGGCCCCATCACTCCAACAACGATTTTTCGCATAAAGCTTAATTTTTAGCTACCATTTTTCAGCCCAATAGACAATTTCTGAGGCTGAACTATCAATAGCTACGCCGTAGCTATCTCCATGATTCCATTTAAAACCAGGACTGCCTTTATCTTGTGCGTTTAATACTAATATTTCATAGGTGGCTGGAAAAGATTCGCCAGAGTAATCACTAGTATAGAAGAAAGTTGTCGGCACACCATTAGGCAGGTTAGCGTGATCGTTTGTGTCACCACCTCTATATTTACGTTGAGCAATATTTCTATACTGTGAAAGTAATTTTTGGATCTTATCTGGTGATTGTTTTAGCCTAACTTGGAAATAGCTACCACCTTGCAAAAAGCCGGGAGAATAAGAGATGCGTACACCTTTATTGCTGACAGGGATCTCATGAGGAAAATGTTTTACTTCGCTACCATCAGACCACAACTGATTCCGAATTTCTCTATAGCGTGATGTATCAGTTATTATCTCTGACTGACTAGTACTGCTAAAAGCTTTTCTGAGAAAAAAACTTCCCCCAACAATACCAAGACTACCAAGGGAAAGTAGAACTATCATGGCGATTTTGATAAAAGGCGATCGCTTCATTGAGTTGGGTGCGTCTAAATTTTATAGTCATATACCCAACTACTAAACTAAATTCGTAGGATTGCGGAGCTAGTTCAAGATATATTGACAAAAACTTTGTATAGTCAGGGGAAATACGAGGTAATTTTGAAATTACTGTGAAGTAAACTAATAATTCCTACTCAAAAACCGCTAGTACCGCTTTGTAGAATTAAAAATTGCTTATGCCCAACTACTTCCGCTCCAATGTTGATGCAATGGCTAGTTATGTTCCTGGTGAACAGCCCCCACGCGGTACACAGATTGTTAAACTCAACAGCAATGAAAACCCATATCCTCCCTCTCCTGCTGCCCTAGCAGTGTTGCGGAAGATTGATGGCGAATGGTTGCGACGGTATCCAGAACCTTTGGGGGGAGAGTTCCGGGAAGCTGCAAGTAAAGTTTTAGGAGTTCCTAACGATTGGATAATTGTGGGAAATGGTAGCGATGAACTATTGAGCGTGGTGATTCGCACCTGTGCCGAACCTGGGCGTAAGGTCGTTTATCCGATGCCGACTTACGTCCTATATCGCACTTTGACTGAGATGCAAGCTGCGGATATTACTGAGATTGCCTACAGAGAAGATTACAGTTTACCTATAGAAGAACTGGTTGCTGTCAATGGGTCTGTGACATTCATTGCATCGCCAAATAGTCCATCGGGGCATGTAGTGCCAATAGATGATTTGCGAAAACTAGCAAGCCAGTTATCTGGGGTCTTAGCGATCGACGAAGCATATGTGGATTTTACGGAAGAAAATGCATTAGCTTTAGTAAAAGAATACGAAAATGTCATTGTGATTCGCACTCTTTCTAAGGGATACTCTTTAGCAGGATTGCGGTTGGGGTTTGGGATAGCGAATCCCAAGCTATTGGATGGATTATTTAAGGTGAAGGATAGTTATAACATTGATGCGATCGCCTGTGCAGTTGGGACGGCTGCCATCACCGATCAAGATTATAAAAATGCCTGTGTGGCCAAGATTAAAGCATCACGGACTAAGCTAGCAACAGACTTGAAAAAATTAGGTTTCCATATTTGGGATTCTCAAACTAACTTTTTGCTGACACAACCTCCCCAAGGAAACGCCGAATACCTCTATCAAAAACTGAAGGAACAAGGAATTTTAATCCGCTACTTCAAGCAGCCAGGACTAGAGAATAAATTACGTATCACCATTGGCACTGATGAACAAAATCAAACCCTCATGGAAGCGCTAATTTATTTATTAGGGTCTGGATAATATGGTCTAATAAAGCACCAAATATAGAGTAATAATCGCTTTATTATATATGTATTTACTCTGATTGCTAGTGAGTATCTATTTAATTAATAGTAACTTAATAGGAGTATAATTAATATCTTAAATTAGAATCTTAGTAACTATAAAATTATACTATTTTTAAATCTTTAAATCTTTTTTTGAAACTTTACCGTTTCTTTATCAAAAATTTGTGACTCTCTTTTAGGATGGTTAAAGCATACTACAAGTGTTATGATAAAAGCGCTTTAGTAAATGTATAAATTCTCTGTATACGTAACGATGACAACAGCAGCAGACTCTAATAAATGGCTACAATGAAGTCGTTATAGTAATCGGATAAATGTTTATTTGTGTACTTTGATGGTTAACTTCAAAGGGAATGCTTTCTGCAAAACCATCAAGTCTTAAAATGTTTTTGCTGATTGTCTGAATTATGAATTCTGAGTTGAAAACTTTTCCCATATAATAAATAAATTTTATACAATTTGCTTGTAAAAAAATACAGCAGATGTTTATAAGCATGTCCAAAAATTAAATCAAACTTCTATTTAATAACTTTTAACCTTAAAGCTTACTTTGGGCTTTTCAAATAATTGAAAAAATATATTAGCCATCTTATTAATTAGACAGGGATTCTACTGCTAATAAAAAATCTAGGTATCTACCAGCTAAAACATAGTAGGAGATTAACCGAATGACTAAAGTTACAGAAAAATGTTCTGAGAAGAGAATCCATCTGCATTACCTAGATGGTTTACGTGGATTAGCATCTCTGTATGTTGTACTTGTCCACGTTGAACCAGCAATCGGAGATCAATTGCCTATGCATTGGTCATTTTTTGTCAGGACTATGAAATATGGTGCATTTAGTGTTATCAGTTTTATTGTACTTTCTGGCTATGTTTTGATGCTGCCAGTAGTGCGTTCTGAAAATGGTCATTTGCCAGGAAGTTTAATTAATTATATTAGAAGGCGATCGCGGCGAATTCTGCCACCTTACTATATGGCTCTATTTATCTGTCTGCTGCTAGGAGCGGCGGTCTTCACTTTAGAGAAATTTACTGGATTTCAATGGAATGAAGAGGCAGGAATTGGCTCATTTTCTCCTAGGTTTTCTTTGATTGATGTCATATCTCACCTGTTGTTAGTTCACAATCTGAGTGAAAGTACATACACAACTATTAACCCACCTATGTGGACTGTAGCAACAGAATGGCAGATATACTTTTTGTTTCCCCTATTATTGCTACCAATTTGGAGACGTTTTGGATTATTACCATTAATTGTTATTGCCTTTGCAATTGGCATAATACCTATCTATTTGTTGAATGGCTTATTTGAACAAGCTAATCCTTGGCTGTTAGGTGTATTCTGTTTAGGAATGGCAGCAGCAGATATTGGATTTTCCCAAAAACCCAAGCTAATAGCTATCAGAAATTTTCTCCCTTGGGGTTGGCTAGCTATTATTTTTACTTGTATTGCCTTTATCACTGAATGGCGACGACTAGGATTGCATATATGGATTAATCAAAGTTTCGCTGGTCTTGCATTTGCTTGTTTATTTATTGCCTTGACTAAATGTCTAATGGAAGATAAACAGCCCCCTTTGATACTACAAATAGTCCAACATCCTTGGGCGATCGCACTTGGTACATTTTCATATAGCCTATATCTGATTCATGGGCCAGTCTTGGTTTTCGTGCGTTACTTCCTGTTTTATCTACCAATTTCTCCAGATATGTTTGCGGCAGCATCTTATTTAGTAGGCACGGCAATGTCACTCATCATTGCTTATTGGTTTTATTTATTCTTTGAACGACCATTTATGTCCAGTTTCTTAAAAAAGCGCAAAGTAAAAGACGTAGTGAGTTGAAATAAGCAGTCTTAATGAAAAAATTTCATCACTATGCATGAAAAAGATACTAGGGACTGGGAACTAGTATTTTTACTCAGTACTCAACATTTTCAAGACAGCTACTACTAAAGGTGGATTAATAGATTTAGGTTAGATGAATAGGATTGATGAGCAACAAGAACTAGCAGAAGCTACTTGCAAACTCTGGGAAGAATTTGTTTTTTCTAGCAGACGCAACTAGACGTTACTAAGGGTTGCAAGTCAAGGAGAGCATGATTCTGCTACCTAACGTCAAAAGGAAAACTTGGAATGAAGGGATTAGCAGGGAAAAATGCGCTCATTACTGGAGCGAGTTCTGGTATTGGGCAAGCGATCGCCATTCGTCTTGCACAAGAAGGTTGCAACATTGCTATCAATTACCGCAAGAGGCAAGAAGAAGCAGAAGATACAAAAGAAATGGCAATCCAAAAAGCTTGCGAGCAGCTAGAAGAATGCAGTGTGCGCTCCCTTTTGGTTCAGGGAGATGTCTCTCAAGAAGAAGACATTATCGAAATGGTGAATACGGTTATTGAAAAATTCGGCAGTCTTGACATTCTAGTAAATAATGCCGGAATTCAAATCCAAAAAGCATCTCATGAAGTCACAGCAGACGAATTTGACAAAGTTATCTCAGTTAACCTGCGGGGTGCTTATCTTTGTGCGCGAGAGGTAATCCGGCATTTTCTTTCTCGCGATCGGGGTGGCGCGATTATTAATATTTCTAGCGTGCATGAAATTATTCCTCGCCCGCTTTACGTCAGCTATTCCATCAGTAAAGGGGGTATGGAAAATTTGACGAAGACCTTAGCGCTGGAGTACGCCAACCGTGGGATTCGTGTGAATGCGATCGGCCCTGGAGCAACCATTACTCCCATGAATAAAGCTTGGATAGATGACCTTCAAAAAAAGGCGGTAGTAGAAAGTCACATTCCAATGGGGAGAGCAGGCAATTCAGATGAAATGGCAGCTGCGGTTGCTTTTTTAGCCTCAGAGGAAGCAGCTTACATCACTGGACAAACCCTATTTATTGATGGTGGACTGACGCTCTATGCCGACTTTCGAGAGCCTTGGTCAGCGTAAGCTTGAAGAAGAGACACGCAGAGAAGTTGCGGGGGACGCAAACACACTGAGAGCAATGAATCTTTAGCTTCAAGATGCACAATGCCTACTCTACAAAAATCTTAGCGATCGCACTTCAATATCTGAAAAATATCCAAAAATTTGTTACCAAAGACTGATTGAGTTAATTCGCAAGATATAGTTTCCGCTATGGAATTGCAAACTCCCGTTAGAAGTTATTCAAAATATCAGTAAATTAACACAAAGCAATCACTCACCTTTATGTTTACAATTTGCAACTTTATAATTTAAATTTTAGGATATGTGTATTTTTATGGCTGGCATAGCTCGCTAATTTCTTTACATTTCTTAATTTTAGATATTCCAGGTAAAGTTTGTTGTCTTTTAACTTCGGCAGCCATCATCCACTGTTAGTCTTTTAATTAAGGCGAGTAGGAAGCATTGTTTGAGCATAGTTGTTTGATTGTCTCAAATGCTAAATAAAGCTCTACAAGAGGATGATTAACTATAACTTGATAGAGATTAGTTAACTACTCAATAATCTTCTATATATTTATATCCGACTACACAAATTCAACAAACTGAACTACCAACACTGATATGACACATTACTCTGTTGAATGGATTGAAGCATGGTGCCAAGAAAATGGCTGGACAGAATTATTTGTAGAGCGGCGTAATAGCTATTGGGCTTTTCCTCCAGGAGGAGTAATGCCCGAACCAATTCCGAGTAACGTTCTCAAATCGATTAAAGCTGAGAAAGGATTAACCATTGAAGAAAGATTGTGGTCTATATCTGCGGTAATTGGCACAATCGTAGCTGTGGTATCTACCTTTGTACTGAGGTGTCCAATGCCATTAGTTGTAGCTTTCGCTTTTAATGCGGTGACAGTAGCTCAATTTGAACTTGAGGATGCCTAAATTGTGAGTTTGGGTATTGGTATTAAATCAAGCTGCTCTTGACTTTACTCTCAGTCAGAGCAGCTTTTGATTTTAACACGAACTTAAATTAGATTTTATTTTTACCTCCGATTAAAGTCTGCTTAAACTCATGAAATTAATAACCAAAATTATACTCTTTTGGTAAGATAAAATATTTTATTCACAGCATAAATTAGAAATATACAAGAGTTAAGTTGATATTAACGCTTCCTTTGCAAAGAATTAATCTCTCACTAATAGTATTTTAGGCAGCAACATAACATCTAAGACTGAGTACAGACGCGATTATACTCTTACGAGAAGCCGCTCTTACGAGCGTCTACGCGTCTGTACAAGAGTTAAGAATTATTCTCCCCTCTGCTACTCTTTCATTAGTTCTGGTGTACGAAGTTCGTTAAAACTGCCTTCTTCGTGTTAGATGTTGCTGTGCTTTGAATTACCTGTTAGCCAGGAGTATAAAATGGTGGATTACCGGAGTTTTGAGCAGTTATTGCACAGTCGGATCAAACGACGGAATTTAATTATTGGGGTAGGAGCATTTACTGGTTTAGCGATCGCCAACCAATTTTCTCATCAACAAGCAATCGCCAAAAGTAGATTTTCCAATTATCCTTTTACTTTGGGTGTAGCATCGGGCGAACCCGATCCGACCAGCGTAGTCATCTGGACTCGTTTAGCTCCCGAACCCTTAAACGGAGGGGGAATGCCACCTGTGAATGTGCCTATTCACTGGGAAGTGGCAAGCGATCGCAATATGAAGCGTATTGTCTCCAGAGGTACTGTAATTGCAACTCCACAACTAGCTCACTCAGTTCGAGTTGTGGTAGAGGGACTGCAATCTGATACTTGGTATTGGTATCGGTTTAATGTCGGTCAAGACGTTAGCCCAATTGGTCGCACTCGTACAGCTCCTTTTGCGAATAGTTATTTGAGTAAATTGAACTTTGCACTTGTTTCTTGCCAGAACTATCAGCAAGGATATTACACTGCCTACAAATATCTGGCTAAGGACGACCTCGACTTAGTAGTGCATGTTGGTGACTACATTTACGAGGGAGGGATTTCAGCAAGTGCAGTCAGACAGCATAACAGTCCAGAAATTTTGACTTTAGAGGATTACCGCAACCGTCACGCCCTCTATAAAACTGATGCCAATCTGCAAGCGGCTCATGCAGCGTTTCCCTGGATTGTCACTTGGGACGATCACGAGGTAGAAAACAACTATGCCAATGCCACTTCCGAAGTCGATAATGAACCAGACCAAGACCCGCAAGTGTTTCTACAGCGCCGAGCAGTTGCTTATCAAGCTTACTATGAGCATATGCCGCTCCGACCCTTTTCCAAGCCAGTAGGCCCAGATATGCAACTGTTCCGTCGGCTTGATTTTGGTAAATTGGCAACCTTCCATGTCTTAGATACGCGCCAGTATCGCACCGATCAGCCCTGTGGTGATGGTACTAAAGAACGTTGCCCAGAAAATTTAGATCCACAGGCAACGATTACTGGTAAAGCACAGGAAGACTGGTTATACAAGGGTCTAAATAGTTCTCAGGCTAAGTGGAACGTTTTGGCCCAGCAGGTTATAGTTGCTCAAATAGACAGAACAGTAGGCGAAGGTGGAACCTACAGCATGGATAAATGGGATGGTTATGTTGCTTCTCGCGATCGCCTAATGCGTTTTTTAGAACAGCGCAAACCATCTAATCCAGTCGTCTTAACAGGCGATGTGCATTCCAACTGGGCAATGAATTTGAAGGCTGACTTTAATAATCCAGAATCTACTATAGTCGGGAGTGAATTTGTCTGTACCTCAATTAGTTCCGGTGGAGATGGCGCAGACACCAGTCCCGCAATTGAAGCTTACTTACCCGAAAACCCACACATTAAGTTCTACAACGGTCAACGGGGATATGTTCGTTGTTCGCTAACTCCCACAACTTGGAAGACAGACTATCTAGTTCTATCAAACGTCACAACCCCATCTGGCACGATTAGTAAACGCGCTTCATTTGTGGTTGAAGATGGTCGTCCAGGAATACAACAAGTTTAATCGTTTAATTCCTAGGTAATACCATTTTGGATTGATGCGTTTTAGCTTATACCTGCTTCAAATAGTACTCAAACCGTTCTCGGAGTTGTCCAACCGTTAGATTCTGAGTCCAGTATTCCACTAGAGCATGACCAAATGCCCAAGCATTGCGGTCAGGTGAAGCAGGGTTTTCTAACAGCAATGGCCAGAGGGCTAACAGATCGAAGTTGAGCGTTTTAGAATCGCCAGCATTTAACAGTGAGAAAAGTTCATAAGCCATTTGGAGCTTGCCAATGACAATAGGCAACTGTTCTACAGGAATTTGCTCTGCCAGTAGATACGCTAAGGTTGGAGAACCAGTTGACAGCGTAGAAATAAACTGGAGGACGGGACTTTTAAGCAATGCCGTCAGTCCCTGCGTGGTTGCCATTTGAAAGGTGTAATGGTCGATAATTTTGGCAGCAGCAACAGTGCGGGCTTCTAGATTTCGTAAAAAGCGAGCCAATCGGAGCCGTTTAGCAGGAGCGATCGCATCTACTAATCCTAAAGATAGCGCTTCGACTCCCCAGGAAACCCGCTCCGTTTTTATATCTTTTGTGACGACAGGCAAAACCAAATTACAGAAGTCAGCCAACAGTTTGGCGCGATACTCAGTAGCTTCGCGAATCGCAATTTCCTTTGGGCGATCGCCCCATTCCCAATCATAGGGTGGTTGCCATTCGCGGATAGGACGCAAACGATCTACTTGAGTAACGACGGCGATCGCGCTTAATTCGGCAACTTCCGCCTTTATATCTCTGAGAAAGTCCACATCCATTTGCAAGGCAGGGTCAAGGGCGGGGGTGACAAGCAGCAGTAAATCGGCATTTGTGGCATAGTCAAGCACTAACTTTCGCAAATCCCCACGGTTGACTTGTTCGTAACCTGGAGTATCCCAAAGCGTTAAGCTTTCTCCAGATTTGGTTTGCCACTGGTAATTTTGAATGCGATCGGTACTGGGCAAAACATCAACAGCTGCAAGTTCGGCTTGAAACAAAGTATTAATCAAGCTGCTTTTCCCCGAACCAGTTCGCCCCGCCAGCAGAATATTAACGGGTTTTTGCTCAACAGCTGAGGCTGGTTCGGCTTGAGTTAGGATGTCTCGCAGTGTTTGAGTCTTAGCTGTGGGTAGTTTTGGTGTAGAAACAGCAGTTGCTGAAGCTGGTAGTGTGCTGCTGCTGTAAAGTGCGATCGCCTGCCGACATAAGTTTCTCAAGGCAGCTTCCCTGAGCAATTGACTCAAATTTCCCAACAGTTGCTGAGTTGCACGATTACTAGAACCTTTGGTGGCTCGGTTGGCAACAGCCGCCACTGGATTTAAAAGCCACTGTGCCCAGTTCCAGGCTTGCCAGACTTTACGAGCCGATGGTTCTAATTTCTGGTAAATTTCGTATGCTTGGTATGCTTGCCCAACTGTAACTTGATTGAGAGCAGGTGATAACTTCTGCATCCATTGATCTAGGTCATCCACTGTTCCTTGAATCAACCCGTAAGCCTGGGTAACGTAAATATTCAGCAGGGGATATTTAACTTCAGGATTGTAGATATGAGCGATCGCCACTACTAAATCTTGGCATCGCGTCCAAAAAGTTTGCCAATCTTCCCAGATGGGACGATCGCTCCCTGCTGCTGTCAAAATTTCTTGAAGTGCAACTTCTGCTCGATTGGTGGTGTCACTTCCTGCTGTTAGCCCGACTGCATTATCTGTAGCAGATTCCAGTTCTTCTTTGACCTCTGCTAGTGCAGTTTCCACCTGCTTGACCGCAGGTTGAGTCCATTTTACTAGTAGCCAACGCCAACCCACGAATACCAAAGTGAATACACCCCAGATCCAATTAATACCCCATGCATGGATTTGTAAGCCTGCGGATATTAATAAGAAAGTGATAATGGAGGCGAGTGGTATTGCCAATACTATCCACTGCCACAGCTTTAATCGCACCATTGCCTCATACCTGCTTTGACAACACTACGTTTGGATCTTGAGGCTGGAAAAATTACCAAGTTGGGTCGCTAAACAGATTAATCGTCAATTCCTCACGTTCTGGTGGTACTGCTGTAATACAAGCGCGGATAATCTCTCCATCCTCAAGTTCCACCGTACAAGCATGACAAGACCCCATGAGACAGCCCGTAGGAATAAACACTCCAGCCCGGTCTGCTACATCCAAGAGGGCTTCTCCCACTTCGGCATCAATGGTAACATCATCTGGTAAAAAGCGGACGCGAACACTCATGAAATACTAACTTAGCTAAGACAAAAAGGGTGTTAAGTCTAAATGGCTTTCGACTTCAGTGGCCAGAGAGTCCAAAATTTGCTCTCTTTGTTCTCGGTAGTTGGCAACACCAGTTGGCAAAGATTTTAAACCCCGCTGTTGACGGAGGCGATTTAACCAAGCACGTCGCCAAGGGCCATTGTCAAAAATCCCGTGGAGGTAAGTACCCCAAATTGATTGGCAGCTATCCACTAACCCTAAGTTAACATCATCGAATAGGGGTTGAAACGCTTGGCTATCTGGTTTATCGCTTGGCGGCTGTTCGATACGCGATCGCCCTTGGTGAATTTCAAATCCATTCACTGGTAAGCCCATTTGCGGATAATTCGAGCTAACTTGGCGCTGACGGGCGATTTTCTGTCCTGTAATCACAGTTCTGATGGGTAAGAGATTCAAACCTTGAAATCTACCGGCTTGTCCTTCTATGCCCTCTGGATCGGCGATTATTTGACCCATCATTTGGAAGCCGCCACAGATGCCCATTACTGTACCACCAGATGCAGCATAGTGTTGTATTGCTTCGGCCATCCCGCTTCTTTGCAGCAGTAGCAAGTCAGCAATTGTGGTCTTTGTACCTGGGATAATCACAGCATCTGGGTGTCCCAAATCTTGTTTCGGGCTGAGGTATTTTACAGACACACTGGGTTCTGATTCCAGAGGGTCAAAGTCGGTAAAGTTGGCAATTCTCGGTAAGCGGATGACGGCGATGTTGAGGTCAGCTTGAGTTTTATGCGAGTTACGTCCCAGCAGATCGAGAGAGTCTTCTGCCGGAAACGTTTCTTGAAAATAAGGGATAACACCAACAACAGGGATACCAATACGTGCTTCTAACCATTTTATCCCTGGTTCCAAAATCGATCGCTGTCCCCGGAACTTATTAATTACAACACCTTTAATTAGTTCGCGTTCCTCTGGTTCTAGTAACTCTAGAGTCCCAACCACATGGGCAAAAGCACCACCCCGCTCGATATCAACTACTAATAAAGTTGGTGCATTTAAATATTTTGCCACCCGCATATTAGTCAAGTCGCGGTGCTTAAGATTAATCTCTGCCGGACTACCAGCACCTTCGCAAATCAGTAAATCAAATTCTGTACCTAAATGTTGTAGCGATTCTTCAATTGTTCGCCAACCCAGTTCAAAATATTGCTCGTAATAATCCGTAGCGTTGACCTTGCCTACAGGCCTGCCCTTAATAATTACTTGAGAAGTCATATCCCCTTGAGGCTTGAGTAAAATCGGGTTCATTTCTACCCAAGGAACAACTCCTGCTGCCCAAGCCTGAACTGCCTGAGCATAGCCAATTTCTCCCCCACTGGCAGTGACATAGGCATTTAAAGCCATATTTTGACCTTTAAAGGGAGCTACTCGCCAACCACGCCGCGACAAAATGCGACAAATAGCTGTAGATATGAGTGATTTCCCTGCGTGGGATGTTGTTCCCACTACCATAATTGATTTCATAGTCACTATCAGTTTTTCAAAATAAGGGGCAGAGGGGGAGAGGGGCAGAGGGGCAGAGGAGCAGAGGGGAAGAGAGGCAGAGGGGCAGAGAAGCAGGGAAAGTAAATTCTTCCCTTCCTTGTCTCCCTTGTCCCCCCTTCGGGTTCGCAGTCGCCTGCGGAGGGAAACCCTCCCGCAGCGCTGTCTCACCTTGTCTCCCTTATTCCCCGCGTCCCTGTATCCCTCATCTCTCCAGCAAATTCAGTTAGATTATGGTAAAGATTTGATAAAGGGATTTGATGCTTGCGTATATATTGTTCCCTTTGACTCCCTCATCCTAACTCTTTAGTTTTCTTTTCTAAAAAGGTAGTCTAAACCAACGAATCACTGCATTGTATAAGCGATCGCTCAATGAAGGAGCAGACCAATTTTTTCCTTGGGATTGTTCTACCAAACGATGACCTAGAGGAGTGAGGCGAAAACTATCTGTAATTCCCTGACCATCGACTTCTCGCCGCAGAACACCTACTTGGATGAGCCAGCCAATAGCGTTATCGCAAGCTAATTCCGACAAAAGACGTTTGGTATAGCCATACCGGACACCATTTTCACCCGCGATCGCATTCAATGACACACTCTGGTGTCGCATCGCTTCAAACAATACAATATTGAAAGGAGAACAAACTAGCGATCGTTTAGCCCTTTCTACTGTGCTAGAGGGATAAGAAAACGTTTGTGGGTTTTGGGAATCAACACTAGACATTTTGGATGTTGGGCAATTTTTTGAATAAAGATTAATTGCAGAATAGCTATGTTCCAGTACCAGCTACCTTATTTAAGCAGACTTTTTGAGATGTACGTATTTGTGCTGTCTTTTGGGTAGGTCATTTAAATATTGTGAATTATTGTAAAATTTCAAAGGCATCAACAATCTGAAACAGGAAAGGTTCATTATGCCTCTAGCAGTTGGTACGGATGCACCTGCATTTACCGTCAAAGATACTAACGGTAACACCGTCTCATTATCTGATTTTGCTGGTAAGACAGTTGTTTTATATTTTTACCCCAAAGATGATACTCCAGGTTGCACCAAACAAGCTTGTAGCTTCCGGGATGCCCAACCTGAATATCAAGGTAAAGATGTTGTAGTGCTGGGAGTCAGCGCAGATGATGAAGCCTCTCATCAAGCATTCACTCAAAAATATAATTTGAATTTTCCTTTGTTGGCAGACACCAACAAAACCCTGATCGGTGCTTACGATGTTGATGGCGGTGGTTATGCCAAGCGTGTCACTTATGTAATTGACCCTAACGGCAAAATCATTCATGTTGACGCTAGTGTCAACACAGCCACCCACGCCAGCGATGTTTTCAGCAAACTGGGACTTTAATCTGAGTTACCGAAGTTGTTGAGAGTTGTGGCTAGCCTGCAAAAACGCCAAAGACGAACCACCACTTCGACTTTTCGCATTCGTGCTGAATTCTGAGCCAGAAAATAACTTCAACTCCCGATCGCGCGGCTAGCTCCTCAACACTATTTTGGTGAGGAGCTAGTTCTTCATTCAGTTTTGTTGCGAGGGGAGTGTCAGCACCGGAGGTGTAGCACTTCCAGATGTGCCAGGTGTAATTGCTGGCAAACTTGGCGTTGCCTGTCCTTGCTGCTGTTGACCCTGAAGTAGTTTTTGTTGCCTTGCTTTAAAGGCTGCTGCTGCTGAGTCTAGTTGTTGGTTTTGTTCGTTAGTATCCCAATTGAGAGTCCCGAAATTTGCCCGATGAATCAGGTCAAACATATTGAAATTATCTGAGTTACTGCGGGAGAACGGATTGGTATTTTCGTCTGTTGTACTACCACTGGGAAAAGCATCAGTTGGGCTAACTTGAGCTGAGCTAGGTTGAGCTAAGAGCCAGGAACTAAAGCCAATTCCTGCTATAGTAGCCACAAAGACTTTGATAACTGGTAAAAATTGTTTTTTCATGGAGTTTTGAACCTTAAATTGCTCTAACTTATCTTAAGCAAGAGTCCGCTTCAGTTGGGGTTGAATGCTCAGCAAAGCAACAACAGCAAAGCCAAACAACACCAGCAACGCTCCACCAAATGTAACATCACCCCAAGGAGCTTGCATGACTACGCTATCTAGTCCCCAATTGCTGTGGAGATAGAGATAACGAATTGGCTCAATGGCATAGCTGAGAGGATTAAGGGTAGCCACAACCTGCAACCACTTGGGCATGAAGGATAAAGGTGCCAAGGCGGTGCTAGCAAACAACAGCGGCAAGTTAGTTACAAAAATTACCGCAATTAATTCAATATGTCCGGGTAAGGCAAAAGCTAAACCTAGAGAGATAGCAGTCACACCCAAAGCTAGGAGTAAGATAATCAAGGCGATCGCACCCAAACCTGCTGCATCTGGTAGTCCAGCCCCTAAAAATGCTGCTGCTGCTACAATCGCTGCTGCTTGCAGTAAACTTTGGCTAATGATAAAGATTGCCGAAGCAAAGACAATCGAAAACCGCGATGCTAAGGGTGCTACCAGTAAACGATTTAAAAAGCCGAACTCGCGGTCAAACATCACAGGCAAACCAGCATTTAGTGCGCCAGCAAAAGCTGTAAAGACTATTATACCCGCAGCCAAAAACTGACCGTAATTTGCCGTACTCCCAAACAAGCCTTTGGGAGCATTTTGGAACAAAGCGCCAAACAGCACTAACCACATTACTGGTTGAATGATCCCTGCAACTAAGGTTGAGGGACGACGTTGCAACTGAATAAACAAGCGACGAGTCAAAGCCAGCGTCTCTTGTATCAATTCACCAAAAAAATTGGGAGCAGTATCAGCATTCACTGGGGGCGATGCTAGTTGCTGCCAATTCATATTAGATTTAGGAGTAACACTCATAGCGATTTTGTTAGTTGTTAGTTGATAGTAGTCAGTTGTCAGTTGTGGGTTGTTTGCTACTAATCGCTGACAACTGACTACTGACCATTTAAAAGTGTCTACCTCATATTTTGCTTCTTTTCGGCTTTAGGATCGCGATTGGCAACTGCTGCGAGTTCTGCATCCAGCAAGGTGCGTCCTGTGGCGGCGAGGTAAACGTCATCTAGACTGGGGCGAGATTGGGCAATGCCAAATATGGGCAAGCCTGCGGTAATCAGCGCTTGCTGTATGGTAATCAAAGCATCATTTTGGGGTGTCACCACCAAGTTGAGGGAATTACCTTGGGCGCTATTAATGATTACCTCTTGTACAAAGGGTAATCCTTTGAGGAGGTTTCTGGCTTTTTCAGCTTCCTCGGTGGGGGAAAACTCTTGAATTCGCAAAGTGATGCGATCGCCACCTACTTGGTCTTTTAACTGCGAAGGTGTTCCAGAGGCAATCACAACACCGCGATCAACAATTGCTACGCGATCGGCTAGCGCGTCAATCTCTTCTAAATAATGGCTGGTAATCAGTACTGTTGTCCCGGATGCCCGCAACTTGCGTAGAAAATCCCAGACCACAAAACGGCTTTCTATATCAAGTCCTACAGTTGGCTCATCCAATACCAGAACATCTGGTGCATGGAGCAATCCAGCCGCCAAGTCAAGGCGTTTGCGTAACCCACCGGAGTAGGTTCCTGTTTTTTTATTGGCGTATTCCTGTAAACCAAGTAAATCTAATACTGTGTCAATGCGCTGTTTCGCTACCGCGTTTGGGAGGTGATAAAGTGCAGCTTGTAATTGTAGCAGTTCTCGTCCAGTTAGCACCTTATCTATGGCAACTTCCTGAGCGACATAACCTAGTCGTTGTCTTGCCAATTTAGGATTATCCAACACAGAAATGCCAGATACTTCTATTTTGCCAGCATCCGGTGTAGTGAGTGTACACAAGGCACGCAGAGTCGTGGTTTTGCCAGCTCCGTTGGGTCCTAGTAAACCAAAGATTTCTCCAGCTTCTACTTGAAACGAAACATCTTTGACGGCAACCACCGTGCCGTAGCGCTTTTGCAGATTTTCAATTAAAACGGCGGGAGCCATAACAGCTTCACCCCTAACTATACAAATCTCAACAAAGTCTATTTATATTGTAGTTGAGTGGTGTTAGGTGAAGCGATCGCTTGGATACTGCTTCTTAATCTTCTAGATTAACTTGAGATGGAGAGATATTAGCTAGGTACTTCACTAAATCACTTTGGCTGTTGAAATCCAACAGCGCGTCAGCTAACTCCTTTAGTTGAGTGATAGATAATGTGCGAAATCTGCTGTTCTATCTCCGGCTCTATTCCACAAAACTGCTGTGTCAAAAGACACAGAATCAGTGCTAATGCTTCTTTTTTATTTCCTCGTTTTTCGCCCTTTTGCAAAATATCTTGATAAATCACAGATTTTTGCCTAATTTCCTGTGTAAAAAGCTGTCTAATCGAATTTTTCTCAAACCGCAAACTAGCTAGAACCTGTACGCATCGCCCAGAGTACAAATTCTATTTTTATTCCCCGTAGTGACCGCCAGTCACCTTACCCCGAAAAACAATGTACTGATAAAGGTTATAGAACAGCATCACAGGAATCAATAAACCAATAAAAATTAGCATGATTACCAAAGAGCTGGGGTCGGCAGATGCTTCATAGATGGTGATTTCAGGGGGAATGATGTAGGGAAAGACAATTAATCCTAAGCCAATGAAAGACAGCACGAACAGCAGAATAGTCCAAACGAAAGGCGCTCTCTCTTGTTTACGGTTGAGACTGCTAAGGAGTTGCGAAATCAATACGACTCCTAACAAGGGAATGACGGCAAAAATGAAAACTAGTGGTGGTTGAAACACTCGCAACCTAGCACTTTCATAAAATATTGGTGTCGTAATCGTGATGAAAATCGCACCAATCATCGTTGTCCAAGCAGCAATTTTGGCAGTTTTATAGTGAGTTTCCTGCAATTCACCTGTAGTTTTCCAGATCAGATAGGTAGAGCCAATTAGGACGTAACCTTGAATTAACGTCAAAGCTACCAGCACCGATGGAAGACTCAGCCAGTCCCAGGTAGTGCCAATAAAATGCCCTTCCTCATCAACTTCAATCCCTTTTAACACAGAACCAAGGGCGAATCCTTGACCGAGTGCGGCGGCAAAACTTCCAGCACCAAAGGCTAAATTCCAAAACACTTTTCGCTTTGCTAATTCACGAAATTCAAATGCCACAGCACGAAAGATGAACCCAAATATCATGATGATAATTGGGATATACAGGGCATTCAAAATGGTGCTATAGGCTAGGGGAAATGCTCCAAACAGCGCCCCTGCCATGAGAACTAACCAAGTTTCATTGGCATCCCAAATGTTGCTTAAGCTAGTCATCAAGATGCTCCGCCGTTTTTCATCGGAGGAGGTAAGAGACAAAATGCCTACCCCTAAGTCAAATCCATCTAGCATCACGTAAAGGAAGAGGAAGAGAGCTAAAATCACAAACCAGACTTGGGGAAGAAAATACTTTAGCGTCTCCATACAATCTCCTACTGTTGTGCTTCTACAGGGCGTTTATCCGGAACAAACTCTCCTAGGATCGTTTCTATTGCTAATTTGGTAGGTTCTAAAACTAAACCTCGTCCATGTTAAAACCTTGAGTTGACAATAATTCAGATGCGTAATTGCGACTTCGGATAAAAATTCCACGAATTTCCTCCAATCGTAGCCACATTTTTCAGGATAGACGCTTTCATGCTGAGCGATCGCACCATAACGCTTTATCGAAGTTGTGCGGAAAAATCTCGGCGATAGTTGTAATAAATTTCACACTGGGGTTAAATAAATAGTTAGGCAATACAGGAAGTATGAGGTATAAATATGCAGCTTCTCATAGATATGCTGACTCACTTTCCTCGCATTAAAAGGCATTTGAGGTCTATCTATGACTTTTTTCAAGGACTCCCGCCAGTATCTTATTCTGGTATTAGTAAGAAACTAATACAGGAATGCGTCGGCAAACCCGATCCTACAATTTTAGAGATCGGCTGCAATGATGGTTCGCACACACTTTGGTTTTTACAAATTTTTAAGAATCCCAAGGTTTATTGCTTTGAACCCGATCCTAGAGCAGCAACTCGTTTTAAACAAAAAGTAGGTCAGCACCCCAATTTGCAACTTTTTGAAATTGCATTAAGCGATCGTAACGGTGAGATTGAATTTTATCAAAGTGGCGGTCACAAAAATGAACAAGAAGCTGAAATGATGCCTGATGGTTGGGATCTTTCAGGTTCTATTAGAAAACCGAAAGATCATCTTGTATCGCATCCTTGGATAAAATTCGATCGCGCCATAACAGTCAAAACAGTGACACTGGACGATTGGTGCGAGGAACATGAAATTGAGAGCATCGATTTTATCTGGATGGATGTTCAGGGTGCCGAGCTAGATATATTCCGAGGTGGAAAAAAAGCTTTAAAGAAGACGCGTTTTCTCTACACGGAATACAGCTATAGAGAAATATACGAGGGACAAGCTACAATTGGAAAACTGTTGAAGTATTTAAATAATTTCCAAATATTGGTTAGATATCCTGGCGATGTGCTACTCACAAACAAACAATTAGAGTTTGCACCCAATAAGGCACTATAAGGGATGCTTGTAGACTCGCATCGCTGAGCTTGGTTGTGATGCCAGGTATTGAGCAGGAACCCATTGGTGTATTTGATAAGACAATTAGCCTAATTGCCAAAGGCTAGCACTTTTAAAACAGTGACTGCCTTGTACTTGGACACCTTAATAATATAAATAGGACTTACGCAAGAAATCTCTCAAACTCCTATTTCTCCGTGTCCTCTGCGTCCTCTGTGGTTCGATTTTCCGTTACCTGTGCGTAAGTCCTGATGTCTCAGCATACACAACTTATTGGGCATTAAGGGTGTGGGGTGTAGGAGAAATGATTTTTGTGTGATTTTAATTTAGAGTTGGGAATGGTTGAAAATTCTTCCTACACCTTACTTTTTTACACCCTTATTCTCTCTCTACAATCGAGTTTCCAACTCCCGTAAAAATTCAGTTGAGTTTACTATTTGTGAAATTAATTGACTAAATCAGGAAACACCTCTTGGACGGCAGGATGCACTAAGCGATGATTTTGCACATTTACACCCTTAGCTAAGGCTGGGTTGACTTCCAGTGCCTTGATGCCCAGATTTGCCAATTGGACGACGTAAGGTAGTGTGCTGTTGTTGAGTGCTTGGGTTGCTGTCCAAGGTACTGCCCCTGGCATATTGGGCACACCATAATGTACTACGCTTTCTTCTATGTATACCGGATTGGTGTGGGATGTGGCATGTAAGGTTTCTATACAACCACCCTGATCGACGGCAACGTCAACAATTACAGAACCAGGGTGCATTTGTTTGACCAATTCGCGGGATACTAGTGTAGGTGCCCTACGTCCTAAGACTAAAACAGCACCAATCAGCAAGTCAGCTTCTTTGACGGCGGTTTCGATATGGGCAGAGTTGCTATAAAGCAATTCCACTCTAGAACCAAATAAAGTTTCTAGGTAGGATAAACGTTCAACATTTACATCTAAAATTTGCACGATCGCACCCATGCCTACGGCGATTTTAGCTGCTTCTGTACCAACAACGCCCCCACCTAAAATCACTACTTTCCCTGCTTTGACTCCAGGAACTCCCCCTAAAAGTACGCCCCTGCCTCCCTGCTGGCGTTCTAGGAACCTGGCCCCAAATTGCACTGATAACCGACCTGCAATTACACTCATGGGGGTGAGCAAAGGCAGTCTGTTAGCACCGGGTTGCTCTACGGTTTCGTAGGCGATCGCACAAGTGCCACAATCAATTAAATTCTCAGTTAATTTGCGATCGGCAGCCAAATGCAGATAAGTAAATAATATTTGTTCCTTTTGCAAAAATTTATATTCACTTGTTAGTGGTTCTTTGACTTTGATAACTAACTCTCGATTCCAAGCCGCTTCTGATGTGGGGACAATCTCTGCCCCAGCGCCTATGTAATCATCATCTGTGAATCCAGCACCGCTACCTGCCTGGGTCTGAACGAAGATGGCATGACCATTTTCCTTTAGCACCCGCACGCTAGAAGGACTCAAACCTACCCGAAATTCCTGATCCTTAGTCTCCTTGGGAACGCCGATTTCCATGTACCGCCTCTGATGATTTTTTGTTCAACTTTAGCCTGCCAGTAAGAGACCAGCACTTCCGTATTCAGCTTAACTACATACCAACCTAGCGTTTTCAACCCCACTATGGAAGCTTCAAACTCTTACTCTTGACTATTAACGTAAGATTTCTACAATATATAAAGAATAATTACAATTTGTTAACAGCGCTCTTGCATAGCTTCATCCTAATAACCTGCTAGATTTTTCAAGCTATCTTGGGGTTCAAGCCATGCAATCAGTTCAAAACCCATTGAAGTTCTACTTGGAGAAAGCCTCCGCTTAGACTTCTCGCTATCAAATCCCGTTTGCCGAAAAGAGGTTTTTTGAAAATGACACAACCACAACCAACAGTTACACCTAAACTAGAAGACCCTAAATTTGGTTTTAATGAGTATGCTGAACGATTGAATGGTCGAGCTGCAATGATTGGCTTTGGCTTGATGGTGTTGATTGAGTACGTCACCAATCAAGGTGTGCTGTCATGGCTCGGACTGAAATAGTTCTGAGTGAGGAGACAGAAGGTAGCAGGCTAGAGTTTTATCTTTCCCCGCTCTTCGGTTCCTCCGCTCCTCCGCCCTGTTTCGGTAAGTTGTAAGCTAGTAATTAGAAAAGTTTGAACCAGCTGGAATACCTAGCTGGTTTTGACTATATCGATTGATAGCGAACTACCTCTTATGACTTGCCGTTTATAACTATGAAGTACGTCCGAGAGTGTCAGTGTTATCTTAGACTTGCAAATGACTCACGCAAGATGGTTAATTACTACACTTAATTACCCTACTGAAGAAAATTATAATATTTAGATGCTTTTCATCAGAAAGGCAACTTGCAGGTGAGGTATTCTCGGTAAATTGACACAAAAGGTGAACTGGAAAAACCAAACTGTGATGAATGCTGTATTACCTCGTTTTTTGAAGTCAACCTACAGGAAAGACCCACTAATCAGTGTATTGATTACCGTAGGTGTGGTAGATGCCTTGATTGGTGGATTAGATGATAGCTGGTCATTGTTTGCCTTTGGTTTGGGAACAGCAGGGATAACCCTTGCCTGGAAATTGTGGCGTATCCAGCAACGCCGTTCTACCCCAGAGGAGCCTGTGGTACAACACTACTTGCCTTCTCGCTCATCTAGTCCGACTCTACCCATGCTGACCGTTACTAAGAAGAAGCCACCCTATTAGGGAATGCTGAGGAGCTATTGCGGTGAGACACTCCGTTGCGGAGCCAGTCTCGTGGGCGGCTTTGCCGACTTGAGAGAACTGGCGTGGGGTTACCTCCGTTGTACGCGGAACGCCTTCCCGCAGGGTAGGAAGTGTCGTTAGTGGTAGCGATAGCGAAGCGTTATCGAGCGTCGGAACGAGCGCCACTCGTAAGGGTTTTGCGGTCTCCCCAAGTAAAGAAAGTGGCTTTACTGAGTGAGGAGGAGTGCAAAAACTTGTGCCCGTACAGGATTGCTGTAGAAGCTTGTACGGGGGTTTTCCTTATTGTTGTATACCTCGTGGGAGCAGTTTCCCGTAGGGTAGCAAGTGGTTGCGGTTGGCGTTGCTGAGTGAAGAAACGGTTCTTATTTTTCAACTCGTAGTTTTTAGCAATAAAATGGCTTAACTACTCAAATAGTGAGGAAAAATTTGTGAGTCGTGAGGGAAGAGGTAGTAGAGGTAATTTTGTACTACGCCCGTACATTATTCTGGCATTTATGGCAGCGATCGCCCTTCCAGTAATCTGGCAAGGGTTTTATATTCATATTGCTGATGCTGCCTTGCAAGTAATACCAAATTCCCAAACGAGAAGCTTTGCCAATCCCCAGCTAGTTTATAGCCTGCTCGGACATACAGGAACCGTCAAATCTTTAGTGTTTAGTCCAAATAGCAAAATTCTGGCTAGTGGCGGTGCTGACAATGAGGGGGGAATTCGTTTGTGGAATGCAGAAAAAGGCAAATTAGTGGGGCGAATGAAAGGGCACAAAACATCAGTGGAATCTTTGGTGATTTCACCGGATGGCCAAACCTTAGCCAGCTGTAGTAATGACAACACTATCAACCTTTGGAACCTGAGAAATAATAGGTTTAGTCGCTCTTTTGTTGGACATACAAGTAATGTATTGTCTTTAGCTGTATCTCCCGATAGCAAAGTTCTCGTCAGTGGTGCTTTAGACGGAATTCGCATGTGGGATTTGCGACAGCAGCGTCCATTGGCTACTTTAGTACGCTTTGATAACTCAATTTATACTTTGGCTATGAGTCCTAATGGTCAGACTTTAGCTAGTGGTGACAGCAAAGGTGTAATTAAGCTTTGGAATTTAAGTACTGGTAAATTAATTCGGGAATTGGCAGCACATGCCAATGCAGTTAGTGGCGTAGCTTTTACTCCAGATGGAGAAAATTTAGTAAGTGGCAGCCGCGATCGCACGATTAAACTGTGGAATATTAACTCTGGACAACCAATCCGTACTTTCACAGGACACAACAATTGGGTGAATGCGATCGCAATCAACCCTGATGGACAAACCCTGGCTAGTGCTGGTAGAGATGGTATAAAACTGTGGGATTTAACCACAGGCGAGTTATTAAATACAATTTATGGACATAGTGATTGGGTAAGTGCGATCGCATTTAGTCCAGATGGTCAAACCCTTGCCAGTGGTGGATTTGACAGGAAAATTAATATATGGCGCAGTCAACCGTTTCAAGGAATTCAAAATTGAAACTTCATAACTAAGTAGGTCGGCGTGAATATTTATCATTAAGATAAGGCAGAGGGCAGAGGGCAGAGGGCAGAGGGCAGAGGGCAGAGGGCAGAGGGCAGAAGGAAGAGAGTTTTAGCTGAAGGGGTGACACAAAGGCTATAGAGCAGACTGGATAAGAGCCATAGCACGTAAACCTTTATGAAAATAAGGTAATTTACCAGGCTTTAAACGCATGAATTCATAGGCTAAATCAGCCCAAAATTCCATTGCACCTACCCATAAATGGCCATATAAACCAACCCAAAAGGCACTATGCCGACGGTGCAATCGCTTGAGTTCTTTGAGACGACCAACATATTTTTGTAATCCCATTTTGCAAGAGTTACGACCAGCTAAAATAGCACAAGTATAGGCAATAGCAATTAATAAAATCA